>NZ_LMPW01000002.1:21349-69310 GCF_001423985.1 Flavobacterium sp. Leaf359 | reverse complement strand
AAGTGGAAAGTGGAAAGTGGAAAGTGGAAAGTGGAAAGTGGAAAGTGGAAAGTGGAAAGTGGATAGAAAATTATTGAAGATAAACAATTTTATACTTCTTTTTTAAGGCGTAGGTTTTTAGTCTTTATTCTTTGGGATTACTTTTATAGATAAGCTAGTGTTAAAAGGTGTTTTTTGGCTTTTTAAGAGGCTTTGTCTCAAATTAGATGTTTCTTATTTGGCAATGTTTTTTTGATGTTAATAATCGCATGTTTCAAAAGATTTTGGAAAGCAAATTAGAACAACTCAAACGGGAATTAATGGTTGGGAACTTTATGTGCTTTATGTTTAAAAAGAGCAGCTTAAAAACAAATCTTTTACATTCTTTAATTAACAGGCTGCTTCTTAAATCTGTGTAATTATTTTAATCTGTGGCTAAATCTAATTTAAATAGAATTGTGAAAAACCTCTTAGTTTGGAAATTCTCCCGTACAATATTCTTTTTTTGAGTTTTTTGTGATGGTTTCTTTTTAATTGTAATGATGGGCAATAAGGCTTTTTTAAGCCGTTTTTAGAAACTATTGTCTCAATTACAATAAAAGATAAGTTCGAATTCTTTTTAAACGTAAAGAGGCCAGAAAAACGATGCTCACTAATTATAGATTCTGAAAATTTGCCGAAAGCGACTAAACTTGAAAAAACCGTGGTGTTGCTGAAGGCTATTCTTAAAGATGTTTAACTTGGTACCTGAAATGACAATCGGGCTTGACAATGAAGTCCAGGGTTTTGCTAAATAAAAAAATCCCCGTTGAAACTCAACGGGGATTTTTTATTATGTAACCTTTATCTTAGTTAACTACGATATCATCGATACCAAAGTTTGTTGTAAGTCTTGGGTTGGTAAGTCCGGAACCGGTATATTCAAAAATGAAGAATCCGTTTCCTGTAACGTTTGCAGGAATTGTGAATGTTCCGGCATTTACAAAAGTCTGGCTTGTTCCAATGTTAAAGCTAGATGTAATATCAACGATAGCTGCATTTCTGATATCTTGGCCAGGAGTGTAGTTTGTCGTATAATATACTTTTAAAGGAGCATGACCTGTTACAGGGAATGAAACTTTATATTTGAAAGTCATTGTATTGGCAGCTGTCATGTCAACCGGAACGAAGAACATCGTTTTGTTATCTTCATTCGGTGTTCCAAAAGATGACATTTCCAGATATTTAGAAGCTGTAGTTTTGATGTTCCAAACTTTAGTTCCAACAAAAGGTTTGTTGAAATAGTTCGGGAAGTTACTTTGGTTAGCAACATAGCTTTCAAAGTTTTCTGTAAAGCTTCCCAAAAAGTTAAAACTTCTGTTTCCGCTTAATTGGATGTCGCTTTCGTATCTTACGATGAATTGGAAATCGGAGTTGTATTTAGTCATTACACCTCTGATTTTTCCACTTCCTGAAGGAACTCTGTTTCCTGAAAAAGGAGCAAAGCTGCTGAAACGGATAATATTTGAAGCACCACCTGTAGATGCAGATGTGATAAAGTGGTTTGTTGCCCCACCACCTGAATCAATATCATAATATTTTCTTCCTACGGAAGCATCAGCAAAACGTACATCGTTGATTTCGATAAGTGTGTTCAGGTTAGCATTGTTATAAGCCTGAGCAAGTGTTACCGTTCTTACCATGTCATTCTCATTTACTCTTGTGCAAGAAGGGAAGATAAACTGTCTCCAAACATTTTCAGAGATTCTTCCAATTTGATTTCCTTGATATAGGGCACCAATCTGTAAAGAGTTGAAAACATTAGCATAGTACAAGCCTTTTAGCTTGATGTAAACTTTAGTCCCTGGAGTAAATCCTTCAGCAAAAGTTGAAGAAACGTTCAAAGCAATGCTGAATCCTACAGGAGCTCCTGTTTCAGGAAGCGTCTGCATAGAAATAGTCTTAAAGAAAGTTCCTTTTTCATCGCTTGAAGTTACATATCCTTCAATGATATCGTCATCTTCATACAACTTTGGAGTTCCGGTAGCCATTGCAATAATCTGCTGAACCGTTTTAGTAGCCGTCAATCCCGGATCAACACATCCAAGGTTTGGCGTATTATAATTGTCGTCATTAGCACAACCAGAAATTAATCCGGCAGCAATCATAGAGACAAATATAGATTTAAATATAATAGATTTCATTTTTTTACTTTTAATAGAATTAGTTATAAACTCTAATATTATCAATTTGATAAGTACCGTCTAATGTCGTACCGTTTCCTTTTACTCTGAATGCGATATGAGCAGTTCCGGTAAATCTTGACAAATCAATTACTCCGGACTTAATAAATTGGTAATAAGTTGCAGAAGTTGTCGGGAAAGTTGCGCTCAATGACTGCCATGTAGCTGCAGTAACATTGGTTCCGTCAAAGTCAGTAGAAATTAATACTTCAATCGTATTTGCTGCGTTGTCAACAAAAGCCTGAGCTGTCTGGAAAACTAATTTCTCGCCCTCCTGAGCATCAAGGTCAATACCTGGAGTGATTAACCATCCAATGTTTGAGGACTGGCCAGATTGGTATGATGTGAATTCTGCATAACCATTTCCGCTGTAAACCTGATTTGTCCAACGAACAGTACCGGTTTCAGCAAAGTTTAACCATCCTTCTTTTTCAAACAATGTGTTGTCTGCACCTTCTGAAAAATCTTCACCAAAAATTAGCGGAGTATATTCTGGAAGGCTAGTGTCATCATCATTTACACAGCTTGACATCATTCCCATCGTAAGAGATGCGAATAATAATGTTGTTATCTTATTCATTTT
This sequence comes from Flavobacterium sp. Leaf359, assembly GCF_001423985.1. Taxonomy (NCBI): domain Bacteria; kingdom Pseudomonadati; phylum Bacteroidota; class Flavobacteriia; order Flavobacteriales; family Flavobacteriaceae; genus Flavobacterium; species Flavobacterium sp. Leaf359. The sequence continues at coordinate 66,526 of NZ_LMPW01000002.1, read as the reverse complement.
CATAATACGCAATTTTAGAAGTTGATGTAAAGGTTTACAAAATAAGTTCTTCCATATCCGTAGAAATACTTTGGACCAAAAGAAGGAGTTCCGCTTGAAACGTCTCTGTTTAACTCTTGATAGTTAGCATTTCTTGCCTGTTCAAATCCACCTGTTTTGTATGTCTGATCGAATACGTTGTTGATACTTGCAAAGAATCCTACAGTTTTACCACCGATTCTCCATGATTTTCCTCCAGTTAAATTTACTAAATAAAAATCATCAAATTTCTCTTGTTTCAACAATTTTCTTGCATTCTCACGATCAATATCAGAGAATGGGAAATCCATTCCGTAAGGATCTGCAGAGTTTTCAAAGAAATTGTGTGTTCTCAATAATGCAGATACATCTAAATAGTTGCTTGCCAGGTAGTTTGCGTTAGCACCAATCCACCAGAAGTGAGGATCTCTATATTCAAGACCCACAGAGTAAGCCTGTTGTGGCATACCTGGAAGACGGTAATTTTTCAAGTTAGCCTGTCCAAAATTTACTTGTGTATTTGGCGCGCCTACACTTGCCAGAGAACCTTCTTGTACAAGAGCTGCAAGAGCGTCGTTATTGATACTTACATTAGGATTGTTGTCATAAGTATACTGTCCGTAAGTTCCGGTAGCAGTAAATTTCAATGTTGGGATAATTTGGTATTCGATACCCAATTCAACACCCATGTTTTTCTTATTGATATTGGTTACTGTTTCAGCAACGAAAGCGTTGGCATCAGAACCATCTCCTTCAAATACTCCTTCAGCAAAGAAGAATGAAGTTTCAGTAGCATTTTTGATTGTTGAGTAGAAACCTGTCAATCTTGCTTTCAATTTAGGTGCTCTGATGATATAACTTGCGTCAACACTCATGATGTTTTCACTGTTGATATCCGGAACGATGATGTTGTTCAAACGCGCATTAGGGAAAGTATTTCTCAATGAAGGCGCTTTAGTCATGTAGATTGCATTAACATCGAACATTTGTCTTCCGGTCATTTTGTATGTCATACCTCCTTTGAATCCGAAGTTTTCAAAAACAATCTTGTCGCTTTTTCCAAAAGAGTTGTTTGCATAAAGTCCGTTTCTGTACAAACCTTCTCTTTGGTATTGAGAACGGGAAAATGATTGAGCAAGGTAGAAATCGAATGTGCTGTAGTTGAATTTAAATTGCGTGAAAGCATCAGCTACATCAGCAAGCAAATTATAGTTATAACCATAAGTATCTCCCACACCTACTTGTCTGTTTGGATTGTTCAAGTCAGACTGAGCAAAATTTCCAGTGTAGAAATTGTCGATATCATTAAAATACTGTCCTCCAAGAAGGTCAAGCATGTTTTGGAAGTTATGCGATTTTAGCTTTCTGTAAGTTGCACCAGCATTAAGAATGATGTTGTCAGAAAGTTGAGTATTTAAGATAGAGTTTGCAGTCCAGGTTTTGTCATCTGTTCTGTCTTCATACAATGCATAAACACTGTTTCCTGCAGCTGTTCTGCTGTTAGCAGCATACATTGCATTCCAGTCAATTTGTCTGTTAGTTAAGAAACGGGCTCTTGAAGCTTCTAAAATATTAGCTTCTGAATTTCCTACAAAGGTATTTCCATCATACATTGAAGTATAGTAGCTAGGAAGGTTTCTGTAGTAAGTAGGATCAGGGTTGTTTACGTTTTGGAAATCAAGACGGCTGTTTCCGATTTTACCAAATTGGTAAGAAACATTGGTGTTTAAGTTTGTCTTGTCAGTAATTTTCCAATAGTGGCTTAACATAAAGATTGGCTCTTCAACATCTTTGTCTCTTGAGTTTCTTTTCTCACCATCTTGCCATCCCCAGTATGAGTTGTATTTTTCTCCAGCAATTCTGTTAACTTCAGCCGTGTTTGGAGAGTTTTTACCTCTGCTGTTTTGAGCATAGATTGATGTAAAGTTTAAGCTGTGTTTATCATTAAATCTTTTTTCAATACTTGCAAAGAAAGAGTTTGCGCTGTAATCAGTTCCGTCAAAATAACCTTCCTGAGCCCATCTTCTTGAAGCAGAAATCACATAAGCAATTCCATCTTTATTCATTCCTGAAGCATGAGTTCCCATCATTCTCCAGCTGTAGTTTGTATTGGTTCCGGAGAAAGAAATTCTGGTACCAGGTCTGTAAAATGAAGCTCTTGTATTGATTTCCTGAGTTCCTAAGATACTTCCGAAAGTATAGTCAGAAGGAGCAGAACCCATAGTAAATTCTTGGTTTCTAGTAGCGTCGTTCAAACCTCCCCAGTTACTCCATTGTGGTCGGCCATCATATACTTTGTTCATAACGATACCGTTAATCATCGTGGTTCCGTATTCGTTGTCCAGACCTCTGATTCTAAAACGTGCCTGACCCCAGTTGAACGCTGCCGATTGCTGGAAAGCGTCTCTTGTTGCCTGTAACAATCCAGATGTACTTTCTGAACCGCTGTTGTCATCACCCAAATCATTTTCAGTAATGGTAATCAAGCTTAATTGCTGCTCAGAAGTAATGTCTTCTGCCAAAACAACAACTCCCAAATCTAAAGGTTGACCTTCAACATCGATAGACAGGATTTGACGAGAATAGCCAGTACTTGAAACTTCAAGAAGATGGCTGCCGTGTGGCGCATTTTCGAAAACAAATACACCGTCAGAATTTGTCAAAGCGGTCAATGTTGTGTTTCGAATTGTAGCTACTACATTTTGCAATGGTTTTTGAGTTTTTGAGTCAACAACTTTACCCTTAACTAAGGACCCCTGCTGAGCAAAAGCAAAAACGACTTGCATTACAAATAAAATACTAATTACAAGTTTTTTCATAAATAAATTTAATGATTAATCCCTTTTTGTTAGAAATACAATTTCTTAACGGCGGCAAAGTTACATTATTAATTAATATTATTTACTTTTGCTCCCAAGTTTATGTTAAACTTCATATTTAATTAATATTGGATTTATGAGAATTAAAAAATTTATTGCCCTTTTCATTGTATTATCTTCAATAAATGTTGCGCAAGCTCAGGATAAGAAGTTTAGAGTGCAAACCATTGCATTCTACAACTTTGAGAACTTGTTTGACACGATTAACAATGCAAATGTAAATGATGAAGAGTATACCCCAACAGGTACACAAAATTGGACAGCGGAGAAATACAAAAAGAAACTGGCAAATCTTAGCAGGGTTTTGAATGAAATTGGAACCAGCGACCAACAGAAGGAATCTCCTGTGATTATTGGTGGTGCAGAAATTGAAAACAGAGGTGTTCTTGAAGATTTGGTAAAACAACCGCTTTTGATTAACAAGGATTATGGTATTGTTCATTATGACTCTCCGGACAAAAGAGGAATTGACGTGGCATTGCTATACCAAAAAAAGCATTTCAAACCAACGAGTTCTATCAATATTCCGCTAATCATTTATGACCAGACAGATAAGACAAAGAGAATTTATACCCGTGACCAGTTGTTGGTTACCGGATTGCTGGATGGAGAAGAAATGCACTTTATCGTAAACCACTGGCCATCACGTTCAGGAGGTGAACAAAAATCAAGTCCAAACCGTGAGGCTGCCGGAAGATTAAATAGAAAAATTATTGACTCGTTGTATAATATCAATCCAAACGCAAAAATCATTACTATGGGTGACTTAAATGATGGTCCTTATAATAAGAGTGTTAAGGTTGAATTAGGAGCCAAAGCCAAAAAAGAAGAAACCAAAGAAAGAGGCATGTACAACCCTATGGAAGAAATGTCTAATAAAGGAATCGGAACTTTGGCCTATAGAGACGCCTGGGATTTATTTGACCAGATGATTCTTTCCGAGCCATTAATCAGAAAAGATTATTCTTCCTATCGTTTCTGGAAAGCCGGTGTTTACAACAAGCCTTTCCTTACACAAACAACAGGACAATATAAAGGTTATCCGCTAAGAAACTCCAACGGTCAGGTAGGATTCAGTGACCACTTTCCCGTGTATCTGTACCTGATAAAAGAGGTAAAATAATTTTAAAGGCTAGTTTTTTACTGGCCTTTTTTATTTTTAGTAATTTAGTAGAAATATTAAAGCTATGGCAATTTCAAAACCGTTCAATCTCAATCAATGGATTGAAGAGAACAGGCATCTGCTAAAACCGCCTGTTGGGAATAAAAACATTTATGTTGATTCTGAAGACTATATCGTAATGATAGTAGCCGGGCCAAATGCCCGAAAAGACTACCATTATAATGAAACCGAAGAATTGTTCTATCAGCTTGAAGGCTCTATAAAAGTAATCATTCAGGAAGACGGCAAACGCAAGGAAATGGAACTCCATGCCGGAGATATGTATCTTCATCCGGCCAAAACACCACACTCTCCGGTTCGTTCAGCAGGTTCTATAGGTCTGGTTATTGAAAGAAAAAGAGCAGGAAAAGGCTATACGGACGGACTGCTTTGGTTCTGTGAAAACTGTAACCACAAACTTTACGATGTCTACTTTGAGCTCAACGATATTGAAAAAGATTTCCTGCCGCATTTTCAGCATTTTTATAATTCCAAAACATTACGTACCTGTACAAAATGCGGAACCATTATGGAAGCCGATAAAAAATACACATTAAAGAGATAATATTGTGGTGCTCTTCAAAAACTGAAAACCTTGCTCAACAAGCAAGGTTTTTTTATTGTGCTAAAAAAAACATAATGGAGATAACAGTTTCATATTTAATGTCATACCTTCGCGCCGCATTTAAAATTATCCTTAAAAAATGGACGATTATTATCAGAAGAACATTTTATTAATGTAAGGACAGCGCGTCATATCGCAAGCTGTTCTTAGAAATAGCATTGCATTATGATTACATTCTACAAAAATGACAGCGGGCTTATTCCTGCCCAAAACCCAAACGAAAGCTGCTGGATTAATGCGGTTTCTCCAACTAGAGAAGAAATCAGATACCTTCTTGAAGATTTAAAAATCCCTGAAGCCTTTTATAATGACATTGAAGATATTGACGAACGTCCGCGTCTGGAAACCGAAAACGGCTGGAATCTCATTATCCTGAGAATCCCTTTTAAGAGCAATGACGAAAAGCTACCCTTTAATACGGCTCCTTTGGGACTGATTTTTAACGACGATGTTTTTGTTTCCTTATGTTTTCAACCCAACGACATGCTGGAAGATTTTGTGCTGTATACGCAGCGTAAAAAAATAGCAATCGCTTCGCATTATGATTTAGTACTCAAATTATTGCTATCATCCAGTGTCTGGTATCAGAAATATCTGAAACACATTAACCAGCGTATCAAATTGGCTGAAAGCAATCTGGAAAAATCAATAAAAAATGAAGAACTCCAGGCCTTGCTGCAAATTGAAAAGTGTCTGGTATTTTTTATAACATCTTTAAAAGGGAATGATATCCTTTTCCATAGAATCAAAAATTTAAAAAATCAGAAAACAACACTTAACCCCGATTTGGTTGAAGACGTAGAAATTGAATTGCGGCAGGCAGAAGAGACGACAAATGTCTACAGCAACATTTTAACCGGAATGATGGACGCTTATGCTTCTGTAATTTCGAATAACCTGAACGTTATCATGAAACGGCTGACTTCCATTTCAATCATTTTGATGATTCCTACATTGGTAGCGAGCCTGTACGGAATGAACGTGCCTAATAACCTTCAGGCAAGTCCGCTGGGATTTTGGATTATCCTGCTCATGTCACTATTCATTTCCATTCTGGGCGTATTTATATTTAAGAAGCGAAATCTGTTTTAATTCTTTAAGAAAAGGAAAGACAATTGCTAAAAAAACATTTTGATTCGCAAAATCCACCTATAAATCATAACTTCGCAAAAAATAATACAATTTACAATCAAAAAGTTATAAATGGCAACAATAGCAAATCAATTTGGAATGACTGAAGCCTTGCAACAATTGGGCTTGGCGGCAATTAACGAAGGAACTTCAACAGGAAACAGCTGGTTTTCAAATGGTGAAATCATTGAAAGCTACTCTCCGGTTGACGGTCAGCTAATCGGAAAAGTAAAAACTACTACAAAAGAGGATTATGAAAAAGTAATGAAAAGCGCTACCGAAGCTTTCAAAACTTTCCGATTAATGCCGGCGCCACAGCGTGGAGAAATCGTTCGTCAGTTTGGTCAGAAATTGCGCGAGAAAAAAGAAGCTCTTGGTAAATTGGTTTCCTATGAAATGGGTAAATCATTCCAGGAAGGTCTTGGAGAAGTTCAGGAAATGATTGATATCTGCGATTTTGCCGTTGGACTGTCCCGTCAGTTGCACGGATTAACAATGCATTCAGAGCGTCCTGGACACAGAATGTATGAGCAGTACCATTCATTAGGAGTTGTTGGAATCATTTCTGCTTTCAACTTCCCAGTAGCCGTTTGGTCATGGAATACCGCTTTGGCCTGGATTGCAGGTGATGTTTGTGTTTGGAAGCCATCTGAAAAAACACCGTTATGTGGTATCGCTTGTCAAAATATCATCGCAGAAGTCCTAAAAGAAAACAACCTTCCGGAAGGTATTTCCTGCCTGATTAACGGCGACTACAAAGTAGGTGAGTGGATGACTGCAGATGTTCGCGTTCCTTTGGTTTCTGCAACAGGTTCTACAAGAATGGGAAAAATAGTAGCTCAGGCTGTAGCCGGACGTTTAGGGAAATCATTATTGGAGTTGGGAGGAAACAATGCTATCATCGTAACTCCGGATGCAGATATTAAAATGACAGTTATCGGAGCTGTTTTTGGCGCTGTAGGAACTGCAGGACAAAGATGTACTTCAACACGTCGTTTAATTATTCACGAAAGCATTTATGATAAAGTAAGAGATGCAATCGTTGCGGCTTACGGACAATTGAAAATAGGAAACCCACTAGACCAAAACAATCACGTTGGGCCGCTTATCGATACACATGCAGTTGAAATGTACAACAAAGCTTTGGAAAAAGTAGTAGCTGAAGGCGGTAAAATTATTGTTGAAGGTGGCGTTCTTTCTGGCGAAGGTTATGAAAGTGGATGTTATGTGAAACCGGCAATTGCTGAAGCAGACAATTCTTTTGAAATCGTACAGCACGAAACATTTGCACCAGTTCTATACCTGTTGAAATATTCTGGAGAAGTTGAAAATGCAATCGATCTTCAAAATGGTGTGGCACAAGGATTGTCTTCTGCAATCATGACCAACAATTTGCGTGAAGCGGAAAGATTCCTTTCTGTTGCAGGTTCTGACTGTGGAATTGCAAACGTAAACATCGGAACTTCTGGCGCTGAAATCGGTGGTGCTTTTGGTGGTGAAAAAGAAACCGGAGGCGGACGTGAATCAGGTTCTGACGCCTGGAAAGTATATATGAGAAGACAAACGAATACAATCAACTATACTACCAAGTTGCCTTTGGCACAAGGAATCAAGTTTGATTTGTAAGATTTAGCTATTCTTAATAATAAAGTCCTGCTGAAAAGCGGGACTTTTTGTTTAAAGTTAATTGATTATCCGAAGTTTATACCAAACCAACTCCAATTGCTTAGCGGCTCTGCGCCTTTGCGAGCAACTATTTCACGCAAAGGCGCAGAGCCGCAAAGTTCCTGGATAATGGAAATTTGGTGTAAACTCCCCGATAATCATTTTACATTTCCCGGAATAAAAACCTTTCGTCAAAACAGCCAAGCTATTCGTCAAATGAATTTCATGATGTATGGCTGAACTGCGTACTTCGTGCAAAAATAAATTTGACATGAAGAAACTGGTTTTTTATTGGGTACTATTTTTTGCTTCAATTGCAGGCAAAGCACAAACAGGCATTTCAGGACAAGTCAAGGCAGATTATGTGCCTTTTTCTAATTATATACGCCCTATTGATAGTGTAAAGACAGATTCCAAGAGTGATTTTAAAAGAGTACAAGCCGCTCTGGAAATACCGCTCTCTCTTAAAATGGTTGATGAGAATAAGCCGAAATTGTGGTCGCTGTATCTTCAGGGAAGCTATGCTGCTATGGAAAACAAATATTATGACGAGAAATTGTTTCCTGCGGAATTGTTGAATGCCCAGATAGGATTGAAACATATCCGGCCTATTGGAGGCAAGTGGTCCATGATGGCAACCTTGTCTGTGGGTATCTATACCGATTTGGAACAGATTACTATTGACGATGTTTTGCTTCAGGGAGGAGTGCTTTTTATCAAAAATTTCAAGCCTAATTTGGCATTTGGATTTGGCCCGGTATTGACCAATGCATTTGGTGTTCCTATGGTTTTGCCCGGAATTTATTTCAATTGGGAAACTCAAACAGCATTGCATTTTAAGATAGCATTTCCTGAAGGTGCCGAAATAGGCTATAGATTCACACCGAATTTTGACTTAAAAGCAGTGGTAGAATTGGATGGTATGACAGCCGAAGTTTCTCGGGATGGAAAATCAAAACTGTTAGGCTATCAGCAAATCATTGCAGGAATACGCCCCCAATCTAAATTAGGCGAACATTGGACAATTGATTTTACGGCTGGCTCTACGCTCACACGCTCTTTTCAGACAAATGACAGAAAGCTTAGCGATATTTTTAAAGAAAAGGATATGGCCAATCCAAAGTTTTCGACTACGTTTTATGGTGCGGTAGCTTTAAAATGGAAGTTTTAGATTATCGGCTTAACAGGTTTTTATAAACTACCTCTTTCAGGAGTGCCTCTCTGCGTGTTCTTGAAATAGGTAGTTGCTGCCCGTTAATAGAAAGACGGCCGCCTGCTATAGAATCGATATGGTCGATATTTACCAAAAAGGATTTATGAATCCTGAAAAACTTTTCTTTAGGAAGCGTTTCTTCCAGCGAAATCATAGTCTGATGGATAATCAGGACTTGATTTTTGAAATGCAACTTGGCATAGTTCTGCATTCCTTCGATATAAAGAATATCCATCCAGGATATTTTTTGGAAACCTTCACCCTGGCGGATATATAGAAAAGGGTCAGCCGGAACCTGCTGTTTTGCAGAAGCGGTTAAAGAAAACAGTTGCTGAGCTTTTAAAGATGCCTGATAAAATCGTTGAAATGTGATAGGTTTCAGCAGATAGTCTACTATTTGAAGACGATATCCTTCCAAAGCATGTTCAGAATAGGCTGTCGTAAAAATTACCATTTGTGGGCGTTCCAGAGAATCTAAAAATTCCAGACCCGAGAGATAAGGCATGTTAATATCCAGAAACAGTAAATCGACCAGCCCTTTTTGGACGTATTCTGAAGCTTCGAGAGCCGAAGCACAGGAACCGATAACTTCCAAAAAATCTATTTTTTCAATAAAATCGATAATGCTATGCCGCGCCAATGGCTCATCATCAATAACGAGACAATGAATCATCACTTTAGAAGACTGGTCCGCATTCATATTCATATCAATTGAGTGCTAAATTAAGAATAATTGTATAGGTATCTTTCGTTTTCTCAATAGATAAATCATAACGACATGGATATTGGATATCAAGCCTCTTGCGCACATTTTCCAATCCAAGTCCATGATCATTAGATGATGGTTTATACTGTTCAGTATATGAATTTTTTATTTTTAGCATGAGATCATTTCCTTCCTGTCTGCACAACAGATTTACGTAACCATTTTCATGAGGAAGCCTTGAAACGTGTTTAAAAGCATTTTCTACTAATGGCATCAACAGTAATGGTGTAATTTGTAGGCTGCCGTTTTGGATTTCCCATCGGCAATCCACATCCAATTCATTTCCCCAACGTACTTGCTCAATACCGACAAGATCTTTCAGATATTTGATTTCCGCATCCAGCATTACATATTCACGATTGGACTGATACAATTGGTAACGCAGAATATCCGAAAATTTGATAAGCAACTCAGAAGCAAGAGGCACATTGCGTTGCATGAGAATATGAATGTGATTGAGCACATTAAACATCAGGTGCGGATTGATCTGATCCTGCAATATCTTGATTTGGGCTTCCAGGTGATTTTGCTTTAATAGGGCGTGCTTTTTTTCCATTATGCCATGCTCCTGATAAAAACGCAGGCCGCAGGCTGTACCATTTACTAATAAAGCCGCCGGAATCGCGGTGTAAAAACGGAACCAGAAATGTTCTAAAACAGGTAATTTGGATTGAGGATAAATACCCCGTATTTCATAACTTGAAAACACGACAGATATCAGTGCGAGGCATCCGGCCAGAAGGAATACCATAAAAACAAACTGAGCTCCAAAAAAGCCCATCCTGTTTTTGTTCAAAGCTTTAGGTAGCAAAACATCGCTTAGCGTATGAGCAATAGTAATGGAAAATACTAAGAAAAGCAGTGCCTGGTAGACAGCATGTAAGAAATTAAAATCCTGGATCATCTGTGACCAGATGGCAAAACCTAAGGCACACCAAAATACACTTATAAATAGCCAATGCTTGTATTGAGAATTTTTTTTCATGAGAAAAGGCAAAGATAATCTTGCTTCGTTAAATTTTCGAATATACAAAGAAGGAAAGATTATTGCTTTTTTTGAAAAATATTTGACCAACTGTATCTACAGATTGACTAAAAGCAGATGTGGCAGTAAAAAACATCCGGTTTTACTTCTCCCACAAACTATCCGTAAAATACTGTTTGCCATCTAAAAAATTTTCAACAACCTTAAAATTCAACTGATTTGCCAAATCCTCAATTTCTGCAAAACTGTATTTTTTAGAAAGTTCTGTCCAAATGGTTTCGTTTTTTTCAAAACTAAACGATGTGTTTAGTACCCGACTGTAAAATTGCTGTTGGATTAAGCTGTACAGATAACTATTGACTTCGCCATTTTCAGGATTATAATGGCAGTAAAAATCAAATTGATCTATGGCAATATCTGCATCCAGTTCCTTGTTAATTCTATGAAGCAGGTTCATATTGAATGCTTTGGTAATTCCATGCGGGTCGTCATAGGCAGCCTGTATAACTCTGGGGTCTTTTTGCAAATCAATACCTAGCAATAATTTATCACCCTTTTTCATTCCGGACGAAAATTTTTGAAGTAAATCAAATACATCTTCCTTTTTATAATTACCAATATTGCCTCCCAGAAAAAGAAACAGGTTTGGAGTGTCATCTTTTGCTATATCTTCAAGCACATCAAAATAATCGCCAATTTTCGATTCCATTTTGAGTTTTGGCAAGGCAGAGAGCAGGTCTTCTTCCAGAATTAATATGGCTTCTTCAGATATGTCAATAGGCATATAGGTGAAATCTGCATCTTTATTCAGGAAAGTCTTTAATAACTGCTTTGTTTTTGTGCCGTCACCCGAACCAAACTCCACAATATTGAAATTTCCCTTAAAAGCAATCTTGTCCAAAATGGTATCCGATTGCCAGGACAGGATTTCCAACTCGCAATTGGTAGGGTAGTACTCGGGCATTTTCATGATTTGCCGGAATATCTGACTTCCGTTATCATCATAAAAATATTTAGAGGACAAGTGTTTCTTTTTTGAAGTCAATCCTTCAAGGACATCTTCCGCAAAAGCGGTATAATGGATGGGTTGTGCAGTATTCATAAGCAATTATTTTGCGAGACGAATGCCGTTGAACTGCCAGCGTTCATGGGCATGAAAAAAGTTTCTGTATGTTTTTCGGTCATGCTGTGGCGGCGTGGCACAGGAAGCGCCACGGAGTACCATCTGATTGACCATGAATTTTCCGTTATATTCTCCGATAGCGCCTTCGGGTTTTTTAAAATTCGGATAGGGCAGGTAAGCGCTATTTGTCCATTCCCAACGCTTTCCCCAATTGAATTTGTCGGCAGCAGCTTCCCATTCGAATTCGGTTGGCAGTCGCATTTTTTTCCAGGCTGCAAAAGCAACAGCTTCATAAAAGCTGATGTGTGTCAGGATAGCTTCTGGATTTAATTTTTCCAATCCGCCTAAAGTGTAATTGTGCCATTCTCCATCAATCTTATGCCAGTATAAGGGTGCCTCAATTTTGTTTTCGGTAACCCAGGACCAGCCTTCATCCAGCCAGTAATCAAAATTCTTATAGCCGCCATTAGAAATGAATTCCAGATATTCCGCATTGGTCACCAGCGATTTTGAAATTTCAAAATCATGCAGGTATACTTTATGTCTTCCATGTTCATTGTCAAATGAAAATCCTTCCCCTTCAAATCCTATTTCATAAATACCTTCTTCGAGTTTTACAAACCCGGTTTCTTCATTTTCCTGTTTTTCCCAATCAATATTTTCGTCATATACGGGGAAAATAGGATTGTTTCCAAGAATATATTTAATGTCGGTAATAAGCAGTTCCTGATGTTGCTGCTCATGATTCAATCCCAACTCAATTAAGTCTTTCAATTCTTCCGATTTAAGCTGTAACAGTATTTGCATATGCATATCTACATAAGAACGGTATTCAAATACTTCATGAACACCCGGACGGGTAATGTTTCCCCTATCCGCTCTAAAAACACGTTTGCCTACAAAATTGTAGTAGCTGTTGAATAAGAAGCTAAAATCGTCATCGAACAGTTTATAATCCGGAAGATGTTCGTTTAAGACGAACTGTTCAAAAAACCATGTAGTATGTGCCAGATGCCATTTTGGAGGACTTACAAAATCAGCAGGCTGCGGTACAAAATCTTCTGTAGTCAGTGCATTACAGAGGTGTTCAGTGTGTTTTCTAATGGAATTGTATCGGTCTGAAAGTGTCATTTTTTTGGTGAGTTTGTATACCTAATTTACAAATAATGTTTTATAGCTTCTTTCAAACCGGCTGATTTTAACCTATTTATAACATTGCTAAAAAAAATAAATAAACCAGGCAACCTTTTTAAAAGTTTTGCATCTATATAGAAATTGCTATAGAAAAAGATTCCATTGTAACGGCATAGAAACCCGGAAACTATATTTGACAGCAACTGCGAAAACTATCAATCTTTTGCTTCAGGTTTGGTTATGATTACTGCAGCTGCATGTCACGTTATTCCGAAAGTGTGACTGTCGCGTTACAACCGGAATAAAAAAAGTCCCGATATTACCGGGACTTTTTCTTTTTGCGGAAATAGGAAAACAAAAAATCCGATTCTTTTTAGGAACCGGATTTTGAATATGCTGTTTATTTTATAATTATAGATTGAACGAAGCGCCAATATGGAAAACAAACTGATTGTTCAGGCGGTCATATCCAAACACATCACTTTTATATTTTGCAATTGGAACGCTAAATTCTGTAAATAAACCGAAACCTTGCGAGAAGAAATAACGTCCGCCTAAATGGGCGCCAAAATTTCTTAAGCCTAAATCCAGACCCGGATAGATATCTACATTTTCTGGCAAGCCCATCACATTTCCGATGTTTGCATTAAAACGCGCTTTCAAATCGAAACGGTCTTCAAATTTAGAGCCGTCGCCATCAACGCCCAACAGATATGTGGTGTATCCACCAATAGACATGTTTTCACCAATTCCATAGTCATAAGTAGCCATGATTCCTGTTGCATGATCCTGAAAGTTGGCACCTACCTGAAACTTCTTGTCGCCTTTTCCGCTAAAAGCCTGTGCGTTTCCAAGAAAAGCACTTAAAAGCAAACCAATTGTTATAATTTTCTTCATGATTAAAAATTTTATGCAAATATACTCGAATTTTATAATTTTTTAAACAAATTAATTTCGACCACTTTCTTCAGGATATAACAAGTAAACCGGATCGCTTTGCCAATATTCTTTTGTTTGAATATCCAGAATAGTCAAAGGGCCTTTAAAAGCAGCTCCTGTATCAACATTCCAGATGTTTGCCTTATTCACAGGAACGGTTTCTCCAATTCGGGTTACCGGTGTATGTCCAATAAAAATTTCAGTGTAAAGATTGAATCTTTTTGGATAAAAAGGACTGTTTTTTTCAATAGAACTGTCAAGTGAAAGTGCATTTTCCCACAAGGTGCGTTCCCAATAAAACATTTTTGGGAAATACTCATAACTAACCCCGTTGAGGTTGGTAAACCCGGCATGAACAAACAAACGATTATGCTCGTCCAGATGGTAATTTTCTAAAGTTTTAAGAAAATCAATATGAGCCTGTTTTTTTTCCTGAGACAGTATGCCATATTTTTCCATAGTCAGGCGACCGCCATGATTGAACCATTGCGGGTTGTCCTTTTTTACTTCCAACCATTGCAACAGCAGGTCGTCATGGTTTCCTCTTAAAAAAATGCAATTATGGGTGGTTTTCAGAGCAATTAAAAAATCAATTACTTCCGGAGATTCGCTCCAGCCGTCAACATAATCCCCAAGGAAAATCAAGGTATCATTAGTGGTTACGTCGGCTCTTTTAAAAATCTGGTGCAGGGCTTTTAATCCGCCATGGATATCTCCAATGATTAAAGTTCTGTTCATTCTATAAAGTATTGTTTTCAAATATCATAAAAAACTATTGATTATATAAAAGAATAATTCACATTTAGCGTTTAATTAGGATTGAAAAAGAAAATATTTGATTTAAAATTCTGACTTTTTAAAAACTACTATGCAAAAAATTTACCCCCAACTGGCCTTTTTATTCTTAATGGGGCCGGTTTTGTATGCACAGAACACAATTAAAGGAAAAATTATTGATTCAGAAACCAAAGAACCTCTTGCCTTTGCTACGGTTGTCATTAATGGAGATAATAGACAAGGTGTGTCTTCTGATATTGAAGGTACCTTTGTCTATAAAAGCACTTCGCCTATTTCCAGCGTCAGTTGTAGTTATATGGGATATGAAAATTTTTCCACTCCCATTTTAAAAAAGGACAGCGAAATAGTAATTGCTATGGTCCGTTCCAAATTTGATTTAAACGAAGTGGTTATAGAATCAGGAGAGAATCCTGCCAATGCCATAATTCGGAAAGTAATTGCCAATAAAGAACTTAATAATCCGGAAAACATCAATTCTTTTAAATACCGGTGTTATAACAAGCTAATTTATGATTACAGATCGGATTCGCCCGATAAAAAAGACAGTTTGCTCATCCGGCAAAAACTAAAGGGAAGCCGGCTTTTTATGATGGAATCTGTAACAAACCGAAAATTCATAAAACCCGATATTAGCGAAGAAGTCGTAATTGGTACCAAAGTCTCGGGATTTGAAAATCCGACCTTTGCTTCACTGGCAACCGATTTTCAGCCATTTTCTTTTTATAAAGACAACATCAGACTGTTCAATATCAATTACCTGAATCCAATTAGTAAGGGTAGTTTAAAGAAATATAAGTTTCGCATTGAAGATACAATCTACCAACAAAAAGACACGGTATACATCCTTTCATTCCGACCTCAGGCGAATAAAAATTTTGACGGACTAAAAGGGTTCCTGTACATCAATACCAACAAATATGCAGTACAAAATGTTATCGCATCACCTTTCGAAAAAGGAAAAATTGATATCAGAATACAACAGCAGTATGCTTTTATAGATAATAAATACTGGTTTCCGCAGCAGCTTAACTATGCTTTGATTTTTAATGAATTTCCAACCAAAACTATCGGAATGATTCTGGATGGTAAGAGTTATATAGATCAGGTAGAAGTCGATATACCGCTGAATAAAAAAGAATTTTCATTAGAAGCTGTCCGTATGGATTCTGAAGCAGCAAAAAAAGACAGCCTTTTTTGGGATAATTCCCGTGCCGAAAAACTAAACAATGCCGAAATGACTACCTACAAGGTCATTGACAGTATTGGAAAGAAAGCGAATTTTGACGGCTTTTTGACATTTATGGAGAAATTTGCACAAGGACGAATTCCTGCCGGTCCAATCGATATTGATTTGTCAAAAACGTTTAGCTACAACAAATACGAAAAATTAAGGCTGGGAACCGGTTTTTATACCAATGAAAAGCTCTTCAAAGATTTGACTTTGAGCGGCTTTTTGGGTTATGGAATGGAGGACCATGACTGGAAATATGGAGGGGAAATACTATATAGGATTTCTAAAGAAAACGAGATGGTAGTTGGAGCAAAATACCAGCAAAACCTGATGGAAACAGGGAATTATGGTTTGAATACGTATGAGCCCAGCCTTTATAATTTCAGAAATTATATTGGTTACCAATATGACATGATCAGGCAGAATAATCTGAATTTTAGCTTCAGGACGCTACGCTATTTAAAATTCAAAGTCGATTTCAATCATACCAAAACTACACCCAGGTATGAATATCTTTTCAACGATGGAAATCGGGATTTTCGAAATTATACAACGACAGACCTCACATTCCACCTAAGATTTGCTTACAAGGAAAAATTTGTAAATAGCATGAACCAGCGCTATTCTATGGGAACAAAATATCCTGTCTTTAATCTGGCCTACACTAAAGGAATCAAAAACTTAATCGATAGTGATTTTGATTATAACAGGATAGAAGCCAGTGTCCAGCAGTCCTTTTTTACAAAGAATTTCGGACAGACAGACTATCGCTTAGAAGCCGGTTTTATTGACAAGCCGTTGCCATATGGACTTTTATTTACAGGTGAAGGAAGTTATGATAGCAAATCGGCTATTATTATGAAAAACACCTTTCAAACGCTACGTCCGTATGAGTTTTTATCAGACAGCTATGTGAACTTATTTCTTTCACACAATTTTGGCGGGTTACTGTTCAAATCAGGAAAGTTTCAACCGGGTGTGACCTGGCATAATAATTTTGGTTGGGGAAATCTGTCAGATAAAAGCGCACATCAGGTAATTGCTTTCAAGACAAAAGATAAGATTTTTACAGAAACAGGTTTACAGATAGATAATATTTTAAAAATCAACTATATGAATATTGCTAATCTGGGTCTTGGATTTGGTGTGTATTATAGATATGGGGCCTATTCACATCCTGAGTTTAATGACAACCTGACTTTTAAATTTTCGATGGCCATGTCAATCAAGTGATGTATCATATTTCATCTTACGCAAAATGCGCATTGCTTCCTTAAAGTTGACATAAACAGTCGGATTCTCGAAACTTTTCAGCAAAGGTTTTGCATCTATCAGTTTTTGTTTTGCCTCTTCAAAACCGTTGAGGTAGCAAATCATGAATGTTGAAGGAAGATTTTCCAGGTCTTTTTTTTCTCTTTCAGAAAGTGTAAGTCCTTTGTCGAGTTTGGCAAGCAGCGATTGGTTGGAATTATAGATATGGAAAAGCATTTTTCTATTGTATTGTGGCGGTTCAAACAAAAATTGCGTTTCGATTTTATAGTAGCCGTTGTCATAAAAGGAAATGGTCTGTTTTTCTAACGGATAATAACTGGTCTTATCGTTTAGTCCCAGTGGAAGGTATTCTGTTATTGAAAAAGTATGGTTGTCGTATTCAATGGAAACTTCATCCAATGCCGAATAAAAGAGCTTCACCTGTTCGTTCACGAGTTCGATGTCAACACGGGAAAGATAGGTCATGTCCTTGACCTTTTTTTTATGTCCGGCCCAGCAAACCACAAATAATTCTTTGAATACTTTATATTTTGGAGACATGTCCTTATGCCGGTTGTTCATGAAATCAATAACGCCTTCCAGAGTATGTTCAATGCTGTTGCGGGAGTTGTTTTCAATACTGATAACGGTTTCCACATTTTGGTAGTTTCGGCCACTATCATTTGGAATTTCATCAACAGGAACAGAATTGCTTCCAATGCGTATGAATATCGATTTTGCAGGAATAGTATGGATTCCTTTTTTAAAAAAGGAAACTTTTTTACTCGGTTTGATTGTTACTAATCCAATAACCTTGTCTTTTGGAAGATTTGGAAAAGGCACATTTTCATACTGGATTTTAGGGGGATTCTCCAGAAAGGCATTGACGAGATTCTGGATTCGGCTGTCGTCAAAAAAATCATCACCTATAATTTCATTATCGTGGTCTTCAATGCCCACAACAATATAGGAATTGTTGGCAGGATTGGAATTTGACAAGGCGCAAATATGTTTTAAAAATTTGGCCTTTCCTTCCCGGGTGTGGAGGTTCAGTTGGCGCTTTTTGTCATAAAAGCTGCTTTCGTCATTATGAGCGAGGAGATTTTTTATGAGCAGGCGCTTATTGATCATGGAGTGAATGTTAAAAGGCCGGGTTTTTAGTTCTTCGAACCAAAAACCCGGCCATCATCAATTTAGAGTATGCGGTTTACTATTGTAGAGGAAGCCTGCGCCGTCGACATTACCATCAGGTCGGCAATGTTGACATGGTAGGGTCTCGTAATTACAAATCGTATAATATCGGCTATGTCTTCCGGTTTTAAAGGTTCAAAACCTTTGTAAACATTGGAAGCTCTTTCAGCATCGCCTTTGAAACGTACCTGTGAAAATTCCGTCTCAACCATGCCCGGATGAATGCCTCCAACCCGTATGCCGTATTGGTTGAGGTCCATTCGCATGCCCTGGTTAATAGCATCAACAGCGTGTTTTGTAGCGCAATAGACATTTCCATTCGGATAAACTTCTTTTGCGGCTGTGGAGCCAATGTTGATAATGTGGCCGTTTCTCCTCTCAACCATTTTCGGAATAACGGCATGTGAAACATATAAAAGACCTTTGATATTGATGTCTACCATAGCATCCCAATCTTCCAGATCGCCATTTTGAATAGGGTCCAAACCGTGCGCATTTCCGGCATTGTTAATGAGGATATCGATTTCGGCAAATTCTTTTGGCAGTGAATCGATAGATTCCTGTACGGCTTTTTTCTTTCTTACGTCAAAATTAAGCGTATGTACTTTGGTGCGGTGTTCGAGCTCGAGCTGTAATTCAGCCAAACGGTCCTCGCGTCTTCCACAAAGAATCAACTTAAAATTATGTTTTGCTAATTCAATCGCTGTAGCTCTTCCTATACCGCTGGTAGCGCCTGTTATTAATACTGTTTTCATTAATTTCCTGTCAGAATTTATAATTCATCCTAAATAGTTTAGTCTTTTTAAGGCACTTTGTTTCCCATACTTTCTGTCCAGATGGCAAACCATTCTTCGTTTTCCAGTTTGAATTCGGTTGCCTTATAAAGTTGCTGGATTCTGGAAACATTCACGGTTCCTGCAATTGGGATAACTTTTGCCGGATGCTGTAATACCCATGACAATAAAATGGTGTCTGAACCTACATGATATTTTCCAACCAATTCTGCCAAAAGTGTTTTTAAACGTCGCGTTTGGTCGGTTTTTTCTCTGAAAACCGTTCCAAGCGGATTCCACGCCATAGGGCGTATGTTATGCACCTGCATATGGTCAAAGCTTCCGTCGGTCATAGCCTTAAAGTCGGTTGCAGAAAATTGTACCTGGTTGTAACTCACTTCTGTTTTTGAAAGTATCAGGTCGGTTTGTGAAGGCGTAAAATTAGACAGCCCGAAATCAAGGATTTTTCCTTCCGATTTTAATTTTTCTACGGCTTCTGCAATTTCATTGGCATTCATAAGCGGACTCGGACGATGCAGCAGGAAAACATCCAGATAATCAGTATGGAGGTTTTTCAGCGAGTTTTCTACAGACCAGATAATATAGTCTTTCGAATAGTCATAATGTTTGATTTTGTTATTCCTGTTTCCAAGAACATGCTGTATGCCGCATTTTGAAATCAGCTGTATTTTTCTTCGGTCGATCTTGCTTTCGGACAAAGCTTTTCCAAATTCGGCTTCGGTCGTGTAGCCTCCATAAATATCGGCATGATCGAAAGTGGTGATTTTATTTTCAGAGCAAACGTGTATCAGGTTCGCCATTTCGGAAGTTGTGAGATTTTTATCCCAGACTCCCCAGCTCATAGTTCCCGCAATAATGGGAGATAATGTTGTTTTCACGATGATAAGTTTTGAGATTTTAAATTTATGAAAACAAAATCATAAATCATCCTTAAAACCAAGGCATTCAAACATATTTTAACGTAACGTTAACAACTTGCATTTAAATAAATTTTCAATTTGCACTGTTAAAATTAAATACTAATTTCACGGCTTTTTAAATATTAGATTATGGAAGAAAATGCTACTGCATTAGACATTAGGGCAATTAATGAAAAAATAGAAAGAGAAAGTGCTTTTATCGACTTGCTGATGATGGAAATGAATAAAGTCATTGTAGGTCAGAAACACATGGTGGAGCGATTATTGATTGGACTTTTGGGACAAGGGCATATTTTGCTGGAAGGTGTTCCCGGATTGGCAAAAACATTAGCAATTAATACACTGTCGCAGGCAGTTCAAGGTTCTTTCAGCCGTATACAGTTTACTCCGGATTTACTTCCTGCCGATGTGGTAGGAACCATGATCTATAATATTAAAGACAATGCTTTTTCAATCAAGAAAGGACCAATCTTCGCTAATTTCGTTTTGGCAGATGAGATTAACCGTGCCCCTGCAAAAGTACAGTCGGCATTGCTTGAAGCCATGCAGGAAAAGCAGGTAACTATTGGAGATACGACTTTCAAATTAGATAAGCCATTTTTAGTATTGGCTACACAAAACCCGGTAGAACAGGAAGGAACCTATCCGTTACCAGAAGCTCAGGTTGACCGTTTTATGTTGAAAACAGTTATCGACTATCCAAAAATCGATGAAGAAAGAATGGTCATCCGCCAGAACCTGAAAGGCTCTTATGAAAAAGTAAATCCTGTAGTTTCTACAGACCAGATTCTTCGCGCTCAGGAAGCAGTTCGTGAAGTATATATGGATGAAAAAATTGAAAAATACATTCTGGATATCATTTTCGCAACCCGTTATCCGGAAAAATACAAACTGGAAAACCTGAAACCATTAATCAGTTTTGGTGCATCGCCTCGTGGAAGTATCAATTTGGCGAATGCAGCTAAATGTTATGCCTTTATCAAACGCAGAGGTTATGTAATTCCTGAAGACGTGCGTGCTGTTGTTCACGATGTACTTCGCCATAGAATTGGAATTACGTATGAAGCAGAAGCAGAAAACGTAACTTCTGTAGACATCATAAACAAAATCGTAAACGAAGTTGAAGTACCTTAGTAAGTTGATAGTTGACAGTGAATAGTTGATAGTTTATCGATAGTTCAAACTAACTATCCACTAAAGACTATCCACTATCCACTAAAAAGACTATCCGCTAAAAATTGTCCACTATCAACTAAAAAAAATGGATACAAAGGAATTACTCAAGAAAGTACGGAAGATAGAAATCAAGACCCGAAGATTGAGCGATCATATTTTTTCGGGTGAATATCACACATCGTTCAAAGGACGCGGGATGACTTTTAGTGAAGTCCGCCAGTATCAGTTTGGAGACGATGTGCGTGCAATTGACTGGAACGTTACGGCAAGATATAATGAACCTTACATTAAAGTTTTTGAAGAAGAACGCGAGCTGACCATGATGCTTATGGTTGACGTCAGCGGTTCGGAAAGCTTTGGAACACAAAATGGCTTCAAGAAAGATATCGTTACTGAAATTGCGGCAACAATGGCCTTTTCAGCAACACAGAATAATGACAAAATTGGTTTGATTTTATTTTCGGATGAAATAGAACTGTATATTCCGCCTAAAAAAGGAAGGTCGCACGTATTGAGAATTATCCGGGAACTGATAGAGTTCAAGCCTAAAAGCCATAAGACGAATATTTCTCAGGCATTGCGGTTTTTGTCCGGAGTCATGAAAAAGAAAGCCATCGTTTTTGTGATTTCTGATTTTATGACAGACGATAATTATGAGCATACGCTAAAAATTGCAGGAAAAAAACACGACCTTACCGGTATTCGTGTCTATGATGTAAGGGAAGAAAAAATGCCAAACATAGGAATGGTCAATATGCTGGATGCCGAAACAGGCGAAACTCTATTGGTCAACACGGGCTCAAAAGCGGTACGTCTGGAATATGAAAAATACTATCAGGAAAAAATGAAATTTTTTAAGGAAACGTTTAGCAGATGTGGTTCGGGAACGGTAAATACCAGAGTAGATGAAAGCTACGTGACGAAACTATTGGGCTATTTTAAATCGAGAGGATAATCTTTTTTCCCCCTTTCATGATTAAGATTAGGAACTAAAATGAAGAACAACACGCTTTACATACTATTTTTTTTATTCATCGGAACCTTTGCCTTTGGGCAGCAGAAACGGGTAACTACAGCCGTTGATTCGACCAAAATAAAAATAGGGGCACAAATCAATCTTACGTTAAAAACTTCAGTAGACACATTGTCAAATGTGGTATTTCCGGAAAGCACTAATTTCGGACAGTTAGAAGTTCTGGAATCCTATCCAACTGATACCGTGAAACAAAAAGACCGCTATCTGCTTACAAAAAGATATGGACTTACCCAGTTTGATTCCGGAAAATACATGATACCGAGCCTTAAAGTACTCATCAACGACAAACCCTACTCAACAGATTCAATTTTTGTTAACGTTGCCGGAGTCAAGGTCGATACATTGAAACAAAAAATGTACGACATCAAAGGAATAGCAGAAGTTAAGGAATCTATGGGTAATTGGTGGAAATACCTTCTGGGACTCTTGCTTTTGGGCGGAATCGGATACCTGATTTATTACTTTTCCAAAAAATATAAAAAGAAAGAAAAGCCGGAAGAGGTTGTATATGCAACACCAATAGAAAAAGCGGTAACACTTCTTAAAAATCTGGAACAGAAAGGACTTTGGCAAAAAGGAGAAGTTAAGAACTATTATTCAGAATTGACAGATATTACCAGAACCTATATTGAAGAAGAAATTCAGGTTCCGGCAATGGAAAGCACCACTTCCGAAGTTATTACAGGTTTGAGAAATGCCGCTGTCCGTAAAAAGATGAAAATTTCACAGGAAACCGTTGACAATCTGGAGCGTGTTCTGCGTCAGGCAGATTTGGTGAAATTTGCCAAATCAAAACCGCTTGATTTCGAAATAGCGGAAGACCGTGCAAAAATAGAAAAGACAATTTTCACATTGCACAAGGCTATACCTGAAGTTGAGGAAGAAGACGAAGAACTGTTATTACTCGACGCGCAGAAAAAAGAACTGCTGCTAAAGAAAAAACGCAAACGCAAAATTGCAATTGCCACATTTGCAGGAGCATTTTTGGTGGTAGGAACGTTAACCTATTTCATTACGACCAGAGGGTTGGATGCTATTTTAGGCAACCCTACAAAAGAATTATATGAAGGCGAATGGATTAAGAGTGACTACGGAAATCCGGCTGTGACCATTGAAACACCGAAAGTATTGAAAAGAACAAAACTTCCGGGCGGCAATAAAGACATGGGCATAAAAGAAAGCCAGGCATTTGCTTATGGGACTGTTTTTGATGAGGTGATGGTGAATATTTCTACTACATCATTTAAGGATACTTTGAGCCGACCGCTGGAAAAAGTAGTTGAAAAGGAAATCAAGTCGTTTGAAAAACAATACAAAGCAAAAGATGTTTTTGTAAAGCAGGACCAGTTCGATACCAAAGAAGGTATTTCCGGAATAAAAGCCTACGGAACTATGGTCGTTTTTAAAGAAGACAGTGATAAAGGAATCAAAATTGGATATGAAATTATGGTATTCGGACAAGAAGGAGGCCTTCAGGAAATTATTATTACCTATCGTGATAATGACGAATACGGTTCCAAAATTTCAGATAGGATAGTAAACTCGGTCGAACTTAAAAAAGTAAACTAAGATGAAAAATGTTACCTTTTTAAATCCTGAGTTTTTCTGGCTGTTTGTTCTCATTCCGATTGCTATTGCATGGCAAATATGGAAAGGAAAGAAACAGGCTTCACTAAAAGTAAGCTCGCTAAAAGGATTCAAGGCGAAACCATCAATTTGGTCAAAATTAAAACCGCTATTATTTGTTTTCAGGATTCTTGCCTTAGGTTTTCTGATTGTTGCCATGGCAAGACCGCAAACCGTAGATATTAGTAATAAGACCAACATAACCAACGGAATTGATATTGTAATGTCTATTGACGTTTCGGGAAGTATGTTAACGCGTGATTTGAAGCCAAACCGTTTGGAAGCTTTGAAAAGGGTGGCCTCAGAATTCGTAGAAGCCCGTCCAAACGACAGAATAGGTCTGGTTGTCTATGCAGCAGAAAGCTATACCAAAACGCCGGTAACCAGTGACAAGGCAGTCGTGTTGGATGCTTTGAACAGTGTAAAGTATGATAACCTTTTGCAGGACGGAACAGGAATTGGTATGGGATTGGCAACAGCCGTAAACCGATTGAAAGACAGCAAGGCAAAAAGTAAAGTAATTATATTGCTTACGGACGGAGTCAACAATTCCGGGTTTATCGATCCGAGAATGGCTTCCGAAATAGCAAAAGAATACGGCATAAAAGTATATACGATTGGTATAGGAACAACCGGAATGGCAGAATCTCCTTATGCCATAGCTCCAAATGGAGATTTTGTTTACCGAATGATGCAGGTGGAAATTGATGAGCAGTTGATGAAAGAAATTGCAAGAAATACCGATGGAAAATATTTCAGGGCAAAAAATAACCAGAGCCTGAAAGCTATATATGATGAAATCAATAAGCTGGAAACCACAGAAATTGAAGAACAGAAATTCTATAATTACGATGAAAGGTTCAGACCTTTTGCTATAGCAGCAGGCATACTTTTATTGTTAGAAGTTTTATTGAAAAATACGGTTTTTAGAAGCTTTATTTAAGAAATTATGTACGACGAATTAGACGAAAAAAAATATTTATATCTCCTGATAGTCATACCAATTCTGGTACTGATTTTCCTTTTCAATCTTTATTGGAAAAGAAAAAAACAGAAAGAATTTGGTGACCTGAAATTGGTGAAAAAACTAACTCCGGAAAAATCGGTTTTCAAATCGACCCTGAAAATTACGGTCTTTCTTTTGGCGTTGGCCTGCCTCATTTTAGGTCTGGTTAATCCTAAATTGGGAACCAAGGTCGAAACCGTAAAAAGAGAAGGTATTGATATTGTTTTTGCTATTGACGTTTCAAAATCAATGCTGGCAGAAGATGTAGCGCCAAACCGTCTGGAAAAAACCAAGCAGATTGTTTCGCAGATTATCAATCAGTTGGGGAGTGACAGAATCGGAATTGTAGCCTATGCGGGCAGTGCTTTTCCGGTATTGCCAATTACGACAGATTACAGTGTGGCCAAAATGTTCCTGCAAAGCATGAATCCGGGAATGGTGTCATCACAAGGTACTTCGCTTGATGAAGCCATACACCTGTCGTCTAGTTTTTTCAGCCAGGACAGTAAGGTGAGCAAGCTGGTTATCATGATTTCTGATGGGGAAGACCATTCCGAAGGAATTGAAGAAGCAACAGAAGAAGCCAATAAAAACGGATTGAAAATCATAACTATTGGAGTAGGTACCGAAAAAGGCGGACCCATACCGTTAAAAAGAAATGGTGTGGTAGAAAGCTTCCAGCGCGACCAAAACGGAGAAGTTGTAGTCACCAAGCTGAATGAGACTACTTTGAAAGAAATTGCCAAAATTACCAAAGGAGGTTATGTGAACGGAAACAATACAAAAGAAGTGGTCGATTATGTGAAACACGCCTTGGAAAATATTGAAAAAAGCGAATTCGAAACCAAGCAGTTTGCCAATTACCAATCGCAGTTTCAGTGGCTTTTAGGAATAGCATTCTTTTTGTTTTTTATTGATATCTTCTTTTTAGAGAAAAAGACAAACTGGGTGAAAAAGATGAACTTATTTAATGAAAAGGAATAATATGAGACAGCTATTGATATATACGCTTCTACTTTTTTCCTTTGCAGCAATCGCACAGGAAAAAGATAAAGACAAGAATCTGCCAAGAGGAAATAAAGAGTTTAAAGAAAAAAACTATGTCGATGCTGAAGCCGAATACAGAATTTCATTATCCAAATCGCCAACCAAGGCAATAGCATCTTATAATTTAGGAAATACGATTTATAAGCAAAAACAGCCAAGTGAAGCAAAACTGGCTTATGTCAATACTATAGAAAATGCCAAGACCAAAGCCGAAAAGCACAAAGCTTTTCATAATTTGGGAAACATTTTTATGACAGAAAAAAAATATTCAGATGCTGTTGAAGCCTATAAAAATGCACTGAGAAACAATCCGGCTGATGAACAGACCCGTTACAATTATGCCTTAGCTAAAGAATATCTGAAAAACAATCCGGAGCCGCCTAAAGACGATAAGAAGAAAGACAAAGACAAGAAAGAAAAAGATAAGGATAAGAAAAACGAGAAAGACGACAAAAAAGAAGGAGACAAGGGCGACGATAAGAAAGAGAATAAAGACAAGGGCGACGATAAAAAGGATAAGCAGGACGGCAAAAATGGTGAAGGAAAGAATGATAAGGATTCTGACCAGAAAGGCCAGCCTAAACCACAACCGGGTAACAGTCCGTCAAAGCAGCGAATTGAAAACCTGCTCGATGCAGTAAACAATGAAGAAAAGAAAATTCAGGAAAAGGTCAATGCCAAAAAAGTAAAAGGCAAGCCGGTTCAAACAGAAAAAGACTGGTAAGATGTTGATTGCGATGAGAAAATATATAGCAGCACTAATTTTAATCTGTTTCCAGGGTCTTTCTGCCCAGGTACAATTTGAGGCAAAAGTCAGTAAACAGACACTCGGACTTAACGAAAGGCTCCGTATTGATTTCATCATGAATGAAGACGGCGATAACTTTACGCCGCCTTCTTTTGAAGGTTTCCGTGTGGTTGGTGGTCCAAGCCAGCAAGTGAGCCAGACCTGGATTAATGGGAGGGCAACTTTTAATAAATCCTATATTTATATACTGCTTCCGCAACAAAGAGGAACGCTCACCATCAAGCAGGCAACAATAGAAATTAAAGGGCAGACCTACAAAACGGCACCCATTAAAATAAACGTAACGGCACCTATTGATGAGTCTAAGGACCCTAGCAGTCCGGACTATGTGCCAAGCGGTGGAATCCATCTTATTGCTGAAATATCGAATACAAACCCGTATCTAAACCAGCCAATTACAGTTGTCTATAAGCTGTATGTGAGCAATAATGTCAGCGTTAGGAACTGGAAAGAAATCGATAGCCCGAAATTCAATGATTTCTGGAGCCAGAATATCGATATCAAAAATCTTGTAGTCGAAAACGGAAAATATAATGGTGAAGACTACCGTTATGTGGTGCTTAGAAAAACGGTGCTATATCCTCAAAAATCGGGGAAACTAACCATAGAACCGCTTTCTTTGGACATTGTGGTTGACCAGCCTACCAACAGAAGAGATATTTTTGGAAGAGTCCAGTTTGTTACAGGCAATAAAACGGTTTCTGCGGGAAGTAAGGTTATCAATGTAAAAGCTTTGCCTGAAGCAGGAAAACCACAGGACTTTACCGGCGCCGTAGGAAAATTCAATTTTGTTGTCAAGCCTTCCAAAACGGAGTTAAGACATGGTGAATCATTGGATTTGGATATCAGTGTTTCCGGTAACGGGAACCTGAAACTGTTTACCTTGCCAAAACCAATTGTGCCAAGTGCTTTGGAAATGTATGACCCGGTACATAGTGAGCAGGTTACAACACCACTTTCCGGAATGCAGGGAAAAATTGCGGATAAATACACCATTATTCCGCAATATCAGGGCAATTATACCATTAAGGGACTAACATTCTCGTATTTTGACCTGTCTACAAAAACATACAAAACAATAACTTCAAATGATATTGTTATTAAGGTTTTGGATGGACCGACTTCATCGGATTCTTCTGTAGCTGCCACTCCGGGAGCTACAACAAACAAACAGGCAGTAAAAAGTACGAATCAGTTCCGGTTTATTGCGCTGAAAACGCAATTGCATTCTACCCATAAAGAGGATTTCTTCGGTTCAGGGTTGTTTTATACGTTGCTATTCCTGCCTTTCCTCTTTATCCCTATAATTATTTTGGCTAAGAAGAAAAAAGAAGCAATTGATAGTGATGTTGTTGGAAATAAGAGAAAGATGTCTAACAGGCTGGCTAAAAAATACCTTTCGGAAGCTAAAAAACAAATCAATAATAAAGAGCCGTTTTATATCGCCCTTGAAAAAGCATTGCACAATTTCCTGAAAGCCAAATTACATATCGAGACTTCAGAAATGAGCAAAGACAAGATTCGTGAAATTCTTTTGGACAGAAATGCAAGGCCGGAAACGATAAATGATTTTATAAACCTTACGGAGAACTGTGAGTTTGCCAGATATGCGCCTTATTCCAGTGTAGCCATCCAGCAGGATTTTGATAAGGCCGTAACCGTAATTTCCGAACTGGAAAAACAAATCTAACAATTGATAATTCATTATAGAATTGAAAATTGAACAAAAATGAAAAACATAGTCTACATACTGTTGCTTTTTACCCAGGTTTTCTGGGCACAGGACAATTTTGAGGCCGGAAACAAGTTCTACCGTCAGGACAAATTTGAAGAAGCTGTCAAAGCCTATGAAAATGTACTGAAAACAAAACAGCACTCAGCGGAATTGTATTTTAATCTCGGAAATGCTTATTACAAGCTCAATAAAACCGCTCCTGCGATTTATTATTACGAAAAGGCTCTGTTGCTTAATCCTGGTTATAGTGATGCCAGAAACAACCTGCAATTTGCCCAAAACATGACAATTGACGATATCAAGCCTGTGCAGCAGGTTGGTTTTGGAAAAATTATTCATGATTTTACGTCTTCCTATACCTATGACGGCTGGGCCAAAATTGCTATTGGCTTTTCAATCCTGTTTCTGTTGTTTTTCATAGGATATTATTTTTCGGCGGCAACCTGGCTCAAACGCGTTTTCTTTGTGGGATTATTCGTTGCATTAATTGCATTAATTGTGAGTGTTGCTTCTGCCATAGCAGAAAAGACAAGCTATGAAAACGATAAGCCTGCCATAATTTTTGCAGATACGGTGGGTGTTAAAAATGAACCGAAAGAAAATGCAGACAACGCCTTTGTACTTCATGAAGGCACAAAAGTCCAGATTATTGAAACGTTGGATAATTGGAGGAAAATTCAATTGGCTGATGAAAAAGAAGGCTGGGTGAATAAGGATGTTTTGAAAGAGATAAAGTAGATGTAGAATTTATGATTTTAGATTTATGATTTCTGTCTGTGACTCGCAAGCTAAAATCAAAAATCTTAAATCAAAAATCCTAAATCAAAAATTTACTTCTTCAACTCCTCAAACCATTCCTCAAAAACAGGGTAAACAAACTCTGAAATTTTCAGAATCGGGTTATAAAACAGCGAGTCATCAAGGGTTTTCTTTTCGGCAAACGTATTGTTGGAATTGATTTTTTGGAACAGTGCCAAGACAAAGCTCAGAATCAGGCACATTTTCAGGACGCCAAAAACTCCTCCGGCAATTTTATTTAGCAGTCCCAAACTTGCAAAATTGGCAATGGAAGTAAAGAATTTTGCCAGTAACGAAATACCGATAACTACACCAATAAAAGTCAGTACAAATGCCCAGATGGCAATGGTTTTTGGATTCCAGGAAAATACATCTGCTAAAAATTCAGCTGTAATGAAAGAAAACTTTATCGCAATATAAATCCCTAAAAGCAGCGATACCAAAGAAGCAAACTCTACAAAAAGCCCATTCCAAAGCCCTCTGATTAAACCATAGGCTAAGAAAATGCCTAAAATAATATCTAAAAGTCCCATTCAAAAAATAATAAGCAGCCAAGATAGATGACTTTGCATAGAAAAACAAAAATCAAGAATGTATCTTTGCAGATTAAATTCACAATTTATGAATGGAAAATTTCTGTTCGTAACTTAAAAAACTAAGATTCAAATGTCTAGAGATATACAATTAAAACAACGCTGGGAAAAAGTCGTCAGTCTTTTATCTCACCAATTTGCCGAAGGCGATGAGGAACTCGATTTGGACTCCATCATTTACCTTATCGGAGTACAGGAACTGGGAAAGGTTCATAATAAATTCAAAAAAGATGAAAAGGTAAACCTGATGCATATTGCCATATGCCGACTGCTGGAGCCTTACGGATTCTATGAATTTGATTATTTCGACAATGAAGGATGGCCGCATTATAAGATAAAAGAAGAACTGCCACCATTGAAAGCAGGTGAGCAATCCGTGCTAATGAAAGAAGCCATTGTGAATTATTTTCTGGAAAGAGAATTTATCGATTAGAGATTGCGAAACGTTCGTTCAGAACGGGCTTTTTCAGGGAAAAAATATTAAATTTGCACCTTTACTAAAAGAAGATGATAGACAAGATTAAAGAATATATTGGCGAAGTAGAAGCGTTTCAAACCCAAAATAAAGAGGAACTGGAAGCTTTCAGAATAAAATTTCTTGGGAGCAAAGGCCTTATAAAAGATTTTTTCGCCGAGTTCAAAAATGTTCCTAACGAACAGAAAAAAGAATTCGGGCAGGTAATCAATCAATTGAAAACTACGGCTGAAGATAAGCTAAAATCCATTCAGGAACTGTTTGAAAGCAAGGAAGAAACCATAGGCATCTATGGCGATTTGACGCGTCCGGCAGAACCTGTAAAGATAGGTTCGCGCCATCCTATTTCTTTGGTTAAAAATCAGATTGTAGATATTTTTTCCAACATCGGTTTCAACGTTTCTGAAGGTCCGGAAATTGAAGACGACTGGCATAACTTCACAGCATTGAATCTTCCGGAATATCATCCGGCAAGAGACATGCAGGATACTTTTTTTATCCAGACTAATCCGGATATCCTGTTGAGAACACATACATCATCAGTTCAGGTGCGTTATATGGAAGAAAACAAACCGCCAATCCGAACGATTTCTCCGGGACGTGTTTTCAGAAATGAAGCCGTTTCTTCGCGTTCGCACTGTATTTTCCACCAGGTGGAAGGTTTGTACATCGATAAAGATGTTTCGTTTGCCGACCTGAAACAGACGCTTTTATATTTTACAAAAGAAATGTTCGGGAAATCAAAAATCCGTTTGCGTCCGTCTTATTTCCCGTTTACAGAACCAAGTGCGGAGATTGACATCTATTGGGGATTAAAAACAGAAACCGACTACAGAATTACCAAAGGAACCGGTTGGCTTGAAATTGGTGGTTGCGGAATGGTTGACCCTAATGTATTGAAAAACTGTGGTATCAATGCAGATGAATTTACAGGTTTCGCCTTTGGAATGGGTGTTGAAAGAATAGCAATGCTGCTGCACCAAATTGGCGATATCAGGATGTTCTATGAAAATGATGTGAGATTCCTGGAGCAATTTAAAGCTTCTATTTAAGTCGTAAAGTTCATAAAGTCATAAAGTTCATAAAGTCGAAAGTTGGAAAGTAATTGTCTAAAAAAAGACTAATTACTTTCCACTATTCACTTTCCATTTTCCATTTTCCATTTTCCACTTTCGACTTTCCACTTTCGACTATCAACTATCAACTATTCACTATGAAAAAAGATATCGTTATCCCAAAAGTAGAAAACGTTTTCCTAGCCGCCGTCCAGGAATGGAACGACGACTTTATGGAAAAAGTATGGTATGTCTATTTAGTCAATGACAGTGATTTTGATTTGGATAGTGTCATGGTCGTATCAAAGGCCTTTGGAACCATTGATGGCGAAATGAAAAAAACATCACTTTTGCGCCATGCCTTTACGCAGGTTCCTGCTGTTTCTGTAGTAAAAGTAGAAATGGTTGAAAAGAGCGTTTTGGCTCTTAACAACGAATTCATGGTTACTTATTTTATAGGAAACACCCTGTATGATAAGAAATTCATTTTCCGTACAAATACTATCAACGAGCGCGCTACAGAAGAAGTGCCTATTTTGTTTGTAAACGGAGTTATCGTCAGATAAATCAGCCTTTCAAAATCTTAGCCTTTTCAACATCAAATTCTTCCTGCGATAAAATTCCGGCATCCAAAAGCTCTTTCAGGTCTAATAAGGCTTGCTTTTTTGAAGCCATATCAACAGGAGCGGAAGCTGGTGCGGGTTCTGTTTTCGTACTATTTGGATTAGCAGTGTTTGACGGACTGTATTTTAGCAACAGTTCCGTAATTTCATTAAATCCCTTGATGTTGGAATAATCAATCGCTTTCTGTTCTTTTGCGTTTACTACAGAAGCATCTGCTTCTTTTTCCAAAAGCAGTTTTACCATATCTTTTTTGCCGTTAGCTGCTGCATAATGCAAGGCCGTATTGCCACTTTCATCCTGTATGTTGATATTGGCATCCTTATCCAAAAGCAATTTGACCATACTCACATGGCCGCTTTTTGCGGCAACATGCAGCAAGCTTTCGCCACCATAACCATAAGATGTGTCTAATGAAAAACTACTCGAAATACTAAGACTGTCGGCCGTTTCCACCCAATCCAGATAAGAATACATGGACGTTTCGTTTCCGGTCACCGGTTTGGAATAATTAACATCGACGCCATTATTTATAAAAAGCTCGACAATTTCTTTTTGGTTGTTGGAACAGGCATACCATATTGGTGACAATCCGCTTTGGGAAGAAACAAAAATGTCGGCTCCTTTTTCCGTCAAGAGTTTGGTCAGCATGCGGTTGCTGTCATAGCAGGCCAAAAGCAAAGCGCTTTCGCCGGCATGATTGATATGGTTAATAGCAGCGCCATTTTCCAAAAGCAGTTCGACCATGGGCTGGTTTTTTGATTTGACGGCAAACAGCAAAGGTGAATTGCCCTGTTTGTTGGTCGTATTGACATCGGCTCCGTTTTCTAATAATTTTTTGACAATCGCTGCATTTCTCCAACTGGCTGCTATAAGAAGCGGGGTTTCGGCTTCATTGTTTTCTAAATCAGCATTTACGCCCTGTTCAAGCAGTTTTTCTAAAACCTCAATTTGTCCGGTTTGGGCTGTAAGATGCAAAAGACTGTTTCCTTTGAAATCTTTGACGTCTGTTTTGGCGCCATTTTCCAATAAGAATAATGCCGTCTGCTTTTGTTTTTGCAAACAGGCAAAATAGAAAGGCGTTTCGCCGGCGTGGTCTTCATAATCAATAGCGGCTCCTTCGCTAATGAGTATCTGTACAAGGTCAAGATAACCATGATGGGCTGCATAATGCAATGCAGTTCTGCCTTTTTCATCGGTATAGGTTACATCAACTTCTTTGTTGGCTAATAAAAGTTCTGCTATTTTTCTTTTTCCGCTTTCGCAAGCGATTATAAATGACATTGACATGGTTCGTTCGGATTAGGATTGCTTCATCAGCAGTTCAACGGTTTTTATTTTCAGGTTATCATCAGACGCGAGATTCAGGGCCGTCTGGTCTTTATCGTTTGTGATTGTGACATCGGCACCGTTTTCAAGCAAAAGCTTTACTTTTCGGTACATTTCCTTTGCTTTTTCAGCATCATAATTCACATTGTAGGCACAAACTTTATGCAATAATGTATTTCCGCTATTGTCCTGACGATTGATGTCGATGGCTCCGGTTTCTATAATAGTTTGAAGTACTTCCGGTTTTTTTTCAGCGATGAGGTCGGCTGGCATTGTGTCCCGGCCATAATAAATGCTGGTTTGGTATATATCTGCTCCATCATCAATGAGCTTTCGTAATAATTCCAGACTTTTTTCTGAAGTATCATACATCATTCGCATGTATTCAAACAAAAGCGTTACCTGGTCGCTGTTGAGCAGGTCAAATTGAGGCATGTCGTAATTTCGAAGTAAATCGTACAACCTGACATCTAGTTTATGGGCTACGGCATAGAAAAAGGCCGTATTTCCGTTTTTATCGGCATGATTAGGATTGGCTCCATTTTGCAGAAGAAGCTCAAGATATTCGTTTCTGTTGAATTCTATGGCTGTAATCAAAGGTGTTTTCTGCACAATGTTCTGAGCATTGACATCCAAACCTTCCTGTATCAGAAATTCAAGATACGAAAGGGAAAGTTCGGGTTTCATCAGATTGGTTTTTATAACCTGATGCAGGAAATTTTCTTCGGCATTGTTCTTGAAGTTTACATTACATCCCGTTTCTGCCAGTATTTTAATACTTTCGAGACTGGCGCCTTTCTCGAAAAAGTAGCCAAGGAGAGTTTTGGCACCCACTTCATCGTTTATATTGTCAAATTTTGAAATAAATTCCCTGAAAAAATCAAGAGATTCATCATCTGTCTGCAGGCCCCTCACGACGCTTTGGAAAATGCTTTTATCAAAACTGTCAAATTCATAGACATCGGTTTCAATAACACCATTTTCTAAAAAGAGGCGGATAATTTCAAATTGTTTTTGCTGAAATAGTCTGTCAAAAATGCCTGACTTGCTGTATTCGTTTAGTGTTTTTGGAAGTTTTTCGCCATTGGCAACATGGTCTAAAACTTCGGAGAATTTTCCCGAGTTTAAAAGTTGTTCTAACATAAGGTTGTATGGTTATTATTTATCATAATTACGAAAAATAATAACACAAGCCGAGAACTTTCACTTTATTTTCACAAATAGACTATTTTTCTTCTTTTACAGGAAAAGCCAAAGAAGCCATTACAGACAAAATCAGTACGCTTCCTACTACAGTCAGTGAAGTTGGTGATGAGATATGGTAAAAAGGCTGTATAAGCATTTTTACGCCTATAAAAGCCAGGATAATTGCCAGTCCGTACTTTAGTCGGCTGAACATATACATAAAGTTTGCCAACAGGAAATATAAAGCCCTAAGCCCCAATATGGCAAAAATGTTTGAAGTGTAAAGAATAAAAGGGTCGTTTGGTGCTATGGCAAAAATAGCCGGAATAGAATCGACCGCAAAAATCAGGTCCGTAAATTCGATAACAGCTACAACAACTAATAATGGTGTAGCCATTTTGACTCCGTTTTCTACCGTAAAAAACTTATCGCCGTCATAATTTTCAGAAACTTTGAAGAATCGGTGTACCAATTTGGCTCCCGGGCTTTTTGTAAAATCTTTGTTTTCGTCATTGTCTTCTTTTGAAAACCACGATTTGAATCCTGCGAAAACAAGGAAAAACCCAAAGACCGATAAGACAACATTAATGCTGACCAGCTTTCCAAAAATATTCATTTCAGGCAGATAGGTCATATTGATAAGCTCTACGCCGGAGAAAATAAAAATCGCCCTGAAAATCAAAGCCCCGATAATTCCCCAAAACAGGACTTTATGGTGCAAATGTTTCGGAACATTAAAAAAACCAAAAACCAGAATGAAGACAAAAAGGTTGTCGACAGAAAGCGCCTTTTCAATCCAGTAAGCCGATTGAAATTGCGTGAACTGCTCTATTCCCATCAAATAATAAATCACGCCGCTAAAACCCATGGCTAAAGAAATCCATACGATTGACCAGATAGCCGCTTCCTTGTTCGAAACGACATGGCTTTTTTTGTTGAACACTCCTAAATCAAGAAGCAGCATAATGATGATAACAACAGAAAATGCGGTCAGGATTCCGGGATGATTGACTAGATGGTCGACGCCGTTGTTTTGCATGTCAGGAATTAGTTAAGTTTTTCAGTTAGTTTTCTAAATACTTTTTTAGGTTCTTTTCCTTCATATAAGATGCCATAAACTGCATCAATGATTGGAGTTTTGGCACGCAAGCCTTCATTTAGCTTGTAGGCACTGTTTGTGGCATAATAGCCTTCGGCAACCATACTCATTTCCATCATGGCAGATTTTACGGTATAGCCTTTTCCAATCATGTTTCCAAACATTCTGTTTCTCGAAAATATGGAATATCCCGTAACCAATAAATCGCCCAGATAGGCAGAATCATTGATGTTTCGTTTCATTTTATGAACCTTTCGGATGAATTTTTTCATTTCGCGTATTGCGTTACTCATCAAAAGTGCCTGAAAGTTATCGCCATACCCCAAACCGTGAGCCATTCCGGCTGCAATCGCATAAATGTTTTTTAGCATGGCAGCATATTCTGTACCAATAATGTCATCAGAAATTTTGGCTTTGATATAATTGCCGCTGAGGTTATTTGCCATAATTTTGGCCTTTTGCGAATCGCCACAAGCAATGGTTAGATAGGAAAGGCGTTCCATGGCAACTTCTTCAGCGTGACAAGGACCTGTTATAACCCCGATATTGTCATACGGGATCTTGTATTTTTCGTGGAAATGCTCTCCAACAATAAGGCTGGTTTCAGGAACAATACCTTTGATGGCAGAAAAAATAATTTTCCCATCCAGGCTTTCTGTAAGATGCTCCAATTCGCCACTTAAAAAAGCTGAAGGAATAGCGAAAATAATATAATCGGCATATTTTACTGCTTCGTTTATATTACTGGTAAGTTTTAGTTTTTTGGTGTCAAATTCAACAGAACTGAGGTAATTCGGATTGTGTTTGAACTTTTTGATATGTTCAATCGCACTTTCATTCCTCATATACCACGCAATCTCTTCGAGATTAACGCAAAGCATTTTTGCAATTGCTGTCGCCCAGCTTCCGCCGCCAATTACGGCAAATTTTGGATGTTCATTCATTTCGGTTCGTTTGTTTGCCAAAAATACTCAAATAAGTGGTAATCGGAAATTAATTTCGTCCCTCTATTCTCTTTTTTGTCAGAAACCTACTCCATAAAACGGACACATCGATAATTTTAACTTAAAATTATGATTATCAATGCAATGCGGGACCATTGTTGCCGTTATTGATATTGAGTTGGTTAGATTACAATATACGTTGCAAAATAATACGCCTTCGTATTATTAAGTTAGTTAAGATTTGTTTTTGGTGTTTTGAAAAAGGCACTCTTGAAAATTACTTTCAGGAGTGCCTTTTGACTTTAAAACGGGTGAACTCTTAATAGCTGAGTTCCACAATATTTTTTACTTTTTCAGGAGTAATGTTTTTCTTTTCTCCCAGGCCTTTCCAGCCTCTTTCTTCAAAACGTCGGGCTATGAAATCGGCTGTCTTTTCGTAGTCCTGTGTGTATTCAGACAATTTGGTCTGCATTCCCATTCTATGAAAAAATTCAACGGTTTTTTCAATAGCTTCAACAGCCATTTCATCTATAGTACCATCGGCAACATTCCAGACTCTTTTGCCATATTGTGCCAGCTTATCTTTTTTGGTTTCAAACATGACGCGGTACAGATTTGGGCCAATAATAGCTAGTGTTCTGGCATGGTCTATTTCAAACAGGGCAGTCAGTTCGTGGCCAATCATATGCGTAGCCCAATCTGTTGGAACGCCTTTCTGGATTAGTCCGTTCAATGCCATCGTACAACTCCACATATAATTAGACGCCAGTTTATAGTCGGTTGGATTTTCTACAACTTCCGGTCCGATTTCGATTAGGGTTTGTAGAATTCCTTCAGAAATTCTGTCCTGCAATAGAGCATCATGCGGATAGGTAAGATATTGTTCAAGAACGTGCGTGTAGGCATCAATAATCCCGTTTTGGATTTGTCTTTTTGGCAATGAAGCAACTACTTCAGGGTCGCAGATTGAAAATTTTGGGAATAGGGCAGGACCACCAAACGAAAGTTTTTCCTGAGTTTCGTTGATGGTGATTACCGCTCCCGAATTCATTTCGCTTGCAGTAGCCGGAAGCGTGAGAACTGTCCCAAACGGAACGGCATTATCAAGAATCCGAATTCCTTTTTTTAGAATATCCATTGGCTTTCCGTCAAATTTTACGGCAGCCGAAATAAACTTGGTCCCATCAATTACAGAACCGCCGCCTACAGCCAGTATAAAATCCAGTTGTTTTTC
Organism: Flavobacterium sp. Leaf359; assembly: GCF_001423985.1. NCBI lineage: Bacteria > Pseudomonadati > Bacteroidota > Flavobacteriia > Flavobacteriales > Flavobacteriaceae > Flavobacterium > Flavobacterium sp. Leaf359. The sequence continues at coordinate 28,934 of NZ_LMPW01000002.1, read as the reverse complement.
ACGGATGATTTCTACGGCTTTCATTAAGGTTTCATAACGCGGATTGGGCTCAATTCCTCCAAATTCGGTGATGTCATACCCGTGCAGTGCTTTTCGTACCTGGTCATAAACACCATTTTTGAAGATACTGCCACCGCCATAAGTAATCAATACTTTTGCCTCTTTTGGGATGAGGTCGGAAATTTTTGCAATTTGTCCTTTCCCAAAAACCAATTGGGTAGGATTGTATAATTCGAAGTTCAGCATAATTTTAAATTTTATGTAAAATTACGAATCCATGAAGCGAAAAAGTGGTAAAGCTCTGTTAAGAAAATAACCTAAAAAGTAGAAAAGAATACTGCTTTCCGCGAAACAATTTTTATTTTTGTGTAAAAATTACGCATTTATGTCGCCAGTTCAAAATATACGAATAGCCGTTGATGCCATTGTTTTTGGTTATCAAAACAATAAGCTTTATGTGCTTCTGATACAACAAAAATTTGGTTCAGAAAAAGCCTATTGGGCTCTGCCGGGCGGTTTGGTCAAAGAAGATGAGACATTAAAAGAGGCAGTAAAACGGGAACTGCATGAGGAGACCAATGTGGCTATTAATTATTTTGAACAGCTTTATACTTTTGGCGATGACATATACCGCGATTCCAGAAACCGCGTAATTTCTGTGGCGTATTTTGCCTTGGTTGATTCCTCAAAATTTGATATTAAGGCAGATTCTGATGCTGAAAATGTGAAATGGTTTGAGATAAAAGCTGTCCCGCAACTGGCTTTTGACCATAATTTAATATTAGATAAAGCGGTGGAACGATTAAAAGCAAAATTGACCTACCAACCCGTAGGATTTGATTTGCTTCCTGAGGAATTTATGTTTTCTGAGCTTGAAAATCTATACTGTACCATTTTAGAAAAAGAAATCGACAGGAGAAATTTCCGCAAGAAGATTTTAAGCTTCGGAATTATTGAAGAAACAGATAAGTTTTCTCCCATAAAAAGCGGGCGTCCGGCCAAACTTTTCAAATTCAACAAGCAAAAATATTACGACCTTGAAAAAGAAGGCTTCCATTTCGAAATTAAATTTGCGTAAAAATCACACTAAATAATTTGACTGTTGTGTTTTTTGTTTTATATTTGCGTAATAATTACACAAACTAAAAAACATGATACTCAATTTAGATACCCATTTCAATCCTTTTCCAGGTAAAAGAGAAATACAGTTCCAAAGCTTTACTTTTTCAGGTGGTGAACCTCATATCAAGATCAATCCTGATTTTGATGTTTCTGAACCGGTAACGATTACACATCGAATCAATTCTTTTAATGATTTTGGCTTGCTGCTGTTGGCAATAGATGCGTTGAAAAGAATGGATGTGAAATTAATCAATGTTTTTATCCCTTATTTTCCGGCAGCAAGACAGGATCGTGTAATGATTTCAGGAGAACCATTGTCTGTAAAGGTTTATGCGGATATTTTGAATAGCCTGAAACTAAATAAAGTTACTGTTTTTGACGCACATTCTGAAGTAACTCCGGCATTACTTGACAACTGCGAAGTGATTCCAAACCATGCTTTTATTGCGGAGGTCTTAGAAAAAATAGGCAAGGAAGTAAAATTGATTTCTCCTGATGGTGGTGCTTTGAAAAAAATCTATAAAGTTTCTGAATATTTAGGCGGCGTTGAGGTCGTGGAATGCAGCAAAAGCCGTGATGTTAAGACAGGGAAGTTATCTGGTTTTAAAGTTTACAACGATGACCTTAAAGGAATGGATTGTTTGATTGTAGATGACATTTGTGATGGAGGCGGCACCTTCGTCGGACTTGCCGAAGAATTAAAAAAGAAAAATGCTGGAAAATTATATTTAGCCGTAAGCCACGGAATTTTCAACAAAGGATTTGATGTTTTTCAAAAAGATTTCGAGAAAATATTTACGACAAATTCTTTTAGAGAATTTGACAATGAGATGGTAGAGGTGGTAAAATTAAAATTATGAATAAAAATTATAGAGTAGAAATAGCAAATAAAACACTGGAAATCATCAAGAATGGTTTTTATGAGGTCAACGGAAAAAAAGTTAATATAGAAAAAGAACTAAGGAGTTCAATAGAAAATACGATTACAATAGCACCAGAGGATTGGGAGCCTATTTTGAGAATTCCAATCGATAATACGCACAATACAGAAATCAGCATTAAAAACTGTTCTACGATTGAAGCGATATTTCAAGAAAAAGAAGGCAAAATAGGAGTGTTGAATTTTGCTTCTGCAAAGAATCCTGGAGGGGGATTTTTGGGTGGTGCATCTGCACAGGAAGAAAGTTTGGCAAGGTCGTCAAGTCTGTATGAATCGCAGATTAAAGATAAAAAAATGTATGACTTTAATAGAAGCCAATCATCGTTTTTATATTCAGACTATATGATTTATAGTCCGGATGTTTTATTCTGGAACGATGATAACGGAAATTATTTTGAACGACCATTAATTGCAGATGTGATTACTTCTCCGGCTCCAAATAAAGGAGCTATGCTACAGCATAACAGAAAAGATGAAATCGAGAATATTGATGAAGTTTTTAAAAGGAGAATGGATGAGATGCTGGCAATTGCAGCCAAAAACGAGATTGAAATATTAATCTTAGGGGCTTGGGGTTGTGGTGTTTTTAGAAATGAGCCAAAAGAAGTAGCCCAATTATTTAAGGAAATCATCTCCGAAAAATATTCCGGGGCATTTCAGAAAATTGTTTTTGCAGTATATGATACTTCTGAAAAGAAATTGAATTTTAAAGTTTTTGAAGATATTTTTAGTTAGATAATGAAAATCGAAGTTATCCAAGCAGATATTACAGAAATTCAGGTTGATGCCATAGTAAATGCGGCCAATACTTCCCTTTTGGGCGGAGGCGGAGTTGACGGAGCCATCCATAGAAAAGGGGGAAAACAAATTCTTGAAGAATGTATTGCTATCAGAAACAGGCAAGGCGGTTGTGATGTAGGCCAAGCTGTAATTACGAAAGCAGGAAATTTACCGTCAAAATTTGTAATCCACACCGTTGGCCCGGTTTGGAATGGCGACAAGGAGGAAAAGAAAAAACTCTTGGCTGATTGTTATAAGAATAGTTTGGAATTGGCACTTGAGAATAACATTAAAACCATTGCTTTTCCGAATATCAGTACGGGAATTTATCATTTTCCTAAAGATAAAGCTGCAGAAATTGCCATCCAGGCAGTAAAAGAATTCTCCCGAAAAGAAGAATTCGAAAAGATAATTTTTGTCTGTTTTGACGAAGAAAACCACAGTTTATATAAAAATTTACAAGACAACTAATTTTAATCCATGAGAACTTTAGTTATAGGAGATATCCACGGAGGATATAAAGCCTTGGTTCAGGTTTTGGAAAGAGCAAAAGTTACGACTGACGATACCCTAATTTTTTTAGGAGATTATGTAGATGGTTGGAGCGAATCGGCTCAGGTTATTGATTATTTGATTGAACTGGATAAAAAACACAAATGTATTTTCATAAAAGGAAATCATGATTTGTGGTGTGGAAGATGGCTGCTCTTAGGGGCTTCTAATCCTGTATGGGAAGAAAATGGAGGGAAGGCTACAAAAGAAAGCTATTTGAAAACAGGTTTATTGACTAATTCTGAACATAAATCCTTTTTCGAAAACCTAAAAAACTTTTATATTGACGAAGAAGAAAGGCTCTTCATCCATGCCGGATATACCTCAATTCATGGAGTCGAAAAAGAAGAACACGAATCCAATTATTATTTTGACAGGACTTTATGGGAAATGGTTTTGGCAATGGATAAAAATATGGACGAAGAGGTGTTTACTTATCCTAAACGATTACACCATTATCGTGAAATCTATATCGGTCATACACCAACAACAAATTACAATCAGGATGTTCCAATGAATGCTATGAATGTATGGAATATCGATACAGGTGCCGGGTTTAAAGGAAAGCTGTCGGTTTTAGATATAGAATCAAAACTATTTTGGCAAAGTGACCCGCTTGTTGAGTTATATCCAAATGAAAAAGGAAGAAATTAATACCCAAACAATGAAAGATATTCAATACAAAAAAGGAGATGCAACCAATCCTATAGATAATGGCAACAAGGTAATTGTCCACATATGCAATGACATTGGTGCATGGGGAAAAGGTTTTGTGATGGCCATTTCAAAAAAATGGAAAGAACCGGAAAAGAAATACAGAGAATGGTTTAAATCTAAAGAAAATTTCAATCTTGGGGAGGTTCAATTCGTACAAGTTCAGGAAGATTTGTGGGTTGCGAATCTAATAGGTCAGCATAAAATAAACAAAGACGAAAACGGCAATGCCCCGATAAGATATGATGCCGTTGAAAACGGATTGGATAAGGTGGCAAATTTTGCATGTGAAATAAATGCTTCTGTGCATATGCCTAGAATAGGTTGCGGTTTAGCAGGAGGAAAATGGGAAATGATTGAACCAATTATCGAGAAAACCATTTCAAAAAAAGATATTAACACAACAGTTTACGATTTTTAAAAAAACAAATATGAACCCACTCTTATTAACAGACGGCTACAAAGTCGACCACAGAAGACAATATCCGGAAGAAACAACACTGGTTTATTCTAACTGGACACCAAGAAAATCAAGAATTGAAAATGTAGATGAGGTAGTTTTTTTCGGATTACAGTACTTTATCAAGAAATACATCATTGAAGATTTTGAGAGCAGTTTTTTCAGACAGCCAAAAGAAGAAGTTGTAAAAAAGTATGCCCGAAGAATCAACAATTATTTAGGTGAAAATCAAGTTGGTACAAAACATATTGAGGATTTGCATGATTTAGGATACATTCCTATGGTTTTTAAGGCATTGCCTGAAGGAGCAAGTGTTCCTGTTCGTGTTCCTATGTTTACGATGTACAACACGAAACCGGAGTTTTTCTGGTTGACCAATTATTTCGAAACCTTGCTTTCTGCTGTAATCTGGCTGCCTTGTAATTCGGCTACGATAGCCAAACAATATCGAAAAGTTTTGGACCGTTTTGCAAAAGAAACTTCTTCCGTTCCGGAGTTTGTAAACTGGCAGGCACATGATTTCTCCATGCGGGGAATGGGCGGAGTAGAAGCAGCAGTAACTTCTGCGGCCGGTCATTTGCTTAGTTTTACAGGTACAGACACGATTCCGGCAATTGATTTTTTTGAAGAATATTATAATGCGAATTCAGATAAGGAACTTATTGGCGGTTCTGTAGCAGCTACTGAACATTCCGTTATGTGTATGGGAACCACTGAAGGCGAGTTCGAAACCTTTGAACGACTGATTACAAAAGTATATCCAAAAGGTATTGTTTCTATTGTTTCTGATACCTGGGATTTATGGAAAGTTTTGACGGACTACCTTCCAAGACTTAAAAATAATATTGTTTCAAGAGAAGGGAAAGTTGTAGTAAGACCGGATAGTGGAGACCCGATTCATATTTTATGCGGTAATCCTTATGGAAAAACTGAAGAAGAAAGAAAGGGTGTGATAGAGTTGTTATGGGATGTTTTTGGAGGAACTATCAATGATAAGGGCTATAAAGAATTGGTCCCCCAAATAGGTGCCATTTATGGTGATAGCATCACGATTGAACGGGCAACAAAAATCTGTGAAAAACTAAAAGAAAAAGGCTTTGCTTCTACGAATGTAGTTTTAGGAATTGGGTCGTTTACCTACCAATACAACACCAGAGATACTTTTGGTTTTGCGATGAAAGCTACCTATGGAGAAGTAAACGGTGAGGGAAGAGCTATTTTTAAAGACCCGATTACAGATGACGGAACAAAAAAATCAGCGAAAGGATTGATGAAAATTGAATTGGAAAACGGAACCTACAAGCTCATTGACCAGGTTTCGTGGGATGAAGAGAAGAAAGGTGAGCTGAAAGAAGTTTTCAGAGATGGAAAACTGCTCATTGATTACTCTCTTGCCGGGATTCGTAAAACGATTAATGAATAATAAAATAAAAAGCCTAAACAGGAATGTTTAGGCTTTTTATTTATCAATTATTTCCCAAGCGATTTCAACTCTTTTAAAACTGCTTCTCCAACACCTTTTGCGGATTGAGGATTTTGTCCGGTTACGAGCCTTCCGTCAACCGTAACATGAGGTTGCCATAATCCGGATTTTTCGAACTTAGCACCACGTTCTATCAGTTTTGTTTCTAAAGCAAACGGAACGACTTTTTCTAATTTTACTGCAATTTCTTCTTCATTGGTAAAGGCGTTTACTTTTTTGCCGTCAACCAAATATTTGCCATTGCTTAATTTAATGTTTACCAATCCCGCTGGTCCGTGGCAGACTGCTCCAACCACGCCATTGTTTTCATAAATAGCCGTAGCAATTTTGGCGATTTCTGCATTTTCAGGAAAATCCCACATGGCACCATGGCCTCCGGCATAGTAAATAGCGACATAATCTTTCGGATTTACTTCAGACGGTTTCATTGAATTGCTGATTTTGTTGTGATAAACCGCATCTTCCCAAAATTGCTTATTAATCGGGTCGTTCAGGTCAAAACCATCAACAGGCGGTGTTCCGCCTTTTGGGCTTACAAAATCAATTGTATAATGGTCTTTTAATACTTCCCAGGCATGGGTAACTTCTCCCAGATAATAACCGGTTGGTTCGCCTGTGTTTCCTTTTTTGTCATGGCTCGATACCACGAATAAAATTTTCTTTTTTTCCATCTTTTTTGATTTTTTAGTTTGTGCGTTGGCCAAATCCGGATTTAAGAAAAGGGCAAAAACTGTAACTGCCATCAAAACCGGAGCGATTATTTTTTTCATAACTAATGTTCTTTAGAATTAAGTTACAAAATTCAGAAGAAATTTAGGGGATGAAAAGGTAAAAAGTCACGAATTTGAAGTGACAATTGTCACACTTACGAACTAAAACGGCTCAATGTTTCCCGGGAAACGCCAAGATAGGAAGCAATCAGTTTTTTAGGGACTTTTTGAAATAGGCTGGGATAAAGCTGCAGTAATTTTTCATAACGTTCCTGCGGATTGTTGTTTAGCATCGACAGGATTCTCTGTTGCAGGGCAATATATCCGGCATTGGATTTTCTGCGAAAAAAATGTTCAATCTTATGCATTTCTGAGCAGAGTTTTTCACGGTTGTACAGTGAAAGGCAAAGTACTTCCGTATCTTCAATGCAGTCAATGTTGAGAGTGGCTTTTGTTTGGTTGAAATAGGCATTGAAATCACAAATCCACCAATCAGGAAGGGCAAACTGGAGAATATGTTCTTTCCCGTCCTGGCTAACATGATAGGCTTTCAGGCAGCCTTCCAAAACAAAAAAATCATTAGGGACATCTTCACCTTCCTGAACTAAAAACTGGTGTTTTTTATATTTTTTAGGAGTAAAATGCGACAGTATATAATCGAATTCGCCATCAGTTAGTGGCGTGATTTTCTCGATTTGCTGTCGTAATAGTTGACTCATTTTTTAACCTTTATAATTTGTGTCTGAAATCTACTTCTTTATTTTTTGCCACTGATTGGAATGATTGCCACTGATTTTTAAACATCGATAAAAATCATTCTAATC
>NZ_LMPW01000002.1:21170-21299 GCF_001423985.1 Flavobacterium sp. Leaf359 | reverse complement strand
TGATTTTATAAGCATCGATAAAATTTACTCTAATTTTTTAATCTGTGACTAAAATTTACTTCTCGTTTTTATCGCAGATTGAAATGATTCCCATTGATTTTATAAACATCGATAAAAATCATTCTAATT
>NZ_LMPW01000002.1:260-21120 GCF_001423985.1 Flavobacterium sp. Leaf359 | reverse complement strand
TGATTTTATAAGCATCGATAAAATTTACTCTAATTTTTTAATCTGTGACTAAAATTTACTTCTTGTTTTTATCGCAAATTGAAATGATTCCCATTGATTTTACAAACATCGATAAAAATCATTCTAATCTCTTAATCTGTGGCTGAAATCTATTTCTTTATTTTTTGCCACTGATTTTATAAACACTGATATAAGATATTCTAATTTCTTACTCTATGGCTAAAGCTATTTCTTATAAAACAGATTGTGGTCAATATAATCCCATACTTTTTCAGGAAGCATAGGTCTTGCATTCTTCCCGTTTTTGATGCTTTCACGGATTTTAGTCGATGAAATTTCTACTATAGGAGCATCAATGACATGGATTTTCGGATGTCCTGTGAATTCCGGACTGATAGCCTCGTCAGAAATTCTGGGATAAACATAAATATCGTGATTCTGGAGGATAACATCATAGTTTTTCCACTTATGGAAAGAGTTCAGATTGTCTTCGCCCATGATAAGGGAAAATTCATATTTTGGAAATTTTTCCTGTAGGTAAGCCAGCGTATTTACTGTATAGTTTGGTTGCGGCAGCTTAAATTCAATATCAGAAGGTTTTAGTTTTGGATAGTCTTCTGTTGCCAGGAAAACCATCTGAAGCCTGTGGTGGTCTTCCAGCAAAGTACTTTTTTTCTTATGCGGATTATGAGGCGTCACAACCATCCATACCTGATTCAAATCTGAAAATTCAGCCATATGGTTGGCAATAATCATGTGGCCTACATGGATTGGGTTAAATGTTCCGAAATATAATCCGATTTTCATTTTTTTAAGCTTCTGAGTTGCTAAGCTTCTGAGCAGCTAAGACCTTTGAAAATTAGAGTCTTAGCAACTTAGCCACTTATTAAATCATTTTCAAATAATCATAAACCAATTTATAAGCGTCGTTTTTTGCTATTTCCAGGTCGTAATTTTTCAGGATTACGTCAAATTCCTCCGCTTTGGCAATTTCTTTCTCGGCTTTGGCAAGACGCATCTGTATCTTTTCGTCGGTTTCAGTCTGACGGAAACGAAGTCTTCTTTCCAATTCTTCTACAGAAGGAGGGCTTACAAATACGGCCAGGGTTTGTTTTGGGTATTGCTTTTTTATATTCAGTCCGCCAATTACATCAATATCGAATATGACATGCTTTCCGGCTGCCCAGATTCGTTCCAGTTCGCTTTTTAAAGTACCATAATAATTGTCTTTGTAGACCTCTTCGTATTCGACAAAAGCATTTTCCTCTATTTTTTTCTGGAATTCTTCAGCAGATAGAAAATAATAATCCCTGCCGTCGATTTCTTCTCCTCTTTTTTCGCGTGAAGTCGCAGAAATAGAGAAGTCCAGGTGCAGTTCTTTTTGAGCTAAAAGGTATCGTACTATCGTAGTCTTTCCAGAACCGGAAGGAGCCGAAAATACTATTAATTTGCCATTATTCATTGTTGCGTTGTTGTTTGTTTTTACAAAACGTTCAAGACTTGTTCTTTGATTTTTTCCAGTTCGTCTTTCATCTGGACGACAAGCTTCTGCATTTGTGCATGGTTGGATTTAGAACCCATCGTATTGATTTCTCTGCCTATTTCCTGGGTAATAAAACCTAGTTTTCGACCGTTGGCTTCTTTTCCGGCCAATGTTTCCATGAAATAATTCAGGTGGTTTTCCAAACGTACTTTTTCCTCCGTAATATCGTATTTTTCAAGATAGAAAATCAATTCCTGCTCAAAGCGATTTTCGTCCACATTGACATTCAGTTCTTCGATAGCCGTTTTTAGTCGGTTTTTAACCGTTTCAATCCTTTCGCCATCTAAAGCTACAGTCTCTCTCATTAACGCAAGAATGTTGCCAATCCGGATAAGAAATTCTTTTTCCAGCGCAATACCTTCCGAGGTCCTGAATTCCTGAATGTTTTCCAACCCCTGGTCAATAACACCCTGTATGGTTTTCCATTCATTTTCGTCTAATTCCTCGCGTTCGGTTTTGAGTGCATCCGGCATTCTGACAGCCATTTTTAATAGTTCCGTATCGTCACCATCAACCACTTGTCTAAGCTGATTGATATAGGCTTTTACAATAGGCACGTTGATTTTGGATGAAGTCTCTTCTCCGGTAATTTCTATAAATAAAGAAAAATCTACTTTTCCTCTTTCTAATTTCTGAGCAATCTGATTTCGGAGTGCCAATTCCATTTCGCGATAAACATAAGGCGTCCTCACATTCAAATCCAAACTTTTGCTGTTTAAGGATTTGATTTCAACGGTAATTTTTTTGTTAGGCAATTGCAAAGTTGCTTTGCCGAAACCAGTCATTGATTGTATCATATTCCAATTTAAATAGCTACAAATGTAATAAAAAGTATTGAGTCCGTTTTCAGGCGCCTGAAATTAGATTCTTATAAAATAAGGATTTGAATCAGTTGGCCGGTACGGTTTTTTTCTTCTGTGTTACGAGATAGATTCCCAGGAAAATCATTCCGGCAGAAATTACCTTTATCAGACTCAATTGGTCTTTTCCCAAACCAATAGCGAATAATGTTGCAAAAAAGGGCTGCAGGTAGATAAAAACGGCTACAATAGTAGGCTTGAGTTCTTTCATGGATAAGAGATTCAGCAGATAGGTCAGGAATGTAGAAATCACAACCACAAAAAGGATTTTAGTATATACCGGTGTTGGAATAACAGCCCATTCGATTTCCTGAACCTGTTTCCATCCAAAAGGCAACACCATAATAAATCCGAAAAGATAAATCCACTTCACAAAAGAAAAAGCACTGTATTTTTCCATCAGCTTTTTGACGATGATCAGGTAAAATCCATAAGAAACAGCATTGACAAAAACCAAAAAGTTGCCCCACATGGCATTGGGAGCATTGCCTACGCTTTTTCCATATAAAATGAGCAGTAAGGTTCCGGCCAATCCCAATATAATCCCGAAAGCTTTCCATTTCAGAATTTTTTCTTTCATGATTATTGCCGAAAGTACCAGTACAATCATGGGTGTTGTAACCATAATTACGGAAGCCATAATAGGAGAGGTAAGGCTTAATCCTTCAAAAAAGGTAAGCATATTAAAAGCTACTCCAAAAAAGGCGGAAGCAATAATTCTGGGAAAATCATTCAAGGCAATTTTTTCGGTCTTTAAAAAAAGCGCAACGAGCCAGAACAGCAATGCGGAACCGCCAACGCGCAAGACGATAAATCCGAAAGGTTTGACAAACTCCGGCATTACGTCTTTGGCAATGGTAAAGGTCACGCCATAAATAATCGAAACCATCAGGGCTCCCAGCAAGGCCCAATTTCTTGTAGACATGTTAAGAAAGTGCTTTGGTCACTTCAAGGATGTTCTTCTGACTGTTGCCAATATAGATTTTTCCGTCGATGATAAAAACCGGACGGCTCAAAAAGGTATAATGTTCCAGAAGGTATTTTTTAAAATCGGCTTCCTGCAGGTTTTTATTTTTCAGGTCCAGTGATTTGTATAGTTGAGCCTTTTTGCTGAATAGTGCTTCATAGCTTCCGGACAATTTGTGCATTTCTTCCAGTTCTGCTTCCGTGATTGGATTCTGGCGGATGTCATGAAATTCAAGCCTGTCCGTATTTGGAAGTGATTTTATGATTTTTCGGCAGGTATCGCAAGAGCTTAAATAGTATATTTTATTGTTCATTTGGATAAAATTTAATAGTGCAAAGAAAAATCATTTAAAGTTTAAAAGATGTATTTTTATCAAAATTATCAGCAAATTATAAATATGAAATTTAGGATTATCTGCGGGCTCCTTTTTGGAGGAATAATGGCAATTTTATTTGGTTGTGCTAAAAAGGATACTATTGACCTGAAACTTAAATTAAAGGCCGGTGAAGTCGAAAGAGTTTATGCGGCTACCATAGTAAAAGGAGGTTCTATGGAATTTCAAAGCATTGTAGAAATGAGATTTACAACTGAGGCCATAAAGCCTGACAGGAACGTAATTGATGTAAAGGTTGTCAGGATGAGTTCGTCTTCCGATGCTTTTGGAGAAAAGGAAAGTTATGATTCCAATAAAGATGTCAATGAAATGACCCAGGAAGAAAGGAGCACACATCAGGAGTTTCAGCAAGTATTAAATCAGTCTTTTTTGGTTGCTGTAAATAACAAAGGAAAAGTTGTGGAGCCTTTCAGGAGTAAAAACGGAGACAGGCGAAGACTTACGGAACAGATTATAGATATTTCAAACATCTATATTCCCTTTCCTGAAGAACCGGTTGGAGTGGGTTCTGAATGGGAAGCTGAAAGAGAAGAATCCCTGACCAAAATAAAAACCGTATCAACCTATAAAATAACGGAAATTAACGACAAGCAAATAGTTGTCTCAATAACTTCAAAAATAAAAGGAATGAAAGGTTTTGTTGATAATGAGGCAAAAGGACAGTATGTTTTGGATAGAAAAACATGCAAAATGATTACGGGAGATTTCTCCATGAGTTTAGAAGACAAGAGAAAGGTGTTTTTTAAATTCCGCTCTATTCCTGATTAGAAAAGCTAAAAATACATTTCAAAAACAACTTTTTAATTTAATAAATACCATGCACGAAGCATTCAATATCACTATGCAGAACAGAAAAGTCTTAGAGGGCTATCTGCAAAACTATTCCCTTGAACAATTAAACAAAGTTCCTCAAGGTTTTAATAATAACCTGATTTGGAATATTGGCCATATTATTGTCGTACAGCAATTGTTGGTTTATAAATTGTCCGGACTTCCAACGATGGTTTCAGACGAAATGATTTCCAGATACCAAAAAGGAACCCGTCCGGAAGCTGACGCTACGCAGGAAGAAATCAATGAAATAAAGCGATTGCTTTATGTAACCGTTGAGCAGACCCAAACTGATTTTGACAACCAGATTTTTAAAACGTACCACGAATTCACCAACAACCTGGGATTTACAATCCGAAGTGCAGAAGGCGCAATCGCTTACAATTATTATCACGAAGCCATGCATTTGGGGATGATGATGAGCATTCGCAAATTTGTGTAGGCTATTTGATAAGAAGATGGTCTTTTAGCTGGTCGTAAGGCAGTAATAACTCTTTAGGGCCATCAGCATAAGAAGCAATTTCGTAGGTGTTGTAATATAACAACAGTCCTTTTGGTGTAAAGAAAATACTTTGCGGAAGTTCAAATACTTCTTTTTCAAACATCAGTCCTGTTGCGTTTATCGCACCTGCTGGAATCTTATATTTTTTTCGGAACTCCTTTTCGGCAAGAGCCTTAAAGCCTGCTTCGTCTTTCAGGAAGTCTTTTCGTGTCAATTCTTTTCCGGTTTCAGGATTGAAAAGCAGGGAACGGTTTCCTTCATAACCATGGGCGCCGCCTGTGTAGGTATAATGGTGCAATTTGATGTTTAAGACCTTATCTGAAGTATAATCTACTTTGGCCTCTATTTTTGCTTCCCAGCCTAAAGTTTCATCAGGAAATTCTTTTTTCAGCTCTTCATAAGAATTGATAAAGGAAGTCATGATGTCTTCATAAGTCTTTCCGTTGTAGGGTTTCTCGCCAAAATAGACGATGCCGCGAACCGTATTGAAGATTTTCTTGTTGATGCTGTCTGCTACTACCGGAACGGCTGAAGCTTCCGGAACCGTTATCTTTACTTCGGCACAAAGGTCTCCCTTGCAAGGCAGTGTTGTCTTCTTTTCAAAAGTTTTGGATTGGAAATCAACTGTTTTCAGTTCAGAACTTTCTTTTTTGTCTTTTTGGCAACTTGCAAAAGCGAGCGGTATTGCGATAAATAGTAAGAGACGTTTCATGGCAGCTGTGTTAATTATTTATAAATATAGCGTTTTTAGAATAAAATTAAAAGGTAAATTTGTCCAAAATATTGATACATAAATAATCATTTATATGAAATTTAACACTAAAGTGATACACGGCGGACAACATCATGACCCAAGTACGGGTGCCGTAATGCCGCCGGTTTACCAGACTTCTACCTTTGTGCAGTCAAGCCCGGGAAAGCCTGTTGGAGATTATGAATACAGCAGGGCAGCCAACCCAACGCGTACGGCTTTGGAGAATGCTTTGGCCAGTATTGAAAACGGAACAAAAGGTCTTGCTTTTTCTTCAGGATTGGCAGCAACGGATTGTGTATTGAGGTCTTTCCAGGCAGGAGATGAGGTGATTGCCATGGACGATTTATATGGTGGAACCTACAGGATGTTCACCAGAATTTATAAAAATTCCGGAATCAAGTTTCATTTTGTAGATATGAACGATTTGGAGAAATTCAAATCGTTAATCAACGAAAATACAAAGTTGGTATGGGTGGAAACACCAACCAATCCTTTGATGAAATTGGCCGATATCGAAGCCATTGCCAAAATAACCAAAGAACACAAATTGCTTTTTGCTGTCGATAATACTTTTGCTACACCCTATTTGCAAAAGCCATTGGACTTGGGAGCAGATATCGTTATGCACTCAGCCACAAAATACCTTGGTGGGCACTCCGACGTTATTGCCGGTGCTTTGGTTGTGAAAGACGAGGCTTTGGCAGAACAGTTGCATTTCCAGCAATTCGCTACAGGCGCCACATTGGGCCCGCAGGATTCTTTTTTAGTGTTGAGAGGAATTAAAACTTTGCATTTAAGAGTACAAAGGCATTGTGAAAACGGAGCAAAGGTTACAGAGTTTTTGAGCAGCCATCCAAAAGTAAAGACCGTTTTTTATCCGGGATTGGAGTCACATCCATTCCACGAAATTGCTAAAAAGCAAATGAAGAATGGTTTTGGAGGTATGGTTTCTTTTACGTTTGAATCAGGTAAGAAAGAAGATGCCGTCCGTTTCCTTGAAAAACTGCAGGTATTTACATTAGCAGAGTCTTTAGGGGGGGTGGAATCGCTGGCAAATCACCCGGCTTTGATGACACATGCTTCTATTCCGGAAGATAAGAGAAAAGAAATAGGAATTTCAGATGACCTGGTTCGTTTGAGTGTAGGTATCGAAGATATCGATGACCTGATTGAAGACCTGAAACAGGCGTTGCAATAAAAATAAAAGTCCCGATTTTCATCGGGACTTTTTTATTTCAGGATGTAATTTTAATTCAGATAATAGATATAACCTACGTTTAGCCAAACCAGCCAGTCATTGGCTTTGTTTTCCGAATAGCGAGCCGGGTCTGGTCGCAATCCATCAACCCAGTCAGAAAAATAATACTGGAATCTCAAATCCACCATCAAATCTGATAATTCATTCAGTTTGTATCGGGTTCCAACGCTGGAAACGACAGACCATACGGTTCCGGATTCGTTTTTGAAAGCATCACGATATTTTACAGGCGTGTTGATGATTGTCAATGGTCCGGTTGTAGACTTTGCTTCCGGATTGTAATGGCTGAATTGAGCTCCTAAGCTGATAAAAGGTGCCCAGCTTCCGTCAGAAGCCGTAAAATCACGGATACTTAGCGGATAATATTCAAGCTGCATTCCGATATTGGTAATCGCAGTGCTTCCTCTCATATTTCTTAGCTGTTGGGCGGTAACGCTGGTTTTGCTGTCATCAACCCATTTTCCAAAGTGCTGCAAATTGGTCTTGCTATAGGACAATTCGGTTCTAACTTTAAAGTGGTCGTTAAAAAACGTCTCACGAGCATAACAGTTACACTCTGCTTTATAAGAAAAATTAAGGTAGTGAATAATTCCAACTCCAATTCCTGTATTTCCAGCATTTGTGCTTAAGTCGTGGCGCTCTCCATAGTCTGATTGAAGTGCTACAGGACCCACGATTACCCCAATTTCATGCGAAAAGCCAAATTGGGCAAAAGCAGCATTTAGCCCTCCAAAAGCTAATGCTAGAATTAAAAAATAGATTCTGGGCATCTAATCAAATTTTTAAAGAATTCGAGACAAATATATAAAAACATCAGGCACTTATAAAAAAAAAAGAAAAATAGTTTGTTACTTCAAAAAATATCATAAAAACTCTAAAATCACCCTGCTAAAAATAGATTTGTTTGAGATTTTCTCATAAAAAAATAAATCTATTGATAATCAAAAAAAAAACTTCACGTATTTGGAGAAGATGTATCTTTGTGCTATCAAACGAAAACGTTTTCATTGAAAACGTTAATAACTACTTAATAATCATGTCAGAAAGTATTAACTCTTTTGTTGAAGCAGTTGCTACAAGAAATCCTAATGAGCCTGAATTTCTACAGGCTGTAAAAGAAGTTGCAGAGACTGTAATTCCTTTTATCGAAGAAAATAAAAAATACCAAAACAAGATGCTTTTGGAAAGAATGGTCGAAGCTGAGCGTGTTGTCATGTTCAGAGTTGTCTGGATGGATGACGCCGGAAATACTCAGGTAAACCGCGGCTACAGAATCCAGATGAATTCAGCAATCGGACCTTACAAAGGAGGTATCCGTTTCCATCCTTCCGTTAACCTGAGCATCTTAAAATTCCTTGCTTTTGAGCAGACATTTAAAAACAGCCTGACTACACTGCCAATGGGTGGTGGAAAAGGAGGCGCTGATTTTGACCCAAAAGGAAAATCAGATAACGAAATTATGAAATTCTGCCAGGCGTTTATGACGGAATTGTCGAAGCATATTGGTGACAATACCGACGTTCCTGCGGGTGATATTGGTGTTGGAGGAAGAGAAGTGGGTTACATGTTTGGTCAGTACAAAAGACTTAGAAATGAATTTACGGGTGTTTTGACCGGTAAAGGAATTTCTTTCGGGGGTTCTCTTATCCGTCCTGAGGCTACGGGTTATGGGGATGTGTATTTTGCACAAAGCATGCTTCAGACCAAAGGACAGAGCTTTGAAGGCAAAACAGTTGTAGTTTCAGGTTCCGGAAACGTAGCACAATATGCTGCAGAAAAGGCAACGCAATTAGGAGGTAAGGTAGTTACCCTGTCTGATTCTGCCGGTTATATTTATGATGCAGATGGAATCGATGCTGAAAAACTAGCTTATGTGATGCAGCTTAAAAATGTGGACTATGCCAGAATCAGCGAGTACACGAAAAAATATCCAAGCGCAAAATATGTAGCCGGAAAACGTCCGTGGGAAGTGAAATGCGATATCGCTTTGCCTTGTGCTACCCAGAATGAATTGGACGGAGAAGAAGCAAAATTATTAGTGGCAAACGGATGTATTTGTGTAGCTGAAGGTGCGAACATGCCTTCAACGCCTGAAGCTGTTGAGGTTTTCCAGAAAGCGAAAATTCTTTTTGCTCCGGGTAAAGCATCCAATGCAGGTGGAGTAGCCACTTCCGGTCTTGAAATGTCTCAAAACTCATTGCGTTTGAGCTGGACTTCTGAAGAAGTAGACGAAAGATTAAAAAGAATTATGCTGGACATCCACACATCATGCGTAAAATATGGTTCTGACGGAACCGGATATGTAGATTACGTAAAAGGGGCAAACATTGCAGGCTTTGTGAAAGTAGCCGATGCTATGCTGGCACAAGGAGTCGTATAATCGAAAAATCCATAACATTATAAAAATGCCTTCTGTTTAGAGGGCATTTTTTTTAACTGTTTCAGGCATAAAATATATGAAAAGAGAAATATATCCGTTTGTATTATATTTGTATGCAATTCCTAATCGATAATGAAAAAGCAATTCCTAATTTTTCTTTTTTCTTTTTTTATACAAATCGCTTTTGCCCAGAACAATCAGTTATGGAAGGGCTATTTCTCCTATAATGAAGTAAACGACCTTACAGAATCAGCTATAAGAATAACAGGTGCTACACAAAAAAGCTTGTTTTCCAAAAATCTGGCAACCAATGAGCTAAAGACAGTAACCACAATTAATGGTCTTTCCGGTCAGGATATTACTGCGGTTTATTACAGCCAGGCTTTTAATAAAACGATTATTGGGCACGCCAACGGATTGATGCTTATACTTACAGAAAGTACCGGACATATTTTAATTGTGCCCGGAATACGCGACCAGGCCGGACTAACGCCAAACCGAAAACGCATCAACCATTTTTATGAACACGAAGGAAAATTATACATTTCCTGTGATTTTGGAGTGGTGCAGTACAATCTGGCCACACTTGGATTTGGCGATACCTATCTGCTCGGCCCGGCAGGTGAAGAAGTAAAGGCTTATCAGTCAACGGTTTTAAACAATTTTATTTATGTGGCAACCGCAGAAAGCGGTATCCGGAGAGCCGATTTGTCCAATCCGAATCTTAATGATTTTAACCAGTGGCAGACTTTTGACAGCGGAATTTGGACAGGAATCGTGACCCATAACAACCAGATTGTAGGGATAAGTGCCAATAGAGTTGCCAGACACACCGGAACTGCTTTTGCGACTGTGACCAATCTGATGCAACCCGGAATAGATTTAAGGTCTTACCAAAATAACCTGATTGCTACCACGCTTAATCATGTTTATACCTACAATGAAAACTTTTCACAGACAGCGCATATAGTCAGTAGCAGTATTCCTGAAATGACTGCTGCCTTCAACTGCGCGACTGTCATTGACGGGACTATTTATATTGGTACGAAAGAAAACGGTATTATCTCAACAGAGGTTACCAATACGGCTACGTTTCTGGTAATCAAACCTGACGGTCCTGCAAAGAACAATATTTTTGCGATACAAACAACACCAACCGGAAAACTTTGGGCGGTGTATGGAGGATATAATGTGTTTTATGTTCCGGATGTGAGCAGTAACGGCATTAGTAAGTTTTCAGAAAATGGTTGGTTGAATATTCCATATGAGGATGTTCTGCAGGCCCATTCGCTTTCAAGGATAACCATAAATCCGTCTAATGAAAACCAGCTGTATATCAGTTCTTTCCATTCCGGATTACTAAAAGTAGAAAATGATGTAGTCGTGGCAAAATATGACCACACCACCCAAAACGGGCCGGAATCGCTTTTCTTTGGACCAGACCCCAATTATAAATCAGTGCGTATTAATGGTGCCGGATTTGACAGGTCAGGCAATTTGTGGTTTAATAATTCAAGGGTCGAAAATGCCATAAAAGTTTTGAGAACCAATGGTTCGTGGCAGTCCTATTCTATTGATGGTTTCGCAACCGGTTATTTAGAGCAGGATTATGGACGTATGGCAATTGATAAAAACGGAACAAAATGGTTTGTGTCTTCCCTAAACGGAGTTATCGGTTTTAATGAAAATGCCGCAACGAAATTCAGGTTGGCAGCTTCGCAGGAAGATGCCGGAAATCCGCTTATAAAAAACGCGATTGCGGTAGCGGTTGATAACAGAAACCAGCTTTGGATTGGTACGATGCAAGGTTTGAGAGTTCTGCCAAGCGTTGACCGTTTTATGGGAGAAAGCGATTTGGAAACCAACCCGATTATTATCATTGAAGACGGACTTCCGCAGGAATTGCTTTATGAGCAGTTTATTACGGATATAGTAGTTGACGGAGCCAATAACAAATGGATAGGAACTGCAGATTCCGGTGTTTTCCTGGTATCGTCTAACGGACAGGAGACCATTCACAGATTTACAAGAGAAAATTCACCACTGCCAAGCAATTCCATTAATGATATCGATATTAATGCTGTGACCGGCGAAGTGTTTTTTGCCACTACGGCAGGTCTTGTTTCTTTCCAGGGTACTTCTACCAAAGGCAATGACGACCTTTCCCAGGTATATATCTATCCGAACCCGGTACGCCCGGAATTTACGGGAACAGTGAAGATAAGCGGCCTGATTAACGATGCCAATATTAAAATCACCGATATTGAAGGCAATCTCGTTTATGAAACTACTTCAGAAGGAGGAACTATTGAATGGGATACCAAAGCTTTTGGAAAATACAGGGTAGCTTCCGGAGTGTATATGGTATTTATTTCTTCCAAAGACGGGTCTGAAACCAAGGTCAAAAAAGTCATGATAATAAGATAAATTCGTAATTGCAAAATGCTTGTCAAGACGAAAGCCATTGTCATCAGTGCCCTCAAATATCAGGAAAAAAGCCTGATTGTGAAATGTTTTACGGAAACAGACGGATTAAAATCTTATTTCGTTCACAATGCCTTTTCAGGCAAAAACAACAAACAGAAAATAGCCTATTTCCAACCGCTGAACCTACTGGAGATTGAAGCGGTGCATAAAAATAAGGGAACGCTGGAAAGTTTTAGAGAAATTAAACTTTTTGCGGCCTACCATACCATACATGTTGATATTGTAAAAAGCACGATCATTATTTTCCTTTCAGAAATGTTGCATCATAGCATACGGGAAGAAGAAAACAACGAAGACCTTTTTCATTTTCTGGAAACGGCTCTTTTATGGCTTGACAGCCATGATGAGATTGCCAATTTCCACTTGATATTGCTTTTGGAAATTACCAAATTCCTGGGTTTTTATCCGGATGCTTCGACTAATGATTATGCCTTTTTTGAAATGACGGAAGGCATTTTTACGCCTTTTCAATCCTTGTCCTGCCTTTCTGTACAGGAGACCATGCTTTTCAGAAAATTGCTTGCCTTGCGTTTTGACAGTAACCAGCAGATTTTTAACGGAAAGGAGAGGCAACAACTACTCAAGATTATCCTTGACTATTACAGTTTCCATCTGGATGGTTTTAAGAAGCCAAAATCATTGGAGGTGCTTAAAGAAGTTTTTTCATAATTAAATATCCTTTTCTGCTATAAAACAATGGTCCGGAAGGTCAGGTTGACTCGTGGCCGTGTTACTTTTTTTGAGGGTGGCAGGCGATGCAGCCAATGGCTCTGCGTTTCGTCTTTCATAACGAGCAGGCTGCCATGCTCTAATAGTACGGAAACACTATCTTTTGTTTGTTTGTGTTTGAATGAGAATTTTCGTTCGGCGCCAAAACTCAGGGAAGCGATGGTCGTATTTTTGCCCAAAGATTTTTCATCGTCGCTATGATAGGCCATACCTTCGTTTCCGTCATGATAGAGGTTCAGCAGGCAGGAATTAAAGGAAGTTACTGAAATCTCTTCGGCCAGTTTTTTTAATTCCAGAAGTTCTTTAGTCCACGGCAACGCTTGTTTGGTCGTATTGGAATAGGTATACAGATAATCGCTGTCCCCATACCAGGCCACTTTTCTTTTGGTTATGATGAGTTTTCCGAAAATAACGGCCTCGTCATTTTTCCATTCGATGTCTTTAAGCAATTTTTCCAGATAAAATTGTGCCCGGGCATGACTCATCACCTTTCCGTAGTAGATTACGGTTCCGTCATAAGGCAGCAGATTGGCTGTTATGTCATCATTAAATAAATCCATTACTGTTATTGGTTTTCCAGATTTTATATTTTTCCGAGAGGCAGTGTCCGCAAGGTCTGTAGCCGTTTCGTAAGGCTTCTTCTTCAGAGATGAAGAAAACCCTGTTTTTCCGCAGCATTCTTTTTCCGGATTGACAACGCAAGTTACCGTAAATTTTCAACTTCTTATTTCCTCCCAACAGGATTTCCTTTCGGATGATTTTTCTACGGAGCAAGGCATCTGTAATATGTTCGTGTGCTATCATAATCAGCTTATGGCATCGTGAAAAATAATACCTAGTGTATGCCGTTTTCCGGAATGCAGTTCGCTTACGCCGTGTTTCATATTAACGCGGTAATAACCTTTGGAACCTTTTACAGGTCGGAAATTGGTTGTGAATACCAATGCGTCACCTTTTTTTGGTTTGAGTACAATTGCTTTGGATTGTGCTCTTGGCGTTTGTTGTGTCAGTACGAATTCGCCACCGGTATAATCTTCATCCGGATTGTCTAAGAAAAGCACGGTCTGCATCGGGAAAAAGATATCTCCATATAAATCCTGATGCAGTGTGTTGTATCCACCCTTACCATATTTCAAAATCAGCACCGTTGGTTTTAACTGGTTGTTGGTATGGCAAAGTGCCTGCAATTCATGAAAATCGGCAGGGAAACGGGAATTTATGTTCAGTACCTTCATCCACAAATTGGCAATTGGTGCTAGTTTTGGATACAGGTTTTCACGGATGCCCTGAATCAGGTCCGGAAGCGGATAATTAAAATATTTATATTCTCCCAATCCAAAACGGTAGCGTTCCATAACCACAGTTTTCCGATAGCCGGAAGGATTGTCGTAATTTTTTACGAGTTCATCGCATTGCCGTTCTGTAATCAGCTTAGGAATGATGGCATATCCTTTTTCGTTCATTTCATCGTTAAATGCAGCCCAATCAAGCGCTGTAAATTTTTCGTGTATGTTTTCCATGGCTTATAGTTTTGGAGCATTTGATTGTGCGGCTTCCCATCCAATAATGGCTGTTTTACGGGTATTCCCCCACATATAGCCTCCAAAATTTCCACTGGACTGGATAACACGATGGCAAGGAATCAGAAAGGCTACCGGGTTGCTGCCAATGGCCGTTCCGACAGCCCGTGATGCTCTTGGTTTCTGAATTCTTTCAGCAATCTTACCATAGGTCGATAAATCGCCCATTGGAATTTTCAGCAAGGTTTCCCAAACTTTCAACTGAAAATCGGTTCCTTTCAGGTGTAATTTTACCTGATGGAGTTTGTCCCAGTCGTGTGTGAAAATATACAGGGCATTTTGCTGTATGAGGTCCAGCTTTTGCTTAATTGCGGCATTAGGGAAATGACTTTTCAGGTTTGAAAACGACTGGTCTTCATTTTCGGAAAAAGCCATATAGCAGATTC
Organism: Flavobacterium sp. Leaf359; assembly: GCF_001423985.1. Classification (NCBI taxonomy): domain Bacteria; kingdom Pseudomonadati; phylum Bacteroidota; class Flavobacteriia; order Flavobacteriales; family Flavobacteriaceae; genus Flavobacterium; species Flavobacterium sp. Leaf359. The sequence goes on along the minus strand of NZ_LMPW01000002.1, from coordinate 6,449 downwards.
CTTTTGGTGTTGAAGCCACGATAATATTGCCAAACGGACTTTCGGCATAGCTATAATTGATGGAAAGGTTTTCGCCACCGTTTTTAAATTCTCCAGGCGTCATTCCTTCAATTTTGATAAAAAGGTCGTGCAGTCTTCCGGTTCCTGACAGTCCGGTTTCGTAGGCAGCGTCAAACAGCGTCGCTTCCTTTTCTTTTAGTATATGTTTGGCATGTTCAACGCTAATGTATTGCAGGAATTTTTTTGGGCTAACGCCCGCCCATTCCGTAAAAAGGCGTTGAAAATGAAAAGGACTCAGGTGTACCTTTGCCGCTACATCATCGAGATTGGGCTGGTCCTTGAAATTTTCCCGGATATATTCGATGGCTTCTGCAATCCGGATATAATTGATGTGTTCTTGCTCATTCATTTCTTTGAAATTTATGATACAAAGCTAGTGCGAGCCTTGGCGTCCTGAAACCCGAAACTTGCGGGATTATTCTTTTTCTCTGAATTGTTTCATGGCTTCGGCAGTGGCTTTTGACATAAAATCAGGGCTGTTTTCCAATTGGTTGACAATCGTATGGAAGTCAGTTTCTTTTCGGGTTTGGGATAATTTATAGGTTGCCTGAATTTCAGAAACGGTAATTTTGAAGCCTACAATTCCGTTAACCTGCCGCATCGTTTTTTCGGAGAGATTCTCTACAGAAACCGGATGTTCTGAACCGTGTTCGTAGGTGTCAACGAGCTTTTTCAGCGAATCCATCAATTCCTTGCCTTCAATAATCTGGACTTTTCCGTAAACATGTACTGCAATGTAATTCCAGGTAGGTACATCTTCCTTTTGGTACCATGAAGAAGAAACATAACTATGCGGTCCGTGAAAGATTGCCAATACTTCTTCGCCGGAAGCAAAACTTTCCCATTGTGGATTGGCTTTGGAAATATGGCTGTATAAAAAAGTATTGCCGTGTTCATCAAAGTCCAGTTCCATTGGAATATGCGTTCCCCACAATCTGCCTTTTGTCTGACTGACCAGTATGCCAAAGCTGTTGGCTTTGATAAATTCCCGGACTTCGTCAATATTTTCGTTTTTGTAGTGCGGAGGAGTATACATAGTGGTAAATGTAATTGTTTATTGCGTTTTATTTATTGCTTCCAATGCCTTGTAAAGTGAATTGTGCAGTATTGTAAGATGATTTTCTTCTGTCATTTTTGCGAAGGAAGAAACCAGATTGTCTTTTGATTTTGCCAGGATTTCCGAAAGCTGGAATGCATCGTCTTCCATTTGCTGTCCTTCAGAACCAACGGCTACAAACACCTGAATTTTTTTGTTCCGCTTTTTTTCTAATAATTCCGGAGCTTTACGTAGTAAGGATTCATCGTCCCACCAAAGGCTTGGGCTTATAATAATATAATTATCAAAAAGTTCCGGTTTTTTAAGAAGCGTTTCTGTTACAAAAAGCCCGCCTAGTGATTGTCCGGCAATTGTAGCGGTGCTGGTGCGGTAGTGTTTTTTGACGTAAGGAAGCAGTTCTTTTTCAACAAAACTCAGGAACTTTTCAGAATGGCCGGTAGTTGGAAAGTCTTTTTTGTCCTGAACGTTCGTTGTCGGAAATGTAAAATCTCTTTTCCTGTCGACGTTGGCGATTCCAACAATAATCGATTCGGGCATTTTCTGAATCATGGTCAGGAACTGCACAAGTCCGGTGACATGTATAAAATCTTCGTTGGCAGAACCGTCCAGAAGGTAAATAACCGGGTAAGCCGTTTTCGGATTTTTATTGTAACTGTCCGGAATATAGATGTTCAGGGTTCGGGTTTCATTCAAAACCTTTGAATTGATTTTTTCAATTCTGCCCAAAACAAAAGGTTCGGTTTTCGGACTTGTTTTTTGTGCAAAAGAAAAGGTAATGGCAAAGGAAAATAAAAGGGTTAAAAAGGATTTCATAAGTTTATTGGGAGTTATTAATTGTATTAATGGGTAGTTCATAAAATTTTTCAAACCGAAGTAAAGCCTTTTCAAATTCGGATTCTTGCTTTTTGTCCGGCTGTTCCAGAAATTCATATTCCAGATCGATTACTTTTGGTTTTATTTTTCTTCTCCAGGAACCAATAACCTGTCCGTCAAATAAAAGCGTGTTGTCATATCGGAGTCTTTTTCCGGGTTGTACAGCATTTCGGTATTGCATCAAAGCCTCCCTGTTTTTATAGCCCATAATCATTTCGTCATAAATAGGAAGCAGTTGCAGTTGCCCGAAAGTTGCGGTGTCAAGATTTAGTTTGGGAGAAAAATAATAGGTTTCGGATTCTATTTTTTCTTCTGCCAGATGGGTTCTGACCATTTCGATTCCTTTTTTACAGTCGGTCAGGCTCAATCCGGACCAGGTCGAAAAATCTTTGGCGGTTGCGGGTCCGTGGCTGATGAAATAGCGTTGGGAAAGTTCAGCCAGAGCTTCATCCCGTTCTTTTTTGCTGACAGGCGAAACCCTTTCTTCTAGCAACGCATACGTAAACTGATTGCCTTGTCTGGCGCCACTACAGATTAGTCCTTCAAGTTCTGCCTTCATCATGATGCAAACTAAACGCGTACCGTCAGCCTGAATGTTGTTTTTTAGAAATTCCTGGCTCAATGCTTCGCGAGTCAGATGTTTTTCACCTTCAAGAGCACGCTGCATGATGGTGTTGCATTGATTGAAAGTCGCATTGTCCAGTTCCATCTTTCGGTACATATAAGCATTTATGGCTTCTACTCTTGGGCCTGTTAGCATCAACATCCACCGGATATCTTCCGGCGCCACAAAATGCCAGGTAGGCCGCAAAAGGTGCGTTCTTAAAATTCGGCCTTCGTTGAGGTCTTTTTCAATATCGGAATCCGTCAAATGTGGCATCCGTAAGCCAAGCGACCATTTTGTCTGGGCATATTCCTGTCCTTGAATGGCTCCAAAATAAGCCACCATTTCTGGAGCCGATTTTAGTTCCGGTTTGGCAATCTGCTGTGCAAGCATCCGAAATTTTGCGATATCGCGTTGGGTCATGGATTTGTTTTTTAGGCCAAGCTAATTTACAAAAAAAGTATGGCTGTCGGTTCTGTTCTATTTTAAGGTTTTTCTGATAGCTAGTTTTGTCTAAAAAAAACAGAAACATAATGGAAACAAAACAGATTTTAGTATTGGGCGCAAACGGAAAAACCGGAAGCCGGGTAGTAGAGCGATTGGAAAAAAAGAACTTGCCTGTCAGGAAAGGTTCCCGTTCAATAGTTCCTAAATTTGATTGGGAGCATTCAGAAAATTGGAAAGACGTATTGGAAGGTATCAGCAGCGTATATATTACTTTTCAGCCGGATTTGGCTGTTGAAGGTTCAGATGATGCGATACGGTTGCTTTCAGCACTGGCAAAAGAAGCTGGCGTTGAAAAGCTGGTACTTCTTTCGGGTCGTGGTGAAAAGGAAGCTGAAGTATGCGAGAAAATCATCATGGAAAGCGGTTTGAAATGGACTATTGTAAGAGCCAGCTGGTTCAACCAGAATTTTAGCGAAAGCTTTTTCCTGGAGCCTATTCTGCAAGGGTATGTTTCTTTGCCTGTTGGAGATGTCAAAGAGCCATTTATTGATGCAGATGATATTGCAGATGTAGTTGTCGCATCACTTACTGAAGAAGGACACGATGGAAAGCTTTATGAAGTCACAGGCTCAAGATTGCTGAGTTTTAAGGAAGCAATTGCTGAGATTGCTGAGGCAGTTGGTCGGCCAATTGTTTATGAACAGCCTTCAACGGAAGAATATGTAGCACAGATGACAGCCTATCAAATTCCGAAAGAATATATCGATTTATCAACATATCTCTTTACTGAGGTATTAGACGGAAGAAATGCTTCTGTGAGTAATGGAATTGAGGAAGCCTTAGGGCGAAAACCAAAAGATTTTTCAGAATATGTGAAAGAGATTGCGGCAAGTGGTTTATGGAATCCGCAAGATTGATACGGATTCTCTTTTATATAAATGTCTTTATTTTTGTAAGAACAAAAACGCCGGATCATTGTCCGGCGTTTTAGGGATTTATTTTTTTATAAGCTTTTTTGTGAAAGATGTCCCGTCAGTGGTTAGACCTTTAAGTAAATAAGTTCCGGCAGAAAGCGAACTTACATTGATTGTCTGACTGCCTTCTGTATGTATTACTTTTTGCCCGGAGATGTTATAGATAGCAGTTTCAGATAATGTAGTATTTGCCGGTAATTCTACAGAAACAATGTCCTGCGCCGGATTTGGATATACAGAATAAGAAACCGTTTCAAAAGGTTTTGTGCCCAGATTTTCACTTGTAATGACAAAATTGTCATAAAAAGCATGGTTGCCATAATTGTTATGAAGCATATTAAAACCTACGATATTAAGCTCAGTATAGTTGGCAATGGTTTTTTCTAAAGTATTATTGATGTAATATTTGATTTCGGTAGCAGTAACTTCAATCTTAATGTTGACCCATTGGTTGGGAGCCCATTCCGGAGTAGCATAATCAAAACCATAATCAGCATTTTTGATTAGATAGATATAGCCTCGATTTTCAATACCCACACCTGCTACCGGAACATATTCTTCATTGCTGTCAATAGCAAATAGCGTAAACTCAAAATCTGAACCCAATTTTGCCGTTGCCATCACATCATAAGAAATAGTAAAGTTGTTATAGCTTTTAGGAGCATCAAATGTTTTGGAAGCACCAAAAATTGGAAAATATTGCCAGTCAAAGTCAGGCTCATAAGCATTTTTAAAAGAAAGGCTGCCTGTTGAGGCTGCTTCGTTGCTTACAGTTTGATTGGTTACATATCCGGCAGAACCTTCTGTAACTTCCCAACCGTTTTGTTGGTGAATGGTGCCAATTTGATAGCCTTCTGAGGCTTCAAAAGAAATGGTTTGTTGCGCCCATAGCGTTGTTGAGGCTAAAGCCAGTAATAAAGTTTGGATTTTTTTCATAGCTGTTTTTCGTTTTTAGGGCTATAAAAATAAGCAATATATGGGGTTTGGCGTAACGAGACTGGTGTTTTTGTGTTTTTGATGATATTTTAGGATTGTTGCGGATGTATTCTTGTTTTAAAGTGACTGTCTGTGTTGGAATGCTTAATTTTTTAATGTCTGTAGAGTGTTTTATGAGGAAATGGAAGCTTGTTTGGGTCTTTTTTATGACACTTCTGTATTATTTATTAGGAGCTAAAAACTGGGACATCAAAAGATGTCCCAGTTTTTAGTTTTTAGAATCATTTTTTATTGTTAGTCATCATTCTTTTTCTGCACTTTTGATTTTTCCCATTCTTCTGTAATTATTTTTTCTAATTCTTCAAAATTAATCTTTAACGGACTTGACGCTAGTGAAATGGGTGAGCCATACTTCTCATAAGTTCTTTGCATTGATTTTCTAGCAATAAAATTATTGGCTCGAGCTATGTACTTGTTGGGTTGTTTTACATATACGATTAAAATTTTGGTTGAAAGGATTTCTATTTTCTCAAATCCTTTTATATCATTCCACTCTATTAAACCTATATTTGCAGAATTTGAATTGTCTATAATGCCTGCTTGATTAATTATTAATCCAGGTCTTGAATCAAAAAACTTATAGACTATTAAGATTAAACTTGGGCCAAAAAAACACACGCCAATAATTCCGATAACTTTGATGATTAGTGGATTTCTAAAAGTTGTAGTTACAAGGTCTTCAGGACTTATGATTCCCCAAATACCAAAAACTAGGAATAATATACATGCTAAGAATAATAAGGCTAGTTTTTTTTTGCTTAAATAAATTTTCATAAAATATTAATAATAAGATTTGACAGCTTGTTTCCCGCTACGCAAAGTCTCCTGACTTTGAGCAATTAATAACTATTATAATTATCAAAAGAACTCTTTCTTAACACATCAACAACAGGATTATCAGCTTTTTCGATAGTCAAAATACCTTCACCGTTTGCATAATTACTCGCACTCGAATAAATATAATCTGAAGCTTTTTCAATAAGACCGGCACGAACAGGGTTCAAATGGATATAATCCAATTTTGACCACATAAATTTTTCTGAATAAATTTCTTCAGCATGACTTCCATATTGCCAGAACTGATAATTTTTGTTACGACTATGAGATTCTGTGGCTATTTTGAATCGTTCCAGCATCCAGTCCCTTCGAATTTCAGGTTCTGCTCGAATTTTTTCTAG
>NZ_LMPW01000002.1:0-196 GCF_001423985.1 Flavobacterium sp. Leaf359 | reverse complement strand
AAATCGGACAATTTTCCATCTTTAGAGTGTATAATTAAATGGATATGATTGCTCATAATGACATAACGGTATACAGTCATGCCCTTGTTTTTAATGCAGAAATCCGAACAGCCAATAATACAATCCCGATAGTTTTTTCTAGTAAAAACATCAATCCAATCTACTACTGTGGCTGTAATAAAATGAGCTTTTTCCT
>NZ_LMPW01000001.1:581367-581439 GCF_001423985.1 Flavobacterium sp. Leaf359 | reverse complement strand
GGCTAGTATCACTGCTTCATGCGGAAACATCCCAACTGCGGCTACGCTTACTGCGACCGATGCCTGTGGAAG
>NZ_LMPW01000001.1:581114-581217 GCF_001423985.1 Flavobacterium sp. Leaf359 | reverse complement strand
CGAGACCAGAACCGATGGTGCCTGCGCCGGAAGCTACACGCTTACAAGAAAGTGGACGGCTACTGACCTTTGTGGTAACACTGCCGAGCACACTCAGGTTGTG
>NZ_LMPW01000001.1:580904-580971 GCF_001423985.1 Flavobacterium sp. Leaf359 | reverse complement strand
TTGCGGAAATACTGCCGAGCACACTCAGGTTGTGACCGTAACAGATACCCAGGCTCCTGCATTTGCA
>NZ_LMPW01000001.1:580545-580767 GCF_001423985.1 Flavobacterium sp. Leaf359 | reverse complement strand
GGAACATTGCCTGCTGCCGAAGTGGCTGCGTCTTGCGACAGTATCCCTGTTGCGGCTACGCTTACTGCGACCGATGCTTGCGGAACTGCGACTGTAACATTCGCCGAGACAAGGACCGATGGTGCCTGCGCCGGAAGCTACACCCTTACAAGAAAATGGACGGCTACCGACCTTTGCGGAAACACTGCCGAGCACACTCAGGTAGTGAACGTAACCGATACA
>NZ_LMPW01000001.1:580280-580491 GCF_001423985.1 Flavobacterium sp. Leaf359 | reverse complement strand
TGGCTGCGTCTTGCGACAGTATCCCGGCTGCGGCTACGCTTACTGCGACCGATGCTTGCGGAAGCGCAACGGTAACATTCGCTGAGACAAGAACCGATGGAAACTGCCCGTCATCATATATATTGACTAGAAGATGGACGGCTACTGACATTTGCGGAAACACTGCCGAGCACACTCAGGTTGTGACCGTAACCGATACCCAGGCTCCTGC
>NZ_LMPW01000001.1:580013-580238 GCF_001423985.1 Flavobacterium sp. Leaf359 | reverse complement strand
TGCCGAAGTGGCTGCGTCTTGCGACAGTATCCCGGCTGCGGCTACGCTTACTGCGACCGATGCCTGCGGAACTGCGACTGTAACTTTTGCCGAGACCAGAACCGATGGTGCCTGCGCAGGAAGCTACACCCTTACTAGAAAATGGACGGCTACTGACCTTTGCGGGAACACTGCCGAGCATGTACAGGTAGTAACCGTGACCGATACACAGGCTCCTGCATTTGC
>NZ_LMPW01000001.1:579811-579971 GCF_001423985.1 Flavobacterium sp. Leaf359 | reverse complement strand
GCCTGCTGCCGAAGTGGCTGCGTCTTGCGACAGTATCCCGGCTGCGGCTGTGCTTACTGCGACAGATGCATGCGGAAGTGCGACCGTAACGTTCGCCGAGACCAGAACCGATGGTGCCTGCGCCGGAAGCTATACCCTTACTAGAAAATGGACGGCTACA
>NZ_LMPW01000001.1:579565-579725 GCF_001423985.1 Flavobacterium sp. Leaf359 | reverse complement strand
GCCTGCTGCCGAAGTGGCTGCGTCTTGCGACAGTATCCCGGCTGCGGCTGTGCTTACTGCGACCGATGCATGCGGAACTGCGACTGTAACATTCGCCGAGACCAGAACCGATGGTGCTTGTGCAGGAAGCTACACCCTTACTAGAAAATGGACGGCTACT
>NZ_LMPW01000001.1:579224-579528 GCF_001423985.1 Flavobacterium sp. Leaf359 | reverse complement strand
ACCTTTGCGGTAACACTGCCGAGCACACTCAGGTTGTGACCGTAACAGATACCCAGGCTCCTGTATTTGCCGGAACACTGCCTGCTGCCGAAGTGGCTGCGTCTTGCGACAGTATCCCTGTTGCGGCTACGCTTACTGCGACCGATGCTTGCGGAACTGCGACTGTAACTTTTGCCGAGACCAGAACCGATGGTGCCTGCGCCGGAAGCTATACCCTTACTAGAAAATGGACGGCTACTGACCTTTGTGGTAACACTGCCGAGCACACTCAGGTTGTGAACGTAACAGATACCCAGGCTCCTGT
>NZ_LMPW01000001.1:578930-579182 GCF_001423985.1 Flavobacterium sp. Leaf359 | reverse complement strand
CAGTATCCCGGCTGCGGCTACGCTTACTGCGACCGATGCTTGCGGAACTGCGACTGTAACTTTTGCCGAGACCAGAACCGATGGTACCTGCGCCGGAAGCTACACCCTTACTAGAAAATGGACGGCTACTGACCTTTGCGGAAATACTGCGGAGCACACTCAGGTAGTGACCGTAACAGATACCCAGGCTCCTGCATTCGCCGGAACATTGCCTGCTGCCGAAGTGGCTGCGTCTTGCGACAGTATACCTGT
>NZ_LMPW01000001.1:578732-578880 GCF_001423985.1 Flavobacterium sp. Leaf359 | reverse complement strand
GACCGATGCTTGCGGAACTGCGACTGTAACTTTCGCCGAGACAAGGACTGACGGTGCCTGCGCAGGAAGCTACACCCTTACTAGAAAATGGACGGCTACCGACCTTTGCGGTAACACTGCCGAGCACACTCAGGTTGTGACCGTGACC
>NZ_LMPW01000001.1:569464-578652 GCF_001423985.1 Flavobacterium sp. Leaf359 | reverse complement strand
GACCGATGCTTGCGGAACTGCGACTGTAACTTTCGCCGAGACAAGGACTGACGGTGCCTGCGCCGGAAGCTATACCCTTACTAGAAAATGGACGGCTACAGACCTTTGCGGAAATACAGTAGACCATATACAAGTAGTGACTGTAACTGATAACCAAGGCCCAACATTCGTAGAAACTGTGCCTACAGATGTTACTGTAGCTTGTGGATCTGTTCCAACAGCACCAACACTTACAGCTACTGATAACTGTAGTATGGCTACTGTTACAATGCTTGAAACTATTGAAAATGGTGCTTGTGCTGGAGATAAGATTATCACAAGAACCTGGACAGCGGTTGATTTATGCAACAACATAACTTCTGCAACACAGATAATAACTGTAGAAGATAATATGGCTCCTACTTTGGTTACTCCTATAGAAACGACTATAAATGTTGTTTGTAGTGAGGTTCCTGAAGTCCCTGTTTTAGAATTTACAGACTCTTGTTCTTCAGTAGAAAGTGTTATATTTGATGAACAGATTGAAAATCAGACAGCAACAGGTTATACTATCACCAGATCTTGGTCTGCAACTGACAGCTGTGGAAATTCAAACGTAATTACGCAAACAATAAATGTTACGATATCAAATCCTACACAAACAATTGCCAGCGAATTATGTGTTGAAGATCTTTCAATCGATCTGTTTACATTACTTGACAATTCTATAGAAAGAACGGGAACATGGATTGACACAAATAACTCTCGAGGATTACTCGGAAGTATTTTCAATCCTGCCAATGTTACGCTTGGAGATTATGTATTGAGCTATGTAATTGCTGACGGCGATTGCCCTAGAACAATTCAAATCAACATGAACGTAAATGATGACTGTGTTGTTTTGGCACCATGTGAAATTATAGTTCATAATGCTATGACACCAAACGGAGATGGTTTGAATGAATTCTTCCAGATCGAGGGGCTTGATTGTTATCCAAATAATACTGTAGAAATATACAATCGTTGGGGAGTATTAGTATTTGATGCCCAAGGCTATGACAATACGACTAAAGTATTTAGAGGAGTATCTGAAGGTCGTGCTACAGTAAAAAAATCAGAAGAATTACCTGATGGAACTTACTACTACGTACTGAAATATGTCGATGCTGAAGGAAGATCCAGAGAAAAAGCAAGTTATCTATATATTAATAGATAAAGTCCAACTTCCAGGGATGCAAATCCCTGGAACTAAACAAATAAATAAATGAAAACAAAATTTTTATTTTTCGCTTTACTGTTGACAGGTTTTGCAGGTTTTGCGCAACAAGATGCCCAGTACACTCAATACATGTACAACACTATTAATATAAACCCGGCCTATGCCGGTTCCAGAGGCGTAATGAGTATTTTCGGCCTTCATAGAACCCAATGGGTTGGTTTGGATGGAGCTCCTGTAACCAATGCAGTTTCTTTAAATACACCTATCAATAATAGTAAATTAGGAATCGGACTTTCTTTTGTCAATGACAGAATTGGTCCGACAGACGAAAACACTATTTCTGCTGATATATCTTATACTGTTCAGACATCGGAAACTTATAAACTTTCGTTTGGTATTAAAGGAACGGCCAATCTTTTTAGCCTGGACGTAAACAAATTAAACCCTGCCGATGCCGGTGACCCTCACCTGCAGAATTTCAACAATAATTTTACTCCAAATTTTGGAGCCGGGGTTTACTTCCATTCCGATAAATTATATGTAGGTCTTTCCGTTCCTAACTTTTTACAGACAACCCGTTATGAAGACAACTCCGTTTCGGTTTATAAAGAAAGGATGAATTTTTATTTCATCGGTGGTTATGTATTTGATTTGAGCCCTAGTATTAAATTTAAGCCTGCATTCCTTATGAAAACCATTCAGGGCGCTCCCTTACAACTTGACGTATCCGGTAATTTCTTGTTCAACGATAAATTTACCATTGGAGCAGCCTGGAGATGGGATGCCGCGGTTAGTGCGATGGCTGGTTTTCAGGTTACAGAAGGTTTGTTTGTAGGTTATGGATATGACTTAGAAACAACAAAGCTCTCCAATTATAACTCCGGCTCACACGAAATATTCCTTCGATTTGAGCTTTTCAACAAGTTTAACAAATTAACTTCACCTAGGTTCTTCTAATACTGTGCAATCATGAAAATCAAATTTATATACCTCGCATTTTTAAGTACAGTCTGCTTTAGCGGATATGCGCAAAAATCGGCTGTGGCATCAGCAGATAAGAAGTATGAGAAATATGCTTACATTGATGCTATAAAAACCTATGAGCGTGTTGCTGAAAAAGGATACAAGTCGCAAGATATGCTTCAAAAACTTGGAAACTCTTACTACTTTAATGCTGATTTGGAAAATGCTGCCAAATGGTATGGTGAGCTTTTTGCCATGACGCAGGATGTAGAGCCAGAATATTTTTACCGTTATTCACAATCTCTAAAAGGAATTGGAGAATATGATAAGGCTAATGAGATGCTTCAAAAATTCAATCAGAAGTCAGGTACTGATTCTCGTGGGAAACTATATGAGGAAAAGAAAAATTATCTGGAAGAAATCAGGAAAAATTCCGGAAGGTATAAAATCGATAATGCCGGGATAAATTCTGAATATTCTGATTATGGAAGTGCTTTCTTTGGAGATAAGGTAGTTTTTACTTCTGCACGGGATACCGGAAACTTTTCAAAAAGACAGCATTCATGGACAAATATGTATTTTACCAATATGTATGTTTCAGATTTGAGTGCAGACGGTGCATTATCGGCTCCACAAAAGTTTGCAAAAAGCCTGAATACCAAATTCCATGAAGCCACTCCGGCTTTTTCCAAAGATGGAAAGACCATGTATTTTACCCGAAATAATTATAACGATGGTAAAAAAGGCAAAAGTAGCGATAAGGTAACTTTATTAAAAATCTACAAGGCGACTTTAGAAGGCGACAAGTGGACAAATGTTACGGAACTTCCTTTCAACAATAACAATTACAGTGTGGCCCACCCTGCTTTGAGTCCGGATGGAAAAACAATGTATTTTGCTTCTGATATGCCGGGAACTTTAGGACAATCTGATATTTTTAAAGTCAGCATTAATGCCGATGGAAGTTTCGGAACACCGGAAAACCTTGGACCTAAAATCAATACTCCGGGAAGAGAATCTTTTCCTTTTGTATCAGATGAAAATGAGTTGTATTTTGCTTCCGATGGCCAGCTTGGGTTGGGTGGTTTTGATATTTTTGTTTCAAAAATTGGAAACGACGGTAGCATTAAAGAAGTTAAAAACATTGGAGAACCTGCCAATAGCAAAAAAGATGATTTTGCCTATATCATTAACTCTAAAACAAGAATTGGCTTTTTAAGTTCCAACAGAGACGGCGGAAATGGCAATGATGATATCTACAAATTTGTTGAAACCAAAAGATTGGAATTTGAATGTGAACAGCTTTTGGCCGGAACCATAACCGATTTGGAAACCGGAGCGATTCTTCCAAATACAAAAGTGACTTTATTTGATGAAAAATTCAACAAATTAAAAGAAGTAACATCTGATGCTTCCGGAAAATATTCTTTTGAGGATGTACAATGCGGTAAATCGTATTATGTAAGAGCCGAAAAACAAGACTATGTAACCAAGGAATCCCGAATAACCTTACCAAATGAAAGCGGTGAAACCGACCTTCCAATTGCTTTGGAAAAAACAGTCAAGAAAGTTAAAGTTGGTGATGACCTTGCAAAAGCATTCGGTATCAAGATTATTTACTTTGATCTTGATAAATGGAATATCCGTCCGGATGCAGCTACTGACCTTGCAAAAATTGTTGATGTGATGAAAGAATACCCAACGATGAAAGTTGACGTAAGATCACATACAGACAGTCGTCAGACACACAAATACAATGAAAGGCTATCTGACAGAAGAGCCAAATCAACTATTGCGTGGATGATTAACGATGGAATACAAGCTTCACGATTAAGCGGAAAAGGTTATGGAGAAACTCAATTGGTAAACAAATGCTCTGATGGGGTTCCATGTTCTGAAGAAGAGCACCAATTGAACAGAAGAAGTGAATTTATTATTACTGAATTATAACATACCTAAATGCCATAAAAAGCAAAAGCATCCTGGACTAGCAGGATGCTTTTTTTGTTATTGACCTATTGTAATATATTTTTAAAATATATCCCCATACAATAGTTTTCACGCAGACCTTAATGAAAGAATAATTCAGAACAAAAGAACAATCTTTAATGAATGTATTTTAAAAAAATAATCCACGAAAATTAAACCCCATCTAATATTAATTATCTAAAAAAATAATTCCTGTCAAATTATTGCAATCAATAGTATGGAAAGGTGAACGTAAATAACAATCTTTTTGGGCTGTCTCAAAAAAAAGACTGCAATACAAACTGCAGTCTTATGATACTGAGCTTTACCCGTTTATTTTTTTATGAACATATTGGTGTAATATTTCCGTCCTGATTCCGGGCTGATACGGACAGAAATTCCAAAATGAGTAAAATCTCCTTCGATATTTGCTTTATGGCTTGGACTCTCAAGCCAGGCATGTAATGCTGCCTGTGGAGTGTTATAATTATAAGCCACATTTTCATTGACTTTAACCGCTCCCAATACCTGTATCAGGTTTTGTGACCTTTCTTCGAAATAGGCATGATTGACAACGTTGTTTTCAATCATGTACTCGTTGTGTTCTTCTGATTTGTAAGAAATGTGATTGATTGGCTGTAAAGCCGGTAAATTGAGCGATTGTCTGTGTTCGTTAATAATACGCATCAATTCTAATTCTGTGGGATTGTAATCATAATTTTCTACCAAAGTAGAATTTCCATTTGTCAGGTTACTGTCATCAGATGAATCTGAAGAACAAGATAACATTGTGAACAAAAAAGCCACTGGCATTAATGTTCTTAGCATTATTGCTTTCATAGGTTAAGTGTTTTGGTTCATAATTCGAAAAAGCCTTTGGGAAAACTTCTTCAAATTGTAAGTAAGATTTATGATGGGGCACAACTCTTACTTAACGATTCAATATTACAAAATCATCGTTGAACTGCAAAATAAAATCGACGAAATGCATGTTTTTGTATTTTTCATGCTATTATTCCTATAAATCATGAGGAAAGCCTGTCCTTTATCCAAGTGTTTTCGCGGTATTGGAAACGAATTCTATCATGAAGCCTGTTGGGCCTACCCTGCCAGAATTCTATCTCATAAGGCTTGACCAGATAACCTCCCCAATAAGCCGGACGAGCGATTACTTTTCCTATAAATTCTTCTTCCAGATTTTTTACCTTAACTTCCAGAACTTCTCTGTTTTCTATGATTTCACTTTGGTGTGAGGCAAGTGCTCCTAATTGGCTTCCAAATGGCCTGGATTGGAAATAAGCATCTGAAATTTCATCAGCTGTTTTTTCAGCCGTCCCTTTAATGATAACCTGCCTTTCTGCGTAAGGCCAAAAGAAAGAAAGACAAACATTCGGGTTTTCGGCTATGGCTTTTCCTTTTTCAGATTCGTAATTGGTAAAGAAAATAAAACCTTCCGGGGTGAACTGTTTTAAAAGCACAATTCTTGATTTCGGGAAACCGTCTTTCCCGATAGTGGCAATAGTCATTGCATTCACTTCTTCTGTCCCTCCTATAGCTTCGGCTTCCTGAAACCACAAGTCAAATAATTCAAAAGGATTGTCCGGTATGGCGGTTTCTATCAGTTCACTTTTTTCGTATGATTTTCTGTAATCGCTTAAATCTTTCATAGCTTGGTCAATTGGAAAATTTGAATTACAAAGTTACAAACTTTGTGAAGTGGAGATATGATATTTGTCAGGAGGTTTTTTTTGAAAGTTACTAAGCTTCTAAGTGGCTGAGTGACTAAGGACAATAAGCAATTAAAGGAAAAGCAATTAGACTATAAAATATTGAGAGAATATGTTTTTTTGATATTCAAATTTAATTCTAACTCAAAAAACCTTAGCACTTAGAAACTTAGCCACTTAGCGGCTTCAAAAAGAAAACCTTTCCCCATCATCTCCCAAAAAGACATTCGGGAAAATAGTTTCTGCTTCTTCTTTGAATTTCTGAATCGATTCGTATCGTGTGGAATAATGGCCCAATACCAGATTTTTGGCATTTGCCTTAAGCGCAATCCGGGCAGCTTCTTTTGCCGTTGAATGCATGGTTTTTTCTGCCAAAGCGGCTTCCGATTCTAAAAAGGTAGATTCATGATAAAGAACATCTACGTTTTCAATCAGCGGTAATATATCTTCATTATACACCGTATCCGAACAAAACGCATAGCTTTTTGGAGTATCCGGATCAAAAGTCAGTTCGGCATTAGGAATCACGCGACCATCTTCTAAAGTAATATCTCCGCCATATTTGATTTTTTTGTAATAAACCTGGTCGATTTCATATTCCTGTACTGCATCAATATTGAGCTTTCTTTCGCTGAACTTTTCGAGGAATAAATAGCCGTTAGTATATATCCTGTGTTTAAGCGGAATTGTCTTGACAATTACCTTATCATCTTCAAAAACGGTTTCGGACACATCCGATTCCAGTTCATGGAAATAAAGATTGTAATTGGTCCAGGAATTGGAAAGCTTTAATTGCAGTGTAATAATCTCTTTTATTCCCTTTGGCCCATAAATATGCAGGTCATTGACCCTGTTCAAAAGCATGTAGGTAGAAACCAGACCAACAAGTCCGTAGACATGGTCTCCATGAAGGTGAGAAATAAAAATGTGGTTTATTTTGGAAAATTTGATCTTGTTTTTCCGTAGCTGAACCTGTGTCCCCTCACCACAGTCTATGAGAAACATCCGGTCTCTTATTTCCAAAACCTGCGATGTCGGATTTGTAATAGTTCTGGGTGTAGCGGCATAACAGCCAAGAATCGTCAGCTTCATTTTTTACTCTTAAATCTAAAAATCTTAAATCCGAAATCTTTCAGAAATCTTAAATCAAAAACCTAAAATCCTAAATCTCTTTCAATTTCCTCCATCTCAATAATATCATGGGCTTCAAGAAGAGTCGGAACCACAATCATTTCATCAGGCACTTCGTTAAAGTCAAAATCATTGACAACAATTACAAATGATTTTTTTGCTTTTCGGTGTTTGTTTGACAACGATAGAAAAGAAAGTATCTGGTCCAAGCTCACATCTTTGTCGGATGAGATATCCAAAACCAGGTTATGGTTTTTGAAGCTCCCATATTCATTTGTTACTTTTTCCAGAAAAGAACCTACATTACCCTGCGTATCTTTTATTACTGTTGTATGTCCTTTTTGATCCACTTTCATATTGTCTTATTTTTTAAAAGTAAAGTTTGCTAAGTCCAAAGTTACAAAGGTTTTTGGCTTTTTTATTCCTATTGTTTAATTTTTGATGCCAGAAGATAAATTACCGCCATACGTACTGCCACACCATTTTCAACCTGGTTTAGGATAACAGACTGTTGCGAATCGGCTACATCAGAAGAGATTTCGACACCTCTATTGATTGGTCCTGGGTGCATGATTACGATTTCTTTATTTAGCGAATCTAAAAATGCCTTATCTACTCCGTATTGCTGTGTATATTCTCTGGTGGAAGGGAAATAATTCACATCCATCCTTTCATTTTGTACCCTGAGCATATTGGCCACATCACACCATTCAAGTGCTTTTCTAAGGTTTGGTTCCACACCAACTCCCAAAGATTCGATATATTTTGGAATTAAGGTTTTAGGTCCGCAAACTTTGACTTCGGCTCCTTGCATTTTAAGGGCATAAATATTGGAAAGCGCCACACGTGAATGCAGAATATCACCTACAATCACGACTTTCTTTCCGGCAACTTCGCCTAGTTTTTCTCTTATCGTAAAAGAATCCAATAAACCTTGCGTTGGATGTTCGTGTGCACCATCGCCGGCATTGACAATACTCGCATTGACATTTTGTGAAAGAAAATAAGCCGCTCCCGGATTGGAATGCCTCATGACTACCATATCAACCTTCATTGAAAGGATATTGTTGACAGTATCAATCAGGGTTTCTCCCTTTTTAACCGATGACTGCGCTGCTGAAAAGCTGATAACATCAGCCGAAAGGCGTTTTTGTGCCAATTCAAAAGACAGTTTGGTTCTGGTACTGTTTTCAAAAAATATATTAGCTATGGTAATATCTCGAAGCGAAGGAACTTTTTTAATTGGTCGGTTGATGACTTCCTTAAAATGATCGGCTGTTTCAAAAATAAGGTCAATATCCTGTTTGGTGATATATTTTATTCCTAATAAATGATTTACGCTTAATTCGCTCATTTTTATATGTGTTGTTGTGTTGTTATTTTAAGAACTTAATTGGTTACAAGGTAAACCACATCTTCTCCCTCCTGTTCTTTCCAGCATACCTTCACCTTTTCATTGTTTATGGAATCGACCTGTCTGCCTCTGTAATCCGGCTGGATTGGCAAATGGCGGCTAAATCGCCTGTCAATCAAAACCAGCAACTCAATTTCTGATGGCCTTCCAAAGGATTGGATGGCAGTCAAAGCAGAACGGATGCTTCTTCCGGTATATAAGACATCATCAATAAAAATGACTTTCTTATTTTCTACCAAAAAGTTAATCTGTGTTTTATTGGCTTCCAAAGGCTTTTCTGTCCTGCGAAAATCATCCCTAAAAAAGGTGATATCAAGATAGCCTAAAGCAACATCCTGTACTTTATATTCTTTTAAAAGTAATTCCTTCAGGCGTTCTGCCAAAAAGGTTCCGCGAGGCTGGATTCCTACAAGGATAGTATCTGAAAAATCAAGATGCTTTTCAATTAACTGACAGGCCAAACGATGCAGAATGATATTGACTTCTTTTGAAGTAAGCAATATTTTTTGACTCATAATGAAGTGTTGTGTTTGGTTTGTAAAAGTAGGCAAAATTTACTTCCAAGTAAAATAAAAATACAGTTTTGCCCTAACCTGCTTCCATACTAAAATGATACTTACCAAAAACACGCAAACTCAACATCTCAGAACCTTAACCTTAGCGCCTCTACTTGGTAGCTGCTTTTATTTTGCCACAGATTAGAATGATTTCACAGATTGATAAAGAAAGTACAAAAAACTCGCTTTCAATTAACTTTCTCTTTAGATATCAAACACACCAACTTAGT
>NZ_LMPW01000001.1:569282-569406 GCF_001423985.1 Flavobacterium sp. Leaf359 | reverse complement strand
CTACTTTGGTTGCTGCTTTTATTTTGCCACAGATTAGAATGATTTCACAGATTGATAAAGAAATTACAAAAAACTCGCTTTCAATTAACTTTCTCTTTTAGATATAAAAACACACCAACTTAGC
>NZ_LMPW01000001.1:451551-569235 GCF_001423985.1 Flavobacterium sp. Leaf359 | reverse complement strand
CTACTTTGGTTGCTGCTTTTATTTTGCCACAGATTAGAATGATTTCACAGATTGATAAAGAAAGTACAAAAAACTCGCTTTCAATTAACTTTCTCTTTTAGATATAAAAACACACCAACTTAGCATCTCAGAACCTTAGCAACTTAGCCCCTTATTAAAATTATATAACCAAAAACATTAATCATGTAATATTTTTCTTCGTAAAAAGAAGACCTTTATGATATACAAATCAAAAACAGAAAAGCCATGAACAAATTATTGAAAATAAACATACTGCTTCTGATACTTCTTACCTTTTCAAGCTGTGAAGTAGTTGAAGGTATTTTTAACTTAGGTGTTGGCGTTGGCGTCTTTATTGTCATTGCCATTATTGCCCTTGTTATTTTTATCATCAGCAGATTTAAAAAATAAAACCATAACCCAACCAACCACCTTTAAACCAAAAAAATCCCGCTACTTTGCAGTAACGGGATTTTTTATTTATCATTTCTAGTATTTAAGAATACATTTTCTTTCTTAGTTCCTGTACTTTTTCATCATCCAGATAATCGTCAAATGTCATATATCTGTCGATTGCTCCTTTAGGTGTCAATTCAATAACCCTGTTACCCACAGTTTGGGCAAATTCATGGTCATGTGTCGTGAAAATAACCGAACCTTTGTAATTTTTCAATGAGTTGTTGAAAGCTGTAATCGATTCCAAATCGAGGTGGTTTGTAGGCTCGTCAAGCATCAGTACATTGGCTCTCTGCATCATCATTCTCGAAAGCATGCAACGCACTTTTTCACCTCCTGACAAAACGCGGCTAATTTTCAACGCTTCTTCACCAGAGAAAATCATTTTCCCTAAGAATCCACGGATATAAACTTCATCACGTTCTTCTTCAGTTTTTGCCCACTGTCTTAACCAATCAACCAGATTCAGGTCGTTGTCAAAGAATTCATGGTTTTCAACCGGAAGATAGGCCTGCGTTGTTGTAATTCCCCATTCAAAAGTTCCGGAATCTGCCTTTTTATTGCCATTCAGAATTTCATAGAAAGCTGTAGTAGCACGTGAATCTTTAGAGAAAAGGACAATCTTATCGCCTTTTGCCATATTCAAATCTACACCGGTAAATAATGTTTCGCCATCAATTGAAGCGCTCAGATTAGTGATATTCAAAATCTGGTCTCCCGCTTCTCTCTCCTGTTCAAAAATTATGGCAGGATAACGTCTGCTAGACGGTTTGATTTCTGCAATATTCAGTTTGCTAATCATTTTTTTACGTGAAGTAGCCTGTTTGGATTTTGCTACGTTGGCACTGAAACGGCGGATGAATTCTTCCAATTCCTGTTTCTTTTCTTCTGCCTTCTTGTTTTGCTGTGCTCTTTGTTTTGCAGCCAATTGGCTTGATTCGTACCAGAATGTATAGTTTCCTGAATAGTGGTTGATTTTTCCGAAATCAATATCTGAAATATGTGTACAAACCGCATCCAGAAAGTGACGGTCGTGTGATACTACTATTACAGTATTCTCATAATTCGCCAAAAAGTTTTCCAACCATGCAATTGTTTCAAAATCCAGGTCGTTGGTAGGCTCATCCATGATTAATACATCAGGATTTCCAAAAAGTGCCTGTGCCAAAAGCACACGAACCTTTAGTTTCCCTTCCATATCCCCCATTAAAGTATAGTGACTGTCTTCATTGATACCTAAATTTGATAGCAAAGAAGCAGCATCAGAATCGGCATTCCATCCGTTCATTTCTTCAAACTGCACCTGAAGCTCTCCGATTCTTTCCGCGTTTTCATCGGTATAGTCCAGATAAAGCTCATCCATTTCTTTCTTAACAGCATAAAGAACTTTGTTCCCCATCATCACCGTTTCCAAAACCGTATGCTCATCAAACATGTTGTGGTTCTGGTTCAATACGGACATACGTTTGCCCGGTTCCAGGAAAACGTGTCCAGAAGTTGGCTCAAAATCTCCCGAAAGTATTTTTAAGAATGTAGATTTTCCAGCACCATTTGCTCCAATGACTCCATAAATATTACCATCTGTAAAGGTTGTATTTACTTCATCAAACAAAACTCTCTTGCCAAATTGTACTGATAAATTATTTACTGTTAACATGAATATAGTTTTAAAAAAGTTTTGCAAAAGTAGAAAAAATACTGCACTTTTGGCACAAGAACAAGATATACTTTAAAACATAGCCTAAACTTCTGATTCAAATAAATCTCTGTTATTTAACGGCATTCTAAATAATTGACATTGTTTACATTTAACTATGCCTTAACAGAGAGTTTGGTTGCGTCTGAATATTTTTGTCTATTAGATTCAAATTAAATGCACAATTTAAAAGTTTTCAAAATCGTATCGCTTTCTTTTCTTTCCATGCTGTCACTGTGCTCGTGTGAAAAGAAATTCAAAAGCGATAATTTCACTGCTTACTTTGGCGGAGAGGTTTCAAATCCACTAAACCGCTACGTTTTGTTTCTTAAGGACAATAAGGTTATTGACACTATTCCTTTGGACCGAAACAATAGGTTTTTCAAAAAATTTGATTCCCTGGCTCCCGGATTGTATACTTTTAAACATGAGCCGGAATACCAATACGTTTATTTTGATAAGAACGACAGTATTATGGTACGCATGAACTCAAATGATTTTGACGAATCTGTCGTATTTTGCGGACGCGGAGAAGAAAAGAATAATTTCCTGATGGAGATGTATCTTAAGAATGAGGAAGACCGGGACAAGATGTTTACCGTATTTGACTATGACATCAATAAGTTTACAAAATACATCGATTCTGCCTATCATTCCCGAAAAAGCTACTACAATTCAAAAAAAGAATTATTGAAATGGAGCGACGATTTTGATACTTATGCACTGGCTTCTCTCGATTTCCCTTACTATACCAAAAAAGAAATTTATCCGGTCATACACGAAATACGAACCGGAGAAAATATCAGCGAAAAACTTCCAAAGAATTTTTATGAATACCGCGATGAGATTGATTACAATAATAAAGGCCTGACAAACTTCTCGCCTTTTGTAAAATATCTTACCTACATGCTGAATAATATGGCAATGGAAAAAGCCGACGATAATGCTTCACCTGAAGACAAGGCTTTAGAAATGAACATCACCAAGCTGAATATTGCCGATACGCTTTTCAAAAATCCGGAAATCAAAAATACCATTCTCGACAATATTGCCTTCGCCTATCTATTGGAAGACCAGCACATACTGAACAACAAAAAATTCCTTGACCGATATAACGAACTGTCAACCGATAAGGGAAACCAGAACGAAATTATCAAAATAGGGAATGCAATTCAGATGCTGAAAAATGACAATGCCTTACCTAATGTGGACCTGATAGACCTTAATGGAGAAACAGTAAACAGCAAAAATATTATTAAAGGCAAAACCGTTATTTTTTTCTGGACTGAAAATGCAAAATCCCATTTCGAAACGGCACACCGTAAAGCTATGGAATTAAAGGCCAAACATCCCGGTTATAATTTTATTGCTATCAATGTTGATGATAACCAGTCAAAATGGAAAAATAATCTTTCGAAATACAAATTTGATAAAATCGAAGAATTCCGGGTAAAGGATTTTGAAGAACTAAAACAGAAATGGGTGATTACGAAAATACACCGTGCCATCATCACAAATGCGGACGGAACTATTAATAATGCTTTTGTAAATCTGTTTGACGTTAAATTTGTTGACTATCTGAAATAATAAAAAAGCTCGCGAAGTCGCAGAGACGCTAAGCTCACACATAGTCCATCAGAAGCTTTCTTAATGTAAAACTAAAACTCCGTTGGGCAAATAAAAATTAAATACTACAAACAAAAAATCCCGCTTTTGCGGGATTTTTTATATCTGATAAATTCTATTATTTATTTCCTTTTTCAAAATCAGCAACAAACTGTGCCAATCCGATATCTGTCAAAGGGTGTTTCAACAGTCCTGTAATAGCAGAAAGCGGCCCTGTCATTACATCAGCACCTATCTTGGCACAATTAACGATGTGCATTGTATGACGCACAGAAGCAGCCAGGATTTCTGTTTCAAAACCATAATTGTCATAAATCTCACGAATTTCCTGAATCAGGTTCAAACCATCTGTAGAAACATCGTCCAAACGACCAATAAAAGGAGAAACATAGGTAGCTCCTGCTTTAGCAGCCAAAATAGCCTGTCCGGCAGAAAATACCAGAGTAACGTTTGTTTTGATTCCTTTATCAGAAAAATATTTTGCGGCCATTACACCTTCCTTAGTCATTGGCAACTTAACAACAATCTGCTCGTGCAATTCGGCCAACTCCTCACCTTCTTTCACCATGCCTTCAAAATCAAGAGCATTTACTTCGGCACTAACATCACCATCTACAAGATTGCAGATATCTACATAATGCTTTAAAATATTATTTTTTCCTGTGATGCCTTCTTTCGCCATCAATGAAGGGTTTGTAGTTACACCATCCAAAACACCAAGTGCTTGTGCTTCTTTGATTTGAGCCAGATTAGCCGTGTCGATAAAAAATTTCATTTGTTATAATTTAATTTGTGTGTTTCTGCTTAAAGTAATGAGGTAAAACTCAAAATTCGGTTGCAAAATTACAATTTATAATGGTTCATCAGCATTTTTTCATAAACTTTATCAGGCAATACCCGTTTTAATACGATGGAAAATTTTTGCATAAAAACACCCACTTTATAATGGATTTTCGGATTGGGAGTTTCGATGATTTTTGCAACAGCAATTGCCATCATATCGGGGTTGCTTCCTGAATCGACATGCTCGTCCATCATTTTAAGCGTATCTCCATAAGGTTTTTCATAAGCCGAACCTTTAATCAGAGGTGCATGAAATCTTCCTGAAGCAATATTGGTTGCAAAATCTCCGGGAGCAATATTGGTAATTTTTATACCAAAATTTTTGACTTCCATACGCAGGGCTTCGGTAATTAGTTCCAATGCTCCTTTTGAAGCCGAATAAACGCTTCTGTACGGCAATCCCATGTAACCGGCTATAGAAGTTACATTAATGATTAAACCCGATTTCTGGGAACGCATTTGTGGCAATACGGCTTTCATGACTTCAATTGGCCCGAAAAAATTGGTTTCGAAATTGTTTTTGATTTCAGAAGTCGGGATTTCTTCCAAAGGTCCCGTAATTCCAACTCCGGCATTATTGATGACTACATCCAGTCTCCCTGCTTTCCGTATGACTTCTGAAACTGCTTTTTTAATACTTTCAGCATCTCTCACATCCAGAGCCACTAAAGGAAATTTAGAATCTGTAACACGTTCCGGATTACGGCTAGTACCAAAAACTGTATAGCCTTTTTGGGTCAGATAATCCCCTATTGATTTTCCGATTCCTGACGAACCGCCTGTAATTAATATAGTTTTAGACATTTTGACTTCTTAGAAGTTTAGAAATTGAAGCCAAATTTAGTGTTTATTTTTTATCCAAACCCTTTCAGGGTTTAAAACCCTGAAAGGGTTAAAAACAAAAAATCCTCCTCAAAGGGAAGATTTAAAAAAATGGCAAGCGACCTACATCGCACCGCTACAACCGCTTACCCTTGCTGCGTTCCCACCCTGGGGGAGTCTGCAGGAGCTGGTCGTGTAGGACTTGCCGGTGCAAATATACAAACATTTTATATTTTTGCAAGGCCCTTGGCGGTTATAAAATAAAGGTTGTATATTGTCATAATCAATTTTAAAACAATGAAAAAACATAAACTATTAGCATTCATTTTATTAGGAACTGTACTTGTATCCTGCGGAGATAAAGAAATAGATAAAAAAAATTTATTCAGCATAGAACAATCGGGCTTAAAAGCGACTTATCAGCCTCAGGAATCGCTTTCTTTGGTTCTGAACAACGACAAAAATAAGACTATCGATTCGATAGCCTACTATATAAATGAAAAAAGAGTTGGCGGCGTTAAAGGAAACAATAAGTTCGATTTTCCTTTAGCCGATTCTAAATTGGGGTACCAGCAGATAAAGGCAATCGTTTATTATGAAGGACAAAATGCAGAAACGGATGCCCGTATTGAAGTCGTTTCCAATGTAAAACCAAAATTACTTTCCTATACCATCGTAAACACCTATCCCCATGACGAAACTTCCTATACACAAGGATTGGAATTCTACAGAGATACTTTATTTGAAGGAACCGGACAACGCGGTACTTCCAAATTGCTAAAAACAGACTACAAAACCGGAAAAGCCTACCAGTCTGTTAATCTTGAAGGTAAATATTTTGGAGAAGGAATTACCATCTTAAACAACAAGGTATATCAATTAACCTGGCAGGAAAATACAGGGTTTATCTACAATGCCGATAATCTAAAACAAATCAGGACTTTTAATTACTTTAAAAATATAGAAGGCTGGGGATTGTGTAATGACGGAAAGCAGATTTACCAGTCTGACGGAACAGAGAAAATCTGGGTGTTAGACCCGGAAACTATGAAAGAAACAGATTATATCAATGTATATTCTGAATCCAGCAAAATAAAAGCGGTGAATGAATTGGAATGGGTTAACGGGAAAATCTACGGAAATGTTTACCAAAAAGACGCTGTTGCTGTCATCAATCCAAAAACCGGAGCTGTAGAAGGTATTATTGACCTGAGAGAGCTAAAGACAAAAGTAAATATGATGGGCCACGATTTAGGTAATGACGTATTAAACGGATTAGCCTACAATCCAAAAACCAAAACACTTTTTGTAACCGGAAAAAGATGGAACAAAATGTTTGAAATCAAAGTTTCGGAATAAGCTTGTATGTCCGGCAAAGTCAATATATCTATCCCAAAGCCATGCCATGAAAACTGGCATGAGATGACTGTTGCCGAAAAAGGGCGGTTCTGCAATTCGTGCCAGAAAACGGTATATGATTTCACACTATTTTCTGACAGGCAGCTTATTGACAAAATCAATTCAGAATCCAATATATGCGGACGTTTTTTGGCATCACAACTCAATAAAGACCTGAGAGTACCAAAAGAGAAAAGCAGTATCTGGATAGCAGGAGTTTCAGGAATATTGAGTTTTTTGAGCTTGGGAAACCAGGAGATTTACGCACAGGAAAATGTAAAGACAGAACAGACAGAAGAAAAAAACAATGTTGAAAAAACAATCGACAATTCTTCTGTTCCTGATATAGAAATTACAGGATTTGTATTTGAACTAGATAAATTGCCTATACCTGGTGTTTCTGTTACAATAGAAGGCAAATCAATTAGCACACAGACAGATTTTGATGGTAAATTTTCAATTAAGGCTAGCAAAGGAGATTTATTGAAGTTTCATTATGTAGGTTATAAGGAGACGTCAGTTATGGTTAATTCTAAAAAAACGATTATTGTCAAATTAGAAACAACAGACGAAATGCTTGCGGGCGAGATCATAGTCCGAAGAACCTTCTTCGGAAGAATTTTCCATTCCATAGGAAATCTTTTCAGATAAAAAATAAAAAACCGAGCATGTAGCTCGGTTTTTTATACTTGGTTAGGCCTTCTTTTTCTTGGCGGGTGTTGAAGCCGGAGCCACACTTGTTGTTTTTCCGTCAACATATTTTTTTTCCGAGGCATTAAATGTAAACGTGTTCTGTTGTGTTTTGTTCTTTTGGACAATATCACCGTCAGGCGTCAGCGAAAATTCAAAACCTTCCCTCCTTACCTTTTCCTGTGTTTCGGAAGCATTTTTCAACCTATCCAAAAATACTTTTTCTGTGATATTGGTGGTCGTTTGCTGGTTTGAAAATAGTTTTGTTTTTGTGGTTACATCATATACTTCAGAGAATAACGTACTGCGTACTTCTGTTTTTAAATCCGTTTTAGTGGTTTGCTCTTCCGTCCAGGTTAGCAGGTATAATGGCGTTCCTTTTGCAGAAAAGCCTTTGATGGCACAATTCTTAGGAAGGCTGTTTTCGTCAACAGTTTTGATGCCTATGGTGTCTTTTTTAGCTTTATTATTAATGAACAGGTAAAAATTTCCTTTTACGATTTCGGCCGTAAGGTTATCTGCTTTTGCCAGTGCTGTAGAAGCCGGCTTTGCAGGAGCTTTCTTTTTGGCTCCTTTTTTCTGTCCATAACTTAAAGATGCCGTTAACAGGATCAGTATTAAAAATAAGGTCTTTTTCATATTTTGTTTTTTAGAAAGCCTAAAATACAAAAAATATAAAACCATAATTGTTAAAAGTATGAAACAAAAAAAGCGCAGGGTTATGAATCCTGCGCTTTTAAAATATAATCTAAAAGTGATTATTTCACTTCTTCGTAGTCAACATCCTGAACGTTGTCACCACCGTTAGCATCACCTTGCGGTTGTGCATCCTGCGGAGCTCCCTGAGCATCACCTTGCTTGTACATTTCTTCAGAAGCATTTTTCCATGCCTCGTTCAATTTGTCTAAAGCCGGTTGGATAGCTGCTAAATCCTGGCTTCCGTGAGCTGCTTTCAAATCAGTCAACGCGCTTTCAATAGCTGCTTTGTTACCTTCAGATAGTTTTTCACCAAATTCTTTCAACTGATTTTCAGTTTGGAAAATCATGCTGTCAGCTTCGTTCAATTTTTCAATTTTCTCTTTAGCTGCCTTGTCAGAATCTGCATTAGCTTCTGCCTCTTTTTTCATTCTTTCGATTTCTTCCTGAGTCAATCCTGAAGAAGCCTCAATTCTGATATCGTGTGATTTTCCGGTTCCTTTATCGGTTGCAGAAACTTTGATGATACCGTTAGCATCAATATCAAAAGTTACTTCAATCTGAGGGATTCCTCTTCCTGCCGGCGGAATTCCATCTAAGTGGAAACGTCCGATAGTTTTGTTATCTGCCGCTAAAGCTCTTTCTCCTTGCAAAACGTGGATTTCAACCGATGGCTGGTTATCTGCTGCAGTAGAGAATACCTGCGATTTTTTAGTTGGGATTGTTGTGTTTGACTCAATCAATTTTGTCATAACACCACCCATAGTTTCGATACCCAGAGAAAGTGGCGTAACGTCTAACAACAATACGTCTTTTACATCTCCAGACAAAACTCCACCTTGGATAGCAGCACCAATAGCTACTACCTCATCCGGGTTAACTCCTTTAGATGGTTTTTTGTTGAAGAATTTCTCTACTTCTTCCTGAATTTTAGGAATACGTGTAGAACCTCCTACAAGGATTACCTCATCAATATCTGAAATGCTTAATCCAGCATCTTTTAACGCTTTTGCTACAGGAGCCATAGAACGCTTAACCAAACTATCTGTCAATTGGTCAAATTTAGCTCTGGTCAATGTTTTTACCAAGTGCTTAGGTCCTGTTGCCGTAGCTGTAACATATGGCAGGTTGATTTCTGTCTGAGCAGAAGATGATAATTCAATTTTTGCCTTTTCAGCAGCTTCTTTCAAACGTTGCAATGACATTGGGTCCTGACGCAAATCCAAACCTTCTTCAGCTTTGAATTCTTCTGCCAACCAGTCAATAACAGCCTGGTCAAAGTCATCACCTCCTAAGTGCGTGTCTCCGTTAGTAGACAATACTTCGAAAACTCCATCACCCAATTCAAGGATAGAAATATCAAAAGTACCACCACCTAAATCGTAAACGGCAATCTTTTGGTCTTTCCCTTTTTTATCCAAACCATAAGCCAATGCAGCTGCAGTAGGCTCGTTGATAATACGCATTACTTTCAAACCGGCAATTTCACCAGCTTCTTTTGTTGCCTGACGTTGCGCATCGTTAAAGTAAGCAGGAACTGTAATAACCGCTTCTGTTACAGACTGACCTAAATAATCTTCAGCTGTTTTTTTCATTTTTTGAAGTGTCATTGCAGACAATTCCTGTGGCGTATAAAGACGTCCGTCAATATCCACACGTGGCGTATCGTTATCACCTTTTACTACTTTGTAGGCAACATTTTGAGCTTCTTTATTACTTTCAGAGAATTTATTTCCCATGAAACGCTTGATAGAAGCAATAGTTTTAGTTGGATTGGTCACTGCTTGTCTTTTAGCAGGGTCACCAACTTTGATTTCACCACCATCAACAAATGCAATTACTGACGGCGTTGTTCTTTTTCCTTCAGCATTAGGGATTACAACTGGCTCGCTACCTTCCATTACAGCAACGCAAGAGTTCGTTGTTCCTAAGTCAATTCCGATTATTTTACCCATGTTTTTATATGTATTTTGTTTTTTACTAGTTTTATAAACTCGTGAACTAGTAGACAATCTTTATGCCAAGCGTTAAAATCTTTAAAATTGTCAGTTTTTGTTAAAATTGACATTTTTAAATCTGACAAGATGACATCATTACTTTTATCTTTCAAAATACTCAAAGGCATCAATAATATCTAAATAGACCCCGTCAAAATTGGCGTCCATAATTTTATTAAGATAGGAATTATCATTCTTATAAATAATCTTCTGCCAGTCTTCATTCCAATATTTTACTTTGAAATTGCCCGACCAGTCCGGATTTTCGGTAGCCATCCAAACCGGCTTAGAGGTATTCCACGAGGGCTGCCAATAATAACGGTAGTTTTCAGATTCTCCAATTGACATATAGCAGATAACCATCCGCTTTCCTCCATTGGCTTTATTACGCAATTGATTAATTTCTACGGCTGTAAACTGTTCTTCGTTGAAAAACAGGTCCATAATGATTACATCATAATTCGTCGACTTTACCGCATTGATAAATGCCAGCTTTGAAGTAAAATTCTCTGAATTTATAAGATAAAGAAAGTTTTTCGCCTGTGACAGGTTTGCAATTACTGCGTCATTGGAGTTATTGGGAGCCGTGGCCGGAATTGCAGTCAGGTCGCGTTTTGGAGCTGCATAGGAAATATAACCGTTTGCAGCATTGACCTGATAGGAGTTACTGGCTTTTGAAGGTGTGGAGCAATAATCTGTGACCAATATAGTTTTCCTGTTACTTTTGGAGACATTTAAAAAGCCTTTCAGATAGTTTGAAACACCTGTAGGTGTTGCCTGGTCATCGTTATCATATCCGTAAAACAAATCTTCCTGACCGTTTCCGTCAATAGCATTTAAGTAATCCTGCGACGGACTGCCATCGGCTTCTCCATTCACAGTAACCAGTTCTATTCCGTTTTGGGGGATGACAGCAAAACCGGGCTTAATACTTTTTGCCTTTTGACTAATTCCGATAACGAAATTACGCATGTCTTGTCTGAAATCACGGTTTTCGACATCAGGAGCCGTTGCGTCATTATCTTTGTCACAACCCAAAAAGGCCAATGCTATTGCCAACAGGACTAACTTTTTCATGTATTTTTTTATATGATAACGGTAGTATCTGTTTTTTAGTCTCAATCAACTAAAAACAAAGCATTACTAAACAGTAAATTTCCATTTTCCCAAAACCCTCTGAAAAGAGGATTGTCGACCATATAAATCACCTTTCCCCTGCCAACCGGTTCTACGGCAAATGAAACCGTATTCCCCAGTTTCTTTTTCAGGTTGGCACCAATGAATCCGTAACTTTTATAATTTTCCGGAACATAGGCCACATTCCATACATTTTTAAGAACCTTAAAATATTTGTCGGATGTTTTCAGGCTATAATATTTGTCACCCAATCCATAAGAAAGCGGATGGGTTTTGTCCAACACATTTTCTATTATGGCACCCGGAACACCATTTGACACAGAACGTCTTTCCGTTTTTTGGTATTCCTTAAAACGCGATGTCAATGCTTCCTCATCACTTTGTTTTTTGGCAGCGTCTTTTTCTTCATTGGTTGCAAACTGTGACAAATTGTAACCTTCCCTGTTTTCAAATAAACTTAAAGCATTTTGAATAGCAATTGTTTTACCTCCTTTTGAGATAAAATCGTCAATACTTTTCCTCTGACTGTCTGACAAATCATACCATCCATCGGCTAAAATCAAGGTATTATAATCGGTCAGATTAATCATTCCTAAATAATC
This sequence comes from Flavobacterium sp. Leaf359, assembly GCF_001423985.1. Classification (NCBI taxonomy): domain Bacteria; kingdom Pseudomonadati; phylum Bacteroidota; class Flavobacteriia; order Flavobacteriales; family Flavobacteriaceae; genus Flavobacterium; species Flavobacterium sp. Leaf359. Next base: position 557,272 of record NZ_LMPW01000001.1, on the reverse strand, counting down.
CGCATCCAAAATACTTACCGGATAATCTATAATCTGGTCCATATAAAACCAAACCTGTCCGAAATCTGTCGGACTGACATTTTTCCCACTTAAAAGAAGAATTTTTGGTGCTTTCAGCAATTGGAAGTTTTCGCCACCCAAATCGGTTCCGCCCGTAGAAAAACCACTCTTAATGACACTATAATCATTTTTTTCTGCCAAAAGTCCGGCCATTGTTTTTTCAAATTCGGGAAGCTTTGTATTGTCCGATTTTAAAACAATCAAATCTCCCATGTTTAGCTTTATATCTCCAAAAGCCGAATTTTTTTTCGAATAACGAACCTTAACATTCTTCTTTAGTAAAGAAGCTGCAATTTTTGCAGAAGTCCTGTTGTTCCAGGGAATATAAAAAGCATAAGCCCTTTCAGGAAGCACTTTGGTATTGCTTATTTTGCTTTCCCTTGTTTTTATAACCAAAGCATTTTTAAGAGCATAGCTTTCTATTCCAAAAGCGTGAGGTAAAGCCCAGGCCGTAATATCATAGGTAAGACTGTCCGATAATCTCTGGTAAGGTTCAAATAACACTTGCGTCAGGACAGATTTTGGCTGACTTGCCTGTATAATCATATCTCCCGATTCTACAGAAAATGCTTTTTCTTTGTCTGATTGGTAATGGTAGCCTGAAAGTTTTTTTGTTTCGTCAGCATACGCAAATTGGATGTTATTCTGCTTTAGCATTACGGCAAGCTGTTCGGCCTTACCATCATTTTTTATAACATAGGTTTTATATTTTCCTTTAGGATTTTGCCTGCTGTCTTTAAAATAAGCCTTGAAATCAGCTATTAGCTTTTCTTTTCTGCCGGAAGCGGTTTCAACGGCAGTCAATACCGCAACTGTATGGTGGTTAATACGGTCCTGCAAGGTCAATATATTACCATTTTGCATTAAAACGGCTCTTCCCGCTCCTATTCCACCCTGCTCATAAGTCATTCCTATCGCACCGTTAAAGCTAGGATAAGTATCGCCATAACTCGGATAGAATAAATCAAAACGCTCTCTGGTATAATAATTCCAACCTTCAGCATCAAACTTTTTAGATGTATTCTCTCCTATCACATTATGGAAATCACGTTGCGGTTTGGTTATAAAATCATGGAATGGTTCCGCAGCCGGAGGAAAAAAATATGGCTCGTTATAGCCCATTTCATGAACATCTACATGCACTTCCGGCATCCAGCGGTTATACAAAACCATTCGCTGCCGGGTTTCAACCTGAGTCTGCCAGGCCCAATCCCTGTTCAGGTCATAGGCATAATGATTCTGTCTTCCTCCCGGCCAGGGCTCTATGTGCTCACGGTCTGTCAATTCGGGATGCAGGTTTTTACCCGATATGTCGCGAAGCCAGTTTCCATATCTTGAAAAACCATCCGGATTCAGACATGGGTCCAGTATCACGATTGTATTTTCAAGCCATTGTTTTGTTATTGTATTCTGCGGATTCAATAGCTCATAGGCTACTTTCATTGAGCTTTCTGCCGCTCCTATTTCGTTGCCATGTACGTTAAAACTTAACCAGACTATGGCCTTTTCTGTTTCTGCAGCAGGCTTTTTGTCTGTCATACCTATAGAATACAAATGATAGTCGCGTATAGCTTCCAGATTCTTAAGATTTTCGGGGGTAGAAATATAATACACATTCAGGCTTCTTCCCTGCGAAGTAAAACCGTAAGATTCGTGTTTTATATATTCTGAATTTTCTTTTAGGTATTTAAAATAGGTTTCTATTCCATGATAAAAGCTTACCTGTTTCCCGTATTCGGGTAAAAAATCGGCAGGGCTTTTAAGTTGGGCATAACCTGAAAGGCTGAAAGCTAGCAAGAAAGCAAAAAGTAGCTTTTTCATAAAACTGTTTAAGTGTTTGTGCTTCAAATGTAGGAAATTAACCTTTAGAACTTAAAAGTTACTAACGTGGATACTAAATTTTGTTAGAAAACGAAGAATTCGCATAATCGACTTCTCTTATTTCACTATTTCTATGAGGTAAGCAATTATGCCCCACCACTATTGTACATTTAATAAATTTACAACGTTTTCGCAATCGTAAAAAATATATATTTGCATAAAATTGCCTCTCATAATTATGGAAGAATGTATCTCGGTATTTGATATGCTTAAAATTGGCGTCGGACCTTCAAGTTCTCACACTCTTGGGCCTTGGCGTGGTGCAGAACGTTTTTTGAATGAACTTCGTGAAGAAAATATATTAAGCAAAGTAATCCGGATTAAAGTAGATTTGTTTGGCTCGCTTTCCCTAACCGGAAAAGGCCATGCAACTGATCTAGCGGTTATGCTAGGGCTTACCGGCGCAGACCCGGAATACATTCCTATTGACAGTATCGACAAGACCATTTCTGAAATAAGAAAAAACAAGCAGTTGCATTTGGCTGGCGAAAGAATGATAGCATTTGATATGGAAACGGATATCGTATTTAATAAAAACTTCCTGCCTTTCCATTCTAACGGTTTTACATTTACGGCCTATACGCCGGATGGCGAATACGAATCGACATTCTATTCTATTGGTGGCGGTTTCGTAGTTAAGGAAGAAAGAACAAATGCCGCTAAAAAGGAAATCATTAAATGTGCTTTCCCTTTTCCAATACAAAATGCGGTAGAATTACTCGACTATACAGTCAAAGAAAATAAAAGCATTTCCGAAATCGTTTATGAAAACGAAAAATCAATGCGTACTGAGGAGAATATCCACAATGAATTGATGCGAGTTTGGAATACGATGCTGGAATGCATGTATATTGGTTGTCACTCCGAAGGTATTCTTCCAGGAGGATTAAACGTTCGCAGAAGGGCTTTTGATATGCACCAGAACCTTATTGGCCTGGCAAATTACAGTACGCCACAGGAATGGCTGAAAACTATCCGCAAAACGGAAGTAAAATTCCGCCAAATCCTGAAATGGGTAAGCTGTTTTGCTTTGGCTGTCAATGAAGTCAATGCCTCCTTGGGAAGAGTCGTAACGGCTCCTACTAACGGAAGTGCGGGAGTTATTCCAGCCGTATTGATGTATTATATGGTTATTGAAAACCATCAGGCAGGAGAAAAAGAAATCAAGCAATTCCTTATGGTAGCCGGAGAAATTGGAAGTATTTTCAAAAAAGGAGCTACCATTTCAGCCGCTATGGGAGGTTGCCAGGCAGAAATAGGCGTTTCTTCCGCTATGGCGGCAGGAGCCTTATGCGAATTAATGGGAGGAAGTCCGGCACAGGTACTTATGGCCGCAGAAATTGCCATGGAACACCATTTGGGAATGACCTGTGACCCAATTGGGGGATTAGTACAGATTCCGTGTATTGAAAGAAATACGATGGGTGCCATCAAGGCCATCAATGCAGCGGAACTGGCTCTTGAAACCGACCCTAAAAATGCCAAAGTTCCTTTAGACAAGGTAATCAACACCATGTGGGAAACCGCAAAAGACATGAATACGAAATACAAAGAAACATCAGAAGGCGGACTGGCTATTAGTGTGAATATGGCCGACTGCTAAAAAGACAGCAAGATAAAAGTAACAGCAACCTGAAATTTCAGGTTGTTTTTATTTATACCCTATTGCAAAACCAATTCCGCAAAACACTAATTTTGCTTAAACTCTTATTCCCTTTTTCGCTTGAAAAAAATTCTCATCATTGACGACGAAGAAAAACTAAGAAGCCTCATGGCCCGGATTATCGGCCTTGAAGGTTTTGAAGTCATTGAAGCCGGCGACTGCAAATCCGGACTAAAAAAGATAGAACAGCATGCTTTTGATGTTGTGCTTTGCGATGTCAAGCTTCCCGATGGAAATGGTGTTGACCTGACCATAGCCATAAAAGAAAAATCACCGCAAACCGAAGTGATTCTGCTTACCGCCTACGGAAACATTCCTGATGGTGTGCAAGCTATAAAAAATGGCGCTTTTGATTATATCGTAAAAGGTGATGATAATAATAAAATTATCCCGCTGCTTCATCGGGCTATTGAAAAGGCAAACCTGACAAAACGTATTGCCCAGTTAGAAGCCAAACTCGAAGATAAGCTTTCGTTTGATGGCATTATAGGCGATTCCAAACCGTTATTGCAATCTATCAATCTGGCAAAAAAAGTAGCACCTACAGATACTACTGTGCTGCTAACCGGAGAAACTGGTACTGGAAAAGAAGTATTTGCAGCTGCTATCCATCAATCAAGTTCAAGAAAACATCAGAATTTTGTGGCCATAAACTGTTCGGCTTTTAGTCATGATTTGCTCGAAAGCGAAATGTTCGGTCATCTGGCAGGCTCTTTTACAGGTGCTACAAAAGACAAAAAAGGATTGTTTGAGGAAGCCAATAGCGGAACCATATTTTTAGATGAAGTTGGCGAAATGGCACTCGACCTTCAGGCAAAACTGTTACGTGTCATTGAAAATGGCGAATTCCTGAAAGTAGGTGAAAGCAAACCTACCAAAGTTGACGTACGGATTATAGCTGCTACCAATAGAGATTTGCCTAAAGAAATTGAATCAGGGCATTTCAGGCAAGATTTGTTCTACCGTCTTTCCGTATTCCAAATCCAATTGCCTGCCTTGCGGGAACGCGTTACTGATATTGAACCGCTTGCCAAACATTTTCTGAATTTCTTTTCACTGAAAACCAATAAAAAAATCAAGGCACTATCTGATGAATTTGTGCAGTTACTAAAATTGCATACCTGGCCGGGAAATATACGTGAACTAAAAAATGTATTGGAACGCAGCGTTATTCTGGAAACAGAAGCCATTCTGACAACCGATTGCCTTCCTATGGAAATACAGCAGTTAAAAACAGCCAATACTTCTGGAGAATCTCCTCTATTGTCTGCTTTTTCTCTGGCTTCTGCCGAAAAAATCCATATCCAGAAAGTATTGAACTATACGAACCATAACAAAACCGAAACCGCAAAACTGCTGAATATTGCTTTGACAACACTATACAGAAAACTGGAAGAATACAAAATCAACTAGATATATTGGTTACAGATATACTACCGGCAAGGTATGCGTATTTCAAATTTATTTACTTAGCAACCGTCTTTGCGAGAGGCACTTTTATAAATTACTTTACCATCTCGTTCTACATAGTCAACCGACACAATTGGATAGGCATATTTGGGTGCATATGACACCGAATTGCTTCTAATAATAATTTTGTCGTTAACTTTCAGGCTTCGTAATTCCTGAAATTCATTAGAATTTTCCGTCCCAAAACTGAGAATATAATAGTCATCATTAATCCCAGCCATCACTCCAAAACCTAATCGTGAGCCTGGCGGAAGGGAAAGAGAAGTTATAACAGCATCCATATTGGCAAAATAACTTACATGACTCCTTATTTTAGCAGTACTGGCAAGCACTCTTCTACCTTCGGGAGACATTTCCCATTCTTTGAGCTTTATTCCATCAGGGGTAGCTTCCCATTTTTCCCTTTCGGCTTTCATATCTGCAGCAGAGAGTAGCTTTGGGTCTGGCTCCTTAGAAATTTCTTTTTTGATTTCGCAATTAGTAAATACTAGTCCGCATACCACAACCAGAGGTAAAATCAGCGCATAAATAACTTTTTTCATGTTTTTTTGTAGTTTTAATTAACATTGATAAATCAGAATTCGTTTAAGGCATTTCTTTTGTTTTTCATGCCCTATCAAAATTATTTCAGCGAATCTACTTTGTTATTTTTTGGCTTGTGGGATTTAGATTGTAAATTAAATTGTAACCTTTGTAAATAAATCGTAAATAGTTATGTCAGATAGCCAAAATCTCTTCTCGGGAAAACGTAAGTATCTGTTTTTATTGGCATTACTTTCGTTTATCTTAGTAATCTTCGCAACTTTCAGTATGGCGGATAAGGACGATTTTAATATCGCCAGAAGGGAAGTTTTGCTTCGCAAAATCGGACATGAACTACTTTTACAATCCGGAGACAGTGTATCGAGAGTTCTTCCGGTAAAAAAGATTGCAGAAAATGAATACCAGATTAGTTTCGAAAAGGAATTTAGTTTTCAACCGGACTCCCTGGCGAATACAACCCGGCGTTTGTTGGCTAATGACCCTTTGACATCCGATTATGTTGTTAATGTAATAAACTGTGGTAATTCCGATGTAGCTTATGGATATGCCATATCCAAAAACAGAAAAGAGGACAACATACCCTGTATAGGCAGAATACAACCCAAAGCATGTTACATAATCAACATTAAATTCAAGCAGAAAGTCATTGATAAGGCAAAGAACGGGTATCTTTTCGCCGGCCTGCCGTTTTTAGCATTGGTTGGTTTTCTTTTTTTTAAATCTGGTACAACACGAAAGCGAAAAACATTACCCGACAGTAAAAATACCGACACCTTCACTTTAGGCTCAGTTTTGTTCGATGCTAAGAATCGGAAACTGACAACAACCGAAAAGACAATAGACTTAACAGGAACAGAAACCCGTCTACTGCTTATTTTCGCATTATCACCCAATGAAACTATAGAAAGAAGTCGTTTGCAAAAAGAAATATGGGAAGACGAAGGTGTTATTGTGGGGCGCAGTTTGGATATGTTCATTTCAAAACTTAGAAAAAAATTGGAATTGGACTCCAACATCAATATCGTTGTTATACGCGGCAAAGGATATAAGCTTGAGATCAGGTCTTAAAGATTGATTATCGAAAACTTTACACCAAAAGATACTACATGTAGGTTTTATAACTTGTCATGCTTTGCGGCTCTGCGCCTCTGTGAGCAATTAAAACGTTATGAAAGTGAGCCTTTTTTGGTTTTCTTTCATCCTTATATGGATTCTTTAAATCTGTCTAATTATTTTAATCTGTGGCTAACTCTACTATTCTTTGGTTTGGTATAAACTACTCCAAAATCATCTAAAAAAAATTAAATACCTATCGTTTTGAAAGTACCAACCCTATCGTTTTGATAGGGTTTTTCTTTTTGGTTACAGTCCAAAAAAATATAATTCCTAGATACTAAAGGGTTTACACAGTTTGCCCAAAAATTGGTTCTGAATTTGGCATAAGGCATCAAAAATATCTTAATCATTATGAGAAATTTCAATGATAGCCTAATCAAAAAAATGGAGCGCCTTGCCGAAATAACCATCAGCAGCCTCCAGCTCGGTAAAATGGCACGTACTAAAAGATGCCTTGCACTTGCCGAGGAATTGCTCATCAAGGGCAATAACGAAATGAAAAACGCAATCACCAATGTCTATCTGTTTTCCGTATCGCATTATATGGAAATAAACCGGTTGGAAACATCGAGACTACTACCAATTGCGCTTCACAAAGAATATGTCAAACAAATTAATGCTTCCGGAGTATGATAGTCGCCATTCTCACCATCACAGGGCTGCTCTGCTTTGCCCTTTTCTATGTTTCCATCTACTATTTCGATAAAATCTAAAATTATGATAGCCTTATTAATTATTGCTCTGGCTGTTTTTGCCTACATCGTTTACGTCTTACTTAAACCTGAAAAATTTTAAACCATGAATACCGAAATTACAGGAATTATAGCCATGTTTGTCCTGACACTGCTTCTGGCAATACCGTTAGGAAAATACATTTCAAAAGTATATTCAGGGCAAAAAACTTTTTTGGACCCAGTTTTTCAGCCCATTGAAAAACTATTTTATAAAATAAGCGGTATCGATTCTAAAAAAGAAATGAACTGGAAACAGCACATGGTTGCGCTGGTTGCCATTAATGTTGTCTGGTTTGTTTTAGGAATGATTGTGCTTCTCTGTCAAGGTTGGTTGCCGTTGAATCCGGATAACAATCCCAATATGACGCCTGACCTGGCTTTCAACACCATTATTTCCTTTTTAGTAAACTGCAACCTGCAGCATTATTCCGGAGAAACCGGAGTCAGTTATTTAAGTCAGTTGTTTTTAATGTTCCTTCAATTCGTTTCGGCGGGAATCGGATTGGCTGCAGCTGCTGTACTTTTCAATGCATTAAAAGAAAGAACAACGGAAACGCTGGGCAATTTTTACAATTACTTTATCAAGTCCTGTACCCGTATTCTTTTGCCTATTTCCGTAATCGTAGCAACTATTTTGCTTTTTAACGGAACTCCAATGACGTTTGAAGGGAAACAGGCAATGACAACGCTTCAGGGGGATTCTGTTGAAGTATCAACCGGACCAGCTGCAGCATTCACCGCCATAAAACATGTGGGAACAAATGGTGGAGGATTTTTTGGTACCAATTCAGCCCATCCACTTGAAAATCCTAATTACCTGACCAACATTATTGAAATGATTGCCCAGATGATTATTCCATTTGCCATGGTGTTTGCTTTAGGATTTTACTTAAACAGAAGAAAACTATCCTGGATGATTTTTGGCGTAATGACAGTCGGATTCCTTGCGTTGACTATTCCAACCGTAATTACAGAAATGAATGGAAACCCTGCCATAGCGCAAATGGGAATTGATACAACCTCCGGCGCTACCGAAGGTAAAGAAGTACGGTTTGGAGCTGCCGCATCCGGATATTGGAGCATTGCTACAACCGTTATCTCAACAGGTTCTGTCAATTCAATGCACGACAGTGCCATGCCCCTATCCGGAATGAACCAGTTACTTGCCATGATGATTAACTGCTTTTATGGAGGATGTGGTGTAGGGATATTAAACTTTTACATTTTTATTATCCTTGCTGTTTTTATAAGCGGACTCATGGTAGGCAGAACTCCTGAATTTCTGGGTAAGAAAATCGAAGCCCGCGAAATGAAAATCGCCATGATTATTGCCTTACTGCATCCTTTCTTAATATTGGTTGGAGTTGCGTTATCAACAGCATTTCCAGAACAAGGTGCCAGCACATTGAACAATCCGGGATTTCATGGATTTAGTGAAATCTTATACGAATTCACCTCATCTGCGGCCAATAACGGAAGTGGTTTTGAAGGTTTGGGCGATAATAATCCGTGGTGGAATATTACAACAGGAATCGTATTGCTGCTTTCCAGATTCCTTCCCATCATAGGTCCTGTGGCAATTGCCGGAATCCTTGCTTCTAAAAAACACATTCCGGAAAGTGCAGGAACTTTAAAAACAGATACTTCAACTTTCGGATTAATGGTATTTGCTGTTATTTTCATCATTGCAGCGCTTTCCTTCTTCCCTTCCCTCACTTTAGGACCTATAGCAGAATATTTCACGCTTTATTAATCAAATGATTTTCAAAAATGAAAACTCAAAATAAATCACTGTTTCAGAAAGAATTGCTCAAAGAAGCATTCGTACAGTCTTTCCTGAAACTCAATCCTGCAAACCTGTTCCGCAATCCGATTATGTTTACGGTTGAAATCGGAACAGTAGTCATGCTCTGCGTTTGTTTATGGATATTGACAGGTGAGCAATCACAAGGTAGTTTTGTGTACAACTTTACCGTTTTTATCATCTTATTATTCACATTATTGTTTGCTAATTTTGCGGAAGCCATTGCGGAAGCAAGAGGTAAAGCCCAGGCGGACAGCCTTCGAAAAACAAGAGAAGAAACACCTGCCAAAAAAATCTTCCCTGTTGGAGAAATGTATGTAGACGAACTTCAGATTGTTCCCTCCTCCAGCCTGGTTAAAGGCGATATCTTTATCTGTGAAGCCGGCGATACTATTCCAACCGACGGAGAAATCATTGAAGGTTTGGCAACTATTGACGAAAGTGCCATAACCGGTGAAAGTGCTCCGGTAATTCGCGAAGCGGGCGGAGATAAAAGTTCCGTAACAGGCGGTACAAAAGTTTTGTCAGATAAGATTAAAGTTCGGGTGACAACTGAACCGGGCGAGAGCTTCCTCGACAAAATGATTGCATTAGTTGAAGGTGCTTCAAGACAAAAAACACCTAATGAAATCGCACTGACTATTTTATTGGCAGGCTTTACCTTAGTTTTTATTATTGTCTGTACGACTTTAAAACCGTTTGCTGATTATGCCAATATCACTATAACCATCGCTTCTTTTATTTCTTTATTCGTCTGCTTGATTCCAACAACTATTGGTGGATTGTTATCTGCCATTGGTATTGCCGGAATGGACCGCGCCTTGCGTGCCAATGTCATTACAAAATCAGGTAAAGCGGTAGAAACTGCGGGTGATATTGATGTATTGCTGTTAGACAAAACAGGAACGATTACAATTGGAAATAGAAAAGCAACGCAATTTTATCCTACCGCTGGCATATCCGAACAGGAATTTATAAAGGCCAGTATTCTATCGTCCTTAGCTGACGAAACACCGGAAGGCAAATCAATCATTGAATTGGCAGGAAAAGAGGCTACAAAAAACCTTTCTATAGAAGGTGCCACGCTGATAAAATTTACGGCAGAAACACGCAGCAGCGGTGTCACACTTCCGGATGGTACCAGAATCCGAAAAGGGGCTTATGACGCTATCCGAAAATTAAGCGAAAAAGCAGGAAATACTTTTCCAAATGACACATCTGATAGAGTTACTGAGATTTCCAGCAATGGTGGTACGCCTCTGGTGGTTTCTGAAAATGATAAGGTTTTAGGAGTAATCGAATTACAGGATATTATCAAACCCGGAATACAGGAACGTTTTGAAAGACTGCGCAGAATGGGTGTTAAAACCGTAATGGTTACAGGTGACAACCCATTAACAGCCAAATTTATTGCAGAAAAAGCCGGTGTGGATGATTTTATTGCGGAAGCCAAACCCGAAGACAAGATGAATTACATCAAGAATGAGCAAATCAAAGGGAAACTGGTTGCCATGATGGGTGACGGGACAAATGATGCTCCCGCTCTTGCCCAGGCCGATGTGGGCGTTGCCATGAACAGCGGAACACAGGCTGCCAAAGAAGCCGGAAATATGGTGGATTTGGATAACGACCCTACAAAACTGATAGAAATTGTAGAAATCGGAAAACAATTATTAATGACACGCGGAACATTGACCACTTTTAGTATCGCTAATGACGTTGCCAAGTATTTTGCCATCATTCCTGCCCTGTTCATCACCGCAATTCCTGCGCTGCAAGGTTTAAATATCATGCACCTGCATAGCCCGGAAAGCGCTATCCTATCGGCAGTTATCTTTAATGCAGTTGTGATTCCGTTTTTGATTCCGCTGGCTTTAAAAGGAGTCACATATAAACCGATCGGTGCTTCTGCCCTATTAAGACGAAACTTATTGTTTTATGGATTAGGCGGTATCATTGTTCCTTTTATCGGAATAAAAATCATCGACATGATAGTTACATTATTCATCTAAACTAATAGCAAAATGAAAAATTATTTATGGATTGGAGTAAAGTTAACACTGGTTACACTTGTCTTTTTTGCCGGACTCTATACACTGTTTATTCTTGGAATAGCACAAATGGCTCCCAACCAAGGGAAGGGAATCATGACGGAAAGCAATGGAAAAAAATTCTATAGCAATATAGGCCAATCCTTTACTGATGCCCGGTATTTTAACTCAAGACCTTCTGCCGTAAACTATAATGCAGCAGGTTCAGGAGGAAGCAACAAAGGACCAGGCAATCCGGAATATCTGGCCGAAGTCCAAAAAAGGATTGACACTTTCCTAATCCAGAATCCGGAAATCAAAGCTAATGAAATTCCGGCTGATATGGTCACAGCCAGCGGTAGCGGATTAGACCCAAATATCTCCGTACAAGGTGCAAAAGTCCAAATCAAGCGTATTGCAAAAGCAAGAAACATTGAAGAAAAAAAGTTGGAAGACCTTATTGCCCAAAATACTGAAAAGCCGCTTTTAGGACTGTTCGGACCAGAAAAAATTAACGTATTACAACTAAACCTCGCTCTCGATAAACTCAAATAACAATGAAAAAATTAGCTACTGCAGCTTTTATCGCAATGGTCTCTCTTGCACAGGCACAGAAAGACACTATAAAAACTCCTGAATCACCACTAAAAATATCAGGCTATGCCGAAATCTATTACCTATACGATTTCGGCGCGCCTGAAAACAATACCAGACCTGGTTTCGTATATTCCCATAACAGGCATAATGAAGTTTCTTTAAATCTTGGATTTGTCAAAGCCAACTATGAAAAAGGAAACGTCAGGGCTAACCTGGCAATCATGGCAGGAACTTATGGCAATGCCAATCTTGCTACCGAAGAAGGCATTATGAAAAACATTTATGAAGCTAATGCCGGTGTAAAACTCTCAAAAACCAAAAATCTTTGGATTGATGCCGGGATTTTTGCCTCACACATTGGTTTTGAAAGTGCCATCAGTAAAGATTGCTGGGCATTGACACGTAGCATCCAGGCAGACAATTCGCCTTATTATGAAAGTGGCGCAAAACTATCCTATACTACAGACAATGGGAAATGGTTTGTGAGCGGACTCCTTTTAAACGGATGGCAAAGAATTAAACGGATTGACGGTAATAAAACATTGGCTTTTGGACATCAACTAACCTATAAACCAAACGCGGCTATCCTATTGAACAGCAGTTCTTTCATTGGAAACGACAAACCCGATACTGATAAAAGGATGCGTTATTTTCACAATTTATACGGTGTTTTTCAGTTAAATGAAAAATGGGGACTAACTGCCGGTTTTGACCTTGGTGCTGAACAAAAGGAAAAAGGAAGCAACAGTTATAATTCATGGTACTCTCCTATTCTGATTGCCAGATATAAAGTTTCCGACAAAATCCATATTGCAGCACGAGGAGAATATTATGCAGACAAAAATGGGGTCATTATTGCAACAGAAACACCAAACGGATTTAAAACCTTTGGCTATTCTGTCAACTTCGATTACAATATCTATGACAATGTTGTATGGAGAATCGAAGCCAGAAATCTAAGCAGCAAGGATGAAATTTTTACTGAAAATGGTAATCCCGCCAAACAAAACTTTTCAGCGGCAACTTCGCTTGCCATATCATTCTAAAACCTAAGCCTGTTTATTTTGGAAAGCAAAAGAGAAGATAGCGTACAGCATTTTTTAAACCTGATTCAAAAATCAAGGAGAGGAAAGTTTAAAATCTACATCGGCATGAGTGCCGGTGTAGGTAAAACTTTTCGCATGCTTCAGGAAGCCCATTCCCTCCTAAAAAATGGAATCGATGTCAAAATAGGTTTTATAGAAACACACAATCGCAAAGAAACACATGACCTTTTGGAAGGACTTCCTGTAATTCCAAGACGTTATTTGTTCTACAAAGGCAAAGAACTGGAAGAAATGGATGTTCAGGCCATCATCAGCCTTCGTCCGGAAGTAGTAATTGTTGACGAACTGGCCCATACTAACATCGAGGGAAGCAAAAATGAAAAGCGCTGGCAAGACGTCTTTGAAATCTTAGAAGCCGGAATCAATGTAATCAGTGCAGTGAATATCCAGCACATTGAAAGCCTGAATGAAGAAATAAAACACATCACAGGAATTGAAGTCAAAGAACGAATTCCTGACAGTGTTTTGGCACAGGCAGATGAAGTCGTAAACATAGACCTTACGGCTGACGAACTGATTACAAGACTAAAAGAAGGAAAAATCTATAAGGCTGAAAAAATAGAAATGGCACTTAAGAATTTTTTCAAGAGCGAGCACATACTGCAATTAAGAGAATTGGCCTTAAAAGAAGTGGCCAGCCAGGTTGAACGAAAAGTCGAAATTGAAGTTCCTAAAAGCAAAAACACCCGTCATGAAAAATTCATGGCTTGTATTAGCAGTAACGAAGCCACCGCAAAAAAGGTTATCCGCAAAACCGCACGTCTGGCTAATTATTACAACAGCAGCAAATGGTATGTCTTATATGTACAGCTTCCACATGAAAGTGCAGACCGAATTGCATTAGACAAACAAAGACATCTAATCAATAATTTTAAACTGGCTACAGAACTGGGTGCCGAAGTCATCAAAATTGAACATACCCGGATTGCCAAAGCCATTATAGAACAGGCTGAAAGCAAAGGTATTACTACGGTATGCATTGGAAAACCAAAAATGAACCTGATGAAAATTATTCTTTCTACAAGTGCTTTCAAACAATTATTAAATAAGCTATCTTCGAGTGAAATTGACCTGATTATTCTTAGTTGATAGTGGATAGTTTTTAGTGGATAGTGTATAGTTAGTTTAAGCCAGAAAAAAAGAGATCATGAAAAATAGTATTGTTAAGGACAAATCGTTTGTATTTGCCGTAAGAATTGTGAGGTTATACCAACATATTTCAGAAAATAAAAAAGAATTTATACTGTCAAAACAATTGGTTAGAAGCGGTACTTCAATTGGAGCAAATATTTGTGAGGCTTTGCAGGCTCCCTCAAAAAAAGACTTTAGTAACAAGATGAATATATCACTAAAAGAAGCCCAGGAAACCGAATATTGGCTACGTTTGCTTTTTGAAACAAACTACCTGTCCGAAAAAGAATACCAATCCGTTCACTCAGAAAGTATCGAACTGATAAAAATACTAACCTCAATTATAAAAACATCCCGAACAAACACAGATTAAAGTCAAAAGTCAAAAGACAAAAGACGAAAGTCGAAAGTCGAAAAATGAAAGACCTTAGACTAATAACTATACACTATCAACTAAAAACTATAAACTAAAAAACTATAAACTATCAAACCGTGCGTATAAAAACAAAATTAAGACTGGGCCTCGGGATTCTTTTCTTACTCATCATATTGCTCACTGCACTGGCGGTAAGACAAGTGCATGCCATTGCCGGTGATACTGAAAATATTCTTGTTGCCAATTACAATTCCTTAGACTATTCCCGGAACATGATGAAAGAGCTCGACAAGATTGAAGGTGAAAAACAATCTTTCGAAAATTTTAATCACTTTCTGGAATTGCAAGGCAAAAACATCACTGAAATAGGCGAAAAAGAACTTACCCAAAATTTAACAGAAGATGTAAAAGCATGGCAATCAAGACCCGAAGAACCATCTATCCTGCTTCAGATTCGGAAAGACCTTAACGATATCATGAAAATCAACATGGATGCTATCCAAAGGAAAAGTATTGTAGCACAAAAAACAACAGAAAGTGCCATACTCTGGATTTCGATTACCGGACTTACCTGTTTTTTGATTGCCTTAATCCTGTTGGTCAACCTGCCAAGCGATATTGCAAATCCTATAAAAGACCTCACCGAAAGTATCCGTCAGATTGCCGCAAAAAACTATTCGCAGCGGGTCAATTTTGAAACGCATGACGAATTTGGAAATCTGGCCAGGTCATTCAATACAATGGCAGAAAAGCTTCAGGAATATAGTGACAGTAACCTTGCCAGACTCATGATGGAGAAAAAACGGGTTGAAACGCTAATCAACAATATGCAAGACCCCGTTATTGGACTTGATGACAAAAACCTTATTCTGTTTGCCAATGAAGAAGCCTTAAAAATTTCGGGACTAAAAGCAGAGAATATTATCGGTAAAGCTGCTACCGAAATTGCTGTTTCTAACGACCTTGTCCGTTCACTATTACAGCATCTTATGGTTGGAAACATCGAAAAGTCTCAGCAAACACTTAAAATCTATGCAGATAATAAAGAAAGTTACTTCGAAAAACAAATAGTACCTATACTTGTTCTTCCAACAGGCGAAGAAGAAAAAAAACATATTGGTTCATTTATCATACTGCGCAACGTCACAGCCTATAAAGAATTGGATTTTGCCAAAACCAACTTCATAGCTATGGTTTCGCATGAATTCAAAACACCAATCGCTTCAATGAAAATGAGCCTGCAATTGTTGGAAAATAGCAGTGTCGGTAATTTAAACGATGAGCAGAAACAATTGGTTTCAAGCATTAAGGACGATGCTAAAAGATTACTCCGTACTACAGGAGAACTGCTGGACATCACCCAGGTAGAAACCGGAAAAACACAACTCAAAATAGAAAACTGTAATCCCGATGTAATCATTTCTGATGCAGTAGAAGCTACAAAAATACTGGCAGAACAAAAAAAGATTAGCCTTAACCTGACTGTTCCCGAATTGTTGCCTGAAATAAAAGCCGACCAGGAAAAAACAACCTGGGTCATTACGAACCTCATTTCAAATGCTATCCGCTATTCATATGAAAACTCAACCATTTTCATTGCCGCAGAAGCCAAAGAAAATGCACTGATGATAACTGTCAAAGACAACGGAATAGGCATTTCTCCACAGTACAAAAACAAAATCTTTGATAAATATTTCCGCATTCCGGGTTCGGAGAAAGAAGGAACCGGCCTCGGACTCGCCATCAGCAAGGAGTTAATAGAAGCGCAAGGCGGTACAATTTCCGTTGAGAGTAACTTAGGATTCGGAAGTGAATTTGTCGTCACGCTCAAAATCAGCAATGATTAACTCAAATCTTGATTTTACTGTCTCCATAGTAAATGATTTTCCATAGGTTTTCCTTCTTGATCAGTTGAATGGAGTTGACACCTTTATGGGTTAACTCGCCATTGATGTAAAATTCAAAAGGTATCCAGGCGTGAGCCATTCCACCATCAACTTTAATAGTAAAGGAAAGCAACCGTTCTTCAAATTTGGTTTCCTTAGGAATCGTTGCAACATATCTTTTAAAATCAGCCGCTTTTGTGACTACAAGCTTGTTTCTTCTCGGACTTTGCACTACAGTCTGTAGCATCAGGTCTTCATCACTCACAGAGTTAATTTTCAGGCTATCTCTGGAATGTATACCTTCAAAAAAAGTTTGTATCGATTCGCGGATTTCAGCTTCCTGTCCCATTAATGGCTGAAAGGAAACAAAGGAAACAAAAGAAACTAAGGAAATAAAGAAAACGAATAGTACTAATTTTCGCATTATGGTCATGTTTGGTTATTAGGATATAAATTTAGCATAAAAAATTATTAGGTTGTGTGGCAATGGTAAATAAAGCAATTTGTACATTTACATCTTCTAATTCCTACACTATGTCTGTTGCAAAAAAAGATTATAAGAGAATCACTACCAAATCGCTGATTGAAATGAAAGCCAATGGCGAAAAAATTTCAATGCTCACATCCTATGATTTCACTATGGCAAAAATTGTCGACACTGCCGGTGTTGACGTAATTCTGGTTGGCGATTCTGCCTCAAATGTAATGGCGGGTCATGAAACTACCCTGCCAATTACCCTTGACCAAATGATTTATCACGCTTCCAGTGTTGTCAGGGCAGCATCACGCGCTTTAATTGTAGTGGATTTGCCTTTTGGAAGCTATCAGTCTGACCCAAAAGAAGCCTTACGTTCCTCTATCAGAATCATGAAAGAAAGTGGTGCCCATGCCGTAAAATTAGAAGGCGGAAGCGAAATCAAAGATTCCATCAAAAAAATCCTCAATGCCGGTATTCCTGTTATGGGACATTTGGGGCTCACACCACAATCTATATATAAATTCGGAACTTATACGGTTCGTGCCAAAGAAGATGCCGAAGCCGAAAAACTATTGGAAGATGCCAAATTACTTGAAAAACTAGGCTGTTTTGCATTGGTATTGGAAAAGATTCCTGCAAAATTGGCTGAAAAAGTAGCACAAAGCATTACCATTCCTGTAATTGGAATTGGTGCCGGCGGTGGCGTTGACGGGCAGGTTTTGGTAATCCATGACATGCTTGGAATGAACAATGAGTTTAGCCCGAGATTTTTGAGAAGATACATGAATTTATATGATGACATGACCAATGCTATTGGAAAATATGTTACCGACGTGAAGTCACACGATTTCCCTAGCGAAAAAGAACAATACTAATTGTCTTTTGATTATTTGAACTACCAAGTCGCCGAAATCTAATTTTCAAAAAACAATGAAAACCATTTCTACAAAAAATAATCTTCAGGTACTGCACGAAGACAATCATATTATTGTCATCAACAAACGTGTAGGCGACATCGTTCAGGGAGATAAAACAGGCGACAAACCCCTAAGCGATGTAGTAAAAGAATATATCAAGGAAAAATACAATAAACCGGGCGAAGTTTTTCTGGGTGTTGTCCATCGTCTGGACAGGCCTACAACCGGAATCGTAGTATTCGCCCGCACTTCCAAAGCACTTTCCAGGCTCAATGATTTGTTCAAAAACCGGGAAACGCAAAAAACATACTGGGCTGTTGTCAAAAATAAGCCCGCAGAAGCTTCGGCAAAGCTGGTTCATTATCTGAAAAGAAATGAAAAGAACAACACTTCAAAAGCACATAGCAAAGAAGTTCCTGATAGTAAAATAGCAAGCTTAGATTACACGATAATCCGCGAGCTCAATAACTATTATGCTCTGGAAATTAATTTGCATACCGGACGCCATCACCAAATCCGGGCACAACTGGCGGCTATTGGAAGCCCAATCAAGGGCGACCTGAAATATGGTGCCGACAGAAGCAATCTTGATGGTGGCATTCATTTGCACGCCCGCAAACTCACCCTCACCCATCCCGTTACCAAAGAGGTGTTAGAAATAACCGCACCCGTTCCTAATGACCCTATTTGGAAAGCAATCTGATATTTTTAAGAATAATGATTCTTTTTTTACGTTAATTTAGTATCCCCAATACAAAAAATCTATACATTTAACTTAAAAAAACTTCCCTATGAAATTACCAATCTTATTATGCCTACTGATTGGCACGAGTGCTTTCGCTCAGGACCATTTTTCCGGAATTACCACTTCCAGAAGAGGCGGATTATTAAATGCAAGTACAAACCCCGCCGAACTTGCCAACCTGAAAACAAAATATGAAGTCGGGGTATTCTCCTTGAGTTTTAACCTTTCCAACAACCGATTGGGTTTTGATGACCTCGTTAGCGGTGATGATTTGGAACAAAAGCTATTTGAAGGAAACAAGGATGTCGACCTCCGTTTTGATGGCGAAGTATACGGCCCGGCCTTTGCAATGAAAATAGAAAAATGGGCTTTTTCATTCAGCACTAAAGCTTATGGAAAAGTAAATTTCACCGATGTTGACCCAACAATTGGAGATGCCGTTACCAATGGAGCCCTGAACAGTATTTTTGGTGCCTCAACTATCCAAAGTGATAAAAATCAGCGCGCCAACGGAACCACCTGGGGCGAAGTGGCCTTTGGAGTTGCCAGAAATGTATATGAAACAGAGGAACACAAGTTGAGTGTGGGCGTAACCTTAAAACTCCTCTTTCCCGGCTCCTATGCGAATTTAGGTCTTGACAAATTCTCCGGGACCATCACAAACAATCTTGGAAATGTGAATATGACAGATGCTTCAGCAAGAATGAACATTTCTTATTCAGGAGATTTGGCAGACGATTTTTCAGATTTTGGCAATTATACCAGTTCTCTTTTTGGAAAATTAAATGGCTTTGCTACAGATTTGGGAGTGAACTACCAATGGAAAGACGATAATGACGGCTATAAAATCAATGCCGGAGCAGCCGTACGCAACATTGGAAGCATGACTTTTAAATCCGATAACAACAGTAACAACAATTACGAACTAAATATCCCTGCCGGACAGTCGCTCAACCTGAACCAATTTGAAAGCGTAAGCAGCTTTAAGGAAATTGAAGAAATATTGCTTTCGAGTGGCTATCTGACTGCTACTTCCAATGGCAGCGATTTTAAAGTAAAACTTCCAACGGTTTTTTCTGCTTATGCTGACGTAAAAATTATTCCTGATTTCTACGTTACCGTATTCGGACAGCAAAAATTCAATAAGGATAACAAAGACGACCAGGTTACGGCTCAAAACGTGATTTCGGTTACACCACGATATTCCAGAGAAAGTTTTGAAGTATTTGCTCCGTTAGCGTCAAATGAAATTTCAGGATTCACAGCAGGATTGGGATTCAGAGCCGGAGGTTTCTTTATAGGGTCAAGTTCAGTGGTTACTGCCTTGATTAATGACGGAGAACAGGCAGATTTTTACCTCGGATTCCGTTTCGGATTGCAATAATTTTTAAAATTATGAACCATCAAGAAATCAATCAAAGAAAAGAAAAGCTTAAAAAATTCTCTCATGTCATTTCACTTCATGAAAATGATATTATAGAGGCACTGCATAAAGACTTCGGAAAACCGGCTTTTGAAGCCTATCTTACTGAAATAAATGTAGTGCAATCTGACCTGAAAGATACCATAAAAAATATCCATGCCTGGGCTAAACCTAAAAAAGTCCGGGCATCTATTCTTAATTTTCCGTCTTCTGATTATATCTACACAGAACCTTATGGAAAAACACTGATTATTTCTCCGTGGAATTATCCTTTCCAACTGGCTATCTGTCCGTTAATTGCGGCCTATGCGGCTGGTAACTCCATTGTTCTCAAACCTTCTGAATTAACACCCCATACATCAAGCTTAATTTCTAAAATCATACGGGAAACTTTTGATGTTAAGGAAGTCGTGGCCGTTTTAGGAGATGCAGAAATTGCCAAAAGCCAGCTGGCCAAACGTTGGGATTATATCTTTTTTACAGGAAGTCCGGCCGTTGGAAAAGAAATTGCAAAAGCTGCAGCCGGGAATCTTACGCCTGTAACTCTGGAACTGGGCGGTAAAAATCCCTGTATAATTGACAAAAATGCCAATCTTCAAATCGCAGCAAAACGTATTGTCTGGGGGAAATTTATCAATGCCGGACAAACCTGTATTGCTCCTGATTATCTTCTCATACACAAAGGAGTCAAGACAAAATTCATCCGCCTGTTGCAACAGGAAATTATAAATGCTTATGGCGAAGACCCTAAGCTTTCACCTGATTTTACGCGAATCATAAACAAAAAGCATTTCTTAAGACTGGTTGGAATGATAGATGAAGCAAAAACAATCACAGGAGGAATCCACGATGAAGAAAGTCTTTACATTGCGCCAACACTTATTGACGAACCTTCTTTCGACAGTGCCATCATGAAAGATGAAATTTTTGGGCCACTGCTCCCATTGATTTCTTATGAAAATGAAAGCGACCTGGAAAAAATAATTTCAAAATATGAAAAACCGCTGTCGTTATATGTGTTTACAGATGACAAAGCTTTTGCAGAACGCGCTATCCGGAAATTTTCATTTGGTGGCGGATGCATTAACGATACTGTCGTACACTTTTCAAACAAAAGGCTGCCATTTGGTGGAGTTGGCAACAGCGGTATGGGCGCCTATCACGGTAAAAAAAGCTACGATACATTTTCACACCAGAAGGCTATCGTAAAAAAAGCTACATGGCTTGATATACCGCTGCGTTATGCCCCTTATGGAAATAAACTGAAAGTAATCCGAAAACTATTGAAATGGCTCTGATTCAGTTTATAATTCCAAAATATTGATTACTTTCGCGCAATAATTGACAAACTTATTTATGCAAAAAATTACTACGACTAAAGAAAAGATTGAAGAAATCAAGCAACGTGGTTATCCTTTGGAATTTGGAGAGATTCTTTCTCAAGCCTTAAATAATTATCAGAAAATTGTGTGGATTGCCGGAGCCGGAGTATTACTTCTTTCCATCGTATTCTTTGCAATAATAATGGGACTTGCCGCTATATTCATCGGGTTGAGTACTTTTGGGCGGGATATTGCCGATTTTCAAATCCAGAATTTTTCTGCTGCCGGAATCATTGTTGCTCTTGTTGGGGGTGCAATCGCTGTCGCACTTATTAAGCCATTTTATGCGGGTATATTGCGGGTTGCTCACCATGCCGATGCAAAAGAAGATTTTGACTTTTCTACGCTTTTCTATTATTACAAAAGCGAATACCTAAAAGAAATTATAATTGCTGGTATTTTAATAGGATTTTGCAGTAACGGTATCAGTACTGCCCTGGAATTAACCGGAAACACAATTCTTGGGTCAGTTATTAGTTATATCATCATTTTATTGACCCTATTCACTACCCCGCTGATTATTTTTGGCAACCTAAAAGCTTTTGAAGCGATACAGGCGAGCCTGATGCTGGTTTCAAGAAATTTCTTTATGCTGTTGGCTCTCATGATTGTCGCAGTAATTCTGGCCGGTTTAGGAGTTTTTGCTTTCTGTATTGGTATCCTTTTCACTATCCCGCTGGTTTTTTCTGTACAATACATGATTTATACAAATGTCATTGGTATTGACGAAAAAAATGAACTGGAAGAAATAGGAAATTCGTCATCAGATTATTAAAAGATTTATACTCTATAAACAAAAAAAGCCCCATTAAATGATGGAGCTTTTTTTTGTTTTACACACAAACGATTTTGTTTTTAATCGCATACAAAACCAGTCCGATTCTTGTTTTTATTTCCAGTTTGGCAAAAATACTTTCCCTGTAACCATCTATTGTTTTGGGGCTAAGGCACATTTCATCTGCTATTTCCTTATAGGTTTTCTCACTGCAGGCCCTTTTAATAAAATCAAGTTCTTTTTCCTTAAATTCTAGCTTTTTGTCCTCATTATCGATTCTGTTGACCAAAATACCGGAAACCATTTCTGTAAAAAAGTATCCTTTCTCTATGACAGTTTTCAAGGCATCATAAAAAATCTGTGGCGTTGTGTCTTTTAGCAGGTAGCCTTTGGCTCCGTTTTTAATCATTTGTATGATGATATCTTCCTCATTATTAACAGAAAGTGCAATGGCTTTATAATCCGGTCGGTTTTCCTTTAGCCAGACCATAGTTGCCAATCCGTCAAGAATGGGCATATTTACATCTAGCAGTATCAAATCAACTTCTATGTCCAGATTTTCCTCTTCCTGAAGAAACTGTATGAACTCTTTGCCGTTTCCAAAATTGTGTGTGACTTCAAAATCGCTGAAACTATTAATCAGAAATTTCAAAGATTGTGAAAACAGCAAATGGTCGTCTACGATGATAACCTTATTTTTTCTATTCGTTTTCATGATTAATTCTTTTAGGATAGGTAAACAGTACCACAGTTCCTGAACTATCAGATGTTACGGAAACAGAAGCTCCAATGAGCTTAGCCCTGACATGTATGTTATTCAATCCCGAACCGCTGCTTTTCTTCTTTGAATTAAAGCCGATTCCGTGGTCAATCAGCTTGATTTTAATATTGTCATGGTCCAGGCAGTCTATTTGAAAATCAATAATCTCACTGTGGGAATGCTTTAAGATATTGAGAATCGCTTCCTGAAAAATCCGATATATAATCAGTTCGTGTTCAACGTTTATTTCAGGAAAATCACCATTTATGCTAAAATTACAATCTATTCTTTTTAATTTCCGGATACGGTCCAAATCCAGTTGTATGGCCTCTAAAAAATTGGATTCCAGTAAATTATCCTTATTTATAATCCTTGACAGGGTTCTGATTTCATCTAACGACTTTCCTAAAATGTTTTTCAGGTCGTCGAGTTCCTCCTTGGTCATGGCTTTCTGATTTTGGATGTACATGTTGACCTGCATAATGGCAACAGACAAAATCTGACCAATATTATCGTGAAGTTCCCTGCTGATTTCTGTCAGTGTCTGGTCCTTCATTTCTATCCTTGATTTCACCAATTCTGACTGAAAATGGAGATCGGCTTCCATTTTTTCAATCAAAAAATTGGTTTTTTTCTTGTGGAAATAGAAAAAGAGCACCAAAATTAACACCAGTAAGGTAAAGAAGACAATACTTAATGAAATAACTAGTAATTGTATTTCTTTTCGCTCCATATAAATCCAATTATAAAACAACCATACATCAAGACATTGAGAATGAACAGTACAAGACTGTAAACACTTTCATTACTTTCTATCAGGAACCACTTAATAGCCAGCATAAAAGGCAAATAAGGGACGTGAAGAAGCAGGACGCCTAAGATAAACCAAAAAAAAACCGATTTACTGAAATTCAATATTTTTTTTGAATTAAATATTTCAACCAGATACAGACAGGACATTAGCAAGACAAACAGCACTCCCAATGTAAAACTATAGGTAAATGTTTCTGAAATATTTTTTTGGATGAAAATAAAATTAGCGAAATAAAAGAGTATAAAAACAGCCAGGAATACATCAACTAATCTTCTATGGCTGCGTTGGACTAACAGGTATTTTAAAAGAAGCAGATAATAAGAAAGGCTAACGAGCATATAAAAATTATACACACCATAATTAATCCATCCGGTCCATCGGGTGAGATTGCTGCCTACAAACTCTGTCAGGACAGAAAAAAAGATCATACCTAGCAAGGACTTAGCCTTATTACCGGGAAGTTTGTTGTAAAACAACAATCCTACTATTCCCGCTAATAAAGCCAAGTAAATGCAATAAAATCTTAAGTCCTCTAACATTATTTTTTGAAAGGATATGTCATTTTAGGAGGGTTACCCATTGAACCATAATTCATCACTGAAAGATCGGTTATATCATAATGAGGCTCTTCCTGCATAGTCGAAACATTCAGCATCCCGGATTTCTGCATATCGGTTTTAGCACCCGTTGGTGATAAAAATATAGTGGTCATCCCCGCTTTTTCAGCATATTTCGGGTCATCAGGATATCTACCCAGATACAATCTGATTCCATCTACTTTATATCCCTTATTAATTCCTTCTGTCTTGATATAATTGATATACTTTTCCAATTCTTCAACAGAATACCATACTGCATTCGCATCTTCTTTTATACTATCCTCAGCTTTTGAGCGCACCGCTTTTGAATTGTAATTCATATGCATCTCTGTAGCCAACTCATTAGAGATCAACTGTGTTGGCTTGTCATAAATTCTATCCTCACTACACGATTGAAAGAAAAAAGTTAAACAAAATAATCCAGCTAAAAAAATAGTTTTTGAGCTTTTCATGTTTTTCAAGTTTAAGTTGTTAATAATCGCCAAAACTATCTCAATTAGGAAAATATCGCAAGGGGAAAATTACCCTTTTTTAGCAAGCCTTTCTTCCTCTCCCAACCGGGAAAAGCGCTACAATAAATTTACAGGAAATAATCTTAAAAAAATCAGGCAATAAGCTCTTTTACAGCTAATTGCCAAATAAGAATTTTACACCGTCGGTTTTTAGCTAAAAGACAAGGTGTAATCTGAAAAACCTTAACAGAGTAAGAATCTAATAATTAAATTAAAAAAAATGTCACAAGTAACCCCTCTTGGCTACCCACACGCTGGAGCCGGAACCGTAGAAATTCTTTTGGAGAAAGAAGATGGAGCAGATTTCGCAGTCCTTTTTTCTCCAGACCCGAACAACATGCTTTTAAGAGATAACGGATTGCCAATGCAGTTCTATTATTATCCGAAGTATCCAAGACTATCCAAACATCCTGACGGAAGATTTAAATTCTCTATGCAGGTATTCAAATCGGAAGCAGATGGTACTACTGTAATTGGTGCCGAAGGACTTGAAGAAGAAGCAGGAGCCTATACAACACTTACCAGTACTATTGACCTGCCGGAAGCATTGCTAAAAAAAGCAATCGACAAATTAAAGATTAAACTGGATGCCGAATACAAAAGCCAGAGAACTTCAAAACTATTCGGACTCTTCTCTTTCCTGAGAGGTGTCGATAAAGATTTTAACGCTACAAACGTAAGGCCGATACAGCTAACGGAAAACACTATTGCCATGCACGTAGTGGGTGAAAAATCCCAAAGCAATCCTTTTGGAGGCTCCAACCCTTGGTCATTTAATATTCAGGGAGAAGGCAGCGGAACCACTTTTGGACTTGGCGATAATGCCCTTTCTATCTTAATGGGAAGAAACAGTGCCTCATTGGTTAGAAGTGCTTTAGAAAATGGTACCAATAACCTGGTTGTTGAAAACAATATAAAGTATAAAGCTTATATGCCAACAACTGAAATCAAGGTTACTGTAAATGCCAAAAAAGTACACAACTATTTCTCTTCCAAATTCAGTGCAGGAATCAGCTGGTTCCGTGTCAACTGGGAACATGAATATGAAAAAATTGTAACAGAAGGCGGTATCACAACCGAAATCATTACAGATAATCAGTTCTCTGATGCCGAAAGAAAAAAAGTGGAAGAACAGCTGATGACAAAGGCCAGAGACTTTGCTTTTGAATTGTTGAGAAAGCAGATACTGGACCCAACCGATAAGAATTTTGGAGGTGAAACTTCAGAATCGGAAAAACTTCTTAATATCTGGAACCAGGGAGCCAGTATGGGATTCAGCTTAAAGTCCGGGCAACAGGTTAGAGAAGTGAATTTCACAGACAGTATCCGATTCTCTTCTATTGAAGTATTAAGCTCAAAAATCAGCGGTAACCTTACTCCTCTTACATTAAAGTCCGGAACTGAAGCCAAAACAGAACTGAAAAAATACATCTCTGAAATCCAATTAGATGAAGATTTTTCAAAAGTTCAGGTAATTGCTTCTTTGAACGGAGGATTAATCAAATTAGACAAAGACAGCGACATCGTCAATGACAGTCCTGTAAGCCAGGTTTCTATTGAAGTGGGCTATCCGGATTCTAAAGGGAAAATTATCTGGAAAAGTTCCGGAAGAATGATTGCTCCGGAAGGCACTCCGTATGTAAAAACCACAAGCAGAGCCGGCAAAGAAATCGATGCCATCTTCCCTGCTACCTGGAACGACAAATCCAAAGAAAAAAATGCTTTCGTTTTTGACTTCGTAAAAAACAACGGAGCAAGCAAAGTTAAGGTAAGACAGAATATCATGTATGAAAAAGACAAACGGGTAAAACTGAAAGACACTGTCAATGAATATGAATTTGAAGGTACCAAAATCTTCATTCCGCTATTGGTTCAGAACATGATTAATTACAACCTGTCTACTGAAGAATTGTTTGAATCAGATACGCTGGAAGTCACATTTAAAGCAGACAAAATGGCAACTAAAAAGTTCAAATTCACAGCAGATAACTATGAGGAAATGCTTCCTTATAAGGCCTGGTATGAATTAGACTATAACATCAAGCCTACAGAATACAAGGTAAAATATACCTGTAAGGGCAAGATTGGTAAAAAAGCTAAAAAGGTTACCATTTCAACAGATTACCAAAAAATAGATTATCTGGAAGGTGATATCTTATTTGAAATTCCAACAGGAACCGATGCGCAAAATGCCGACATCGAAAAAATAAGAGCTCCATTCATGGAATAGTATTTTTTTTAAACAGTTACAAAAGGGACAAATGTCCCTTTTGTTTACTAAAACCCAAAGATTCTCAAAATTAGAAATCATGCCTGACTTAAAAACCTTTAAACTGGAAGGGACAAAACTGGTTCCTACCAATCGATTCAATCTGGAACCCGCAAAGCCGAGTAACTCATTTACTACGGTGGTAAGTCCTGATACACCTTTCACTGTTATTGAACATCCTATTATCCATTCTATCAATATTGACAGACCTGTCATAGGTATCCTTCCAATCAACAGCTATTTTCCTTTAATCGACGGAGATACAGCAATAGATGAAAGTGCCTCTTTTAAAGACTATAGCGATAGCAATATCACCCTGCTTTTCCCCGAAATTGAAATAGCACCAAACAACAATACGCTTTTCTATTATGAAAATGTATTGGATAAATCCGGAAAAAACAGCGGACTTATGGGAAGGGTGACGCTCAAATACACCATCAAAAACAAGCCTTTAAAAGCCAATGAAAAGAATATCACCCTAAACCTGAAGGAAGCTGTATTAAACCTCAAAATAAAAGACGACAGCATCAAAATTAACGGCATAGTAACACCCGAAAAAAATGAAATCCAGTTTGATTTAAAGGATGAAGCTGTCAAAATCGCATTTCTTAACCTGATTACCCAAATCAATAACCTCAAAAGTAGTATCGACCTGTTTTTTGAATTTAAAGGCTATTCCAAATTCAGGAAGAATTTTTTAGTAGCCCGGAATATCGGTTCCATAAAAAACCTGAAATTCTTCGGAAACGAACCAAGAACAGAAAACATCAGGACACCAAAAACATCCATCCTAAGCAATCCGCTCGTCATCAAATCAAATGCCCCGAATACCATAATCTCAAGACGTTCGATATTGGAAATTCAAAAGGAAAACCACCTGAATACGGATGTACAGGCAGAACTGGTAAAAAGTACTTTTCTCCTGCGGGTAAACAAAACGTTGAATTATCCTCTGTCTTCAGATACTGCTACAAGCCTTTATAAAACCATTGGTGGCGGTTTTATCAATAATCCATTCAATCTCAACGAAGATTTTTCCCAATTCAAACAAATTTTTGTTCCGGGAATCCATTTCAGCAAACTTTCCATCTACAAATCCACATTACAACCCAACACCTTTTTGCTTATCTCAAAAACATACGGGCTATCACGCGACCTCGATACCATGAAACCTTGTATTTCTACCATATTTCATGCTTATGAAGACGGAACGAGTACCCAGGAAGAAATCTCTAAAATCAACTTTCAGTTTGCCTTAGGGCCCAACCTGTCCGAATTTGATTTGGCGAAACTGAAAATTGAATTGCTGCAAAACAACTATATAGACGGCGACAAGACCGATTATTTTGAAAAAGTCCAGTTTCTTTTTCCTAATGACATCGAATCCAATTATGAAATCAGTGGTAATTATTTCCTGCAACAGTCTGATATCTCTACAGACGGCAAACATTTCCTGTTCAATCTGTCAACGGAAAACCTTTCGGAAGCCAGTATATTGATTAATGCCCTGAACAACACCATATCCCAATTCGCAAATATCAATTTCAGGCACAAAGAAATCAAAGACACCAGCATTATTGAACTCAATCTGGAAAAAACGATTGGTGAAATGATTGAATCTGTCATTGACAATACCTCCAAAACAATTAAAATCAGTAACAAGTCCATCTCAAAATGCAGGCTTAATTCCGTCTTGTTTGTCAATAATGAAAATACTGCCTATTTCAACAGCACCTATTTCAACAAATTTCCTGACTTAATCAGTAGTGAAAGTAAGATTTTAGATAGTATCGCCTTAAATCCTAATACCAAATCATCTACGGTAAAAAATATTTTTTTTGATTTTGAAAGTATTGAAGATATCAGTTCCGAATTCAGCCAGATTGTTTCCCAATCCACCAGCTACAACCGCTACCTGCAAATTGAAATCAAAAAACAGAAAACTGCCACTTCCAAAATCACTATGGAACTGCTTGTGGAACAAACCGGAAGCCGATTCACCATTGAAAAATTAAAAGCTGAATTTGCTATTCCGGTATTATTCAATTTTATCGTCAAGAACAGCATTTCAACCAATACGCTGTTATCCTATAAGGTAAACTACTTTGACAAGAACGACAACCTTGTCAAATCGCAAAATCATGTATTTGATTACTCCACCTCATCTAAAATAACCATTAACCAATGAAAACAATTCGATTAGGAACAAAGTCGGCAGAAGTGAATTACCTGAATGAACTCCTGCAAAAACTAGGATATCCCTTACTGGTATCCAATTACTTCAGTCCGGACACCGAAAAGGCCGTAAGAGATTTCCAGCTAAGCCATTCTTTGGTTGTGGATGGAATTGTCGGGATTAAAACCTGGTCCAGACTCTTAGAGATTGCCAATGTTGGATATGCTTCCAACAACAAACTGCTTTCAGAACAGAATCTTATGGATTTTGCCGGTTTTCACAATCTGGAACTTGCCATTGTAAAAGCAGTCAATGAAGTAGAAAGCGGCGGAAAAGGTTTTCTTGTTGACGGACGCCCAAAGATTTTATTTGAAGGACATGTCTTTTGGAGAGAATTGGACAAGAGAAATATCAATTGTAGTAATTATGTAAATAATGACACTCAAAATATTTTATATCAAAACTATACTAAAAAATATTATGTAGGCGGTTCAGGTGAATATGACCGTTTGGAAAAAGCCGCCGACCTTAACCCCGATGTTCTTTTTAGGGAAGCAGCTTACTGTTCGGCTTCCTGGGGATTGTACCAAATCATGGGATTCAACGCTCCATCATTAGGCTATGCGAGCATAGACGAATTTGTAGAGAAAATGTACCTAAACGAAGGTGAACACTTAAAAGCTTTCGGACTGTTTCTGGAACAAAACAATCTTATCAGGCTACTAAAAAACAAGAATTGGGCAGAATTTGCTCTTAGGTACAACGGAAAAGGCTATAAAACCAACAGATATGATGAAAAGCTGATGAAAGCATATGCCAGATATTCTTCTTGAAACAATAAAAAAATAAAACCGTATACTATGAACCCATCTGTAAACCAAATGATTGCCACTTTATCCAATAGAGTCTTGCGTTTTGAAAAAGCAAACAGCGACAGAGATTATTCCGGCGGCGGCTGGTATGAAGAAACAAAATATGCCCTTTTTTTATATCCGGACTTTACCGTACTCTATATTCTGGAATCCTTTAGCAGCGTATCTGGCGGAGGACTTTACCTGCCCAATAAGAACACCCAGGAATATAAGGGCACATGGAATGTCTGTGAAGAAAACCAAAAAATATGCCTCCATTTGACATTTGAAGATAATTCCTCCCAAAAAATAGAAACTGAAAATTTAGGTTATGGCATACAGAAATTAGGAGACCAGGTCTGGAACCGATATCTTATTAGCTGAATAATTAACAAATAAAAAAGATTTCTAATTCCATTCTCATAATTATTTACTTTTTATTCAAAAATGTATTTAATTTGTATAAAAACACAAAATCATGAAATGGCAAGGCAGAAGAAAAAGTGATGACCTGGAAGACAGACGAGGTCTTGGTTCAACTGGCAAAGTAGTTGCCGGAGGTGGACTTATTGGAATTATCATCTTATTAATTAACATTTTTGGAGGCGAAAGTGCCCAAAATCTTGCTCCTATTTTAGAACAAATGCAGCAGGGACAGTCAGCCCCAACAGAATCCAGAGAACTGACTGCCAAAGAAAAAGAAGAAGGAGAATTTATAAATGCCTTGCTTATAGATAATTTAGATGTCTGGACAAAAATTTTCAAAGAAAACGGCTGGACTTACAAAGCTCCAAAATTGGTTTTGTTTAGCGGACAGGTAAGCACTGCCTGCGGTGGTGCCAGTTCTGCTTCCGGCCCATTCTACTGTCCCGGTGACCAAAAGGTGTATATGGACATGACTTTCTTTGACGAATTAAAATCAAAATTTGGGGCCAAAGGCGGCGATTTTGCCGTGGCCTATGTAGTAGCGCATGAAATTGGTCATCACGTACAGACGCTTTTAGGAACCTCAGCCAAAATGAGACAGATGCAGCAAGGACTAAGTGAAGCCGAAGCCAACAAACTTTCCGTAGCCTTAGAACTTCAGGCTGATTTCTATGCCGGTGTCTGGACACATTATAACGAAGAAATGAATCAAATCTTAGAACCCGGCGATATTGAAGAAGCCCTAAGTGCCGCGAATGCTGTTGGTGATGATGCCATTCAAAAGAAAATGCAAGGACAGGTTGTTCCCGATTCTTTTACACACGGAACTTCAGAACAACGGATGTATTGGTTTAACAAAGGATTTAAGACCGGAGACATAAAGCAAGGTGATACTTTTGCTGAAATACGATAAAAGAAAAGGATTCTGTTGAATCCTTTTTTAATAACTATACACCAAAATCTTTTAACAAACATGAAAAAAACTATCTATTTAGCACTGCTAATGTGCTTTATGACACTAAATGCGTTTTCTCAATTAATTACCTACGCCAATCCTCCAGACACATTAGTACTGGATAACCCCCCTCTAGATGCACCCTTAACGGGTCTGACAGGAATTACACCTGCAAATTATAATGTAGGTAGAAATACCAGATATTCTGTCAGGGTAAAAGAAACAAACTCATCTGAATGGAAGAATTTATTTGTCTATAGTACTTTTGTAAATAATACTCATGGAACTTTGACTAAAAGCAATATGTCTTCATTTGTTAATTTTGATTTTAGCGGTTCTGTAACAGTTGAAATTACTTGGAATTCAGGACCTACACCATACAATTCCAATGATGTATTAATAAGACCAATATCTAAAAACATTATTCCTACAGTTAGTAATGATAAAATTACTTTCACTTTAACAGAACCTGGAAAATTTTCAGTTGAACTTTTAGGTGATAGATACAGTGGCTTACACCTTTTTGCTAATAATATTTTAAATTACCCTGTTCCAACCGGACCCAATGTACATGTTTACCCACCGGGAATACATGAATATGATTTAAGCCTAAATACTCAACATAAAAAAATCCATATAATGCCTGGAGCGGTTTTAATTGTAAGACCCGTTTCCGAAGATTATTCAAATTATAAAGCCCGAATAAAACTACTGGACAATGACGAAATATATATTCAAGGTGGCGGTATCTTAAAAGGCGGAATCATAGGTGAAGATGTAAGCAACGTTAAAATATATGGCAGAGGTATCATCGATTTGACCAATTATAGAAAACAATACAATGAAGTTTTTAACAATTATGACTATATCAGGCCTATAACCTTTTTCAGATGTGATACTATCTCAATTGATGGCGTGACCCTCAATGATTCACAAGATGTCAATATGTTATTAGGAGATAACACTAATGTGGAAATAAATAACGTAAAAGCATTTACAAGAGCTAGATGGGGTGATGGTATCCATATGAAAGGATGTATTGATGTCAAAATTGACGATTGTTTTCTAAGAACCTCAGACGATTGTATTTCCATATACGCTTCCAGATATACTCCACCAAGTTGGGAAGAAACTTATCTAAACAGACCTGCATTAAATATAACCGTAAAAAACACAAGTTTATACGCTGATAAAGCGCATCCAATAGAAATAGGCTGGCATGGCAATGAAGAAAGAGATGGCATTGAAGGCCTGGACATTTACAATTTATTCTTTAATAATATAGATATTTTAGAGCATGACGAACTTTGGATTGATCCGGATGGAACTGTTCGTGAAGATGCAGGAGATTTTTTAGGAGCGATATCTATTAATTGCTCCGATGGAAATAAGTGCAATAATTTTCTATTTAAAGACATTCGGGTTGAAGATTTTTCTAATGGCAGATTATTATCCGTAAATGTTGAAAGCGGGGGTGTTGGTGCTGCAATGACTGATGGTAAAACAGTTGAGAATATCCGTTTTGAAAATTTAAGCTATAATGGAAGTGGTGAAAAACCTTCCTCAATAAAAGGAATTAACTGTGAAAGGTTTGTCAATGGTGTACATTTTGAAAATTTCACAGTAAATGGCGTATTAATAGAGGAACTATCGGATTATAATGTTGGTGGAGTCAACATGTTCAATACTAATAATTATGCTTATAACATTACTTTTCAGGAAGCGAATAATTTTTCCATGAATTTAGCCTCCGGACTATACACCATAAGCAATTTCGACAACAATCAATACCTTCAAAAAAATTCAAGCCTTCCTTATGTCAATTCAACAACTATTTCAGGCAGTTCTTATTCGAACAATCAAGTTTGGGAAGTGATCAATTTGGGAACAGGACATTACAAAATACAAAATTATGATACTGATAAATACCTTCACAATTCACTTGACCTTCAAGCGGTCAATTGCCAGGGAAGATATATACAAACATTGGATCCACTTACTATGACTGCCCAGGAATGGAAAATAGTTGGAGACAATACTACAGGTTACAAAATAAACAATGTCTATACAAGAGGTTATTTGCACCGTTCTGACGAAACCAATAGCTATTTAGTAGCATTGCCTAAAATTGATAATGAACCTCGTCAACAATGGAAATTTACTCCATATAGTCCACCAATTGCTTTTCGTAAACAACTTAAAGATACCAATCCAAAAAACATCAATGTTTATCCAAACCCCTTAGTTGACTATATAAACATTAACAATCTTAGAATTAAGAATGCAACGTTTAAACTTGTGGATATTCAAGGAAGAACAATTAGCACTAAGCAAATAGACAGTGAAAATTCCCAAATCTATGTTGGTGATTTAGCAAATGGTCTCTATTTAGTAACGATTGAAGATAACGGCCAAATCATTTATTCAAATAAATTTATAAAATAAATTGAAGTATAAAACTCCGACAGGGTTTAAACCCTGTCGGAGTTTATTATAAGTGTTACATTTGAAAAATGAGCATGGAACTTACTTTTAGAGAACTAAAAAAAGCTGAACTAATTACAATCAAAGAGATTAATCGTTCAGAAATAATCTACGAAATTTACAAATATGTAAATGGAGCGCTGATTCTCAAACCCGAATATTGTGTTGTGGAAGCTTTTGACCCTAAAGAACTGGAATATATTATCACTTCACAGAACCGTAT
This sequence comes from Flavobacterium sp. Leaf359, assembly GCF_001423985.1. Lineage (NCBI taxonomy): Bacteria > Pseudomonadati > Bacteroidota > Flavobacteriia > Flavobacteriales > Flavobacteriaceae > Flavobacterium > Flavobacterium sp. Leaf359. The sequence goes on along the minus strand of NZ_LMPW01000001.1, from coordinate 523,086 downwards.
TCTTGAAGAAGGAGGAAAAGTTATCGGTGCTTTTGACAACGATACGATTGCAGGTGTAGCTTCCGTTGAAAACAAAAAAAGAGGAATCCGTTCAGAATATTGCAAGATGGACATTCTGTATGTCAGTGCTGATTACAGAGGAAAAAGAATTGGCCACAAACTGATTGAGGAATGCAAAAAAATTGCATTGGATTTTGGAGCAAAAAAACTCTACATTTCTGCTACGCCAACGAAGGCAACCATTGATTTTTATAGAAATGAAGGTGCTGTTATAACCAAAGAAATTGATTCCGATTTATTTAAGCTTGAACCTCTTGATATCCATCTTGAAATAGATTTGACTTAATGCCATATTACCCCAACCAACCTTCCCTATCCAAACTCCTGTATTGAATGGCTTCCGCTATATGGTGCGAACTTATGTCTGTTGCACTTTCCAAATCAGCTATCGTACGGGCTACTTTTAATATCCGGTCATAGGCTCTGGCGGAAAGATTCAACCTTTCCATAGCCGATTTTAATAATTCCTTCGAATTCTCGTCTAACGGGCAAAACTCACGAATCAGTCGGGTTGACATCTGGGCATTGTAATTTACTTTTTCATAGTCCGAAAACCGAAATACCTGAATTTCTCTTGCCTTGATTACCCGTTCCCGGATACTGGCACTGCTTTCTGCTTTTCTTTCTTCAGAGAGTTTATCAAAAGGAACCGGCGTTACTTCAATATGAATATCAATCCTGTCCAGCAACGGTCCTGAAATTTTATTCAGATAGCGGCTCGTTTCATGAGGCGATGATGAAATGGAAGATTCCGAATTATTAAAAAAACCACTCGGACTTGGATTCATACTGGCCACCAACATAAACGATGACGGATAGGTTATGGTAAATTTTGCCCTTGAAATAGTAACTTCCCTGTCTTCCAAAGGCTGACGCATGACTTCCAATACTTCCCGCTTGAATTCCGGCAATTCGTCCAAAAACAATACGCCATTATGTGCCATTGAAATTTCTCCGGGCTGTGGGTAACTTCCTCCTCCAACTAATGCCACATTAGAAATGGTATGGTGCGGACTTCGGAATGGTCGCTGGCTCATCAATCCGGCTTCTTTTATTTTTCCCGCTACACTGTGAATTTTTGTGGTTTCAAGTGCTTCCCGTAAAGTCATAGGTGGTAGAATACTGGGCAAACGTTTTGCCAACATTGTTTTACCGGCACCTGGCGGACCAATCAATATAATATTGTGTCCTCCTGCTGCTGCAATTTCCATACAGCGTTTAATGGACTCCTGCCCTTTTACATCGCTAAAATCAGACTCCGGAAATTCTAAAGTCTTATAAAACTCCGCTCTGGTATCAAAAACGGCAGGAACTATATTTCCCTTACCTTCAAAAAAATCAATGACTTCCTGTACATTTTCAACACCATATACTTCCAGGTCCGAAACAATTGCAGCTTCTTTTAAGTTCTGTTTTGGCAGAAAAAAGCCCTTAAAACCTTCTTCTTTAGCTTTGATTGCAATGGGCAGAGCTCCGCGAATTGGCTGCAGGCTTCCATCTAGCGAAAGTTCTCCCATAATAACATAACGGTCCACCTCATCAGATTGTAACTGACCTGATGCCACAAGAATGCCAATAGCCAAAGTCAGGTCGTAAGCAGAACCTTCCTTTCTTAAATCGGCCGGAGCCATGTTAATCGTGATTTTCTTTCCCGGCAGTTGGTAGCCGTTATTTTTTAATGCCGCAGCAATGCGATAGCTGCTTTCCTTTATGGCATTATCCGGCAATCCTACCAGGTGGTAGCCTATACCTTTATCGATATTTACTTCAATGGTGATTGTTGTGGCTTCTACGCCAAAAACGGCGCTTCCATAAACTTTTACTAACATGGCGTATACTAAATTAATTAAGCTAAAATACTAAATTTCTTATTTGGAAACAGGAAAAATTTTAGGCACAAATCTGTTAAACTCCATAATAAATGTCGAACCAAATTAGAAATAGAATATTTTTATCATTTATTAAAAAACTAAAAAACCATTAACCTATTTTTTTCGTATAAGTAAAATATAACCTATTTATTCGCTTCCAATGATTTTTCCTCAAATACCACACAATGAGAAGGAGCGTCTTGATGCCTTATTGGCTTATAAAATATTAGACAGCGCTCCGGAAAAAGATTTCGATGACATAGTCAAACTCGCTTCTGAAATCTGCCATACTCCTATTTCAACCATTACACTGGTTGATAAAGACCGCCAATGGTTCAAATCAAAAATTGGCCTTGAATTTTCAGAAGGAGCCAGAGATACTTCTTTTTGTGCCCATACATTAAATAATCCACGCGAAATGATGATTGTGTCAGATTCGCTTGAAGACGACCGTTTTTATGACAACCCTAATGTTATTGGTTATCCTAACGTTCGTTGTTATGTAGGTGTGCCTTTAGTTGATCCGAACGGCCATGCTTTAGGTTCGTTGTGCGTTATTGACAACCAACCGAGAAATTTGGATAATTTCCAACTACTGGCCTTAGAAAAATTAGCCAATCAGGTTATCAATCTGTTGGAATTAAGGAAAAAGAATTTCCAATTAATGGAAAACCACAACATGCTGCTTTCCAAATATAAAGACCTGGAGCAATTTGCTTCTATCGTTTCACATGATATCAAATCTCCTTTGAACAATATCATGATGTTGACCCGGTTACTTCAGGAAAGCAATCATGACCAGCTTGACGGAGACGGAATGCAGATGCTGGGTTATATTTACAAATCATCCGAAGAGTTGAAAAAACTGGTAGATGCCATTTTAGAGTATTACAAATATGACAACGAACAGGTTATTGCCAATGAAAATATCAGGCTCAATGACTTCATGCAATATCTCATTGATATACTGGATACTAAAAATGAATTTCAGTTCATACTCCCCGAAAAGAATCATAAGATTCGTTCCAATAAAATGGCTTTGGGACAGATTTTTTATAACCTTATCAGCAACAGTATAAAATACAACGATAAGCCAAAAGGCATCATCCATATTGATTTTTCTGAAACAGAAGATTTTAATATTATTTCTATTGAAGACAATGGCTGCGGTATCGATAAAGCCAACCATCACAAAATCTTCAACATTTTTGAAACTTTAGGAAAAACAGACCGTTTCGAAGCAAAAGGAACCGGAATAGGACTTTCAACCGTACAAAAAATGGTACAGAAGTTAAACGGAAAAATAGAAATTGAATCGGAATTAGGGAAAGGAACCCGATTCAAAGTATTCCTCAAAAAGTAATCTCTCCCTATCTTTTTTATATCAGCCAAAATGTTTACATTTAAGCATCTTGGCTGATTTTATTTTATGAAAAAACAGAAACTTATTATAATTGGCGGCGATGCTGCCGGAATGAGCGCCGCTTCGAAAGTGCGACGGGAAAACAAAGAAATTGAGATCATCGTATTTGAAAAATCGGAATATACCTCCTATTCCGCTTGTGGCATTCCGTATTTTATTTCAGGAAAAGTAAGTTCTTCCGATGAACTCATTATAAGGACGCCGGAACAATTCAAAAAGAAATATAATATTGATGCGCGTATACTGCATGAAGTACTTGAAGTAGACACAGACCATAACAGAGTTTTGGTTAAAAACAGTCTTGAAAAAACACAATTCTGGGAAAATTATGACAAGCTGCTGATTGCTACCGGAGGAAAAGCGTATTGTCCTGAAGTAGAAAACAGGGATGCTGATGGCGTCTTTGGCGTTTCAACATTAAGAAGCGGTATAAAAATCAATCACTATATAGAAAATAAGAAACCGAAACACGCAGTCATTGTTGGTGGCGGTTATATTGGATTAGAAATGGCCGAAGCCCTTCTTATCAAAGGCCTCAAAGTTTCCTTAATTAATCGTTCCGAAGAAATCATGAACACCCTTGACCCTGACATGGGCAAGACCATTCGTGAGGCTATGGAGAATTTGGGAGTCACTATTTATCTTAAAGAAGAACTCAGGCACTTTGAAGTCAAAGACGATACCGTTTCTGCGGTTGTGACGAATAAGCAGAAACTGAAAGCCGATATGGTCATTTTAGGAATGGGAACAAGCCCAAATACTGCTTTTCTAAAAAATTCAAAGATTGCCCTGTCTGAAAAAGGAGCCGTTAAAGTTTCCAGAACACAAAGAACCAATATCCGAAATGTGTGGGCTGCGGGTGATTGTGCCGAAACGTACCATCTTGTAAGCAAAAAACCTTTTCATGTAGCTTTAGGAACCGTAGCGAATAAAACCGGTGTAGTTGCCGGAAAAAACATTCTGGGGCAAAAGGCTACTTTTCCCGGAATTGTAGGAACAGCCGTCTGTAAAATATGCTCCTATGAAGTAGCCCGAACCGGACTACTGGAAAAAGAAGCAAAAACTTTAGGAATAGACTACATAACGGCAACCATACAATCCAAAACCAGAGCCCATTATTATCCGGATGCCAAAGATATCTGTGTAAAACTTATAGCCGAAAAGAACACAGGAAAACTGCTTGGCGGACAGATTATTGGTGAAGAAGGCGCCGCAAAAAGAATTGATGTGCTGGCAGTCGCACTTACGAATAAACTCACCTTGAGAAACATTATCGATTTGGACTTATCCTATGCGCCTCCCTTCTCTCCTGTTTGGGACCCGGTGCAGATTGCTGCACGGAAACTAATTGGTAACCAAGAATAAAAACAGTTGCTCGCAAAGACGCTGAGTCGCTAAGCAAAAAGTATGAATTATGAAATCTATCCTGATATAAAGTTTCGGATAATCGATAAAAAAATTAAAAAAAAAGGGGGATTTTACAATCCCCCTTTTTTATGTTTTGAAATTCCTGATTTTAACCAGGCTTCATACTCTTCTTTATCGGGAGTATATCCTACAGGCTCATTTAAATCATTTCCTTCTGAATCCAGAATAATATAATACGGTTGTGCATTTGCCTTATATCTTGTGATTTGAAAATCACTCCATTTGTTACCTTTAGTTTTGATTTTTCTTCCGGTTTCTTTAGAAACATATTTTTCAGCTTCTGCGAGTTCCTGCTTTTCATCCACATATAAGGAAATCAACACTACATCATTTTTTAGAATAGACTGGATATTATTGTCAGACCATACAAAGTCCTCCATCTTACGGCAATTTTCACAGCCAAATCCGGTAAAGTCCAATAAAATTGGTTTATTTACTTTTTTAGCATAGGCAACACCCTGGTCATAATCTGTAAAAGCAACAATATCGTGAACTGCTAATTTTGCACCTTCGGGAAGTGCTTCGCCGGAAGAAGTCCCTCCTCCTTTTGAGTTTCCAACTCCATACGGTGACTCGCTATAAGTTATAGACGGAGGGAAACCGCTAATAATTTTTAACGGGGCACCCCAAAGTCCCGGAATAAGGTAAATCGTAAACGATAATACCAAAAGACCTAATGAAAACCTGCCTACAGAAATATGGGTCAGCGGACTATCATGCGGCAATGTTATCTTTCCGAATAAATAGAACGCCCAGGCACCAAACACGGCAATCCATATGGCAAGGAAAACTTCTCTTTCCAGTAAATGAGTCTGCATTACCAAATCTGCCTTTGAAAGGAATTTAAATGCAAAGGCTAACTCTAAGAATCCTAACGAAACTTTAACCGTATTCAACCATCCGCCTGATTTTGGAAGTGAATTCATCCATCCCGGGAATAAGGCAAAAAGCATAAACGGAAGCGCTAAGGCCAATGAGAATCCCACCATACCCACAATAGGCGCGATACCGCCTTTAGAAGCTGCTTCGACTAAAAGCGACCCTACAATTGGTCCTGTGCAGGAAAAAGAAACTATTGCCAGGGCTAACGCCATAAAAAAGATTCCGATAAAACCTCCTCTGTCTGCCTGTCTGTCTACTTTATTAGCCCATGAATTCGGCAAAACAATTTCAAAAGCACCTAAAAAGGAAGCAGCAAAAAATACCAGCAGAATAAAGAAAATAATATTAAACCATACGTTGGTTGAAAGGGCATTCAATGCATCTGCTCCAAAAATTGCAGTAACCAATGAACCCAATATGACATAAATTAAAATAATTGAAACACCATATAATATAGCATTTCTTATTCCCTGGGATTTGGTTTTGCTTTGTTTTGTAAAGAAACTTACCGTCATCGGTATCATTGGAAAAACACAAGGTGTCAGTAAGGCTGCAAAACCAGAGAAAAAAGCAATCAGGAAAATAGTCAAAAGTCCTTTTTCAGTTTCCTTTGCCGGTTTCTGAGTGGTTACGGTTTCTGCTTTTTTTTCGGCTTTGGTTGTTACCGGTTCAGAAAACGTCTTTACTTCCTGGGCAGTGAGATTTTTCAGGTCAAACTCAAAATATTTATTTTGCTGGATGCAGACCTTTTTACAGACCTGATACGACAGTTCAATCTGTACAAGGTTATTGTCTTTATTAGTAATCTTAATCTTTTGTTTTAGCTGTACGGTATTTTCGAAAAAGATCTCATCTATTTTAAAAATATCGTTGAATTCAGTACGGGTTTTACTTTCTTCGGCTTTACCTGTTGCCTCAAAATTACCCTCACCATTATTCATCAATACTTCCAATGGATTTACACCGCCTTCTGGCGTAAATTGAGAATACATATGCCACTCCGGTTCAATCACACCGTCAAAAGTCATTTCATATTCTGTATCAGATAGTTTTTCTATTTTGGAAGTCCATTTTACAGGGTCTAAAATCTGCGCATGAGAAGAAACAAGGGCGAAGAAGAAGAACAGCAGGAGGCTTATTTTTTTCATTTCAGGATTTCTATTTTTAATATTTGTTGAGTTGTATTGCTTACATAAAATCTACGGTCTGAACGTTTTCCTATAATCCAGACTATCTTATTGTCAGAAATCAGCAGCCATGTATTTTCTTTTTCGCTTAAAGACATTTTCTCGTCTTTAAAATACTTGCTGACTTTCTTTTTTCCATCGATTCCAGTCGGACAAAAATAGTCACCTTCCCGCCATTTTCTAATATGCAACGGAAACTTTAACGTTTCTTTATCTACATAAATCCGGTGAGTATCTGAAGCCTTTATTATTTGGTCTGTTTCCGAGATTTTCAGAGGTATGGGCGTCTTGATTTCATTGCCAATTATTTCATAAATGCCGGAATCTTTTTCTTTGATAGGCTCTAAAATCAGATATTCTCTATCTTTCAGCAGCCTGTAGTTTTCAGAGAGAATTATTTTTCCGGATTGGGCTTCTGTGAGTTCATAAATATCTTCCCACGCTCTGAATCCGAAAGGTTTTAGCCATTCATACAAATAGGCCTTATAATTAGCCAGTCTTTTCAGTTCTGAAATATTGAAATGCTTCTGGTTTTCTTTTTCAGAAACGACCTGCTTATAAACCAAAACCGAAGCATCTTCTGCCAATGATTTTGCCTGTTGCAGATTATTCAGAGTATCCTGAAAAGAATCCAAAAAAGAAGGATTCAGGCTTTTCAGGATTGGAATAATATCATGACGCAGCTTATTCCGGAGGTATTTGTCGGATGCATTACTACTGTCTTCCCTCCATTCAATTTTATTTTCAACGGCAAAATTTCGGATTTCTTCCCGGCTAAAATTCAGAAGCGGACGTACAATCCTGTTGTTTTGGGCAGGGATTCCTGTCAATCCATCCAGTCCTGTGCCTCGTGTCAGATTAATCAGGAAAGTTTCCAGATTGTCATCCAGATGATGTGCCGTTAGTATATAATCGAGCTTGTTTTCTTCAAGCAACTGATAAAACCAAATGTAGCGAAGTTGCCGTGCCGCTACTTGAATTGATAGTTTATTATCTGTAGCAAAACTTTCTGTATCAAAACGGGTTACAAATAACTGAATTTTGTTTTGTGAAGCAAAATCTATGATAAATTTTTCATCCCCATCACTTTCATTTCCGCGAAGTTGAAAATTACAATGTGCCATTGTAAAAGTACAACCCGATTCTTTTAAAAGATGTGCCAAAACCATGCTGTCAAGACCTCCGCTAAGTGCCAATAACAGTTTTTTTTCTTTTAAGAAAGGAAGGTTTTCAGCTAAATGTTTTTGAAATTTTAAAAGCATTTCCAAAGATATAAAAAGGAAAAATGAATACCTAGCACCTTACGATTCCAATACTTCACGCATGGCCTTTGCTTTCAACAGGCATTCTTCATATTCTTTTTCAGCAACCGATAACGCTGTTATGGCACTGCCAACAGAAAAGGAAACATATCCGTTTTGTTGGTTATACAATATACTACGTATGACAACATTAAAATCAAAATCGTTTTCTGGTGTAAAATACCCCACAGCCCCGCTGTAAAGACCTCGTTTGGTTTCTTCCAGGTCTTCAATAATTTTCATTGCAGAGATTTTTGGCGCTCCCGTCATACTTCCCATAGGAAATGTTGTCCTGATAATTTCTACAGCAGATTTTTCTTTATCTGCTTCGGAAACAACTGTTGAAATCAGATGATGCACCTGTTTGAAGGTATAAGCCCCGCAAAGTTCCTCCACTTCTACAGAATTTTTTGCAGCCGTTCTCGACAAATCATTTCTCACCAGGTCAACAATCATGATATTTTCCGAACGCTCTTTTTCATTGGATAATAACCTTTGCTTTATGGCTTCGTCTTCCTGAAAATCGGGATGTCTTTTTGCCGTTCCTTTAATAGGCTGCGAAATAATCTTATCCTTCTCTTTCCTTATGTATCTTTCCGGTGAAGCCGATAAAAGATACTGTTTGTTGTTTTTAAAAAATACGGCAAAAGGCGGTTCCGAAATCTTATTCAGACTTTTATAAGTTGCTATAGGATTAATTGTTGCGTTTTCTGCAAAAAATTCCATGCAGAAATTGGCTTCATATATGTCTCCCCTATGGATATGTTGCTGCATCTCTGAAATTTTTTGCAAATAGCTCTGTTCAGAAATGCGTTGCTGTATTTTTAATTTTTGTGCAGCGTTAACCAGAGTAACCTGTTTGTTGATTGCTTCCAAATCCTCCTCTATTTCATCATCACACATATTCAGGTAACAAATCTCCAACTGATTGCCCTTCAAAAAGAAAAGTTTTTTAGGTTGGAAAAAAAACAGGTCAGGAAAGTGCAAGCCATCAAAATTGTCAGATATTAAGGCTTCCGTATCATTTTTCAAATCATACGAAAGATAGCCAAAAAGCCAGTCTTTAGTCGTTTGCTGGTATTGTTTCAGGTCTTCAAAAGCATTATGCTCGTCTGTCTGGATTAACGTAAAAGCATCGACGGCAAGCACTGCATCAAAAGACGTATAATTTTGACGGTAGTCATTGCTGTCTAAAAAAAGGGCTTCGCGGAATTGTTCGGACCAGCCTAAAAGCTGCTGTTTAAATTCCTTTGGGTTTTGGACCTCTATAATGATGGATGTTCTCAAGAATGCTTTATTTGGAGACAAAATTACGATTTAGTTGTGAAAAATAATCGCTATATCAGGTATGAAAAAACCCGCTTCTTTTGAAAGCGGGTTTTTTTATCATAATTAGATTCTGTTACATATGAATTGACCTGTTGTCTGTTGCAGCAAGTGCCGCTTCTTTTACAGCTTCAGCATAGGTTGGGTGAGCATGGCTCATTCTTGAAATATCTTCAGCAGAAGCCTTAAATTCCATTGCTGTAACTGCCTCCGCAATCAAATCGGCAGTTCTTGCACCAATCATATGGATTCCTAAAACTTCATCTGTTTTAGCATCGGCAAGGATTTTCACGAAACCGTCTGTATCACCGCTAGCACGCGAACGTCCTAAAGCCTTGAATGGGAAGCTTCCTGCTTTATATTCTACTCCTGCTTCTTTCAATTGCTCTTCTGTTTTTCCAACAGCGGCAACTTCCGGCCAGGTATAAACAACTCCCGGAATCAGGTTGTAATCAATATGCGGTTTTTGTCCGGCAAGAGTTTCTGCAACAAATACACCTTCTTCTTCTGCCTTATGCGCTAACATGGCACCTTTGATTACGTCACCAATTGCATAAATATTCGGAACCGAAGTCTGTAAATGGTCATTTACTTCAATCTGGCCTCTTTCTGTAATTTTCACCCCTGCTTTTTCAGCATTTAATCCGTCAGTATAAGGACGACGTCCTACTGATACTAAAGAGTAATCACCATCAAGAGTAATAGTTTCGCCTTTTGCATTTTCAGCCTGAACCTGAACACCATCTCCGTTTCTTTCAACTGATTTTACTTTGTGCGACGTATAGAATTTCATTCCTTGCTTTTTCAATACTTTTGTCAATTCTTTTGACAAACCGGCATCCATACCCGGAATGATTCTGTCCAGATATTCTACTACAGAAACCTGTGCTCCTAAACGCAGGTAAACCTGCCCTAATTCCAAACCAATAACACCACCACCAATAACAATCAGGTGTTTAGGAACTTCTTTTAAATTCAAAGCTTCTGTTGATGTGATGATTCTTTCTTTGTCAATTTTGATAAACGGTAAGGTAGATGGCTTCGAGCCGGTTGCGATAATCGTATATTTTGCTTCAAGAGTTTCAGATGAACCGTCGGCTTTGGTTACATTGATGTGCGTTGCATCTTCAAAAGAACCAACTCCCTGGAAAACAGTAATTTTGTTTTTATCCATAAGATATTTGATTCCTGAAACGTTCTGGTCTACCACGGTTCCTTTGCGGGCAACCATCTGTTCAATGCTGAATTTTACTTCTCCGGTTATTTCGATTCCGTGTTCCTTGAAATGCGAAACGGCATCATAGTAATGGTGCGAAGAATCAAGCAATGCTTTTGACGGAATACATCCAACGTTCAGGCAAGTTCCTCCTAAAGTACTGTATTTTTCAATGATTGCGGTGTTAAAACCTAATTGTGCAGCTCGGATTGCAGCAACATATCCACCAGGACCTGAACCTATAACGACTACGTCAAATGAACTCATGATATATATTTTTTTGTGTTTTTAAAAATTTGTGACACAAAATTAAGGAAGTTTTTTTGTTCTAGGAAGCGCTTGGCTGTTTAAAAATTCTCTTACTGTTTTTATTCGTCTTTAAATACCATACAAGTAATTTCAGTCAATAAAAAAAGCCCGGAATTTCTCCCGGGCAGTTCTTTTAATTTTTTATTATCTGCTATATTGGCGATTGGTCGCAGGTATAGACTTGCGGGCAGGCAATATAATAGATGCAATACTTAGGACCTGTCACGGCACCGCTGCACGAGCAGCCGCATAAAGATAAATCGATGGAAGTATCCAAATCTACCGACCCTTGTCCTGTAATTGCTTTTAAATTTTCTTTTGAGAGTACTGCTACTCCGGCGATGTTTAAAATGTTTGTTTTCATAACAATAATGTGGTTAAGTTAATAATCTCAAATATAAGGATTTACGTTTTTTTATTTTTACGATTTCCCACATATTTCAAAACTTTAACAAAATAAACATGAATAATATAGTCTATTACTTATGAAGCACTAATACTTCCTATTTCGTTTTTAGGCTTTCGATTAAGTAAAATATACCCTAAAATTCCGGCAATTATAGAAGCGGCAAATATGGCTATCTTAGCTTGTGTAACATGTTGCGGGTTGTCATAAGCAAGTGTTGTTATAAAAAGACACATCGTGAAACCAATACCGGATAAAACACTTATACCCAAAAGATGGTTCACTGTCATTTTCTTTGGAAGCTTTACCAATTTCAGTTTAAGCAACAAAAACGTAATTCCAAAAATACCGAGAAACTTCCCTACTATCAGTCCTGTTACTATACCCAAAAATATATTATTTGAAAACAAATCTGCAAAGTCAATATCAAACACAACTCCGGCATTTGCCAAAGCAAAAATGGGCATGACGATAAATGAAACGACAGGATGAAGGCTATGTTCAAGACGTTGCAAAGGTGGAGTTGCATGTTTTGTCATCGACTTCATTTTTTTTATGATGTTTAACTGTCCTTTCGTCAAGGTAACCCCTGAAAGTGATTCTGTTTTATCCAGTTCACCTGAATACGACTTGATTTTAGACAGAAAACCTTTTTCACTTATTTTAGTAGTAGCAGGAATGGTAAAAGCTACTAATACAGCCGCTATTGTGGCATGGACACCTGAAAGTAAAAATGGAATCCATACACCAATAATACCTACAATACCATAAAAGAGTGTACTCCTTACCCCTATTTTATTGGCTAAAATCAGCAGTAGAAAAAAGAGCAATCCTAATCCCAGGCTCCACATCGATATTTCGTTTGTGTAAACAAGGGCAATTATCAAAACAGCACCAATATCATCTACAATTCCAAAAGCCGTAAAAAAAATCTTCACAGACACCGGAACCCTATCTCCCAATAAGTATAAAATCCCAAGTACAAATGCAATATCACAAGCCATAGGAATTCCCCATCCATTGATGGCCTGGGTATCAGATCCATTAAAAAGAAAAAAAATAAGTGCGGGAAAAATCATTCCGGAAATCCCAACTATAATAGGCAGGACTGCATTTCTGAAACCTGATAACTGACCGTCCACCATTTCCCTTTTCAACTCCAGTCCCAAAACAAAAAAGAATATAGAAATCAAACCATCATTAATCCAATGATGCAAATCATAATCTAAAAAAACAGTATCATTAAATCCAATCGATATTCTGTTTTTCCAAAATCCTAAAAAAGATTCCGACCAGGGTGAATTGGCTAAAATTATAGCAATAATGGCAGCACCCAAAAGCACCACACCACCCATAACAGAATTGCTTATAAAAGATTTTAACGGATTGATTATATATTTGTCAACTGTAGTCTGTTGTAATTGATGCTGCATGTAATTTTTTTTGGTTATTCTCAAAAATAGATTTTTAACATTTAAAAACCAATGATTTACAAGTACATTAGCATTTATTTAGCTTTTTGAAATCAAAAGACAAAAGCAGTAGTATTCTTGACTTCTCCAATCATAAACATACTGTGCGTACTGCCAATATGCTGCAGACTTGTAAGCTTCGTAACCATAAATTCCCTGTATTCTTCCATATTTTCCACACAAATTTTAAGTATGTAGTCATAATCACCGCTCACATGAAAACATTCGAGAACTTCATTGAGCTGTACGACCTCTTTTTCAAATTGCGAAATAAATTCTTTGGTGTGCTGCATCAATTTCAAGTGGCAAAAAACAACAAATCCTTTTTGGATAGTATTTCTGTCAAGAAGAGCTACATATTTTTTTATGATTCCTTCCCTTTCCAGTTTTTTTATACGTTCATAAACGGCTGTAACGGAAAGGTCCAGCTTTAGGGAAAGTTCTTTGGTAGTACGCTTGGAATCCTCCTGCAGCAGTTTTAAAAGTTTTTTGTCAATAGTATCTAATGTCATAATTGATGGATTTTCGGTTGATATAATATTTTACAATACAATTCAGATTAAAAAACTATCAAAATTATAATTTATAGTTTAATATTCTAAATTTTAAATATATAATTGATTTTTTACTTATTTGATTGTTTTTTTGGTTTTTATTTTACTATTAACTATCATTATATTATGAAAGATTTTAATCCGGCAGACAATATTCAGGACTTACAATATTTTGGAGAATTTGGAGGCGTAAACCCTTCTATATCTGATTCTTCTACTTATACTTTTTTATCGGCAAAAACAATGTTCGACACTTTTGAAGGCAATGCTGAAGGGTGTTACCTGTATTCACGCCATTCCTCTCCAAGCAACCTGTATCTCGACAAGGCTCTGGCTGCTATGGAAGGTACAGAATCTGCAAATGTAGCGGCTTCCGGTATGGGTGCGATTACACCAACCTTATTGCAATTGTGCGGAAATGGTGACCATATTGTTTCCAGCAGAACTATTTACGGAGGAACTTATGCCTTTTTAAAGAATTTTGCTCCTAAATTTGGTATCAAAACAACTTTTGTAGACATTACAAAATTGGATATTGTTGAAGCTTCTATTACACCTGACACTAAAGTTCTTTACTGTGAAACTGTGAGTAACCCGCTTCTTGAAGTGGCTGATATTGCCGGTTTAGCTAAGATTGCCAAAAAACACAATATCAAGTTGGTAGTCGATAATACTTTTTCGCCATTGTCTGTTGCTCCTGCAAAACTGGGTGCCGATATCGTAATACACAGTTTAACAAAATACATTAACGGAAGTAGTGATACCGTAGGCGGTGTTGTTTGTGCTTCTCAGGAATTTGTGAATAGCCTGAAAAATGTAAACAATGGTGCGAGTATGCTTTTAGGACCTACAATGGACAGTCTTCGTTCTGCCAGCGTGATGAAAAATCTAAGAACATTGCATATACGTATTAAACAACATAGCTACAATGCTCTTTATCTTGCTGAAAAGTTTGAGAAAGATGGATTGAAAACAGTCTACCCGGGACTAAAAAGCCATCCGAGCCACGAATTATACAAAAACATGATTAATCCTGAATATGGCTTTGGAGGAATGATGACAATTGATGTAGGTACGCTTGATAAGGCAAATGAACTGATGGAGTTGATGCAACAGCGAAATCTGGGATATCTGGCCGTGAGTCTAGGATTCTACAAGACTTTGTTCAGTGCTCCCGGAACATCTACATCAAGCGAAATTCCTTTAGAAGAACAGGCTGCTATGGGATTGACCGATGGATTAATCCGTTTTTCAATCGGATTGGACAATGATATTGAAAGAACTTATTCTATGATGAGAACCTGTATGGAAGACTTAGGAATACTGGATAAGTCTATGGCTTTAGCATAATAACCAACCTAAATAAACCGTGATGCCTTTTTAGTTCCAATCTGGAATTATAAAGGCATTTTTTTCTTCTTTAGAACACTGACTTCTCTAATTCCTCAGATTTTCACTTATTTTAAAATCTGGGATAATCTAGGTAATCGGTGGCATATATTTGATTCTGCATAATTTTAGGAATGCGGATAACACGGATTTCACGGATTTCCATCCATCTCTTGAAAATCTGTATTAATCTATGCAATCTGTGGCGTATATATTTGATTACTTATAATTTAAGAACGCGGATGACGCTGATTTCGCTGATTTCCATCCGTCTCTTAAAAAATCTGGGATAATCTTTGCAATCTGTGGCATGCCTTTTTGATTTCAGCATAATCAGGAACGCGGATTAGACCGGTTTTATGTATTATCAACTACATCTTAATATTCTGCAATATCCGTGTAATCTTTAGTTTATGTATTCAAAAAATCAAAATCTTATAAGGTCAAAGATGGCATTACCTTTTTTAAGGAATATTTGTAACAATCTTTCATTTCCACGACTACTATTTTGAGTAAATTAGCGACTTTAATTTTAACAACATGAAAAAAATATCTTTTTTATCGGCTTTCCTTCTGGCTGGGATTGTCGCTTATGCCCAAAAGAACCTTACTATTGAAGAGGCTACTTTTGGACAATATCGAAACTTTGCCGTTGAAAACCTGGTTGCTCCAAAATGGAGAAAAGACACCAAAGCCATAACCTATCTGGATAATTCTTATTCAAAGCTGGTTTCTAAAAGCGAAGAAGGCAATTGGACAGAAACAATTGTTTTGACAAAAGCCGACCTTCAGACAGCCTTGAAAAACAAATTTTCTACTGATGAATTTCAATTGAGAATGTTCCCGTATTCTTATACGTGGATTGACAAAAGCACATTGGAATTTGAAGTAGACGGAAAGAACTCCAAATATCTTATCCAATTTGATGTTGATAAAAAAGAAGTCAGAAATGGCATTGCTTTTTCTTCAGATGGAAGAAACCAGATTATTTCGTCAGATGGAAAATATGCAGCCTGGCTAGATAACAATAACATTAAGATTACTACCAATTCAGGGCAGACAACTAACGTTACTTCTGATGAAAATGCCGGAATAGTAAACGGAAGCGATTATACACACAGACAGGAATTTGGAATCAACCGTGGAATGTGGTGGAGTCCAAAAAATGACAAGCTGGCTTATTACCGAAAAGATGAAACAATGGTTGCCGATTATCCGCTTACTGATTTTAGTGCGCGAATTGCGGCCAATAAAAATATCAAATACCCAATGGCGGGTATGAAAAGTGAGGAAGTAACTCTTGTGGTTTATGATGTAAATGCTAAGAAATCGGTAACATTGCAAACCGGAGAACCTAAAGAGCAGTTCCTGACCTGTATTACATGGGACCCAAGCGGGAAATTCGTTTATATTGGCGTATTAAACAGAGAGCAGAATCATTTGAAATTAAACAAATATGATGCTTCAACGGGAACTTTAGTAAAAACGTTATTTGAAGAAAAAGCTTCTACTTATGTGGAGCCGTTACACGACCTGACTTTCCTTCCAAATTCTGCAACAGAATTTTTATACCGAAGTGAAAAGGACGGTTTTGAGCAATTGTATCTTTACAATACAGATGGCAAACAGGTTCGAAAACTGGGCTATAATGATGTTGTGGTTACCAGCCTATTGGATTTTGATAAAGAAGGAAAGAACGTATTCTACATCGGAACATCAAACAACGGTCTGGACAGACAGTTTTTTAAAGTGGATTTGAAATCAGGCAAAACAACACAATTGACAACTACATCCGGAATGCATGCCGGTAGCATTAGCAGTGACGGAACCTTATTGCTCGACCAATTTACCAATGTGACTACTCCTAATGAAGTGGCCATTGTAAATTTAAAAACAAACAAATCAACCAATCTGATTAAAGCAACCAATCCTTACCTGGGAAAAACAAATCTTCCAAAAATGGAATTGGTAAAAATAACTGCTGCCGATGGCAAAACACCTTTGAATGGTCGTTTGATTTATCCTGCTAATTTTGATGCTACTAAAAAATATCCTGTAATGGTATATGTTTATGGCGGACCTCATGCACAGTTGGTACAAAATGAATGGCTTGGTGGAGCGGGTCTGTTTGATTTCTTTATGGCACAAAATGAATTTGTAGTCTTTACGGTCGATAACAGAGGAAGTGATGCACGCGGAAGAGATTTTGAGCATGTTATTCACAGAAATCTGGGACAAAACGAAATGGCAGACCAGATGAAAGGAATCGAATTTCTTAAATCAAAAAGTTTTGTTGACCAGGACAGAATCGGGGTTTACGGATGGAGTTTTGGAGGTTTTATGACTACTTCCCTCCTTTTGAACCATAATGACGTTTTCAAAGTAGGCGTTGCCGGAGGTCCTGTTTGCGACTGGAAATACTATGAAGTAATGTATGGTGAAAGATATATGGATATGCCGCAGGAAAACCCTGAAGGTTATGAAAAAGCAAGCGTTATCAACAAAGCCAAACAATTGAAAGGGCATCTGTTAATGATTCACGGAGCACAAGACCCGGTTGTTGTACAGCAAAACAGCATGGAATTTATCCAGGCGTGTATCAAAGAAGGAAAACAGGTTGATTATTTCTTATACCCTACGCACGAACACAATGTTAGCGGTAGAGACAGAATCCACTTGAATCAAAAGATTGCAGATTATTTCTTCCTGTATTTGAAAAAATAATTTCCATTAATAAAAAGAAAGCCGGCTTAATCAGCCGGCTTTCTTTTTATCTTTAATTCTCCTTTATAAAATTCAGTTTGCTGTGTTTTCTGCTATAGCCAAAGTAAATTGCCAATCCAACTAACAGCCAGATAAAGAAGTAAATCCAGTTCCAGACACTTAATTCTGCCATCATATACAAACAGCAAATTAATCCCAATAATGGAATGAGTGATAGATTTTGGCGGAATGCCCACACAGCCAGTCCTACCAAAACGGTAAGGAAAATCCACATCGGTATTTTGTGCTTGAATAAGGCAAAACCTGTTTCATATTTCAATGATTTATCTATGGGAAGCGATTCTACAACAGCAATGTATTCTGTTTCATTTTCCTGAAAATCGCTTAGTATCTGCTCTAAATCCGTAGTCTTATTAAATACCCTTTCTTTGTGATTTTCAACCAGAAATTTATATACTTCTTCCGTTTCAGCTTTATTAAGAGAAGTAACGATGGAAGCCGGACTGTTAATCTGCGGTACATTCGTTATAAAATCCATCGTGTTCTTTTTGTTGTAGGTAAACGAATAAACAATACCTGCAAGCAGTAAAACAGGAACGATGTATTTGGAATTGATATAAGGCGTTTTGAACTTCCCTCGTGGAATATTTGGTTTGTTCTGCAATACAAGTACACCCGTACAAACAAGTACAAAAGCAAATAATGTTCCTATACTGCACAAATCAGTAACCATGGTCAGGTTTAGGAAAAGAGCCGGAATAGCAACCACGAAACCGGTTACGATGGTTGCAAAAGATGGCGTCTTGAATTTAGGATGCACTCTTGAAAATTTCTGTGGCAACAAACCATCGCGGCTCATGCTCATCCAGATTCTTGGCTGTCCCATCTGAAATACCAACAATACGCTGGCCATAGCTACAACGGCACTTACCGCTATAATTCCTGACATCCACTTCAAATCCAGCTTTTCAAACACAAAAGCCAAAGGGTCACCTACATTCAGGGAATTGTATTTTACCATACCAGTTAATACCAGCGCAATAGCAATATACAGAATTGTACATATAATAATAGCCCACATCATTCCTCTAGGAAGGTCACGCTGCGGATTCTTACATTCTTCAGCCGTAGTAGAAATAGCGTCAAAACCAATATAGGCAAAAAACACAGCAGAAACTCCTTTCAGTACGCCATTCACCCCATTAGGAGCAAACGGGTTCCAATTTTCCGTATCTACATAAAAAACACCTACAGCAATTACCAAAAGTATGACACATAGCTTGACAACAACCATCAGGTTACTGGCATTTCTGGATTCTTTCATTCCTCTGTATACCAAAGCAGTTATCAAAACGATGATGAATAAGGCAGGAATATCTGTTACCAGATGAAAAGAACCTATTACAGGCGAAGTTGTCCAGGCTGTATAAGCATCCTGTAATCCTGCATCCAGATTGGCGAATGATTTCCCGCCCTGCATTAAGGCAGTTGCTTCTGCATAGCCGTTAGAAGCTGTGAGATAATCCATCTGTATCCATTGCGGCAGATGGAGACCACCGCTTTCGAGCAGTCCGGTGAAATAATCACTCCACGATATGGCTACGGTAATATTCCCGATGGCATATTCCATAATCAGTGCCCAACCAATAATCCAGGCTATCAATTCCCCAAAAGCAACATAAGAATACGTATAGGCGCTACCTGAAACAGGCACCATTGAAGCAAATTCAGCATAGGCAAAGGCTGCAAAACTACAGGCTAAGGCCGTAAACAAGAATAAAAAGATAACTGCCGGACCACCATCAGCACTGGCTTTTCCAATAGTACTGAAAATTCCGGCACCAACTATGGCTGCAATTCCAAAAGCCGTCAGGTCTCTGGCTGTCAGGTGTTTTCCTAATGAACTGTGTCCGTCTATTTCGTTTTTTTCAACCTGCTTTAAAATATCCTGTACTGTTTTCTTTCTGAATAAACTGGAAAAACTCATATATGGAAGTGCGTATTTAATTGATTTTGTGAAGAATCTATTTCTGTGGTTTAAAATTTAACCAAAAACAAATATATAAAACCAAACTTAATAATAGGATTTATGAAAAAGAAAAATGCCAAAACTGCGAATTCAATAAAAATAGAAATCAAAAATTAGAAGATTCTCAGCCTACCCAAAACAATAGCCTTAAACTATCGATAAATAAATATATATAATAATTTTCTATGTGTGAAAGTAAATCATAAGTGTAGTTTTGCATCAAATAAAAAAATAACTTTTAAACCAAATATATTATGTCATTAGTAGGAAAAAAATTCCCAAGCATTGCAGTAGATGCTATCTCAGAAATGGGTGATAATCTAAAAATCAACATTTTTGAAGAAGCAGTAAACAATAACAAAAAAGTATTATTGTTCTGGTATCCAAAAGATTTCACTTTTGTTTGCCCAACAGAACTACACGCCTTCCAGGCTGCACTGCCAGAATTTGAAAAAAGAAACACTATCGTAATCGGAGCTTCTTGCGACACTAACGAAGTACACTTTGCATGGTTGAATACACCAAAAAGCAACGGGGGAATCGAAGGTGTAACCTATCCTATCTTAGCGGATACTAACCGTAACCTTGCTAACATCCTTGGAATCTTGGACATAGAGTCTACTAGCTACAGCGAAGAAACAGATTCAGTAATCATCGAAGGTTCAAACGTAACTTACAGAGCTACTTATTTGATTGATGAGACAGGGAAAATCTTCCACGAAAGCGTAAACGATATGCCATTGGGAAGAAACGTTGCTGAATACTTAAGATTAGTTGATGCTTATACTCACGTACAAACTAAAGGTGAAGTATGTCCTGCTAACTGGGAAGAAGGAAAAGAAGCGATGTTTGCTACAAGAGAAGGTGTTGCTTCTTACCTGAATAACTAATAACAATTTCAATTGCCGTCTTTATGACATTATTAAAGACGGCAATTTATAAACACAAAAAAAGATTGCTATGTTAATTGATTTAAACGAAGACACACTACAGAATTTAGTAAATTCTAACGAAAAAGTTGTCGTGCAATATTCTGCTTCCTGGTGTGGAAACTGCCGTATCATGAAGCCAAAATTCAAAAAACTGGCTTCAGAAAACGAAAATATCACTTTCGTTTTGGTAGATGCTGAAAATTCACCGGAATCCAGAAAATTAGCCAACGTTTCCAATCTGCCTACTTTTGCGACTTTCGTAAACGGACAGTTGGTAAACCAGACGCAAACAAATAAAGCAGAAGTTTTATCAGAATTGGTAAATGAAATAGCTTAATTGAACCATTAAAAATTTAAGAAATCAAACATGAAATTACCCGTTATCAAACATCTGACTCAATTTATTGAAGAAAATGACCAGGATTATATAATTGAAACCATCGAAGTGCTTGAAGCTTTGACCGAAGTCCCGTCACTCAAGGATGAAGAACTGGATGTTATCGGGGAATTGATTTCTAATATGTACGGTGCTCTTGAAGTCAACAAGATGATTAAAGACGGTACAGATAAAAAGGAAGCGCTCAATAAGTTTATGCAGCGGGTTCTTGGTTCCATTGACAAATAAATCCTTTTTGCCTTATAAAATTTGCTCTCTTTACGGGGGCTTTTTTTTGTTTATTACTTCTGTATTTTCATAAAGTGCTACTATAGTTTTTAAAGTTTGAAATGTTCCTAAAAAACAATATGTTTGTAGGGTAAGCTTAGAAAGTTTCTTTTTTGTTATGACAGGTGAAATGTTTCCAATAAAAAGTTTTTCTATTCTACAGATACCGCATCTTGTAGAGTCCGGCTATTTGATGGCTGAGAAGTCTCTAATCCGCAAATCAAAAATCATCTTCCCGAATTTATAAGCACCCGCGAGTGTGCTTAAAAACCTGAATCTATACCGCTAATTTTTTAGTGGGCATTGCTATGCCCGCCGCTTACTCGCAGGTATATTTTTCTATAGGTTTTATATTCCCCTGATACAAGAATTTTATTTCATAACATTTAAAAAGTTATTATCATGGCTAAAGGAAAAAATTTAAAAGCTCCGACAGTTGATTTAAAAGAAAAGAAACAAGAAAAAATAAAACAAAAATTAGAAGCTAAACAAAATCGTAAGCGCAAATAAATAATTCTGTCCAAAGCCCATTGCTGTTGCAATGGGCTTTTTATATTGATTCACTGCTACAAACCCGAATTGAGAGCAGCTCTATATCACCAATTCAAACATTTCAAATCACTTTTCCAGCCGTCACCAAATCCCCGCCGGTTCCATATACCATGAGAGTTTTTTAACATCACTCCTTTTAACAAATATATTTTTCATACTTTTGAACCTTATAAAATTTAAAAAAATGGCAACAGTAACATTAGGAGGAAATCCAATAAAAATAAGCGGTGAATTACCTAAAGTAGGTTCAAAAGCACCTGATTTCAAATTAGTAAATAAAGATTTAGGCGTTGTATCCCTATCTGATTTTGCAGGAAAAAAATTAGTGCTGAACATTTTCCCTAGTATCGATACAGCCACTTGTGCTACTTCTGTCAGAAGTTTTAATGCTAAGGCAAGCAGTTTGGAGAATACTACTGTACTTTGTATTTCAAGAGACCTTCCATTTGCTCAGAAACGATTCTGTGGTGCTGAAGGACTGGATAATGTAATCTGCCTTTCTGATTTCAGAGATGGAAGTTTTGGAAAAGCCTACGGATTGGAAATTGCAGATAGCACTTTGCAAGGCCTGCACTCCCGTGTGGTTATTGTTCTTGACGAAAACGGTACTGTGCTGCATACAGAACAGGTTTCTGAAATTGCCAACGAGCCGGATTATGAAAGTGCATTGGCCGTACTTTAAATTATAATACAAATATGAAGACAGACCATTCTTTTGTAACCGGGCGGCTAAAAAGTTTTAAGTATGCTATTCGTGGTGCTTACAAACTAATTTCAACCGAACATAGCGTTATGGTCCAATTCTTTCTGGGAATTGCAATCACAATTGCCGGATTCTATTTTAATATTTCCAAAACGGAATGGCTATTCCAGACAATGGCAATTGGGCTGGTCTTAAGTATCGAAGGATTGAATACGGCTGTGGAAAAAATAGCCGATTTTATTCATCCCAATTTTCATGATAAAATTGGTTTTATAAAAGATGTTGCTGCCGGAGCCGTGTTTTTTGCTGCGGTAGCCGCCATCGCTGTCGGCCTCATTATATATATACCGAAATTTCAAAATTTGTAGAAAATTTATTTATTTTTACATCTAATCATCTCCTCTTTTAATGGCTAAAACGACAAAAAAAGAAACTCCCGGCAAGAAGGATTCTCAGTCTTCTGAGAAAAAAACATGGAAATTGACAAGACAACACAAAGTAATCTTCGGAGCTTTATTAGTCTTGTTTTCTGTTGCCCTTTTGCTGGCTTTTATATCCTTTTTCCTATACGGTCAATACGACCAGAGCGCTGTGGATGCATTGGCAGACCGCTCCGTAGAAGTTCAAAACTGGTTAGGTAAATTTGGCGCTTACCTTGCCAATTTATTCTTATACCAGGGATTTGGTGTAGCCTCATTTCTTTTGGTACGGTTATTCTTCATAACCGGAATGTATCTTATTTTAGATTTGCCTGTAAAAAAACTTAAAAACACCTGGTTTTGGGATTTGTTTGCCATTATCATCATTTCCATATTATTTGGATTCTTTGCCGATTTCCTACCTGAACTGGGAGGTGTTATTGGCTTTGAAATGAATCTTTTCATGCAGGATTATCTTGGAAAAGCCGGTACCCTACTCCTATTGGTTTTTGGATTGCTTGTTTACCTGATTTTCAAAATGAAAGTTTCGCCGGATGCTATCAAAAACTATTTCGAGGAAAAAAAGAGAAAAGCAGAAGAAAGAGCCGTGGCTGAATCTGTTGCAGCTCCTGTAGCCGTACAGGAACTGACAGACGAAATTTTGGAAGAGGATATTATCGAAGAAGAAGATATTATTGAAGAAGAGGACGAGGAAATTGAAGAACCTACCCTAAAACCGCTTTCCCAATTTGAAATCAATAAGGAAGCGCTAAAACCTACCATCAATAATCCTTCACATATTACCATCGAGCCAATCGTCAAGCCTCCGGTAGCTCCGGTACATTCGCACGAACCGGAAATTATAGAAACAAACGACGACGCTTTCGTAATTGAAAAATTTGCTGATGAAGATACGGTTATAGAAAACCTGGCTTCAAAACTGGTTGCCGATTTTGGAGAATTCGACCCTACTTTAGACCTGTCGAATTACAAATTCCCAACACTGGACCTCCTGAAAGAATATTCAAATGGTGGAATTACAATCAATCAGGAAGAGCTTGAAGAAAACAAAAACAGGATTGTTGAAACCTTACGAAACTATAAAATAGAAATTGCCCAAATCAAAGCTACGGTTGGTCCTTCTGTAACATTATATGAAATTGTTCCGGAAGCCGGTATCCGAATTTCAAAAATCAAAAGTTTGGAAGACGATATTGCCTTATCATTATCTGCTTTGGGAATCCGTATCATTGCGCCTATTCCGGGAAAAGGAACAATTGGTATCGAAGTGCCTAACAAGAATCCGACTATGGTTTCTATGAAAAGCGTTATTGGGGCTGCAAAATTCCAGGAAGCCGAAATGGAACTTCCTATTGCACTTGGTAAAACAATTTCCAACGAAACATTTGTTGTCGATTTGGCAAAAATGCCTCACCTTTTAATGGCGGGTGCTACCGGACAAGGAAAATCTGTCGGTTTAAATGCCGTATTGACGTCATTGCTTTACAAAAAACACCCGGCGGAAGTAAAATTTGTTTTGGTAGACCCTAAAAAAGTCGAGCTTACGCTATTCAATAAAATAGAACGCCATTACCTGGCCAAACTTCCTGATACGGAAGAAGCCATCATAACAGATAATGCCAAAGTAATCAATACACTAAATTCCCTTTGCGTTGAAATGGATAACCGTTATTCTTTATTAAAAGACGCAATGGTGCGTAATATTAAAGAATACAACGAAAAGTTTAAATTAAGAAAATTAAATCCTGAAAACGGACACCGGTTTTTGCCTTATATCGTTTTGGTCGTCGATGAATTTGCTGATCTTATTATGACAGCCGGCAAGGAAGTCGAAACTCCTATTGCAAGACTGGCACAGTTGGCAAGGGCCATCGGAATCCATTTGATTATTGCAACGCAACGACCATCCGTTAACGTTATTACAGGTATAATCAAAGCAAACTTCCCTGCAAGGATTGCTTTCCGTGTTACTTCAAAAATCGATTCCAGAACTATTCTGGACACTCAGGGTGCCGACCAGCTTATTGGCCGTGGAGATTTACTATATACCAACGGAAATGACGTTATCCGTGTGCAGTGTGCCTTTGTAGACACTCCGGAAGTAGAAAAAATAACCGAATTTATAGGTGCACAAAAAGCCTATCCTAACGCATACCTGCTTCCCGAGTACATCGGAGAAGAAAATGGCATTAAACTTGATGTGGATATTAGCGAAAGAGATTCCATGTTCAGGGAAGCTGCCGAAATCATTGTTACAGCACAGCAAGGTTCAGCCTCCTTATTACAGCGCAAGCTGAAACTGGGCTATAACCGTGCCGGAAGATTAATTGACCAATTGGAAGCCGCCGGAATTGTTGGCCCTTTTGAAGGAAGTAAAGCCAGAACCGTTAATATTCCTGACTTGAATTCTCTTGACCAATTCTTTAACAATGAGCAAAATGATTTTTAAAATGAAAAGGTTATTACCCGTTATTGCATTATTTTTTATCTCCTTTACCTTTCAGGCGCAGAACAGCCAAAAAGCCAGAAATCTGCTGGATGAAGTATCTGCCAAAGTAAAAAGCTATGATAATATTGCTATTGACTTTAAATATTCCCTTACCAATCCAAAGGAAAACCTGAATCAGGAAAGCAAAGGAAATGTTATCATGCAGGGCAATAAATATGTCCTGAACTTCATGGGAGTGACCAAAATTTATGACGGAAAAAAAATATATAATATTGTTCCCGAAGATGAAGAAATAAGCATTTCAAAATTTGACGAAAATGAAGAAGATGCGGTAACGCCATCCAAAATGCTGACTTTTTTCAATCACGGATTCAAATATTCCTGGGACATCCTGCAAAACGTTCGCGGTAGAAAAATCCAATATGTGAAGCTGGTTCCAACAAGCTCTAAAGACGAAAGAAAAGAAATCTATTTGGGTATTGATGTTCAGACCAAACATATCTACAATCTTATGGAAATAGGAAAGAACGGCTCAAAAACTACAATCACTGTTAATTCTTTTAAAACCAATCAGCCATTATCAAAAAATCAATTTACCTTTGCGGAAAGTAAATACCCTAATTACTATATCAACAAACTAGATTGATACATCGGTGAAAATTCTTGACAGATACATTTTAACGACATTTCTGAAGACATTAGCTACGGTTTTTGTAATCCTCTTTTTCATTTTTATCCTACAGGCAGTTTGGCTTTTTATTGCAGAATTGGCCGGAAAAGATTTGGATGTTCTTCTAATCGTAAAATTCCTTTTGTTCTATTCTCCTAAGATGATTCCTTTGGTATTGCCGCTTTCCATATTACTGGCCTCTATCATGACCTTCGGGAACCTCGCAGAGAACTATGAATTTGCTGCCATGAAATCTTCAGGAATTTCGCTCCAGAGAGCGATGAAAAGCCTGATGGTATTTATTGTCTTTTTAAGTATCATAGCCTTCTTTTTTGCCAACAATATTATTCCGTCAGCAGAATATAAGTTCCTGAATCTTCGTAGAGACATTGTCCAGACCAAACCTGCTATGGCTATTGCAGAAGGACAATTTAGTGACGTAGGCGATTACAATATCAAAGTCAACAAAAAATCGGGAGACAAAGGCGAAAAATTGAGCGGAGTAACTATTCACAAAAAAGCGGCGAATGGTATTGGAAACAATATTGTCATCAAGGCCAAAAATGGCTTATTGGTAAATCAGGAAGAATCTACCATGCTGCAAATGATTTTGTTTGACGGCAATTATTACGAAAATATTATCCCTAAGAAATACGAAGAGCGCAACAGAGTGCCTTTTGTAAAAGCTTCCTTTAAAAAGGACATCATCAACATCGATTTGTCCAAACTGAATACGGTGGAAGATGAATCGAATATTACGAATACCAATGCCATGCTTAATGTAAGTGAACTTACTTACACTCTGGATTCACTTCATAAAAACTTCAATAAGGATTTGGTTTCCTTTGCAGAAAATATTTACCAGAGAAGCGGGATTATTAATTTTAGAGATCCAAATGCAGCAGCTGCCATCAGCAAACCTAAAAAAGATTCTAACATAACAGATCCTTTAAGCATTTTATCAACAGCCGACAAATCAAGAGCATTGGAAATTGCAATAAGTAACCTTGAAAGCGCTAAATTCTCTATTGAAGGCACAAAACAGGAAATGGAATTAAAGCAAAAAAACATCAATAACCACTGGCTGGCTTTGTATGAAAAATTTGTCATTGCTTTTTCCTGTATATTGATGTTCTTTATCGGAGCTCCTCTTGGCGCGATTATCCGAAAAGGAGGATTGGGATTGCCAATCGTATTTGCCGTCCTCATTTTTATCACCTTCCATTTTATCAATACCTTTGGCCGAAAACTGGCTCAGGAAAACGGAATTCCACCATTTTTGGGTTCCTGGATGTCCTCATTTATTTTGTCCCCTTTAGCCGTCTTACTGACTTACAGGGCTACAAACGACATCGGATTGATTAATATGGATATTATCCTCTCTCCTATCCAGAAAGGATTCCAAAAATTATTCAGAATTAAAAACAACAACACACCTAAATAATGTCCGAGAATAAAATTACAAAGCTCAATACTATTGAAGAAGCGATTGAAGACATCCGTCAGGGAAAAATCATCATTGTAGTTGATGATGAAGATCGTGAAAATGAAGGCGATTTTATTGCCGCTGCAGAAAAAGTGACGCCTGAAATGATTAATTTCATGGCAACGCATGGTCGTGGGCTGATTTGCGCCCCGCTAACCGAAGCCCGCTGCAAGGAATTAGACCTCAACCTGATGGTTACCAATAATACGGTATTACACGAAACCCAATTTACGGTTTCTGTTGACTTGATAGGTCATGGTTGTACTACTGGAATTTCCGTACATGACCGTGCCAAAACCATACAGTTTTTGGTTGACGATAATACCAAACCGGAAGATTTGGGACGTCCGGGACATATTTTCCCGTTAAGGGCAAAACAAGGCGGTGTTTTAAGAAGAACCGGACATACAGAAGCTGCTATCGACCTGGCACGTCTTGCCGGACTAAAACCAGCCGGAATACTTGTGGAAATCCTAAACGAAGATGGTTCTATGGCACGTTTGCCACAGCTCTTTGAAGTGGCTAAAAAATTCGACCTGAAAATTATTTCTATCGAAGATTTGGTGGCTTACAGAATGCAGCACGACAGTCTTATCCAAAAGAAAGAAGATTTCGAAATTGAAACCCGTTTTGGTACATTCAGACTTAGAGCTTATGTACAAACCACAAATAAGCAAGTCCATCTTGCCCTTACCAAAGGAAGCTGGAATATTGGAGAATCAATATTGACCCGTATTAATTCCACACAAGTCAATAATGACATCTTAGGTACGCTTACAAACGATCCGGACCAAAAACTGGAAAGAATGTTCCAACGTATCAATGAAGAAGGCAAAGGTGCCATCCTGTTCATCAATCAGGAGATCCAGCCTATTGAACTCCTGAATCGTATCACAGAACTAAAAGGATTACAGGAAAAAGGAGTCTTTAAGGCGCCACAGGTAAAAATGGACAACAAAGATTTTGGTATTGGCGCACAAATATTGCATGATATCGACATCACCAACATCCGTTTATTATCCAATTCAGAGCAGACGAAACGTGTCGGTATGATTGGATATGGTTTGGAAATCATGGAATACGTCGAATTCTAAAAAAATAAATGAATTTTATTTTTGATGTAAACACTAGAAAATGAAATAATTAAAAATGTTGCTGAAAAATGTTTTGAATTTTACCTTCAAAATGTTTTGAAACTCAAAAAAGGTTTCTATATTTGCACTCGCAATCAGGAAATGATAGCAACATACTGGAGAAATGGCAGAGTGGTCGATTGCGGCAGTCTTGAAAACTGTTGACTGTAACAGGTCCGGGGGTTCGAATCCCTCTTTCTCCGCTTGATGAGATTTCGAAAGAAATTTTCAAAAAACAAAAACCTTTAGATCTCACGATTTAAAGGTTTTTCTGCTTTTACAAAAAACTGTACCTATAGGTGTACCTGTTCTAAAAAATGCTGTTTAATGCCCGTGTTTACTGGGATCAAAATAAAGACTGCGGGGCCTCTTCCTCCGCAAAACGAGTTTCGAGAGAAGCTTTAAAAGTTAAAAAGTCTTTAAAATTAAGTTTTTAAAGGCTTTTTTTATTTGTATCTGCTGGTCAAAATGCACATTAAACACCATAGTACAGTGTACCTGCTGGTGTACCCATTATTTTTGAAGCTTTTTTTTCAAAAATAGGTACACTAAAATCTGGGAATTCCCGTGGAATTACCTTAAAACAAAGGAGACTCTCATAGTTTTTATTCAATTTTATTAATTAGAAAAAACGATGAGTCATGGTAAAAGTAATTTTCTACATCAAAGCACAAAAAGCTAATAAAATGGGTGAAGCTCCAATCTTTGCGAGAATTAGCTTTAAAACACAAGAAACCGCTATCGCAACAGGAAAATCAATTTCTCTGGAGAGATGGCAGCAAACAGCCAAACTGAGAAACGTATTGAAGATTGAAAAAGAAAAAGTCATTAAAAATGCACTTGATATTTTCCAGCTGGCCGTAGAGAAAAAATTCAACGAACTTTATAAAATTGATCCTGAAGTTTCTTTATCTCTGCTGAAAAAAGAACTTTCCGGCAAAGCTTCAGCAAAAAAAAATCCTTTGACAATGATGGAAGTAATGGATAAGCACAACTCTTACTTTAAAAAGAAAGTTGATGCAGGAGACCGCTCACCAGCCTCTCTTCAGAAATATGAAAGGGCAAAAGACCTACTAAAAAACTTTATCGCGAAACATTATCATTTAAATGATATAAATACCTCCGATGTAAATGGAGCTTTTGTCCACAACCTGGAAGAATATTTAACTTATGACAGCATTTACAAAGGCCGTAAGGGCATTAAAAACAACTCTGTAGTAAAATATATTAAATCATATAAAACTGCATGCAATCATTGCATTAAACTTGACCTATTGGATAAAAATCCTTTTAACGTCTATCAAGGCAGATTAAGCATTAAGGATGCTGTTTTTTTGACTCAGGACGAACTTAAAATGATTGAGGATAAAACCATTTCTTTTGAAAGACTGCGCAAGGTTAGGGATATTTTTCTATTTAGCTGTTATACAGGTTACGCCCCTGTAGATGCTGCAAAGCTTACTCAGGAAAATATTCTTAAAGGAAACAATGGAGAGCTTTGGCTGATCACCACCAGAGCCAAGACATCCATAAGAGCTAATGTACCTGTCCTGCCTCCTGCCCTTAAAGTCATCGAAAAGTATTCGGGGCAGCAGAAAGCTCTGATACCAACCATCTCAAACCAGAAAATGAATGCATACCTAAAGGAGCTTGCCGATATCTGTGGAATTGAAAAGCATCTCACATGGTATGTGGCAAGGCATACATTTGGCACTACCGTTACACTCGGAAACGGTGTACGTATTGAAAATGTTTCTTCGATGATGGGCCATACTAATATCAAACAAACCCAGCATTATGCAAAAGTCTTAGACCATAACGTCATGAACGATATGCACAAGGTCATCGAACTATATAAGTAATATTAATAAAAAAAGGATTCCCAAAGGAATCCTTTTTAGCATTCGTTTTCGCGAAGTATCTTGTCGATTTTGCGGGCTTCTGACTTTCTCTATCCTTTGTAAATAAAATCAAGGCCTTTATTATCATTTACCTAATAAATATAGAACTGAACTATTCTTATTCTAAAATAACCTTACCGTCAAATCCTTTGGAAAGATTTAAATAGGTATAGCTTTCAAATCTGTTTTTTTCCATGAAAGCTGCGACTCTTGGATCATAATCTAATTCTCTGGGAAGCGGCAATGGAACTTCCATTGTTATATCATTATCTCCAGGATTGATAACCGTTACACTGTCATCGGAAGGGTTTATTGAAAGCGGTCTGCCTTTCTTACAGCTGATAATATCATATACAACCTTATAAATATTTATACTGCTTTTTTCTGCCAGAGCGCTGAGATCGGTTGTTCTCCAAGGTCTTGTATAAAGCCCGTTCCTTCCTGCAAATCTGTAGGCATCGGAATGCCATATGCATGTACTTCCAAAAGGTTCAAAAGGCGGACTTAGATCATTGTCCGGCAATTCGTTTAAAAACATCTCCCACACAGCAAAAACATCCTTCCATTTACGCTGGTTCTCTATCTGTTCGGTAAAATGCGATAAGTTCCTGGACGAAAGCTCATCCCAGCGGTAATCCAAATGAGAAAGCTGGGGTCTTTTGGCTTCAAAAACTCCAATCTTGACCTGATTTTCATATCTGAAAACAATAATTCCATCGGCTCCGTTTCCCTGTTCATCTGAAGGTCTGAGCGTCTGGGAATAACAGTCAAATTCATGAAAAAAACCGTCCCGGATCCTTGTTCCCAAAGCAGTTACATAATCCCTTTCAGAGACAAGCCTGCCACCCTGAAGCTCTCTTCGGCATCTTAAATCAATTCTCATAAACTCATATGCTACCCGGTCAGCGATAGTAAAATTTCCAAACATAACAACTGGTAATATAGTTAGTAATATATTGTAATTCTGTTCCCAAAAACAATCGGAATATAATAATTTGATCAGTATATCGTATCCAGGTATT
Source organism: Flavobacterium sp. Leaf359 (assembly GCF_001423985.1). Lineage (NCBI taxonomy): Bacteria > Pseudomonadati > Bacteroidota > Flavobacteriia > Flavobacteriales > Flavobacteriaceae > Flavobacterium > Flavobacterium sp. Leaf359. The sequence goes on along the minus strand of NZ_LMPW01000001.1, from coordinate 491,557 downwards.
TATACCTGATTTTATCTTTTCGATTCTATCTTGTAAGAATTTCTGCTTAGTGCTAGTGAAAATATGATAAATTTACATCTATTCATAAACATTATAGCTTCGGTTATGGAAAACCGTAATAATGCTGAATGCAGACAAATTAAATTTAACTCCATATTTATAAAACGCAAAGTATGAAGCTAATAAAAATATCGATAAGTAATTTTCGGGGAATTAATCATGCAGAAGTGCTTCTCTCCGGCCATACGGTATTAATTGGAGATAACAATACCGGCAAATCTACTGTGCTTGAAGCCGTAGATCTGGTTCTGGGACCTGACAGGCTTTCAAGAATGCCGGTTATTAACGAACATGATTTTTTTGAAGGAATTTATTTAAATCAGGATGGTCCTGTGCCAATTGAAATTGAAATTATCATCGGAGCACTGTCCCAGGAACAGAAACGAAAATTTATGAACAATCTGGAATTCTGGAACCACGATACCCTGAGCTTAGTTGAAAGCGGCCCTTTGGATCTCTTAGATGATATTGCTGTAGAAGAAGTTATAAGGGTCAAATTTTCAGGCAAATATGATATAGAAGAAGATGATTTCACAGGGGAAACCTTCTTCTGCTCTCCGGAAGAAGCCAAAACAAGGTTTACCAAAAGCGATAAACGTGACTGCGGTTTTCTTTATCTCAGAGCATTACGCACAGGCACGAGGGCTTTAAGCCTTGAAAGGGGATCACTGCTTGATATCATACTTCGCATTCAGGAACTGCGTCCCCAGATGTGGGAAAGCATACTCAAGCAGCTCAGGGAAACCGAAGTGAATTCCGGCGCTGAAGATGAAGTCAATAAAATCCTTTCCAGCGTACAGAAATCACTTAAACAGTTTGTACCTACCGATTGGGGTTCCGAGCCGCATCTGCGGGTTTCAAACCTGACCAGAGAACACCTGCGCAAAACTTTAGTTGTATTTATGTCTTCAGGTTCCGGTAATTATCATGTGCCTTTCAGCCACCAGGGAACAGGAACCATAAACACAATGGTGCTTGCTCTGCTTTCAATGATAGCAGAACTGAAGCAAAGCGTTATATTCGCAATGGAAGAACCTGAAATTGCTATTCCACCATATACACAGAAAAGAATTGTCAACAGTATAAGAAACCAGTCTGCACAAGCTATTTTCACCTCACATTCGCCATTTGTACTTGAGGAGTTTTCCCCTGAACAGATCGTTCTCCTGGAACGCAAAAAAGGAATAATGAAAGGCATGCCACTTACTTTTCCATCCAATATAAAACCTAAAGCGTATAGCAAGGAATTCAGGATGCGTTTCTCTGAATCCCTTTTGGCCAAGCGCGTACTTATCGCAGAAGGCGATACGGAAGCTTCAGCATACAACGCAGCCGCTCGATGCCTCTCCGAGCTCGATCCGCAAAATTATTCCTCATTTGAAGCTATGGGTATATCAGTTTTTAACGCAGAGTCTGAAAACAGCATTCCAATCTTTGCAAAGTACTTTAGTGAACTTGGGAAAACCACTATCGCAGTCTGCGACAAACAGTCTGATGCTGCAAACTTAAAAGCCATAACTGAAAGTGCCGGCTACGTTTACGAATCAGCTTACAAAGGCTTTGAAAATCTAATACTTACTGAGACTCCCATTTCGGTGCTGAAAAAATACATTACTGAATTAGTTTCTGAGCAAAAATGGCCTCAGCATCTTAAACTTGATGGCTCTCCTGAAGATATGGAAGAAGAGGTTGTAAAAAGTAAGCTGTTTGACTACCTCAAATGGCAGAAGGCTTCCGGCAGTGCCGCAGATATTCTAGCTTTATGTACCTTAGCCGAATTCCCTGCCACGCTTAGAGATGCTGTAAAAGGAATTACGGACACAATCGATCTGATCTAATGATAATCTGTGAGAAAAGGGCCGAACTTATTGAAGCTTCTGGACATCTCCTTGTCTTGGGGGGGCCTGGCTCTGGCAAGACAACGATCTCACTTGTTAAGGCTAATACTATAATCAATAACGGAATTCTTGAGAATGGGCAGAAGATTCTGTTTTTATCCTTTGCACGATCTACAGTTTCCAGGATTCAGGAGCATACAAATTCTATAATCAGCCCTGAAAACAAAAATAAAATTGAGATCAACACCTACCACGGATTCATATGGAAATTACTTCAGAGTTTTTCTTATCTCATTAACAATCGAAAGTTCCTGCAGTTGCTCACTCCTGCCGCCGAATCAGCTCTTCTTGCGGAAATGGATGACGACAAGGAGCTTAGAAAACAGGCCAAGATGGCACTTTTCAAAACTGAAGGGCAGGTTTCTTTTGACATATTTTCGGAAATCGCATCTGAGATGTTCAAAAACTCCAAAAGAATCCTGGATTTGGTTTCACAGCGCTACCCTATAATTATAGTTGACGAATTCCAGGATACCGACAATAACGAATGGGAACTCATTAAGACAATAGGAACAGTAAGTACCATTATTGCCCTGGCAGATCCCGAACAGCGCATTTACGATTTCCGTGGGGCAAGTACGGAGAGAATTGACCAGTTTATTAAAAATTTTGATCCGGAAATTTTTGATTTTGAACAGGAGAATAATCGAAGTACAGGAAAGGATATCACTCAATTTGGAAATGACCTCCTAAAGGGTGCAAATATCGGGAAACAATACAATGATGTGGCGGTTGTGCATTATCCCTTCAACAGGGCAGAACCTAATAAGATGCTAAAAATAAATCTATTAACAGCAATCAAACGTCAGAAGAAAGATAAAGGCGAACAGTGGTCTATCGCCGTATTGGTCCGTACCAAAAAGATGATGTTTTCAGCATCATCATATCTTTCCAGTACCACCTCTCTGCCTCCCCTCTATCATGAAGTAGCAATTGATCCGAACGGTCCCGCACTGGCAGGAATAATAATAGCCGGGCTGATGGAACCTACTATGGATATTTCACGGTTTACTTCACTGGTCAGTGATGTAAAAAATCATATGAAAGGAAGATCAGGAACCAAAATATCAAATGAAACATCACAATTTAGCACCGCACTGGATAATTATATCGGAACAGGAAAAATAAAAGGAAGCAAAAGAATTTTGTTTATTCAGGAATTAGATCAGCTGCTGGCAGCGAGGGAGGAAATTGTCTTGTCCGGCATTCCCGAAGAAGACTGGCTCGCCATACGACGACTCTTTCAAAACTGTCAAAGTCCTTATTTGAAAAATGTTTACGAAGACGCAAAGTTTTTGCGCCTTTTGAAAAAAGGAGCCCTGCTAAGCGAAAGGCTTGCTTCTGCCTGGCGCAGTACAGGCACATACCTGGGAGCAAAGTCCTCAATTGAAGAAGCATTTGTACAGGAGCACTTTATTGCAGCCCAGACTGATTATAGAGGACTGCATATTATGACACTTCACAAATCCAAAGGCAAAGAATTTGATGAAGTTTTCATTTGGGAGGACTATTATAATCCCTTGGTAAGACATGAGGCATCAGCAAAAGAAATTGTCGAATCCCGTTATCTGCTGCGGGTTGCTGCCACCAGATCACGAGAACGGACTACTTTTCTAACCGTAGCGTCGCAGCCTTGCATCTTACTTTAAAAACATACCAAAATGAACCAAAGAACAGATATTTCCAAATACATGATACACAGTGTCCGAAAACCTAATCAAAATGATTTTCCTAAAGAGGAATACGATTTTGATGAAAACCATTATCTTCCCTTAACTTACGGTGAGAACCTAAATAATGAATTTGAAGTTTTAACCAATATCATACGTGAGGGAGGACTTCGGGCTGATTTATCTTTCAGAAAAGGAAGGTCAACAATCTATGGAAACACCCCTGTAATATGCTTTACCGAGATGCCTCTTCTCAATTTCCTCCAATATGTAAATCTTAGAAATGATCGCACAAGATTTACAGAATACGGGGTGGCAGTACTGAAAAAGGAAATCTACACAAATGGAGGAAGACCTGTTATATCAGGCTTATCATCCGATAATGAATTTGAATATTTCGACGCTTCAAAAAGAATATTAAAACCTGAAATTCTGCCTTTTACCGAACAGTACAGGTATGTTAAACTTGATTTATCAGCAGGAAATGACTGGACACATGAAAGGGAATGGAGAATTGCATGTACGAAGAAAGATTTTACGGTTCATGATGATTATCATGGCAGCTCCTTTATAACCTATGGCCTGAACATCTTTTCAGATATGCTCTTTTCGGAAGTAATCCTAATTATAAATTCAGAACAGGAAGCAAAGGACATATTCCAGGAGGTTCAGGATCAGCTGGATTCCGGCTATGCTAAAGGCGGTGAGGAATTCTGTAACAATATCAAATACCTCATTGTTGAAAAAGCAGTGGAATATATCAATAATCACCACATCAGCAATATAGAAGACCTTCCTGAAGATATTTATTACAGCCACACCTTCGAAACCATTTCTGAAGCCGAAAAGCAAAAAGTTGCAGCCGCATTAAAAAAATGTTCCGATCTTGCAAAAGAGTTTGCAGAAGAGTTTTTTAAAATATATAATCTCGATACCGAAGAAAAAAAGCTGAATTTTGATGTCTCAGGATTTGCACGGGTAGCCTCATATAAAAGTGATAACAAATTTTACAGATACCTGCTTAGTGAGGATTTAGGCTCAGCGGTAAGCGGATCTCTCTGGCTGCATACAATTTCCAAATATGATATGGAACTGCAAAGCATAACCTATCAGGAGTTTATATGCCAAAAGTACTGTGAGGTACTAAACCACGAAATTGAAGATATTTTCAGAGTATCCTCAAATATGGACTGATAAAATATTAAATATTAGATGAAATGAAAAATCAGATGTCAAAACATGACCGCATACAAAAGGAAATTATTTCAGCATGCACTACTGCAGGAATTCAAGCTCTGCAAGAATATAAAGGTTCTGACTGGAGAGCAGATGTCTTTGTGCCACACCCTGTGAGGCCTGTTGCTTTTGAAATCCAGTTGAGCCGACAGTCATTGTCAAAGACACTCCAAAGACAGTCAAAATATATAAGGGACGGAATATCGGCTTGCTGGCTTTTTGAAAATCCGCTTCCAAAACTCCTTCAGGAAAGAAATGATCTTCCTGTTTTCTACGTTGAAGAAGATAAAGATTCATCACTATTGGTCAACCTGGGAACCAGAAAAAAACTTCCCCTGAAAACTTTTCTGGAGAATTTCATACTAGATAATATACAGTTTAACCGAGAAGCAAAAACAAAATTAAATCAGTCCGTAACCCTTGTGTTTTACGAAATGCACTGTTGGAAATGCAGGGAATTAAATCATTTGTATTTTGTGGACAGCCCTTTCTATTCCTCCTGCGGGGCTGAGATACATCCTGAAGAAGCACTCTGGGATTCCAGCAGTGTTGAATACATACCCGAAATCATACAACTGGCAAAAAAAATTGCTGCCGAACACCAAGATTTAGATATAAGATCTGCTGTTATCAAAGAAAGGCACAGCTATACAGTTGATAAATCATATATGTCCTTCGGCTGCTATAAATGTGACAGCATTTTTGGCGACTTCTATGTAATGGATGCCAAAATGGATCAGATGTATGGCCCTAAGGAACTGTCTTGTAGCGGCGAAATTCAACTGGATAAAGCCATACGTCTGGAGATTCCTCATTGGTGTTTTTCTGAAGATAAAGATTACTGCTGTAAATAAAATTAAAACAGAACACACGCACCTTGTAAATAAAATAACTTCCGAGCATCGGACTAAATTACCAAAAACTGCTTCATTTATCTGGTTCAGAAAAAAGTATTTCACAAAATAGCTTCCATTGCCCTCTATCAAGAAATTATCTATTTAGTATTAAAATAACATTTTAATTTGGTCTCTGTCATGTCAACAATCGTTGAATAGACAGAACTTAAAAAATCAGTCATTTCATCGTTTAATTGTTTAATATTTACACCCGGCTGTGCAACTGCAAATTCAAACTTTACCTCACTATATCGAAGTGCTTTTCTTATATTCTCAATATCAGGTTTAGTTCCATAATAAAACCTTCTTCCTTTTAAGACACCTGTATTATCACGCCTTTCCATATGCTTTAACAGCTCTTCTGGTTTCCATTTATATCTTAAGGATACAATTGCCTGTCCGCAGACTTCATATAAATCTGAGAGTCTGGAACCAGCAGTGACTTTTGAGTATTTACAGTGAACCATTTCAAATCTGATGATATCTGCATCATGAAATATTGCAACTATATCAGCCGACTCTCCAGAATTATCATCATTAAAAACTACTTTTGCTCCTTGATTAACTAATCTTTTCATCATATATTCCTGCACAGAATTTTCACGCTTCAAACTGCCCTTATACATCGACTCAGTACTATATTGCACCTCTTCCCACGCTAAAGATTCAATTCTGTCATCAGGAATCCTGACAGTTGCAACTTGCGTATATTGAGTCCAAATACACCCCGAGATAGTGTCTCCATTTAATAAGAACATTGTAGGAGGATACTTTTCAAAGAATTCTTTTAACTCCATTGGCTCACTTCTTAATCCTTCCACAAAAAAATGAGTCTTCTCCAATCCCTCGATACTATGACCTCTTTCGCCTCCAAGCCTGATGGTAAACTCTATTTTCTCATTCTGCAAATAAAAAACAAACTGAGCTCTATCATCCTTAACGCTTAAAAGCTTGATATATGCCTCACTAAGCAGATAAGAAACTGAACCTGCACCCACTGTAATTTTATGTATTTTATCATAAAGTTCCTCTGACCAATCACAAGCCATTACAATTAAGTTTTCAGGATAAAGCTTTAACTCAGTCTTTTCAGCAGAATCTTCCAGTAATTTATTCGAATCTATTGACTCGTCAGTAATAAGTTTACCTACCTGAATACACCAAGATTTCCATTGTTTTAAATCCCCAACTCTTGCCGGGCTCCAAATTTTACCTTTAACCGACGCGCCTACACTCACAGGAAAACCATCTCTAAATCCCACTCCTACAAAATCGGATTTCTGGCATCTTGTCCCGCTTTTCCATCTGCTTAGTTCTGTTGTAACATCTGAGCCGCTTAATCTTGAATATCGGTGCAAATGACTAGCCGGCTTAAAAATACCTGCATGTACTATACTTAGTCGATTTATAGAGTCAAATGCTCTGAAAACAGGATCTCCAGATATGCGTTCTGGTTTAGATTCAGTGAGGCATTCTACTAATTTATCTATTTCAAGAGTTTTTTCTGAAAATCCGATATAAAGTAATTGCGACGCAGCATCAAAATGCATTACTATCAAATTCCAAGTCTGATCACGCAGCTTATCTGTTCTGGCCCATTTTACTTTCTCTCTTTTCTGAGTGGTAAAATAAAAAACATTTTCATCAGGGTTATAATACGGCTGGGTAAGAGCATATTTAGAAAGATTGAATGCAAGCTTAAAATTATTCCAATCAACCTTCGCTGCTCTGTAGCACATACAGCTCAAGGCAGGATAAACAAGCTTCGGGTTTAATTCTGTATCAGGAGAATCAAAACCTGAAAAAGGTTTGCATCCCTGTAAAAAAGATAATAAAGATTCGGCATCAGCTTTTCTAGCATCAGCTATTTCGCTGATAACTTCTTCCCATCCAGAACCTTCCTGTAATAAATTCTCCAATTCTACAGACAAGTTTTCATCTGCAAAATTTACAACAAATGAGGCATCTCCCAAACCTTCTTGCGTCCTGGTAAATCGACCGATAAACTGTAGCAGGACCGCCAAAGATTTATGTAGCTTATGCACAGCTGCAATTTTAAAATCGGGATAGTCAAAGCCCTCTTTAAGCATATCCACACATATTACAATATCATACAAACCTCTTTTAATCTCTTCAACAATCTTTGCCTGTCCTTTTGTTTCATTGTGAACAACAACAATTCTCTCATCAGGAAACCACTCTTTGTAGCTCTTATATAGTTCTTCTGCATGTTTGCTCTTTTCTGTCCTGACCATAACCTTATGCCTGGTCCATCCATTTGCTCTATCTTCTCTAAGTCTTTGTATTGCGGCGTCAGCGATTGCTTTATCTTTTCTTTTAGGATGTCTTTCATCGACTGATATTAAAGAAATTTTTGAAAAACAATTGTCCTTTAATGCTCTTGCCAAAGAATAATTATAGAGAATTTTTCCTTCTATCGGCTTCTTGTCATTTCTAAATGGAGTTGCCGTAAATTGCACAATTTTTGAATCTTCAAATTGTGTCTTTATTCTTTTCCAGCCCGCAGCTGCAACATGATGTGCTTCATCAAAAAAAATATGAGAAAAAGTACCTTTCAATGCTTCCAGTGTTGAGAAACTTGCCCTCGCAATCAATCCGGGAGTCGTTACAATTATTTCTGCCGATTGTATATCTAATATATCCTTAGGACTGGAAATAATTTTATCTAATATAAGCACCTTTGGATTTGGAGTTGCACCACTTATTACTCCTAGTTGTCGCAGCATACCCCAAGTTTCAAATTTTTGAGACAACTGCTTTTTTAAATCCTTTGTTGGTACGACTACCAATACTCTCTGAGCATTATCAGCTAATACAGCTACCAGCATGGTTTCCGTCTTTCCAGTACCGGTAGGCAGTACGATAGTGCATGCATCATAGCTCAATGACCAATGGGATAATAGAGAATACAAAGCTCCAGACTGAGCAGGTCTTAAAGAATAACCATTTGTTCCATTCCTGTATAAATTAAAATCTTGTTTTGAATATTCAACAAAATGTTCGGCCAAGCCACTGAATTTATAAATCCCTTGTTTGAAAGTAACCGAAGCTGTAAAGGAATTTCCTTCAACATCGTGTATTAGATAAACAGAATCTTTCTTATGGGTTAAAGTTAAATTGTGCGATCCAGCTTTTAGGGCAACTTGGCGAAAGCTGCCGCAATCCTTAGAATCTTTAAAATAATAAAGCGGTTCATCTAATTTAAAACTTGCCTCAAATGGTATTTCGAGGCTAAACTGTTGTGGTTGGTTCATCGTTAGAAAGTTAATTGGTTCTGCTAAATTAAAAATTTACCTACACTATTGCTAATTAAGATATTAACCATAAAAACAAATAAAAAGTCAATAAATTAAAGAGGATATTACTGCCTTTTTTGATGTAAATTTTATACTTTTACGGAAAATTTTGAGAGTTAAATTTGTACTGTACCTATGGGTGTACCAAGTTTAAAAAAATGCTTAAAACACCAGTAATTGCTGGGATCTATATATGGTTAGCGGTACCTCTTTCTCCGCAAAAATTAAATGCTACCAAGTTTGGTAGCATTTTTTATTTAAAAAAGATTCTATGGCAAAATCGTGGCAATTTAATTTTCATCTTTGAAAATAGCCTCGTAAAAGCCTGTAACAGAGGTCGGTTAAATTTATTCCTCTCTATTCTGTGGTAATTCTAATTCCGAAGAATTATTATTGATAAAATTTTACTCGTATTTACTACCAACGTCATCTAAATTTCGGTACATTTTCTCCTTTAAATCTTCAATAAAGACAACGTTTTTAAACACATCATTCTTACCTGAAAATTCCTGTGTTTTCTTTGTACCGTTTAAATTTATATTGGTTCTTTTTACAATATATTTTCCGGTTAGCAAATTGTAAGATTTATCGATATGCTCAGTTGGTGATGCCTTGTAACCAATATCATAACCTATTACCTGTATTTTATTTTTTGTTGCATTAAACCTTAATGTAACAAACCTGCCAAAGGTAGCTGTGCCGTCTTCGAAATACCCAAATTGCACGGTGTTTTTATTTGATTTAAGCTGAACGGGATAAATGCTAAAATCATTGGTACTGAATAATTCAACCTCGAATTGTTTTTGAAAGCTTGATAAATAAATCAACAGTTTGTAGCTTGAAAATGCCGTATCGTTTTTAATGAGCATTAAAACATCTTTTATAGCATCATTGTCAAACAAAATGGTGACTTTATCAATTTTTCTACCATTGGCAGGGCTTTCTTTTAATTCGCTATATCCTTTAGGGATTTTGATTTGTGCGAAAGTCTGCAACGATAAGCAACAGAAAAGTATAAGGGCGAATTTCATTTTCAAGTTACTTTACAATTAAATATTACCTTTTGCCAAAAAGAAACTTTTAACCTCATCTTGTTTAATAACCGAACGGATGTGGTCGTTGATTTTTTCGTACTCGGTTAAAGGCAGTTGCAGTTGCATAGAACGGAGCGAACCATCTTTTTGCGGAGCAATTAAAATAAGTCTTCCCTGGTCAAGGTCAAATAGCCTTAAATTTACCAATGCAAACTGTTTTCTATCGCCGGTAAGAAATGCAGTATATTCTATAGAGTTATTTTTTGTTTTTAGCAAGCCGTTTCCAAGCTTATCGGGGTAGTTTCTGGAAACCACATTGTAAGCCATATTGTACTTTTCGTTGGAGAAATCAAGCGTATCTGTCAATATCACAATGGTGAAAAATACTTCGCTGTTTTTATCTTTCAGGTATTCCTGGTTAACGTTATTTTTTTCGCCAAAGAAATAGTTCCAATAAAGGGTTTTGCCAAAATAGTTGCGTTCTGCATTGGTACCGGCACCTAAACCTTGCTTGTACTTAAAGCCCGGGAAAACCCCAAAATTCATTCCGTCTTGTTCTAGTTTTGGGCGGGTTTGTGTTAAATCGCCCTGGAACATTTCTTTATCCCATTGGGTGCTGTCTTGCAGTTTTTTAATTTTCTCAAGCTTTTCTTTTTCGCCCCAAACAAATTTTTCTGTTTGTGCATACAAAATGCCTGCGTTGCACCACAATGATAATAACAATAAGCTAATTTTAGTTTTCATACGTTTTGTGATAATGGTTATCGGTTCTTGTTTTTTTCTTTAGAGATTTGTGCAATTGAGTATCTTTCCTTAAAATCTTAACAATCTTATTATACACGATTTCCGAAGTTGTCCATGTCTCCCAAATGCACAAGGTAGAATGATGTACCTACTGAAACATGTTATGAAGCACATTGCTGACCACACAATTAGTTGAGATTGATTTTCAAACTTATAAAAAAATATAACTCACAAAGATGCAGTTCACCAAAGGCTTACATTATTTCCGGAATGTAATACCAGCAAAATCTACCAACTGCTCCCCATTATTTGCCTTAAAGGTAACCGTAAAACCCCCAAATCCAGCATTAACACCCGAAGAAAGGGCGTGGTTATTGTCGATAACATCTAAAGGGATTTCATTGGTACTGCCCATCGTCTTGAGCCGGCACATCAGTACACGATCAGGGGTAATATAAAGTTCAATGCTTTTAAACTTGCTGTCGCCGATCAGCATTTGGTAACCGTATTGATGGTATAATCCTGTCCGATTCTGCCAATGACTGACATCAACCGGTTTCATTTGATACCCCCAATTATACTCCCTTTCGCCCCTGCGCTGGATCAGATAATGATACCCCTTGATGTTGGTAAAGAAAAAGCGCTGTCCATCTTTTTTCATTAGCGTATCAGTGCCGATGATCTCATAAGGCACATATTGATTTGCGCTGAGCGGCTTTAAGATGGTTCTTTTACCGTTCTCACTCATCTTAAGGTATTTATCCGCTACGGAAATAGTCGCATAAGACGTTGCTTTGGCGTAGCTGCCCACGTGTTTCTTTAGCGCTGATGGCGATAGCTGAACAATAGCAGAAGTGTCATTGACTGAACCTGTTATAGGAGCGGGAAATAGATCAGAAATACGCAGGCCGAACTTTGGCAGTAGTTTAAAGCAAAAGTCTTCTGCAGCCTGTCCGCCCTCGGCTGTATTGGTCATCACGACAACAGCAGCATTCTTTTCGGGAAAGAGCAGCAATTTGGCATGGGCAAAACCGGCACTGCCCGCATGGTAAACGGCAAAGGTTGAGTCGTTTTTGAACATAAACCAGCCTAGACCTTTTTTGTTGGTTTCTATCGGGACGGAAGCATTCTGGAGGCTGAACATCTGATGAAGGGTGCTCGCTTTAATCAAAGAATTGGTTTCGCCCCGGTAAGCTTTCAGCAAGCCAGTTGCGTATTTGATAAAGTCATTCAAGTCCGCATAGATACCGCCAGAAGCGATATCACGGAGTTCAAACGCCTTGAATTTCTGCCCGTAGGCATATATATCGCTCCGATTACGCAAGCTGTCCATAGCGAATCCGCTGTGAGACATCGCTAATGGATCAAGGATATGGCGGTGAATATAATCAGTGTAGTCCTCTTTGCTGATGGCCTTAATAACATTACCTAGGAGGTTATAGCCCGCATTAGAATAAAGCCCTACCATACCAGCTGGGTATAACAAATAGGTATGGTTAACAAAGTCAGGGATATCAGTATATTTTCCGCTTTCCAGGTCAGAATTTTTCCAGATGTCTGATTGGATGCCCGAAGTATGGGTCATTACCGCTTTCACCGTAATTTTGTCGAGGTTGATGCCCGGCCCTGCCATCGGGTTAAACTGGGGCAGGTAGGTTTTTAACGGTTTATTGATATCAAGCTTCCCCTGTTCGTAAAGCTGCATTAGGGCCAATGCGGTAAAGGTTTTGGTGACGGAACCGATATTGACCACCGTCTGCGGCGTCATCGCAATTTTGTTTTCCCTGTCGGCATAACCAAACCCCTGTTTCCAGATGACCTTACCGTCTAGTATGATTGCAGCACTCAGTCCGACAATTTGGTCAGATGCCATTTTTTCGTTAAAATATTGTTCCGAAGTTTTGACAAGATCGGTTTGATCAGTCGGTTGTTGCGCAATAGCACTGGAGGTAATTAGCACAAAGAACAATAACAGCATCTTCATATCGCAAAAATTTTTCCTAAGGTTATCAAATACAAACAGCGGATTGAATGTTAGATTTTTTTTAACTACCATAACAAACTTTAAAAAAAGGGACCCAATCATTTTACGAAACCATTGCTTTGCATTTATATTTTTAAAATTGTTTATCAAATGTTTTACCGTTGAATTTATAAACGCCACCTTCTGCCATTCCAAAAATCAAGTTTTTGTTTTGGTCTTTATAAATGCTCCAAATCATTTGAGTGTTCAATTTTGGGTCAATTTGGTAGTTAGTCAACTTTTTGCCATCATATTTCCAGGCTCCTGTATCCCGATCTCCAAACCAAATGTTGCCTTCTGCATCTTCTTCAATGGCAAAAACGTGCTCAAGTGTGCCTGGTTGTGATTTACCTCCTCTTCTTTGGCTTGTCGGATGGATTAAATGATTCTTTTCAGAAAAATTTATGACGGTATTGCCTTCCACTAGCAAAACGCCAATTCCATTGTTCCCTATCCAAATCCGTCCTTTTGAATCTGCCAATACACTTCTGATATGCAATAGCTCATTATCTTTCAGGTTTAACTTCTTGCCGTCAAAAATAGTTACCATTTTACCATCATAGCTGAATAGTGCTGCATAGGTTGCCATCCAAACTTTACCGTCTTTATCTTTTGAGATACCCGTAACACCATAAGCATTATCCGGGTTTTCATTTTTGGATTTTGGAAAAATCAGATAGTTCATATGCTGCCCATCAAAACGGTATATTCCATCTTCTTCACCTGCATAAAACCATAAATCGCCATTGGTTTCATTCCATTCTTGTTTCGGTTCGTTGTTTTTTATCGGATAATTAGTCAACGTTCCTTTGTCATACACACTTGCTCCTTTTGAAGTACCAATCCAGATTTTGCCATTCTTGTCTTCTTGGATGGAACGGATTTGATTGTCCGGTAAACCTGTTAAGTAGTCAAATGATTTTCCATTATAAACACTTACGCCTTCATTATGGCTTCCAAACCAATAGTTGCCTTTACTGTCCTGAAAAATAGCACGTATTCCCGAAGTAAATTTTAAGGTATCGGTTTTTTGGTTTACTACCAATTCAGGCCTGTTCGTTTCTTTTTCTGTTGATTTCTTTTCAACGCAAGAAAAATTTAGTGTCAATAGGGTTAGCAGATAGATCAATTTTATTTTTTTCGTCATTAGGGTTTAAACTTTTCAAATGTCTTTCCATTAAATTTATAGATACCATTTTCGTGTGTTCCAAGCCAGAGGTCGCCTTTGTTGTCTTTGTAAATACTGAATAATTTAATATTTGTTGATTGTTCTTGAACTTGATAGTGCGTAATTTTTGTTCCATCATATTTCCAAACACCATCACGATACGTTACAAACCACAAATTATTATCGTTGTCTCTTACCGTTGAAAGGTACTCATTCAGACCAATTGTATTTTTCCCATCTAAACTGCCTATGCTTTCGTGCCTGGTATAAAACTTATTGCTTTTTAAAGTTATGCTGTCATAAACACTATAACGGTTTTCTGTATTGAACCAAAAATCGCCATTTTTGTCTTCCGTAATGGACCGCACGCCGTTTTTCCCTCCATCGCGAAATTCTGTCACATCTTCTTCTGTAATCCATTCAAATGATTTTCCATCATAACGACATACTCCTACCGGATTGGTACCAAACCAAATGTTACCTTTCCTGTCTTTATAAATGCTATAAACATCAAATGGATGGTTCAGTTGCGGAGGCTTTGGAAGAGTCAGCTCATAAAACCTATTTCCGTCAAAGCGGTAAACTTTTTGTTTGTCCTGCTGGGGATTTAATAACCACAAATCACTCGCTTCCAGTTTCCATTCATCACTTGGGGTTGCCCTTATATTGGTAAATGACTTTCCATCGAACTTTGTGATAGTAGCATCCGGGTTCATACCCGAGAAATAGAGATTACCCGATTGATCTTCTTTGATATCATCAACTCTATCGGTATACAAACCGTGTTTTGTGGTGTAATTGATCAAAGTTTTACCGTCATATTTGTACACTCCTGTTTTCCAGCTACCAAACCAATAGTTATTTTTCCTGTCTTGGTAAATTACCATAATACTACTTCCAGGTTCTTTTACAGTGTCACCCTTTACATTTATTTCTTTTGGAACGACAGATTGGTTCTTCGAATTGGACGCCCGTCCATTACATGAAGTCAAAATGGATAGAATACTACAAGATAAGAATGTTGTTAACTTCATTAGGGTTGTTTATGGGTTAGTGATGGCTGTTGTAGAATAGCTGATAACTTATTTATTTGCGTACCTAAATTATAAAAATACTATACATGTAGTTGCATTGGCGCTATTATTTATCTTTAAAAGCTTTAGCTTTCTAAAAGCAATCGGATTTATTAATCTTTAAACTTGCCTATTAAGGCGGTTCTGTTGAAGGAGTCCATTTGACTGATTATGATAGCACTCTCTCGTTTAAATTAGTGTCCAAGGGTGGTTTTCCCCAATGCTTTTCATGTCCTATAGAGATTTAAAATTGCCTCAAATAGACAGGATGTGGCATATTTACAAATAAAATATTTTGACTTTCTAATTTATTGTAAGTATCGTTGAATCAACTTGTAATCGCTCCAATAGCGTGTCAGTTATACCGGGTTCAGATTACCGCCGTCTCTGAAGTTAAGTCTCCGGAAAACCAGGCCGGACAGAATCGTGAGAAAACCGACTACGAGGAATGTATATCGGAAAGCATTGTGAATCTCGTTATGAATGAGCTTGGTATCGCCTTCAAAAAATTTCAGAATAATCAGTCCAAATGCAATCCCGAATCCTATTGCAAATTGCTGATTGACAGAAACCAAAGAATTACCACTACTCGTCTGATAAGTTCTAAGGTCAGCAATGCTGATCGTATTCATTGACGTGAACTGTATTGAATTGAAAAATCCAAGCAACAACAGTATCGGTACATACCAATAAATGGAATGGTGAATACCCGGTATTGCCAGGCAACAAATCAGGACACCGATGACAAAGGTATTGACCATCAATGTTGAGCGATAACCAAATTTATCCAAAATCTTAATTACGACTGATTTCGCAAAAATCGAGGTAAGTGCCATGGGTGCAACAATCCAGCCGGAAGTAAATGCCGACCGGTCGTAAGCAATCTGAATCATCAGCGGAACCAAGAGCGGAATAGAACTGATTCCTAACCTTGTCGCCAGATTCCCTAAAATTCCAACTCGAAATGTACGAACCTGAAAAAGATTAAGAGGAAAAATAGGGTTATTGTTTTTTCTAGCATGTTTGTAATAAAAAAACAACATCAGAAAACCGAAAGCAAACCCTAATAAAACTGGTGTAATATTATTCGCATTTCCTAGTAATTCCAATGAAATGGAAAGTAACAAAGACGCCATTGCAAAAATGAGAAAGCCTTTCAAATCAAAATTGAAGACCGGTGATTTGTAATTAGGCATATATTTTAAACCTAAAATAATTCCCAAAACGCCAATTGGAATATTAATCAGAAAAATCCAGTGCCAGGATAAGTAATCAACAAGATATCCGCCAACCAAAGGTCCTAAAACGGGTCCAATCAAGGCCGGAATAATGGCATAATTGATTGCTTTGAGCAATTCATTCTTGTTGAATGCTTTGATGAGTGCTAATTTTCCAACTGGCGTCATTAAACTTCCGCCAACACCCTGAATTACCCTGGAAATAACCAATTGGGTTAGATTTTGTGACAACGAACAGCATAACGAACCCAAAGAAAATATAAACAACGAAGTAATAAAAACATTTTTCGTCCCGAATTTATCCGCTAAAAAACCGCTGACAGGCATAAACAAAGCCAATGTCAAAACATAACTTATGATTGCGTTCTGCATATCCAGCGGTGATTCATTCAAATCTCTGGCGATGGCCGGTAAAGATGTATTGAGAATCGTGGAATCCAGCATCTGCATGAAAATCGCAGTTGCTAATATCAATGGAAGAAATCTTTTAACGGAATCTGTGTCCATGTGTTTGCTCATAAGCATCAAATTTTAAATTTCACTTTTAAAATGGCTTGTAAAAAAATATAATCAATGAAATTTAGAATGAAAGAATTCAAACATGGTTATTTTCAGCGATGAAAACAAAAAAAGTTTGATCTTATCTGGATTGAAACAATTCCTAAAAAAGATACCGTTTCGTTCGTTTTTGATATAACAGAGTTTTACGGGAAGTGGAATTAAAACTATTCTGCAAAAAAATAGTGTAATCTTCGCCTACTTACCATTTTTTTTGATCATGACTTTGAATCTAAACGTTTCAAAATGAGCGACCGCAAACGCTCTTCATGTTCATCTCCCCATCCGCCAATTGCTGCAATTACGGGAATCAGCGTTTTTCCAAAATCTGTCAGGCTATATTCAACTTTAGGAGGCACAACAGGATAGATCACCTTTGAAATCAATTCATGGTCTTCCAACTCTTTCAGCTGAATCGTCAGCACTCTTCTTGAGGCATCCGGAATTTTACGTTGCAATTCGCTGGGGCGCTTATGTCCCTGGTTGATAAACCACAACAAACGCATTTTCCATTTTCCATAAAGGACTTCGCCAATAAGGTCAAGGCCGCAATTCAGATTTAAAGGTATTTTTCTCTCGTACATATAGCAAAGCTAGTGCAATGTTCCAAATTGTACAATAGGGGAAAAAATTATCCCTATGCAATTCGATTTTCCCTTATTGCCAGATAGTTATATACATCCCAACTTTGTACAAAAATATAAAACAATGGAACAAACATTTAATTTCAACAACGAGTTATCCGGCAAGATTGCTTTGGTAACCGGAGGTACAAAAGGAGCCGGAAAGGCAATTGCAGAAAGACTGCTACAGGCTGGCGCAACCGTTATTATTACTGCAAGGAACGCACCCGAAAAAGAAAACAGCAGACTGCATTTTATTCCTTCCGATTTAAGTAAGGCAGAAGGAACGCAAAAGGTAATCCGCGAGGTGTTATCTGTTTACGGAAAGCTTGACATCCTTGTGAACAACCTTGGTTCTTCAACAACACCCGCCGGTGGTTTTACCGCATTGAGCGATGAAGACTGGGAATCAACCCTACAAGCTAATTTACTGGCTCCTGTGCGGTTGGACAGGGGATTTCTGCCACAAATGATAAGTCAAAAAAGCGGTGTCATTATCCATATTGCCTCAATTCAGGGCAGATTGCCTTTATATGATTCTACTTTGCCCTACGCCGCTGCAAAAGCAGGACTGATCAATTATAGTAAAAGTTTATCAAATGAAGTAACACCCAAAGGTATTCGCGTGCTTACTGTTTCACCAGGATGGATAAATACAACAGCATCGGAAGCGTGGCTGGGCGAGATTGCAAGAAACGCAAACAGTACCATAGAAGAAGCCCAACAGGGTGTCATGGATGCATTGGGAGGAATACCTTATGGTAGGCCCGCCCAACCGGAAGAAGTAGCCGAATTGGTTGGTTTTCTCGTTTCACCAAGGGCCAATTATTTAACGGGAACAGAATTTATAATCGATGGTGGTACAGTACCAACAATTTAATCATCTAAAAAAATAAAAATGAACTTACCGAAAATAATAACAGACTTGGTTAATGCACAAAACAGCTTCGATAGCATTGCCTACACCAATTGCTTTTCTGAAACCGCCGTGGTGTTTGATGAGGGCAAAACGCATAACGGAAGAGTCGAAATCCAGCATTGGATAGAAGAATCAAACGAAAAATACAGATCAGTGATGAAACCTCTTGAATATACTGAAAATGGCACTTCAAGTGTTTTATCTGCAGAATGTTCCGGTACATTCCCGGGGAGTCCGATTGTATTAAAATTTCATTTTGATTTTGTTGATGGATTAATTCAGCATTTGAAAGTAACGGGGTAAATTGCCAAGTCCCTCTTCTGATGTAGAACTTGCAATCTATTATAAAACAAATTTCATAATTAGCTCTAGGGCAATAGTTCAAGTCCCTCTTTCTCCGCTGAAAATTAAAAAACCTCGTAAACCTATGATTTACGAGGTTTTTTGCTTTTACAAAAACTATAACATTATGTGGTTTATCATATATTTGCTAAATCATCATCAAAAATCATCGTGAAAAATCAAACAACTCACCCCTACTCGATAAGAAAAACTATAGTAGCTATAACTGCCTTATTTTGCTCTTTTACCGGATTTTCCCAAAATGTCCTTAGCGACAGGAAATTCACCAAAAGCGAACTCAGCACCGACCTCGAATATTTAGTAAACTCAATTATTGAAACACACCCGGATCCCTTCACAATCGAATCAAAAAGAATTTTTTTAAAAAATGTTAAGCAAATAAAATCAAATCTGAGGGACAGTCTTAATTACCGTGATTTTTATAAGCTTGTGGCCCCACTTGTCGCTTCTCTTTCTGATGGACACACCTCTCTCAAATTTCCTGGCAGGTTGATTTTAAAGGAATCAAGTACCTTATTTCCCTGTTCCGCGACCTGTAATTTTAAGAACAAGTCTATAACTATTGACGACTATGCCGGTGTGGAAGCCAAAATTCCGTCAGGTGCTGAAATTATAAGTATCAATAATGTAACCAGCGCACAAATCATTCAGAAGATTATCGACAATACCAGCGGAGAAAGTAATGAATACAGATTGAAAATGGGTTCCGACTTTTATTTTTTCGGAATAGTATTAAAAACATACTTTGATTTTGAAGGTGATTTCCATGTTAAATATAAAATTGGTGATAAAATTGAATATACAATCATTGAGCCGATAACCTTCAAGGCATTGATGGACTTTTCCAAAAATCAAAAAAGGCCTCAACAGCCTTCAACAAATATACCTGAAGATTATTCGCTACGCATTGACGCCAATATTAAAACAGCTATTATGGATGTGAGATATTTTGATGGTGAAGAAAATTTTAAACAATTTTTAAAAAAGTCATTTGATACAATTAGCAAAGCAGACATTCATAACCTAATCATTGATCTTAGAAATAATGGAGGTGGAAATTCTGCTTTGGGAGATCAGCTTCTTAAATACTTATCCCCTAAGCCATTCACTCAGTATGCTTCTACAACAGTAAAATACAGCAAACTTCAAAAAGATTTCTACAAACAGAAATGCAGTCAGGATAGCAATTATTGCGAAACTTTTAGGTTTTTATCAGATCAAAAAGATGGGAATATGCAAAACCTTAAAAATGAAAATTTAATCATTCCCTATGATAATCCGGTCCATTTTAATGGGAAAATTTATCTGTTGACAGGGCTTAGGACATTTTCGTCGGCTGCAAACTTTGCGCAGTGCTTCAAGCATTATAAAATGGGAACTATTATAGGTGAAGAAACCGGAGGCTGGATCGTTTCTTATGGGGATAAGGTGATGACTGAACTCCCTTTTACCGGAATGCCATTGTCTATATCAACCAAAAAATTCTACACTATCGGTTCTACAGACAAGGACATGCACGGAATTATTCCTGATGTAAAGGTGAATACTACTGAATCCATGGAATTTACAACCAATACGATCCGGAAAAATATTCAGGACTTTTGACAATTTACTGATTGGAAGTTCAAAGAATGTTTATTTCGAATATATACAAATTAATGGCAATTTTCCCAACTATAACTTTAAAAACTCTTCCTATGAAAAAAGTACTAATATTGTTTTTAACGATTGTTCCGTACTGTAGCATGTAAGTGCTGTTTATCGCAATAGCTAATTGCTTAGTCAACTTGATTTTTTTATGAAAATTCAATCTCTAATAGGAATAAATCCGCTTACTGCCTTTAAAAAAAAATCAAATTTTAATAAACGATTATTGTAAATTCTTGACTAAAACCTTAATCATATTACTCACTCCCTACAGAACTTTATCGCTTTCTCTTAAATCCTAACGATAGCTTTTTATTTTTTCAGCATACTCTTTTGTGTAATCCATAAACATGTGGGCCCGAGTAGCTAATTGGACAACCTTATTCTTATACCTGACTAAATAGTCATGACCTTTTCCATTGCAAAATCCATTTCCGGAATAAAATGCTTCCCGAATTTCTTCTTCAACGTCTTCGGCTTCTGCTTCGCTATCAAACTCATAAATAAACATCATAAAATCCGGATAGTAATTTTTTGGTTTTGCTTCGGTACGCTTAACATAATAACGTCTTATACCGTTACCCTTGATTTTAAGTATTAAATTATCATTGCAGTTGGAAAAAGACTCTTCCTTTTTGTCTTCTTTGCTTTCAATTTTAAACTTTCCCTTTCTGAAATCCTCTTCAAGTCGTGAAATCAGTTCCTTATCATCTATTGCTTTAGTATTAAAGGTTTTAATTTCTGCGTTTTCATCAGGATAATCCCAATTTAATTTTTTTTCTTTTGGATCATTACAAGAAACAAACAGAGGAAAAATTACAAGTAGTAATAACAGTTTTTTCATTTACTATTTTTTATGGTGAAATATGTTGTAGAAAGACGAATATCGACTGCTGGCGAATTTAACTAAAATACTCAATTCCCCTCTAAGTCGTTGACAAATTTTATTAAGATTTTTTTAGCATTTTAAAAAGATTAATATTAATTTTCCAGCCAAATCAACAAGCCCAATGCCTAAAACCTATCAATCCGACAAACTACCCTTCGATCCTACCGAACTCTTGTCGACATCTCCCCTGACTTCTGGTCATCAAAATTTTTTTTTCCAATTTCTGATTTCCTGGTCGCTTTGAAACGAGTTGAAATCAGGCAGTCTATTCTTTGCAGATGTTAGTGTAATTGTCCAAAAAAATGCGAGCTTCTTTTTTTCATAAAACGATGCTACACCGGATTACTACGTTAATATCCAAAAAAGCTTCGCTTATACATCAGTTGAGATTATGATTTTTCTTTGATTTATTATTGTATGCTGAAAAAACCCTAAACTATGAAATTAGAAGTCCTTACGGTCAAAATAACGTCGGTTAAATTAGCCTCTGAAAATTTAAAAGCAAACCTTAAATATAAACTATGAAAACAAAAATTACTTTTCTGTACCTTCTGGCACTTATATGCTTTATCCAGAAGGTCAGTGCGCAATGCACTTACGGAAGTCTGACTTCCTCCCAAGCAATTACCCCCGTTTATGACAACAATGAACGTATTATCTTCAATGGGATACGTCCGGGCGAATATCTGTTGATAAAAACATTTTCAACGGCTACGCGATATACATTCAAAAGCACACGTGCCACAGATTATATCACAATTGCCGATGCTAATGGTGCACAGGTATTTGTGAGCGGACTCTCGGGTTCGAATGGTCTGAACTTTACACCTCCTTATCCTCAGACGATTCGTTATTACATTCACACCGGCTCACAGTGCGAGAGTGGTGATATAACAGATAGACAAGTATATTTAAAAACTACCACAATAGACAGTTCCTGTGATTCGCCTAATACACTTTCGGTTTCGAATATCACATCAAACTCTTGTAAAGTGAGTTGGAACGCTCAAATTATAGGGCAGATTACATCCTATGATGTTTATGTAAACACTACTGGAATTTCTCCTGTTACGAATACAATTCCAACTACGGAGGCTAACGGTTCCAGAGAAGCTCAAGTATCAGGATTAGCTCCTAATACAACACACTACTACTGGGTACGTACTCAATGTGTTTCCGATAGAGGAGTTTGGGTTCCTGGTGGCTCTTTTACGACTACTGCTTCCGGAACGGGTACTGCAGGCTGTAACGGTGCTCCTTTTGGACTGTATCCTGAAGCCACTGTCAATGTAACCTGTAACGGAACTGTTCAGCAAATTGCTGCCGATGCCCATGCAGGTGAATATACAAACGTATATGTAACTCCTAATGAGCAATACACATTCACCAGTTCTGTATCAACAGATTTTATTACTATTACTGATCCTACCGGAGCTACCATTTATGCTTCCGGACAAACTCCGTTAGTATGGGTTAACAACTCCAACTGGGCAACTATCAGATATTACCTGCATACCAATTCTTCTTGCGGTACACAGAATACAGCAAGAATCAAATCGATTAAATGTGGTGGTGTTGTAGGAGGATGTACCGTTGGAGAGCTTCATCCACAAACTACATTTACTCCTGCCTGCTCCGGCTCTCTTGAAATGATTGTTAACGACGCCTATGCCGGCGAATATTCAAATGTCAATGTAACGGCAAATAAACAATATACTTTTTCAAGTTCGAATGTAAATGATTATATCACTATTGCGAATCCGGTTGGAAATGCAGCAATAGCTACCGGTCCTTCTCCATTAGTTTGGAATTCAGGTTCTACGTCTGGTGTTATCAGGTACTACATACACACTAATTCAAGTTGTGGTACACAAAACATCAACAGACAACGTTACATAAAATGTACAGCTGCGGAACCAACTTGTGGTGTGCCAACTGCTTTATCGGTTTCAAACATAACTTCAAATTCAAGCCGATTAAGCTGGACTGCACCTGCAACAGCACCTACTTCATACGATCTTTATATTGTTACTGCCAATACGGCTCCTACTGCAAATACGGCTGCTACTGTTACAAGCACTACTGCCGGAGTTGACGTTTTAAGCGGATTGGAAGGTTCTACAACTTATTACTACTGGATCAGATCCAATTGTGGATCTACAAAGAGTGCCTGGGTATCTGGCGGAAATTTTACAACCATTGCAGCCCTGAACTGTAACGGTGCTATCTACGGATTGTATCCTAATGCAACTTTCACACCTGCATGTACAGGAGCTAATGAACCAATAGCTACTGACTGCTGGGCAGGAGAATACTCAAATGTGAATGTAGTGGCAAATAAGCAATATACTTTTACAAGCTCGGTTGCTACAGACTATATTACTATTACAAATGCTGCCGGAACAACAGTTTTGGCAAGTGGAGTAACTCCTTTAAACTGGACTTCAGGTTCTACTACAGGAGTTGTAAGATATCATTTGAATACGAATGCTAGCTGTGGAACTGCAAACACAAATAGAACGCGTTCTGTTATGTGTGTTGATGCTCCAACAGGAGGTTGTGGTGTGCCAAGTGCTTTATCGGTTACCAACATAACATCAAACTCAATCCGATTAACCTGGACTGCGCCTGCAACTGCACCTGCTTCATACGATATTTATATCGTTACTACAAATACGGCACCAAATGCCAATACTGCAGCTACTGTTACAAGTACTACTGCCGGTGTGGGTGTTTTAAGAGGATTGGATGCTTCTACAACTTACTATTACTGGATCAGATCCAATTGTGGTGGTACAAAAAGTGCATGGGTATCTGGTGGAAGTTTTACGACTATTGCTGCTCTAAACTGTAACGGTGCTACTAACGGATTGTATCCTAATGCAACTTTCACGCCAGCGTGTACCGGAGCTAATGAACAAATCGCTTCTGACTCCTGGGCAGGAGAATATTCAAATGTCAATATAATGGATAACAAACAGTACACATTTACAAGTTCTGTTGCTACAGATTATATTACCATTACAAATGCGAATGGAACGGTAGTTTTGGCTAGCGGAGTAACGCCTTTAAACTGGAACTCTGGTTCTACTTCAGGAGTTGTAAGATACCACTTGAATACCAATGCGAGCTGTGGAACTGCAAACACAGATAGAGTACGTTCTATCAAGTGTGTTGACGCTACCCCAAGTTGCGGTGCACCTTCTAACCTTTCAGTAACCGATGTAACATCAAACTCAGCCCGAATTATCTGGACGGCTCCAACTCCTGCTCCTATGGGATATGACTTGTATGTTGTACAAAGCAATACTGCTCCAACGGCAAACAGTAATCCTACACACTTGTCTTCTACCAACTCAAGACTTATTACCGGATTGAGTCCTGCAACCAATTATAACTATTGGGTACGTGCAAATTGCGGTTCCACAAGAGGAAACTGGGTTTATGGCGGAAGTTTTGATGCTATTCCTGCTGTTGGTTGTAATGGCGCTATATATGGCTCTTACCCTACAGAAACGCTTCAAATCCCTTGTACCGGAAGCCCTGAGATAGTTGCTGAAGGTCTTGCCGGGCAGTTTACAAAAATTTACATCAATTTTGGTCAGTATTATGTATTCTCAAGTTCAATAGCAACAGATTATATCACCATTACGGATGCTACTGGAATGACAGTTTATGCAAGTGGAACTACACCACTAAGCTGGTCATCAGGAAGCAATGTAGGATCTATCCGTTTTTATGTACATAGCAATGCAAACTGTGGAGCTGAAGATGCCATCAGAGTAAAATCGGTTAACTGCAGCAGTACTCCTATCGGAGGTTGCGGTCTGCCAAGCAACGTTTCGGTATCTAATGTAACATCAAACTCTGCCCTGATCAGATGGACTGCTCCATCACCAACACCTTCGTCAGGATATGACTTATATGTGGTGCAAAGCAATACTGCTCCAACATACAATAGCACACCAACACATACGGTTTCTAATAACTACACTTCAATGGTTGTTAGCGGACTAAGTCCTGCAACAAATTACAGCTATTGGATACGAGCTAATTGTGGTTCTACAAAAGGAGACTGGGTTTATGGCGGAAGTTTTGATGCTATCCCTGCTGTTGGATGTAATGGTGCTACATTTGGACCTAATCCTGCAGAAGCAATTCAAATAGCCTGTATGGGATCTGCAGAGGTAGTTTCTCAAGGTTTTGCCGGTGAGTTTACAAAAATTTACATCAATTATGGTCAGCAATATACCTTCTCAACTTCAGTAGCAACGGATTATATTACTATCACAGATGATAATGGAATGACCGTTTTGGCAAGCGGACCTTCGCCATTGAACTGGTCATCTGGCAGCAATGTGGGTGTTATCCGTTATTATGTACATACTAATGCAAACTGTGGTTCTCAGGATGCCGTTCGAGTTAAATCAGTTACTTGTAGAAATCCTCTTGGTATTGATCAGTTTGCTCAAAATAATGTTACTATTTATCCTAACCCAAGTTATGGTCAGTTTACTGTAGAAACCGGAAGTGTAATAGCTGATAACATTACAATTACAGATAACCTTGGAAGAGTAATCACCACTTTCAAACCATCTCTGTCAAAATCGGATTTATCGATAGATAGTTTTGCAGAAGGTATTTATTATGTGAAAATAGATTACCAGAATAAGAGTGTTACTAAAAAACTGGCTCTTAAAAAGAACTAATTTTTATAAATTACTCTGGCTTAAACTTAAAACCCCGCTTTTAGCGGGGTTTTATTTTTATAGCTATCAAGTTGAAGTTTGGAACTGCCACTTAGTTTCTAAACGAAAAAACTATAACTTTACAGAAATACAAAACGAAAAATGCTTATCATAAATTTTTCAGATTTTCCTGAATTGGAAACCCAGAGGCTGAAACTCCGACGTGCTGATTTAAATGACGTCAATGAACTATTTGCACTACGTTCTGACCCAAACATCATGAAATATATTCCGCGTCCGGTAGCTACATCACTTGAAGAAGCAACAGAACACTTCAAAATGATGGATGAAAAAATCAGCAACAATGAGATGATTAACTGGGCCATTACGCTGAAAGACAATCCTAAAATGATAGGAACTATTGGCTATTTCCGTATGAAGCCGGAACATTACCGGGCAGAAATTGGCTATATGCTGCTTCCTGACTTTCATGGAAAAGGTTATGTTACCGAAGCCATTAATGGGGTTGTCGACTATGGGTTTACTAAAATGGGATTACATTCTATCGAGGCAATGATTGATCCTGAAAATATAGCGTCGGCCAAAGTATTGGAAAAATGCAGTTTTGTTAAGGAAGCACATTTTAAGGAAAATGAATTTTATAACGGAGAATTTATTGACACTGTAATCTACTCTAAATTAAACAGATAAGAATTATCAATAACCATAGCCTTAAATAATGAAACCAGACACAAAATATAAAACTCTATTCAATATAATCGTTATTACTTTATTTATAGGGGCTACTCTACCCGTTAAAGGCCAGGAAAGAAGTCATAAATCTTCTGAAAAAGAGAGTGTTGCAACAAAGCTCTCTGTAAAAAATATGCAGGCCGATATGGCTATCCTGTGGTCGGCAATAAAAGAGATGCATCCGGGATATAATTATTATACCTCAGCTGACAGTCTCCGCAAAGTTTATGATCAGACCTATTCATCAATCAGTAAACCGTTATATGAAAGTGAATTTATTTCTCAGCTATACCCATTTATCTGTAAATTAAGATGTGGGCATACACAGATAAAACATTCTGTAGGACATAAAGATCCTCAGGGTCTGCATCCTGCCTATATACCATTTGAAGTACTTGTCACTAATGGTAAGGTTTTTATAACTACCCATCAAACAGAGGTATTACGAACCGGGGATGAAATTATCAGTATCAATGACGTTGTTGTAAAAGAAATTATCAAACATGGTTTTGACTTGTATTCTACTGACGGATATAATCAAACCTTTAAAGAATTGTTTTTAAGTGAATACGGCGGTTTTGCGGACGCCTGCAATAAATATTACCATTGGAAAGGTGCTTATAAAATGCAGATACGAACCAGGCAAGGCGAACTTAAAGATTTGACTATAGATACAGATGAAATAATCTTGAACGACCCCCAAGCTTCGCTTCTTGATAATTATACAAACTGGACTACGGCAAAAAACACAGGAAATCTTAAGCTTCGGTTTTTTAATGATTCTCAGACTGCATTATTTGAGACAAAGCCTTTCTCCTATCAGGACACCATTACTTATAAAGAGGCTTTTAAGCAGATCGAGTCTAAAAAAATAAAGAATCTGATACTGGATATGCGACACAATACGGGAGGTGACATCCGTGTTGCAATTCAATTGTTGTCCTATCTCGCAGACTCACCTTTTTCTATCATTAAAGATGTCAAGTCGCGGTTACAAAACCCGGATTTTAATAAGTCTGCCAACTATTTTGATAAAGATCGTACCAATGATTTTTTACAGGGATATAAAATCACCAATAAAGAAGGTTTATGGTATCATGTAGAGACGACACCTGCAATGGGCACAGTATACGGTCCGCTTCCGTTAGCAAAAGAGTATCATTTTGATGGCAATTTATATGTCTTAATTGATGGAGCCACTTTTTCTTCGGGTGCTCTTTTTACAGCAGCGCTTAAATCACAACGTAAAAATGTAAAATTCATTGGGAGAGAAACTGCCGGCAGTGAAGAAGGATGCAATGGTATGGTCATGCAGGAATTAACGTTACCAAACACCAAGATAAGGATTGACTTCCCCTGGATGCGTGTCGAATCTGTAGCCCTAAATTCAATTCGTGGTCGGGGAATTATGCCGGATTACAAAGTGGAGTATGCTCCATCAGACATTATAACTAAAAAAGATTGTGATCTTGAAAAAGCTATGGAACTGATAAAGTAATTAGCTAGCCGTAAGCATTAACCAATATGGCTCAAAATGAAATCTTATACATTATTTATAACTCTATTTTTTCTGGCTTTATGCAGTTGCGAATCCAGAGAAGAAAAAATAAACAGCAATTGGAAATACGCAGGAGGTTATCATATTGGAGATTTTTTAAGTTTTGAACATCAAAATTTAAAAATACAAAATGATACTATTTATAAAGACTCAAAGCCTTTCGCTGTTATAATAGAATTAAAAACAACCTACTTACCCGGAACGGAAAACAAACTTACATTAAAAGATATTAAAAGTGGAGCGTTAGGAATCTATACTGATAAAGGAAAATAATATTTATTAATGAAACACCTAACCTTAGCCACTTAGAGCCTCAGTACCTTAGACCTCTTGAAAATAAACCTTCTTCCTGTAATCAATTCCCCATTTTGCCATTTCATCAATTAATGGCGAAAGTGTCTTGCCATATTCTGTAATTGAATATTCAACGGTTATTGGTTTTGTGTTCATTACTCTTCGATTGACTAAATTATTTACTTCCAAATCCTGAAGTTCCTTTGAGAGCATTTTTGTTCCGATTCCGTTGATTTCCCGTAACAGGTCCATAAATCCCAATGTATTGCCTTCTATTAGTGTTCCCAATATATGAAATTTCCACTTTCCGGATAACAGGCTCATCGTATCACTAATAGCTTGCATTCGAACCTGACAAATAGGTGTAGCATTTATTTCGGCGGTTTTTTTCATCGTTTTTGAATTAAATGTATGTTTTACAAAGTTATGCAATCCATCAGACACTTTCTAAAAGGAAAGTAGTTTCCAAAGGGAAACCCATAGCAAATATACATCGAATGTAGCGTAGTTTTGTGGGTATAAATTGTAAGCCTATTCTGAAATAGTATTCAAAAAAAATGAAATTAAAATCTATAACAGTACTAGTATTAATGCTGGCTAACTTCGGTTGTCAGGCTCAAACAGATAAAAAAATGGAAAACAATACCAACCCCCTATTATGTGATCCTGTTGAAGGTATTTGTGGAATACCCGATAATGCAGAATCAGGAAAAGTTGTAACGCAAAACACCCAAAAACCAGTAAAGGTTATTTATTTCACAGACCCTATTTGTTCTTCTTGCTGGGGAATAGAACCACAAATCCGAAAACTAAAATTGGAATACGGTAATAGTATCGAAATTGAGTACCGAATGGGTGGTTTATTACCGGATTGGAGCTATAACAGCGGCGGTATCAGCAAACCTTCTGATGTAGCACATCATTGGGATGAAGTGAGTCTTTATTATGATATGCCAATTGATGGTGATGTTTGGTTGGAAGACCCGCTACCATCCTCCTATCCGCCATCGATAGCTTTTAAAGCCGCAGAAATGCAGGGCAAAGAAAAAGCTATTCAATTTTTAAGGGAAATCCGGGAAATGGTTTTCCTGCAAAAAAAGAACATTGCCAAATGGGAAAATTTAGAAATAGCCGCTAAAAAAGTGGGATTGGATGTAAAACAATTTACAACCGATTTTAATGGCAAAGCCAAAGTACTTTTTGAGGAAGATTTGCATTTTGCAAAACAAAATGGTGTCAGAGGATTTCCAACTATCTTCTTTATAGATGCAACAGGACAGAAGGAAACCGTTTATGGTTCAAAACCATATGTATTTTATGAAAGTGCTATTTTAAAACTTCACTCAAAAGCTACCAAAAGCGAGTATTATAAAAATTGGGAAGTGCTTTTTTCAAAATATCCTTCTTTAACGGCAAAAGAATTTTCTGAACTTTCCGGAACACCAAGAGCAGATAGCGAAAAGCAATTAAATGAACTTGTAGCAAAAGGCAAATTAGAGAAGCTGACAACTAAAAATGGTTCTATTTGGACAAAAAAGAATTAGTTACTGAAGCTCAAACACAATCTAGTTTTAAAACCTGTAAACCATAAGATTTACAGGTTTTTTGTTCTTACTGACACCTCCAAATATACAAATTGTTTCTATGTTTGTTTTTGACGAACACTAGGTGAAATTTTTTTCAAGAAAATAATACCATCATAGGTTTCCTCATATTTTCTTGAAAAAAACTTCGGGTCCTTCGGGTCAAATCCTGGTCCCCCTATAAAAAGCTGCTTCATTTTAGTACCAAAGAATTTTTTCATCTCAGGATTTTTAACAGCTGTGGCAATATCAACAAAATAGATATCAGGCTGGGCTTGAAAAAAAGTTTCTGCATACGTTTTATTATAAGGTTTGTCAAGTAGACGGTATTCCGATCCTAATACCTGCTCATTTTTAATAATAAAGCCCAACATCTTACCGCTTCCAAAATCAAATCCCATAGCATAATAGTCATCCTTAAAGTGTTCTTTAAGCCTGCTGCCCAAGCTTGGTACCGTCATACCCAAATCTTTTTTATTTATATGCTCATTATGTGCCCATATAAATACCTTACTATCTGGCACTTCTATATTCATTATCTTTAAAACATTCTCATACATTGCATTATCACGCACATCTGCAGCCGGCCATGAAATATAAGCTGTATAATCTTCCAGATAGCCCAACCCTCGCATCATATCAATATATTCATTTGCATTTGCAGCCTTTAAGCGTGTTGAATCCTGTTCTAGCAATTGGGTTAACTGCTGTAGTTTCGGTTGCATTTTCTTTGCCCATTCCTTTATTTTTACATGCCCATATTCTGCTACCGAACAACTGTCTGCTGCTGCTAACAGGTTTTCATCAATATTAATATTATACTTTTGAACGTAGCTTCTTAGCCTTTTATTAATATCATCTCCCATTTGGTTATCTATTCCATAAAATCGTATCTGTGCCTCCCGGGGTTTTCCCTGATTGTAATCACGCATCCATTCCAGCAAATCAGCTACTTCAGTAGTACGCCATAAAAAATGTCTAAAATTTTTTATAAGACTAGCTTTATCTCCAGGACCGCCACTTATCCATTCATTAATAGCTTGTTCAGCCTGATAACTTTCCTCCATAATAAAAATCCTCACACCATTGTGCTCAACCAGGTATTTAAAAAACTTGGCTTTCAGGTCAAAAAATTCTTTAGCATGATGGGTAGCTTCACCAAACCCATAAATTCTTGCTTCTTTAAAGCCTTGAGGTTCATTCTGTGTAAATGCCACTAGCTCTGTATCAGGATTTGCATCTTCAACAACAATTGCGTTGGTATTTAGCCAGGATACGACATTGCTGGTTTGTGCATTCAAGCTAATCGATAACAAAAATCCTAAACAGTAAAAAGCTCTATACATAGTTTATTTTGGTTTTGGGTAAATGTAAAAATAAAAAAGTTGCTTCTGGGCACTAATACGCAAACAGGAGTAATTTATACTACAACTACAATTTTACATCCTTTTTATATCCTATATTGCGGGTAATGATTCTTTTGTTTTTTTAATTTGTATTATGAACTCATTATATAACTATTTCTGCACGGTACATCCTGTTTTTGCCCCTAGTGATTTTGAGCTTCTGACAAAAGATTTCCAGACGAAGCACTTCAAAAAAGGCGATTATATAGTGTGCGAGGGCGAAACACAGCGCAATATCTACTTTGTTGAAAAAGGCATCCAGATGTATAACTTTGATACACAGGGTAAAACCAATATTCTGGGCTTTGCCTATCCTCCAAACCTCTGTGTGGTAATGGAATCGTTTATTTTTCAGAAACCATCAACCTATAATGTAACCTGTATTACAGACAGTACGTTAAGCTATCTGAGCTATGCTGCTTTACAGGAAATTTTTGAGCAGTCCCGACAGGTAGAACGGCTATTCCGAAAATTATCTGAGAACCTGTCTATAGGTCTTCTCAACAGACAGATGGAACTCCGCTCTACTACTATTGAAGAGCGTTTTAAGATATTTTGCCAAAGGAGTCCACACCTATTGCAACAAGTACCCCAAAAATATATAGCCGCCTATCTGGCAATAGACCCGACCAACTTTAGCAAGCTGATGAATACCGTGCGGTTCTGACGTTGGTGCAGACCAATTTTTTTACCGGAAAAATAACTGTTCTTTGAAGTGTTCATTAAACGGTAAAAATATAAGGTTATGACTTTTCAACACCTATTTTATATACCCACAATTTTTCTATTGGGTCTTATTTTTGGAATACTGCTGAGTAATAATAAAGATACAGCACCTGCAGATGGTAAGGTGAGCGCAAAAAAACTGGGACTGGTTTTCCTGATTTTTCTTATCGTGTTTGTGATTACACATACCTTTACTATTCCCGCAGGCTCCAAACAGGTAAGTATGTTATTGGGCGGACTGGAAATATTCGACAAAAAGCCAATATTCGGGAGCGATGCAGTATATCACTATATGCAGTCATTTACCGAGATAGGAATACAGGTATATAAACGTTTTACATATACTATTGATGTTGTTTTTCCTTTATCTATGCTGGCATTTCTGCATACTTTTTCCAAATTCACATTGCAACGGATAAAACTTCCAAAATATTTCTTCAAAATAGCCGGGTTACTTCCGTGGATATGGTTTGGGTTTGATATGCTTGAAAATGCAACTGTATTTTATCTCCTTTCCGAATTACCGAAGCAACATCCTTTTATAGCCGGGTCGCTTGGATGGATTACTGTAATAAAATTTGTTTTGCTCTTCCTTTCGCTTTTCGTACCGGCTTCGTTACTTTTATTGGCACGAAAACTGCGCTATCAGTACTAATTTTGAAATGATTTAAAAACGGCAGATTACTAATCTGCCGTTCTTCTACCTATTTCCACCAATGGTAGTAATTATGCAATCCGTCATACTCGAATCCACAACGCGGATAGAGTTGGTTTCCAATATCGTTTGTCTTTTCTGTTTCAAGCATTAATCCGCAAGCCCCGGTTTCTTCACACCATTGTTTACTACGGTCAATTAAGGCTACAGAAAGTCCTTTCCCTCTGTAATCCGGATGTACAAACAAATCACTTAATAACCATTGTTTCTGTAGTTTGGTGTAATGAAAAAGTTTGTACAGTTGTACAAATCCCACTGCTTTACCATCGACTATAGCCAGAAAAATATCGGATTCGCTGTTTAGGAACCTTTCTTTTAAAAATGTCTTGCCTCTTTCCAAATCGGATTCCTGCCGGTAGAAAACTCTGTAGAGATTAAACAAAACGGCGGTTTCATTCAAGTCTTCCAGACTTGCTTTTTTAATTTGATAATTCATGTTGTTATGTATTTAAATTATCCGGCTAAAGTATCTTCAATTTGGACTACCTTTGTAATCCAGATTTAACTTAATTAGTAGTCCAGATGTTTCCGTTTCAAAATATCATTACCCTTGATAAAGAGAGTAAGACTCCTTTATACAGACAGATTGCCATCTCAATTATCAATGAAATAAGAACGGGAACATTAAAAGCCGGAACTCCCTTGCCAGGAACAAGGGAGCTTTCTAAATTACTGGGCGTACACCGTAAAACAGTAATTGCAGCCTATGATGAACTGCATGCCCAGGACTGGATAGTTGTCATTCCAAGAAAACAGGTGACTGTATCGAAACAGATTCCGGTATTAAAAGCCAAGAACTGGAGTCAGGAAAAAAACTCATCGTCCTATCAAAATGCTTTCAGCCTTCCTTTTCATAAAGCAGAAGAAAAAACGTCTGATAAGAAAATACTAACCGCTCCTGAAATTCTTATTGATGACGGCTATCCCGATATAAGACTTTCACCCATAGAAGACCTGTTAAAAATATACAGGTCCTACACAACACGGAAATATGCCGTCAAAAATGCTATTGTAGGAACCACGCAAGGCACATTGACACTAAGAAATGAACTCGTCAACTATTTATCCAAAACCCGCGGACTGAATATCACAGCCGATAATCTGTTAATTACACATGGCGCCCAGATGAGTATTTATCTGGCTTCGCAATTGCTGTTAGATAAAGACGCTACTATTATTACCGGTAATCCCGATTATCCTATAGCTAACAAAACATTTGCAAGAACCAAAGCAACGCTAATTGAAGTCGCTGTTGATGAAAATGGACTGGATATGGCTGCAGTGGAAAAAATATGCAAAAAGAAAAAAATAACCGCAGTTTATGTTATTCCCCATCACCACTATCCAACAACCGTGACATTGAGTGTGCAAAGAAGAATGAAACTTTTGGAACTCTCCCATCAATATTCTTTTGCTATTATTGAAGATGATTATGACTACGATTACCATTATGCTTCCTCTCCCTATTTGCCTATAGCCAGCGGAAGCCATAACGGCAATATAATTTATATTGGCTCTTTTTCTAAAATTTTGGGACCTTCAATACGTATTGGTTTCATGATAGCGCCTAAAAACTTTATTGAACAATGCACAATGCTTCGGGAAGAAATTGACTTTGGAGGCGACGGATATATGCAGAATGCATTGGCAGAACTTATTAAAAACGGAGACTTGAGCAGATGTCTTAAAAAAACAAAAAAAAGCTATCATCAACGTAGAGACTATCTGGATGTGCTCCTAAAAAAACATTTAGGCAACTCTGTTTCTTACTCTCTCCCTGATGGCGGAATGGCAATCTGGATAAAAATAAATCCAATGTTTTCTGTAAATAAATTAACATCAATCCATCAATTGCATATCAAACGGATTCATACTCAGGAAAATGCCTTTCGCTTTGGATTTGCCTCAATGAATGAACCAGAACTTGAGGAAGCTGTTTTATGTTTAAAAGCAGCATTGAAAAACTAAATTTTCGCTTGTTTTTCAAATAAAAAAATCCAATTCCCAATATGTGATTTCATTTTTTTCCTAATTTTACAATAGAAAAAAGTAGCCCTAAAGAATATTTAACCTGCTGTGTAATACACCTACCCCATGGCTATACACAACGGTTTCCTTACTCCCCATGGATTTCTTCATGGATACTTTTACGGATAGAAATTGTATAATCTCTGTCCAACAAACAACTATCAAGTTAAATTTAGGAAACCATGAACAAAAGCTACTTGACTATGCTTATGCTAGTCTTTTTAGGGACAGCATATGCCCAAATTGGTATCGGAACAATTAACCCGGATGCTTCTACTGCCCTGGATGTTACAGCTACAGACAAAGGTATCCTGATTCCAAGAGTAGCACTAACCGGTTCAACAGATACCTCAACAATTACTACAGGAAACGTAGATGGTTTGCTCCTGTTCAATACCGCAACTGTAGCCGACATTACGCCTGGCTATTATTACTGGTTGGCTGGAAAATGGCAACGCATGGACGGTCGCGGTAATGGATGGCAATTAACCGGAAATGCCGGAACCGATGCCAACGCGGACTTTTTAGGTACTACAGACGCGCAAGACCTCACTTTCAGAACAAATAATACGGAACGCCTAAGAATTACACAGCGGGGAAGATTAGATTTTTCGAATACCAGCAGTGACCCGCTATTTCCAAACATCTTTTTAGAAGGCGGGAATGAGACTACTTCAGGAGTCGCCAATATAGCTATGGGTGAATCTGCTCTTGCAAATATTGATAGCGGTCAATTAAATATAGCCATTGGTAGGAATGCATTACAGGCAACTACATCTGGCAGTGTAAATATTGCCATTGGAAATCAAACACTGTCAAGCAATACTGGCAGTTTTTCTAATATTGGTATTGGTTTTGGAGTTCTGCCTGTGCTAAATGGTGGTCAGCACAATATTGGTATAGGTGAAAATGCCGGCTTAACTCTTTTAAGTGGTAACAGAAATACTTTTGTAGGTTCATTTTCGGGCAGTACTCTAAATAACTTAGAAAATGCAACCGCTATTGGCTACATGGCCACGGTTGAGGCAGATAACAGTCTGATATTGGGAGGAACTGGTTCTGCTGCGGTTAATGTAGGAATTGGCAACACAACCCCAAACAGTACACTGCAAATTACCGGTTCTTTTAGTGCGGCAATCAAAAGCACCAATATCAATTACTCGCTCACAGACAAAGATTATACTGTACTTTATACTGTTTCCGGAATCACAGTAACACTTCCAACAGCAGACAGCAGTAATGTTGGAAGAATTTATAATATAGTATGCGATGTTACAGGAGGTTCTGTAAACCTGAATGCGACCGGAACAGATATTACAAAAGACGGATCAGTTATTACCTCAGCAACCGGTTCTATAGTAGTGCAAAGTACCGGAACAAAATGGATTGTTATTCCATAATTACCAAAAGATTTATTTACTTATTAATTTAGATCCAGACCAAAATCCCTTGACTAACAATATATTGACGATACGGAAAAAGCAATAAACCCGTTGACAAATCAACGGGTTATTCTTATCACTTCTGGCTACAATCTGTTTAACTCTTCAGAATTTCCAGATTGACGTTCGCTTGTTTTAAGATTTCTATTACCAAAACGATAAGTCAATGAAAAACGGATGCGCTGTGTGTCCCAAACATTTTTAAATTCCTGAGTTACTCCATACATATTCTGTTTTGAATATTCACGCCCGTTAAAAATATCAGTTCCGCTAATGCCTAACTCTAATTTTTTATCCAGCATTTGGTATTTTACCGTCGCATAAAATTTGGCATACGGTTTTAGGCTTGAGTTTTGGAAAGTTTCTCCAAAATTCTGAAAATAACTAATACTCAGGAAAAACGTTTTGTTTTTGTTTAAGGTAAAATCATTGGTTGTGAAAAAAGACGAAGACGCTCCCTTATTTCTCCTGTCAGAAACTGCAATATCGGATTCGGAATAACTCAAACTAAGACTATTTACGCTGGTCCACCATGGTGTTGGTTTTGCCGTATAACTCTGCGTAAAGCTAAGCATGTCTTCATTTACATAATTCATCCAGATATAATTGTTCTGTTTGGTATCCGGATTCAGGATAGAAGCCTGGTTTACGCCATCTCTCATACTTGAAAAACTGAGTCGTGAATCAAATGTCTTATACGTAAATGTCACTTCAAAATTATGCGTAAATGACGGTCTTAAAAACGGATTTCCTTCATTGTAACTAAATTCGTTGTTTATCGTACGGAATGGATTCAGGCTTTCGTAACTCGGACGGCGGATACGGCGGGAATAATTGAATCCAAGGCTTTTATCTTCTGTAAACTGGTGCAAAATATACAACGTAGGGAACAATTTCAGGTAATCATTCTTATGTCGGTTATTGGCCTCTCTCGAATATCCATCCGTCTGGGTAGCTTCCAAACGTAAGCCCGCCTGAATGTTCCATTTATCATTGAACTTTTTATTTCCGGAAATATACAATGCCTCATTCTTTTCGGTGTATTCAAAATAATTCGACAGATTGGTATCATATACCATTTCACCGTTTTCGTCCTGTTTAAAAGCATTAATCAGGTTATCAGATTTTGAATTGGAAAATCGGGCACCAGCGGTAAAATCGGCTATTTTGGTTGGCAATTCAAAATCTACTTTAGCCGACAAATTTTGTATTCTAATATCGACATCATTAATACCGGCATGTTGGGAATTGGCAATCAGTTCGTTTGCCGGATTATAGTTGGCATAGGCATAACGATTAAAAGTTGGCGTGTGATAGTTCACAAAATCAACATCCACCATCATTTTTTTGCCCAAAGTATCCAGCTTATATTCTGAATACAGGTTGTAAATCTGCTGATAGGTTTTATCATTTGATGTCGCATTATTCTTCATAAATTGCTGAATAGCTCCTCCTTTTTGGTCAAAAATAGTCGTAAGCTGTGGCTGCATATCCGTAAATTTAGAAGTGTAGGCAGAAACTTTTGTGCCAATTGTCCATTTTTTTGTCAGTTGATAATCCAGAGCCAACTGTCCGTTGAAATAGCGGTTTTTACCATCGGAGCTGCTTTCATTCTGCCAAAAAGCATCAGAGTAATAAATATCATTATCCCAATTGATTAATGAACGTCGTATTCCTGTGCTGGCAGAACTTCTGAATGTGAGCTTATTCTTTTGCAAGTTGAAAGCGGTATTGTACTGTTGTGTATTTCTATGTCCGCGTTGATAAGCTCCGCCAATTAACCCATTCCAACTGTCTTTCTTAACCTTTTTCGTAACAATATTGATAATGCCGCTATTGCCTTCGGCCTGATATTTGGCTGGCGGTGTCGTAATTACTTCAATCTTTGACAAGTTCGACGCGCTGATACTCTCCAGATAATTCATCAGTTCCGCCTGTTCCATATAAGTTGGCTTATCATCAATTAACACCATAACCGAATTTTTACCCGAAATGCTGATGCTTTCCTGGGTCACCGTAACACCGGGTGTCGTTCTGAGTGCGTCTATAGCAGTACCTCCTGTAGATGATGTTGCATTGGCTACATGATATACAAAACGGTCTGCTTTGCGTTCCATCAGTTTTTTAGGAGCTTCAATTACCACCTCATCGAGTTTTGTTTTGCTTTCAAACGCAATCACTCCTAAATCAGTATTGCTCTTTAACGAAAGTTCTTGTTTGTATACCACTTCATCAAAATACAAAACCTCTAAACGGTAATTGCCCGTTTGTGCCTGTAAGGCAAAAGAACCATTTTCGGCAGTCTTGCCTCTAAGAGTATCTTTAGCTATCAACAGAACATCGTAAAATGCTGCAGGCTCGCCATTGGCTTGTGCTATGCCTTTTATTTCATGTGTCTGTGCAAAAAGTGAAGTGGTAAATAGAATTGAAATCCAAACTAAAAAATGTGATGCTGTTTTCATGTGTATTATTTTTCAGCAAATCTTCGGCTTTTATTGTTTTTATTTTTTTTATTTCGACCAGCCCGGTCAAAAATCCGACCAATGGGTTGGTCGGAGAAAATGGAGTGTTTGTCGAAAAAAAGTTTTTTCTTATTGCGTAATGCCCTACTTTTCCAATCTCAAAAATAGCCCTGAAATGAAAAAAAAATATGTGATTCTGCTACACCTTTTGTTTTGGTTGTATTATATAATGCAGGATTTGACTGTATTCGACTTTAAGCAACAAAAAATTTCTTTTCCAATACTGGCTTTCGATTTCAATAAACCGGAATATCTCCTGATGCTCTCATTTACAGCAATCTATATTTTTGTTTTTTACCTGAATTACTTAGTATTTATGCCAAAGTTTTTTGATGTAAAAAATGTAAAACGCATTGCATTGTCATTTTTGGCCCTGTTTATCATTTTTATCGGAATGCGCTATTTGATAGAAGAAGTTTTGTTTGACATTCTGTTTGGTTTCCATAATTATTACAAAGGAGTAACCGTTACTTACTATATCTATGATAATTTAGCGTACAGCAGCCTTCCTATTATGGCTTCTTCTGTCTTATGGTTTATTGTAAACATGTTACGCCTGCAAAAAGAGCAACTCGCTTTATTGGAAAGCAAGCGGGA
This sequence comes from Flavobacterium sp. Leaf359, assembly GCF_001423985.1. Lineage (NCBI taxonomy): Bacteria > Pseudomonadati > Bacteroidota > Flavobacteriia > Flavobacteriales > Flavobacteriaceae > Flavobacterium > Flavobacterium sp. Leaf359. Next base: position 451,889 of record NZ_LMPW01000001.1, on the reverse strand, counting down.
GACCGAAATCAATTTCCTGAAATCGCAAATCAATCCGCATTTTATATTTAATACCCTGAACAATATTTATTATCTGATATTCGAAAAATCAGAAAAAGCACTTCCGGCTGTTGAGCAATTGAGCGGACTCATGCGTTATATGACCTATGAGAGCCAAAATGAAACTATTGCATTGCAACGTGAAATAGCCTACATAGAAAATTTTATTGCTTTAGAAACCATGCGGATTTCAGGCGATGCGCAGGTGTTTTTTAAGAAAAATATCGAAAATCCGGAATGCCGCATTCCTCCTTTGTTACTGATTCCGTTTGTAGAAAATGGCTTTAAACACGGTATTC
>NZ_LMPW01000001.1:451367-451515 GCF_001423985.1 Flavobacterium sp. Leaf359 | reverse complement strand
TGAACAATCCGGAACAGTCCTTTACTATTGAACTGACACAAAATAAAAATCATCTAATTTTACAGACACAAAACAGCATCAACAATTATAAAAAAGACCATCAGTCGGGCGTTGGTATTGAAAATATAAAAAAGCGACTGCAATTGTA
>NZ_LMPW01000001.1:380684-451331 GCF_001423985.1 Flavobacterium sp. Leaf359 | reverse complement strand
TTTTCCTGACAGGCATTCATTAGAAATTACCAGAAAAGAAAACATGTATTACGTAAAATTAGACATCACACTATGAGAACCATCCGCTGTGCAATCCTCGACGATGAACCCATGGCAGTGGCGCTCTTGTCAAAATATGTAGAAAAAATTTCCAGTTTTGAATTGGTAAAAGCTACAACCAATCCGTTTGAAATACTGGAACTCATAGCCCAAACAACCATTGATGTATTATTTATCGACATACAAATGCCGGAACTTACAGGCATACAGATGATGGAAATGCTGGGCAATAAGACCAAGTTTGTCATTACTTCTGCCTATAGCGAATATGCACTGAAAGGCTACGAACATAATGTAGTCGATTATTTACTAAAACCTATTTCATTTGACCGTTTTTATAAATGCATACAGAAAATAGAATCCCTTGCCCAGGAAAAACCGGCTCCCACTGTAAAAATAGTGGCTAAAACCGAAGAAAAACCGGATGAATTCTTATTCATAAAAACCGATGGCAAGCTGGTAAAAATAAACCTGAACGATTTACTGCTGGTTGAAGGCTTAAAAGATTATCTGTATTTGCATCTAAAGAGTGAAAAACTTATCGTGCTCGATACGCTCAAAGAGTTTGAAGCAAAATTACCTGCATCTGATTTTATGAGAGTACACAAATCTTATATCATCAGGCTGGACCAGATTGAAACCATTGAACGTAACAGGGTGTTTATCCAAAAAAACATCGTTCCTATAGGCGAAACGTATAAGATTAAGTTTCAGGATTGGGTGAAAAGCTTCTTATAATAGTTTTTAGTGGATAGTTGGTAGTGGATAGTGGATGGTGAACAGTGGATAAGCTATAATTTTGATTTATGATTTATGATTTTTGATTTTTGATTTTTGATTTTCGACTTTTGACTTTTGACTTTTGACTTTTGACTTTCAACTTTCGACTTTCGACTTTCAACTTTCAACCTTCAACTTCCAACTTCACTATTTTTTTTCAAGTTTTTTAATGATGGTAAGTAAGGCTTTACGGTTTTTAGCCTCATGATAAAATTTAGGGAGTTTTTCCAAAAGGGTGAAATGTGTGCGGTCTTTGTGTTCACGTAGGGTTGCGGAAATATACTGTTGCAGATAATTCAGATGTTCGTCGTTATAAGCAAAAAACACATCGTTTTTAAACGGATATTGCAACCAGAGTTCCACATCGAAATAATTGTGTGCGGCCCATCTAAGAATCGCTTTTTGGCCTGCTATTGAAGTTTCCATTGAGGCTTCTTTAATATAACCGCAGTTGGAACAATACAATCGGGTGGATTTATTCTCAGCAAAAGCTTTAGCCACAGCTTTTTTACCACATGCAGGACAAACCACCCAAACCTCATCATAGAAATGGGAAAGAGTCTTATTTTGGTCTGAAAAACGGTTTTGCATAACTGTTCCATTGATTATTGCCGGCAACTATTTTCACGTAAAAATGTAAAGTTGCAAAGCTTAAAATTTCCTATATCCAAAAGTAAGAAATTAGGTACTCACTTCATAAAATAAGTAATATTCCTCCATTACGACTTTTGGTATCTTATTTATAGAATAAATGCTTATATTAGCCTGTATAGTTCCCCGACTCTACCAAATCAAGGCCATATGAAAAAACTATCTTTTTTCTGTTTATTGTTGCTAACTTGGAACCTAAGCTTTGCTCAGTCCTCTGAATTAAAAAAAATCCAGGCTTCCCTTCCTAAAATCAGTGATAGCCTTCAATATGTTGATAGGCTGAACAGAATGGCAATGTTGCTCTATGAAAAAAATGCCGACAGTACTTTTTATTATGCCCGAATGGCCCGCGAAATTGCCAACCGTCATAATTATGAGCAAGGCAGCGCCGATGCCATGAACAATTTGGGTGTTTTTTTTGACATTAAAGGCAATTTTCAACTGGCTTTAAAATATTATAACCAGGGCTATACGAGATATAAAAAACTGGGCGATGCTACGAATTGTGTGCAATCCCTGATGAATATTGGTATGGTTTATCAGGAAATGGGCAAAGACGACCGTGCCTTGCGCCGTTATGATTTGGCTTTCAGGCAATCCGAAAAGCTCCGTAACGATTCCATCAGGTCTTTGGTTATTTATAACTATTTGCTGTCTTATCCGGACCATTTTAGCAGGGATTCAACCCACTATTATATCAATGTAGCCCAAAAGATTGCTGCCAAATATAAAGACGAACGTACGCTGGTTGCCATTGACCAGCTTATTGCAGACGACCTTATCAAGCATGGCAATCGTGCTGAAGGGCTGGCCTTGCTGAAACAAACCATTTCAACTGCCATTGACAAAAAATTATTTTATGTGTCAATGGATATGCATATTGATATGGGCCAGCAACTGGAAGCAACAGACCCAGAACAGAGCATACACTACTATAAACAGGCTTTGGCTATTGCTGAAAATAACGACTATCTGTATTATAGCGAAATCTTAGTACGGAAACTGTTTGAAATCTATAATGCCCGCAAAGACTATGCAGCCGCGGCCGAATATAGTCAGAAACTAATTGAAATTCACGATAAGGAATCGGCACTAAGCCGGGAATCGGGAATAGATTATATTGATTACGCCGTAAAAGATGAAGAGATAAAATCATTGGAAAGCAGGTATAACTACCAGTTAGCCTTGTCTGTATTGGCGTGTATTGCTTTTGTTCTGGCCATTTCAATGATTATTTCCATTCGTAAACATTTAAAACGTACCAATCGGCAGAACAGCCAGATGAAAAAGGCATTAAGCGCATTGGAGCAGAGCCAGGCAGACAATACCCGTATGATACGTATTGTGGCGCATGACCTTCGCAATCCCATAGGCGGAATACATGCTATTGCCTCTATGATGCTCGAAGAACCTGACAGGTCTGAAGAAGACAGAACCATGCTTGAACTGATGAAAACATCAGGACAAAACTCACTGGATTTGGTCGACAACCTGTTACAGCTACAATTTAGCAGCGAGCAGTTGAAAAAAGAGCCCGTTGATATCGCAGAAATGCTTAAATATTGTGTGGCCCTGCTAAAAAGCAAAGCCGATGTAAAGCAACAACAGCTCAATTTGGAAATTGTTACCGCAATAGTAAATGCAAGTCGCGAAAAACTGTGGAGGGTCATCAGTAATCTGATTGCCAATGCCATCAAGTTTAGCCCTAACGGAGCCAGGATAAAGATTAAAATGACACAGAAAGAACAAAAAATACGCATTTTGGTTAAAGACGAAGGTATTGGTATACCTCCTGAAATGGGTGAAAAGATTTTTGACCTTTTTACGGAGGCCAAAAGACCTGGCACTGCGGGCGAACAGCCATTTGGAATGGGATTGGCCATTTCAAAACAGATTGTAGAAGCCCATAATGGGAAAATCTGGTTTGAAAACAATAACTCCTGCGGTACCACTTTTTTTGTTGACCTGCCTTTTAATTCTGGAAATTAATTACATAAATTAACTCCCGAGTCTTAAACTTTCTTAATTCAGTCACAGATTCAAAGAATTACACAGGATTCAAAGAATCCATACCAATATGAAAGAACGACCGGAAATCTATTTTTAATAACTTGTGTTTTAAACAACATACATAACCTCAGTGCCTTAGTACCTCAGAACCTCAGCAACTTAGCAACTTCATACCTTAGCCACTGCCAAAAAAATTATTGCGACATAATTGCATTAAATGAATTATCTTTATTTTTGTTATAACTAATAAACGAGTTATTATGGCAGAATTTTGGGAAACAAATTTTAGCGAAAAACGCGAAATGTGGGGACTGGAACCTGCAAATTCAGCCCTTCTGACGAAAAATCTTTTTGTAGAGAATGCAATCAAAAAGATACTCATTCCGGGCATTGGCTATGCCAGAAATGCACAGGTTTTCAGAGAAAACGGAATAGATGTAACCGGAATAGAAATATCAAAAACGGCTATTAAATTGGCTAAAAAGCATTACGGAAATGACATCACTATTCACCATGGTTCCGTAACCGATATGCCGTTTGACGCCAATCTATATGATGGAATTTATTGTCATGCACTCATCCATCTGCTGGACGAACAGGAAAGAAAAAAACTGATTCAGGATTGCTTTCAACAATTAGCAAACAATGGATATATGGTCTTTACAGCTATTTCTAAAAAAGCGCATACCTATGGTTCCGGAAAATTTATCAGCAAAGACCGTTACGAAATTTTTGAAGGAGTTAAGATGTATTTTTACGACCCGGAATCCATACAGTCAGAATTTGGAGAAGCCGGATTAATTGAAATCAGGGAGATTACGGAAAACTATCCGTTTTATCTGATTGTATGTAAAAAACGGTAGCCAAACAAACTTTATAAGCATTCTTGGAGATGATATAACACCTTTGCAAGACAAATAACGGAAATTTGTAACTAAGCTAATGATACGAAAAGTTATAAAAACAACGCTATGAAAGGTAAAAATCAAACTCCGGTCCCAAAAGTTTCAAGCAAAAAAAAGCCTGAAATTGATTATGACAATCAAAAACCTGCTGAAGAACATCTTGAATCCGGACATTCGAAAGGCATAAGTCCTTCCAGCAAGGAGACTTCAAAAGACATCAAAACGACAAAGGAAGCGCAGGAAAAACGCGAAAAGAATTTAGAAAGAGGACACGATAGTCTTGACATCCCGTCCGGCTCCGAAGGCAAAGCCAAAAGAAAGAAATAATTGCCCTCAAAAACATTATGGCACTTTTTAATGATACTGAGCTATTTTTTAGCGGCAACAGAGGCAAAAAAATATTTGACCTGCCCGATACGGAATTGCTTTTAATTGATAATTTTTTCACTAAAGAAGAATCTGATTTCTATTACACCACCCTGCTCCATCAAACAAAATGGAGAGAATATGAAATGGAAATATATGATAAAGTAGTAACCGCACCCCGAATGATTGCCTGGTATGAAGATAAGGAAAACGTCGGAGCAGACGTGAATGGTCCTGACTGGACACCCGAACTATTGGCTATTCGCAAAAGAGTGGAATCTGAAACCCAACTGAACTTTAACAGTGTGTTGCTCAATCTGTACCGCAATGGCAAAGATGGCGTGTCCTGGCATAGCGACAGGGAAGGAAATTCAGGCAAAGACCCCATAATTGCCTCCGTCACTTTTGGAGCAACAAGAATGTTCCGGTTACGGCACAAATTCCGTACAGATATTCCGCAAGTTGAAATTCCTTTACACCACGGTTCTTTCTTACTCATGGCAGGAACCACCAATAGTTTCTGGCAACACCAGGTTCCTAAAACAACAAAAGAAGTATTACCAAGAATCAACCTGACTTTTAGACAAGTAAATAGAAAAACTTAAAGTTTTAATTTACTGTTTACTTATCGCAATTACCTCTTCTTTTGTGAGCACGTAGGCCGTGTCTCCTTGCCGTAATTCCATGGCGAATGTTCCTGTAAATTCACCAAAAGCAGGCAGGATGATTTGGAATGGCGATTGAAAAAAACAAGGGAGTTTTAAAAACTGCCGACCTTCTCCGGCAAGTACTATGGAAGGATGAATGTGCCCGGAAATAGTATACAAGCCTTCGCGTTCTTCCGGAAAATGGGTAAGCAGGAAACCATCCAGCAACCATTCGTTTACTACGGGAATATGGAGTTCTTCGTATTTTTTACGGTCAACAATATCATGATTACCGGCTACTAATACGATTGGCAAAGCTGTACGGTTTCTCCATTGTTCAAAAAGAAGCCATTCCCTATTCATTGAGCTATGAAATAAATCACCCAGAAAACAGATTTTTTGCGGGGCAAAATGGTCCACAAGCTTATCGAGCTTACTGAAATTCTTAAAGATTGGTTGGGTAGGCAACGCCGAACCGTATTTTCTGAAATGCGAAATTTTACCCAAATGCACATCCGAAACCAAAAGCATTTCCTGTCCTTTCCAATAGAGGGCACCGCTGTTGTGGAGTACAAACTCATGGTTATTAATTTCAATTTCTAATATCATCCTTCTTCTTTATTTCCTAATTGGACTTCATATAACTGGCTGTCATTTTCTTGATACGTTCTGCCAGAGTTTCTGTTGACAATCGTTCCCGCAACCTATCTGTGATGATAGGAAAACTGAAAGGAGTCGGTTTTTCACATTGTTTCCAGACTACCTGCTGGTTTTGAATTCGCTCTAAAGCCATAATCAGACGGCCTTCCTCTAACTGGTGCTCAAAAGTTTCCCTATAGGCCTGCTGTAGCAACAAATTATCCGGTTCATAATCGCGAAATACTTCAAAAATTAATTGCGACCCGCTTTGTAAGTGTTTCGTTTTTATAATCCTGCCGGGATAGCCTGCAAAAACCAATCCTGCTATTACGGCTATATCCCTGAATTTTCTTCTGGCAATTTCAGTAGCATTAAGGCTTTTCTGAAGGTCTTCATGCAAATATTCGGGTGTAAACAAATTGTTGTCAAGTAATTCCCTTACATCTATCTGTTTATCACTCAATAATTCAAAACCATAATCATTATAAGCCAGCGAAAAAGTAATAGGCGTTAGCAGGCTTATCCTGTACGCTATCAGGCTTGCCAAGGCTTCATGCACGAAGCGACCTTCAAACGGATAAAACAGAATATGATGTCCTTCGCGTGTTTTAAAAGTCTCAATCAGAAACTCGTCGGCAGCAGGCACAACAGATTCCTTCTGCTGTTGCTTAAAAACAGGTTTAAGTGCGCGGAGTTCCGGTGAAGCCTTCTCATTGTTTGCGGCATATAATTCGGTTCTTATAAGCTCACCCATTTGTGCAGAAAGTGTCATTCTGCTTCCCATCCAACTGGCATGCTGTGCTTTGGCAGATGGATTGGCCTTACGTACTAAAACCTCCATATTTTTTGTACGATACAGTTCCAATTTCCGACCGGCAAAAATAAACACATCACCCGGATATAACTTTGATACAAACGACTCTTCAATACTGCCGATATAGCCACCGCTCATAAATTTGACACTCATCACAGCATCACCCACTATGGTTCCCATCTGCATGCGATGGCGTAATGCAACGCTTCTGCTGTTTACTTTAAAACGCCCGTCTTCTTCTATTTCAACTTTTTTGTATTCGTCATAGGCCTCAAGGCTCTGACTTCCTTTGGTAATAAAATTAAGTATCCATGCCCATTGCGATTCTGTCATGGCCTGATAACAGAAAGTACTTTTAACTTCTTTATAAATTGCTGAAGGATAAAACCCGTCAGATACCGCCAACGTAACCAGATATTGTACCAAAACATCCCAACTGTTCAAGTAAGGAATCCTATCTTCTACGACGGTTTCCTTTACGGCACGTTTTAAGGCTGAGGCTTCCACCAGCTCAATAGCATGCGTTGCCAGAAAATAAATAACACTTTCTTGTCCGGGGCGATGCCCGCTACGTCCGGCACGTTGCAGAAAACGCGCAACGCTCTTAGGTCCGCCAATTTGGATTACGGTTTCTACCGGAGCAAAATCTACTCCAAGGTCAAGACTTGACGTACAAATCACTGCTTTGAGCTGTTCGTCACGTATGGCCTGCTCTACCCATTGTCTGGTTTCGCGGCTAATGCTTCCGTGATGCATCGCCATTTCGCCTGCAAATTCAGGATATTTTTCCAGCAAAGCCTGAAACCATATTTCGCATTGAGACCTTACATTGGTAAATATGAGGGTTGTCCGGCTGTTTTTGATAATCTTAGCCACCTCATCAATGAGATGCAATCCCATGTGTCCGCGCCACGGATAACTCTCCATTTTATCCGGAATAATGGAGATGACTTTTATTTTTTTCTCAATGTGTGCCCTGACCAATTCCTTATTTTGAAACGCTTCCGATTCAGGTCCCAGCAATACTTCCATGGCCTGTTCCAGATTGCCGATAGTTGCCGATATTCCCCAGATACGGAGCTTTGGCGCTACAGTCTTTAATCTTGAAAGCGCCAGTTCTATTTGCACCCCGCGTTTGCTTCCCAACAATTCATGCCATTCATCAACAATAAAAGCGGTACAATCTTTAAAAACAGCCTCATATCCTTTGGTAGCCAGCATAAGATGCAGGCTTTCCGGTGTCGTTACAAGCAAATCGGGCATTTTGGTTTTCTGCCTGCTTTTTTCTGTAGCAGAAGTATCGCCTGTACGAATGCCTACCGTTAACCCCGTTTGCAAATCGTCTGCAACACGTTCCGCCGCCTGTTTTATTTCAACAGAAAGTGCCCGAAGCGGCGTGACCCATATTGCTTTTAAACCGGGAATATGGCGGGTCTTATATTCAGGATTTTTTTTAATATAATCAAGTACCACCGGCATCCACAATGCATAAGTTTTACCGCTGCCTGTAGGAGCATTCAGCAGTCCGTTTTTTCCCTGCAAAAAGGCAGTCCAGGTCTTTAGTTGAAAAGTATGCGGTGTCCATCCTTTGCCTGAAAACCATGTCTTTGCTATATCAAAAAGTACCTCCCTGTTCATTTTTGCTGTTACTACCGTATCATATTTTTAAGTTCCTGAATCGTATTTGCTTCTTCTATCTTCTTATCAGTACGCCATCTTAAAATACGGGGAAAACGTGTTGCAATTCCACTTTTATGTCTTGATGAAAGTGCAATTCCCTCAAAACCGATTTCAAAAACCAGTGCCGGCGTCACACTCCGTACCGGACCAAAACGCTCCAACGTATTTTTCTTAATGAAATCATCCACCATCCTGAATTCGGCATCTGTCAATCCGGAATACGCCTTGGCAAAAGTAACCAGTTCACGTGAGCCGTCTTCCTTGTCCTGCCATAGTGCAAAAGTATAATCCGTAAACAGGTTTGCCCTTCGTCCGCTTCCTCTCATAGCATAGGTCAGCACCGCGTCAATGGTGAGCGGCTCCAGCTTCCATTTCCACCAATCGCCTTTTTTACGTCCCACCAGATAGGGTGATTTTTTACGTTTCAGCATAAGACCTTCGCTATTCAATTCCCTTGCTTTCATTCTTTCTTTGGTTACGGCCTCCCAGCTTTCCATATCAAAACGCTCCGAAAGTTGCAACGGCAAGCCCAAATCTTTTACGGCATCATAAAGTTCTTCCAACAATTGCCTTCTTTCTTCATACGGATGGTTCCGGATGTCTTTTCCCTGCCATTCCAAAAGGTCATATGCTCTAATAATAACCGGCGTTTTCTGTAGCAATGCTTTAGTAATTGTTTTGCGGCCAATACGCGTTTGCAAGTCTCCAAAAGTTCCAATTCTGCCATCCTTATAGGGTAAGATTTCACCATCAATTACGGTTCCATCCGGCAATACATTCACAAATGCCTGAAATTCGGGATATTTGTCCGTAATCAATTCTTCACCCCGACTCCAGAGATAAACTTCTCCGTATCGGATAATGGTTTGCGACCGGATGCCATCCCATTTATGCTCTATGCTCCAATCACGGACATCACCTAAATTTTCAGGTTCCGATTCGATGGCATAAGCCAGATAAAACGGATAAGGTTTGGATAAATAGTCCTGGCTTTTTTCTTCCAGTATCAGCTTTTGGAAAGTAATTTTTTGAGGATTCCAATCTCCCATCAGCTTATAGGCCAGTACATCTTCATCAATGCCTACTGCTTTGGACAATGCTCTGGTCATTAATTTCTGACTGAGCCCGATACGGAAACTGCCCGTAATTAATTTTGTAAAGACAAAGCGTTCGTAGTAATTGAGCATTAGCCAGTTTTCATGAAGGTATAAGCGTTTTTCAGCTTCGCTTTTACTTTTCAATGCAATCATTTCGCCAACATATTCACTCAGGCTTTTCTCAGAATGCTCTTTGCTATCCGGTATAATCAGGGCAATGGTTTCAGCCAAATCACCTACTATATGATACGATTCTTCAAAAAGCCACAACGGAATGTTTGCCAGCTCTGAAGCCCATAACCGGAGTAAGGTTGTATTGACCGGCCTCGGAGGTCTGCGATGCGACAAGAGCGCAATGGTCCACACCTTATCTGGGTCACTGGCATGCAGGAAATATTCTGTCAATGCCTCCACCTTGACTGAAGTCTTGTTCGAACTATCGAGTGTTTTAATGAGTGCTGCAAAGTTTCTCATAGCTCTTCTTTTTTTTCGGCATCCTTTTCATTTCCAACAGAAATTTCCTCTTCATCGCCTTCGTATTGCGTATTTTCGGTCACTGCATCATATCCTAATTCCCTAAGGTAAGCACTAAAAATATCGCTGTAGCCATGCGTGCAGATTATTCGTTCTGCTCCGGTTGCCTTGACGCTTTCCAGCAATCCCTGCCAATCGCAATGGTCACTAAGCACAAAACCTTTGTCGATTGCCCTGCGTCTTCGGGCTCCGCGAAAGGCCATCCAACCGCTGGCTGCTGCCGTCACATAGGGAGTCATCTTTCGGATCCATACGGTTCCGTGTGCACTGGGCGGCGCCAGTACCATACTACCGGGGAATGCTTCTTTTTTAGTTTCCTGCGTAATCCTGATGGTAGGCGGGAAATCGACTATAGTCCGCAATACTTCCGTCATATTTTCAACGGCACCATGCGTATAAATGGGTCCTATATCCGAATCCAGATATTTGAGCAATCGCTGGGCCTTCCCCAATGTATAGCCAAACAATACAGAAGTCCTTCCCTCTGCCTTGTTCTGTGCCCACCAGGTATTGATGTCCTGCATCACTTCAGCTTGCGGAAGCCATCGGAATGCAGGAAGTCCGAAAGTGTTTTCTGTAATAAGCGTATGGCAACGGATGGCTTCATAGGGAGTAGAAATCCCGTCATCTTCCGTCTTATAGTCGCCGGTAAAAACCCATACTTCCCCTTTGTATTCTACCCTTACCTGCGAACTGCCTATAATGTGTCCGGCTGGATGCAGAGAAAAAGTGACCCCGTTAATTGTAAAGGTTTCACCCCATTCCTTTCCGGTTACAACAATGTCGCCCAAACGGTGCTTTAATATGGGAATATTGTAATGATGTGTGATGTAGTAACGGTGTCCAAACCGCGCGTGGTCAGAATGTCCGTGGGTAATAATTGCATTTTTTACCGGTCGCCACGGGTCGAGATATACATCGGCCTGGGCACAGTAGATTCCTTTATCATTAAATACCAGTAGCTTGTTCTTCATAAGTTACAATTAATAGCCCAATGGCCAGCCTTATAAAGTTACAATCGTAAAAATAATTTTAAAAGAGGTTTCTGAGAAGTTTAACTTTTAAGGAAGCTATTTGCTTTTTCTCCATATGTATAGCAAGAGTACACTATAAATAATAGCCAGAGAACATAGAAATACAAACAATTCAAAATGGGTTTCCGGAAATGTCGCAGAATTCACCAGAAAACTTCCTGATATGATTGCAATAATAAATCCCGTCACATAGGACAGGGCTATCTTCGAGGTTCGCCAGTTAGTAAAACTTCGTTTAGCAAAATCCGTTGTTTGTTTTATGGCTATTGTATGGGTTTCATCAAAACGGATATCCAACTGTTCCTGCAATTTTGCAAGCGTATAGGAACGAGCGTTTACTTCTCCATTTTCTATTCTTTGTATAGACCTTAAGCCTATACCGCTACGTTCCGAAAGCTGGCTTTGTGTCCATCCTTTGGCTATTCGTTGCAATTTTATTGATTCTCCAATTTTGCTTTTATCATAAAACATGCTGACGTCATTTGGACGCCATATCAAAATGGCGTAAGATTATTGAAAAACAAAAATATAAATTTGCCAGGTTATCATCACTTTAATTTGCTTATATGCTGGGATTAATGCTATTGTTACTGTCAACCTTTGGCCTGGGTTATTTTTATTGTAAAAAACCTATTGATGCCATCGGACTTATGCCGAATCGTAACAGAATATTGCTTTTTAGCGGCGGTTTTTTGTTTGTTTCGGTTCTGGTTCTGCTCAATTGTCTTATTGAAAGCAGTATTTTTTCTGCTGAATGGAAGTTGAACGACTCTGTCAATTTCTCTTTATTAGGAAAAGCAATCCAATACTTTTTTATATCCGCTCTCACCGAAGAACTTATCTTTAGGGGCATTCTTCTCTATATTTTAACAGATAAAACAGGCATTCAAAAAGCGGCACTTATTTCTGCTGCTGCATTTGGCATTTATCATTGGTTTTCTTACGGTATGTTTGGAAACGAAATCATTCCTATGCTTTATATATTTTTAATCACCTCACTGGCCGGCTATGTATGGGGAATTGCTTTTGTTAAATCAAAAACCATATTATTGCCATTAGGCCTCCATTTTGGATGGAATCTCATCAGTTCCTTGGTTCAGAAATCACAACCTTATGGCGAAATAATATTCCATCAAGTCTCAAAAGCGGCGCTTTCTGACCTGAACAAATTATTCGCATCTCTTTTTATGGGAATATTCCCAAGCATCCTGATGTATATAGCATTATATCTGATGTTTAGGAAAAAGAAGGTTTTATAAAAAAATCCCTTTGAAATCAAAGGGATTTTCAGATTTTCCATCTTACGGATTATTGTTTTACAAATTTTTTATCAAGAATCTGCCCGTCTTCCATACGAAGTTTTAAAAGGTAAACGCCGGATGACAAATCTCCTATCGGAATTTTATTTTCTTCAATCGTTACGCTTCGTACCAATTGTCCGGTCATAGTGTAAACCTCTCCTTATGTTACTTTATTCTGCGAAGCCACAAACAATCCGTTGGTTGCCGGATTCGGGTACAAAGAAATAGCGCTTTCCAAACCATGTTCCTCAACTCCTAAAACAAGACCATTCAGGACAATTATAGGACGTGTTCTCTTAGCCTGCACTGAAGTAGCTATAGTTCCTCCGGTATAACTCAATGGCGGGTTAAACGGGTCGGCATTATCAGCCGCGGTATCTGTCCGAATCATTAAGGAAGTGATGTTTGTTGTTGCAGGAATCTGGTAAAACAACGTTGTGTTTCCATCATCGCCAGGTTTATTTGCATCTACAGTAATTACAAGATTATCTGTCCCGTTGTATGCAAAAGGAGTACTAAACGTAAATGTAATCGTGGTGCCCGTTTGCGTAAAAGTACCATTTGCCACTACCTGGCTATGTCCGGCAATACTAATCCAATCGGCTCCGGAAGTACCTACCACGGGATTGTATGATGACCTTGTGGTATGTCCTATCCATACGTCAATCATGCCGTTTGTATTAACTAACGAATTGGTATTGTTGACTTTAAAATCAATAGATGTAATGGTTCCCGCCGTACCAATCTCCGAAGCCATATAAATCATCTGTGCCAACGAAGTGGAATAATAAATCGAAATGGGCGTTGAAAGCCCGGCATTACTATCTGTCAATGTTCCGGAACCGATAGTAACCTGTGCAAAAGAAAAAGTGCTTGCTAATAAAGCAAGGAAGGGTAAAGTTTTTCTCATAATTCACTGTTTTTAAGTTAAGTAAAAACAAATATACCAAGTATTTTTAGAAACAATACTACAAAATCCTAAATCACAAACCTTAAATCCTAAATCTAAAATCTGAAATCTAAATTTTCAACCATCTGTACCCATTAAAAAACATATTTCTGTATCTGTAACCAAATCCGAAACCTATCTACCTTTACTCTAACAATTAGACGCGAGAAATCATGGAAACGCCCTTAACACATCAGGAAACACTTCAATTTGCTGAAGTATACCTTTCCGATATAGCACCGCTAAAAACAATTTTCTTTCAGGCGTTCCCAAAAAATCGAGATATTACTCCTGCCTTTGGTGTACCCTTTTTAATAGCCAAAAAAGAAAACAAAACTGTAGCCTTTGCCAGTTTCGTCCTTAATTCAAAAGATGAAATTGATTTTAATATTTATAATAGTGAGCCTGTAATGACTGATGAAGAAAAATTAATCTTCGTATCTTTCGTTACCGACTATATTAAAAAACAGGATAACGGAAACTATCGCAGTCCTGAGCAATTAAAAAACATGATAAACAAAATATTGCAATGGCTCAACTAAATCACAACTTTAACAGTGTAAAAAAAAGAAACCATGCAGAAAAACCCAAGGAAACGCTATACCTGAAGATTGCCAAAATTATTGAAGAGCAGATTCAAAGCGATACTTTGCGTTTGGGAGACAAATTGCCATCGATACGTAGCGCCCAGAAGTTATACAATGTTAGTATCAATACTGCCAAGCAGGCCTATCTGGAACTCGAAAGCCGTTCGCTGATTGAATCACGGCCAAAATCAGGCTATTATGTCAGTAAGACATCGCAACGCAAGCTTGCCCTGCCTACTGTGGCTAAAATTAGCAGTACTGAAAAAGAGAAAACCCCGGAAGACCTGATTGACAAAGTATTCGGTACTATTGCCAAATCTGATTTTACTCAGTTTGCGTTGGGAATTCCGGGAAAAAATTTTCTCCCGTTAGCTAAATTAAATAAAAGCCTCATCAATACTGTTCGTCGTAGAAATGATGGCGGTACTGCTTACGAGCCCGTACAAGGCAACGAGCATCTGCTCCGCGAAGTGGCAAAATGGGCGCTCGTTCTGGAAGGAAAAATAACCGAAGACGACCTTGTCATTACTTCCGGTGCTATGAATGCCATCTACAATGCGCTGATGGCCGTAACCAAACCAGGCGATTCCGTAGCTGTAGAAAGTCCTGTTTATTTCGGATTTCTGCAGGCCATACAATTGCTCGGACTAAAAGCAGTCGAAATTCCTACCCACCCTATTTTTGGCGTAGACCTGGATGCCTTAAAAAAAGTGCTTCCTGACATAGCAGCCTGTTGTTTTGTAACCAATTTTAATAATCCGTTGGGCTTCCAGATGCCTGATGAGAATAAG
The DNA here is from genome assembly GCF_001423985.1 of Flavobacterium sp. Leaf359. Taxonomy (NCBI): domain Bacteria; kingdom Pseudomonadati; phylum Bacteroidota; class Flavobacteriia; order Flavobacteriales; family Flavobacteriaceae; genus Flavobacterium; species Flavobacterium sp. Leaf359. The sequence goes on along the minus strand of NZ_LMPW01000001.1, from coordinate 436,486 downwards.
AAAGAATTGGTACGGCTCATTACAGAATATAATGTTCCGCTAATTGAGGACGATATTTACGGTAATTTGTTCTTTGGTGCAGAACGCCCTAAACCCTGCAAGTTTTATGATGAAGCAGGACTTGTGCTGTGGAGCGGTTCTGTTTCTAAAACGCTGGCTCCCGGTTATCGCGTGGGTTGGATTGCTCCCGGCAAATTCAAAGATAAAATTATACGGCAAAAATTGGTACAGACTGTCTGCAATCCGTCACTTTATTCGGATGTTATTGCCGATTTTTTAGAGCATGGCCGTTATGACCACCATCTTCGCACGTTCCGAAACAAGCTATATGCCAACTACCTGCAGATTCAACGTGCCGTTGAAGCTTATTTCCCGGACAATACCAAAATCTCCCAACCTAAAGGAGGTTTTATGTTATGGCTGGAATTGGACAAACGCATTTGTACCGAAGACCTTTATGATGTAGCCGGAAGCCAGAAGATTAATTTTGCTCCGGGAAGAATGTTCTCCCAATACAACCAATACAATAATTGCATGCGTTTGAATTATGCTCTGGAATGGACTGATCGTGTAGAAAACGACCTGGAAAAATTAGGAAAACTAATAAAGAACAGTATTTAAAATAGATAAAACTCCCTTAATGAATACAAACAAAGAAACAGAAACTATCAGGATTGTCACTTATGAGCCTCAATACCAGGAAGCTTTCAAATCCTTAAATACCGAATGGATTTCAAAGTATTTTGAAATTGAAGCTGCAGATACTATCGCATTAGACCATCCCAAAGAATACATACTTGACAAAGGAGGTGAAATTTTTATAGCCCTTTTGAATGATGAACCTGTAGGCGTTTGTGCTATGATTAAAATGCAGGAAGATTTTGATTATGAAATGGCGAAAATGGCCGTTAGCCCCAAAGCACAGGGAAAAGGCATTGGACTGCTGTTGGGCAGATTTGTGATTGATTGGGCTGCTAAAAACAAAGCTACAACAATCTACCTGGAAAGTAATACGCAACTGGAACCTGCCATTAATCTCTACTACAAGCTGGGATTTAAAGAGATTAAAAGAAAAAATTCCCCTTATAAACGAGCCAATATACAGATGCTCCTGGAACTTGAAAATAAAGAGTAAAATCTTAAATCATAGAATATTTCACATCAAAAACAATTTTTAATATAATAATTTCATCTACAATATTAAAAAAAAAGGGATAATTGTCTAAAAGTAAGTTTGGGCCTCCAGAAATGGCCGAAAAATTTCTCCAATTAGGTAATCTGAAAAAATGGGCTGTCACAAAATGTGACAGCCCATTTTACTTTTTAGCAGATTTAAATTATGAGCGAATGACATTTTTCAGTGCTTTAATATCCATCCAAGAACGCTTCGTAAAAACCAGTTATACTAAATAACAAACCAGTTATACCTTAAAACGACCAGTTACTACTTTGCAATTGATTTAGAATCAACGAATCAGCAAATTTACGCCCATTTATTATCTAATACTCCACACCCTTTCATTTTACGCCTGGTTTCTTCATCAATTCATGATAAGAAAACAAATTACACAAGTTACAAATTCCACTAACCCGATCGTTTTTGTTATCAGAACGTTCACAAAAAACAAACATCAAATGAATAAAATTATTTTTTCTTTGATAGCTTTTATTTTTTTCAGCTATCACACAAATGCACAGGCACCGGCTAATGACGATTGCACTGGTGCGGTTCCACTCAATGTAAATACAGGTCTTTCGTGTACATTAAAAACTTCCGGAACACTTTCTGAAGCTACAAGATCCAATGTGGAAAGTGGCATAAGTGGTTATATTCCCAATAACGACGTATGGTATGTATTTACAGCTACTGCTACCAATCATAAAATCAGCCTGCATAATGTGCAGGGAAGTAATATCCGTCCTTATATTGAGGTTCTTGTTGGAAATTGTGGGCAGCTCACCTCTCTAACCTTCAGTCCTGACTATTCTGTTCCTCTTACGGGATTGGCCATAGGTACGACATTTTATGTCAGAATCTTCACTTTTCGACCTTCTCCAACTACTTTTGATATTTGTATCAGTACGCCTCCTCCTATAACAAATGATGAATGTTCTACTGCCATCGACTTAACCGTAAATCCTGACCTAAACTGCGCATCAGTAACTTCAGGGCATCTTATAGGCGCTACAAGTTCCGGAAGTTTTGAGGATGTTTTACCAAGTGAAGATGTATGGTACTCTTTTACCGCAACAAAGCCAAATCATAGGATAAGCCTACAAAATTATGGCGTTACTGAACCTCCGCTTGGACTTCAGCTTTTCGAAGGAAATTGTGATCAATTGAACAGCAAATTTGTAGGTATCTTTTTTATAAATAACGATTCACGTGATGGTATCAATCTGGTTCCCGGAACTACCTATTATATAAGGGTTTTTAGTGGTCTCAGAGTGCCTATTGCAACGACTTTTGACATCTGTGTCGGAACATTTCCAGTACCCAGTAATGACGAATGTCCTAATGCAATAGCGCTTCCTGTAAATACCGATGAATCCTGTACATTAACTACTTCTGGCGCATTAGGCGGTGCCACGGCTTCAAACGAAAACAGTGATATTTCAGGGATAGCTAATGATATATGGTATAGTTTTACAGCTACCGCCACATCCCATAAAATAGAGTTGTTGAATGCAACCGGTCCGGATCAGGAAGCTGTTCGATTTGAAGTTTTAGAAGGATTTTGCGGACAATTGCGAAGTATTAGCGGTTCTCTGTCCGGGTCTGCAACAATTCCATCACTTACTATAGGAACAACTTATTCTATAAGAGTATTCAATAATCCTCAATATGAAGTGAGGACATCAACTTTTGATATTTGTATAGGAATTCCCTTACCTGCACCAGTCAACGATGATTGCATAAATGCGATTACGCTTGCCATGAATTCTGATTCTTCCTGTACGCTAAAATCAGCCGGAACTATTGCAAATACCACAAATTCCTGGGAAGGGGATAATTCATTGGGTACTCCTGATGATGATGTATGGTATAGCTTTGTAGCAACATCAACTTCACACACAGTTAGTCTTCTGGACATAGTAGGAAATCCCGTTCTGGTTTATGAAATAATGCAAGGAAGCTGTGGAGGTCAATTGCATAGCCTCTATTCCAGCAACAGATCATCCAATAAAATTTCAGGACTTGTGGTTGGAGAAACCTATTATATCAGAGTTTTTAGCAGTTATGAAGGTGTAAACGTCGACACTAGCTTTAACATTTGTGTCGCAGTACCGCCTCCGCCTCCTGCAAATGACAACTGCGAAAATGCTGTAAGTCTTGCAGTCAACCCAAATGCTTCTTGTACGCAAACAGCCTCAGGAACAATAACAGGTGCCACCAATTCACAGGTTGGTAACGGAACCAATACACCAGACGATGACGTGTGGTACATGTTTATTGCCACTGCAACATCACATAAAATAAAACTAATGAATGTAGCAGGAGAACAAACTGACCTTGTGTTGGAAATATTGAATGGTTCATGTGGAAATCAGATGATCTCCATTGGCAGGAGTAATCTATATGAAGATATTGTTTCCGGGTTAACTATAGGAAACACATACTATGTACGGGTATACAGTTCAACAATTGATTCCGTTGGCTCTTCCTCCTTTGTCATCTGCGTCACCACTGAACAGAGGCCTCAAAATGACAATTGTGCCAATGCTATTCCGTTAGCCGTTAATACGGATTTGTCCTGTACCATAAAAGCTACAGGTACTTTAATAAATGCTACTGACGAAACAAATCCAAATAGTCAATTTGCACCGCGTGATGTATGGTATTCTTTTATAGCTACTGCCCCATACCACCAAATTAAAATTAATTCATCTGCTTTTGACTGTGAAGTCTACCAATATGCCGAAGATTGCCAATCCAACAGATTCAGGGTAACGACTCAAACAACCCTCCAGGGTGACAAAATACCACATGGACTCACAATAGGGAATACCTATTTAGTACGAGTACTTAGCTACGGATCAACTACTGATACGTTTGAATTATGCATAGGAACACTTCCTCCCGCACCAATAAATGATAATTGTTCAGGAGCAATAAGTTTGACAATTGCAACCAGTATGGAGGAAGGAATAATCAATTCTACCACTGTAGGAGCTACTGATTTTTATTATTACCCTCTACCAACATGTGCTGTTTATAGTCGTGGAGATGTATGGTTTAAAACAATCATACCTCCAAATGGTGAACTCCATATACAAACCGGTGATCCGGAAAATTCTACAAATTCACCTTTCGACTCTGGTTTGGCCGCCTATTATGGAACTTGCGATGGTGAAATAGAAATGATAGCATGTAATGACAATATATCATCAACAGAAGTAAATTCCAGAATCAGTATCACAAACGGATATCCCGGAGAAGAACTCCTCATTAGAGTATGGGAAATTGGTAATGATGACCAAAAACCTTTTACCATTTCAGCATGGAGCACTTCATTAACAACTCCTGAGTTTAAAACAGATAAATTTAAAACCTATCCAAACCCTGTACAGAATATAGTAAATCTGGCTTATGACCAGATTATTACAGATGTCAGGATTTATAATGCTTTGGGACAAGCTATAGTTTCTAAAGAAATCAATGACAAAAACGGCAGTATTGATTTATCTCAACTACCTGCCGGCCCCTATCTGGTTCAGATAACCAGCAACGGAATCACAAAAAATACTACAATAATAAAACAATAACACACACCATTTTGTATGATTAAAGGGCTGCTGTATGGCAGCCCTTTTTTTGGTATAAGTACATTTCCGGCGAAATTATGTTCTGATAATTTAAAAAGAAAAAAATACAATATCTTTTTGCTTATTTAACAAATAAAAACAAGTAACAGCCTACACTATTTGATTGTGTTTCCGTAAATTTGCGCTGTGAAAAAAATGGCATCCATATTCGCATTGTTTATGCTCCTGAAGCCTGTGCTTCCAGTCATCGAATATGCCATTAATTACGATTACATCGCAACGGTGCTCTGTATTAACAAAGACAAGCCCGAAATGAAATGTAACGGTAAGTGTCATCTGATGAAGGAGCTTGCCAAATCTTCTCAGGACGATAGCGATCAGCCCAAAGAAAAAAGGTTTATGACTTCCGAAAGCCATATCCTGTTTTTTGAGGAAATACTTGATTTCGGACTCGTTCCTGTAAAAAGCCCTTTGGCCAACCAAAGTTCCAACACCTTCTACTCCAATTTGTACAGTCACTTGGATGGCAGGTCTATCTTCCGCCCTCCCGTTTTTTAATTTTTGATATTCCGAAAAGTGCCTGCTTATGGACTTTTCTCTTTTTTCTCCGCAAAAACTTGCGGAGCCAATACTCTTATATCAAATTTTAAAAAAACATCATGAAATCATATCTAAAAAACATCGCAATATGTATTGCATTTACCCTATTTCTAACTTCTTGTTCCAGTGATGACGATAGCAAACCCGTAGAGGGAACTTTTGGCGACGTGGAATTATTTTTTGATAATGGCGTGTCAGGCGATGCACTGACGCTTGGAAATTCCTATACCAATTCTAATGGCGAAACCCTGAAACTGCAACGTTTTAATTATATCGTGAGCAACTTTGTACTCATTAAAGAAGATGGCAGTCAGTTTACCTATCCAAAAGACGACAGCTACTTTATTATCAGCGAAGAAGCCGGAACTTTTACAGTTCACTTAGAAAACGTACCGGTAGGCGATTATAAAAAAATCATATTCGGTATTGGGGTCGACCAGCAACGCTACCTGCAGGGCGAAACTGCACAGCAAAGCTTTTGGGACCTGGCAGCCGCCAATAATATGACCTGGACCTGGTCTACAGGATATCGCTTCATCAATTTTGAGGGAACGTTTACTGCCGCCGGAGGCGATGGTGTTTCCAGAAACTTTATGGTGCATCAGGGAAGCAATACCGCTACCGATAACTATAGAGAAGTTACCCTTAACCTTCCAACCACAGCACGTGTCAGAACAGGAGAAATGCCAAACATCCACCTCAAAAGCGATGCGAATGTTATTCTGGACGGTGATAATAAGATTGCATTACGCCTGAACATGAATCCGGCCGGCACGGCAGCCAGCATTATGGGAGGAGAAAACCTCATCAGTATTGCGGAAAATACTAAAAAGATGTTTACGGTAGACCACGTGCACAATGGTGCCGGAACCCACCACTAATTCACCGTATTTCTAATCTAAAAAAGAGGAATCCGGCCCTAAATAAGTTACAGGGCCGGATAGTCTCCGTATGCTAATCTGGAAACTCCAAGCAAAACTTATACAATGAAAAGAATAGCACTCTTTCTGATACTGCTATCGATATTCTCATGTCAGGATGATGATAGCAATTATACTGAAATCAACCAGCCGCTGGATTTTATTGTCCCGGCAAACTTTCCCGAAACAGCTCAGGACATCAGCCGTAATTTCCCAACACAAAAAGGTTTTGAGCTTGGAAGGAAATTATTTTATGACGGACGGCTTTCGAGAGACGGAACCGTTTCCTGTTCTTTCTGCCATGAACAGTCATCGGCTTTTACGCATCATGGGCACGATTTCAGCCATGGCATTGACAACCTTGCCGGAATCAGGAATGCTCCGGCTGTACAGAACATGGCTTTTCAAAGCGAATATTTTTATGATGGGGCTTCCAACAGTCTGGAAATGCTTTCGATAGTACCCATACACAATCCCGTAGAAATGGATGAAACGCTGGAAAATATTGTGTCCAAACTCAAACAGGACGCTGCCTATGTCAAGCTGTTTGCACAGGCATTCGAAAACAGGGAAGTCAGTTCAGGCAACATGCTTAAGGCATTAGGTCAGTTCATGACGATGATGATTTCCGCCAATTCAAGATATGATAAATTTGTACGCAATGAGCCCGGCGGAACACTCAACAACCAGGAATTACAAGGACGTGCCCTGTTCCAGTCCAATTGTGCCACATGCCACAAAACCGACCTCTTTACAGACAATTCCTTTCGCAACAATGGCCTGCCACCCAATCCTAATCTAAATGATTTGGGCAGGGAAACCGTTACCGGATTTGCCCGCGACCGCTATAAATTTAAAGTCCCGAGCCTCCGGAATGTTGCGCTTACTGCTCCTTACATGCACGATGGCCGTTTTGGTTCGCTGCAATCTGTATTGAATTTTTACTCTAACGGAGTACAAAACACGGAAAACCTCGACCCGTTGCTTCAACAGCATCCAACCTTAGGTATACCGCTCAATCAAACAGAAAAAGAAGCGATTATCGCATTTCTGAAAACACTAACCGATGAAGAGTTTATCCAAAACCCACTCTTCTATTTCCGTACCTAAAATCATAATAATGAAAAAGATATTTTTTATTCTCGCATTATTTGCCCTTTTCGGGCAGACAGCCAGTGCAGGCGCCGAAGAAGATTATATTTACAACCCGTTCCGAAACTACAGCCTGTTTTTTGGAGAAGACTGTGACGCCTGTGGTTGCTCTGCCAATGGCGGAAGCATGGGATTCAGTTCCATGCTGAATAACAATTTTGTGGGCATCCGGTATTTCCATCAAAGTTATAAAAGCCGTGACGGTGTGTTTAATAATTCTCCGTGGATAGATGAAAACTTCAACACCGCCCAGGTATGGGCAAGAATACCTTTGGGAAAGCGTATCGAAGTTATGGGCCTGATTCCTTATCACTTTAACAACCGCGAAAAAGCAACAGGAAAAGAAGATATTAACGGATTAGGCGACATTACCGTAATGGGTTTCTATACACTTTTCGGAACCCGAACCGACAGTGCAACCGTATTTCACAAATTTCAATTAGGTGCGGGCCTAAAAGCGCCTACCGGAAAATATGACAGCGCCAATAACGGCAGCGTAAACCCAAGTTTCCAGTTGGGAACCGGAAGTTGGGATTATATGCTGGCTACAGAATATACTGTTAAGAGAAAGAATCTGGGACTTAATGCTATACTCAACTATATTTTCAAAACTGAAAATGAGAAAAAATATCAGTTTGGCAATCAGTTTAATTATGCGGCTACGCTGTTTTACAACGCTAAAATTGAAAACCTGAATGTAGTACCGCAATTAGGACTTGCCGGAGAAAAATATGAGGAAAATAAAGACCATGGCGAAAAAGTACCACTCACGGCAGGAGACATATTGTTTGGTAAAATGGGCGTAGAAATAGGACTTCAAAAATGGTCGTTAGGACTAAGTACTATGCTGCCTATTAACCAAAACCTGACAGGTGGCAGAGTCGAGGCTAATTACAGATGGTCATTGAACCTGAACTATTCTCTTTAACTATCCAATTCCGGCTGTTGATTTCACTGCACAGACTCAATAGCCGGAATTTAAAAATCCGATAGGGTTCGTTGTCAGATTATTATAGCTTCTTTTTCCAAAAATCTTTATTTTAGCAGTACTATTTGACAATTGGTATAAAATGAGAAATAAGCCCTTACTGATTTGCCTGCTTTTTTTCTTTTGCGCTTCGGCATGGCCACAAGCCACAATAAGCAATTATAAAGTTTTTCTGGCAACAGTCAGTTCCGGTACAAAAAACCTACTTATAATACGGAAATTTGAGCAGTACGGAAAGACCAATTATCTTACTGTCGACCTCAACACTATGGACACGCAAATCCTTAGGGCCGACAAGCTAATAACTACTACTATCAGCTGGCAAAAATTATATTCCGACTATGCCAATACACCTTACATAAAAGCACTAACCTATGCCAAAAAGCAGTCTTTTGCGTTACAGGATGCCGGAATAATTCACGGTTGGCCTGTAGAAAAAGGCATAAACCTGACTGTCGATTTATGCCCGTCTCACAAACCTCTTGACAGGACCATCTTTACGTCATTGATATCTGAATTCGGAAAAATTGAAAAGCCGGTACCAATTGCACTTTCTATCACAGGACGATTTATGCTCGACCATACCAACGATATGGAATGGCTCAGTAGTTTGGAAGCCAAGGGCGATATTGATATTACCTGGATAAACCATACCTACAACCATTATTATGAGCCAAAAATGCCCCTGACAGAAAACTTTCTTCTGAAACCGGGCACCAATATTGATTTTGAAGTTTTACAAACTGAAATTGCGCTCCTGGAACGTCAGCTATTGCCATCGGTCTTTTTTAGATTTCCGGGACTTGTTTCAGACAACAGCGTTAGCAGTAACATTATCAATTACGGGTTGATTCCTATTGGCAGCGATGCCTGGCTGGCTAAAGGACAGAAAGCTAATGCGGGAAGCATCGTTCTTATTCACGGAAACGGGAACGAACCTGTGGGAGTAAATGATTTTATCAAACTGCTTCAATCAGAAAAACAAAAAGTGTTAGACAAACAATGGCTATTGTATGACCTGAAAGAAAGTATAAGCGAAGAGTTTAAAGAATAACCCCTAACAAGAAATACAATGTCAGTAGATTTTGAAATAATAATACGATTCCTGCTCGCCATCTTATGGGGTGGTCTTGTGGGTGCCGAAAGAGAATACAAAGGAAAACCTGCGGGATTCCGGACTACTATCATGATTTCTTTCGGAGCCTGTTTCTTTACAATAATGTCGATTGCCATTGGAGGCGACAGCAGTCCTGACAGGATAGCTTCTAATATTGTAACCGGATTGGGATTTTTATGTGCCGGAGTCATTTTCAAATCAGACAACCATATTAACGGAATAACCACAGCAGCCACCGTTTGGGCTGTTGCAGCTGTAGGAATGGGAATTGGAGGAGGTTATTATTTCGCTTCTGCAAGCGGCAGCATTCTCATATTATTTATCTTGTTGATACTTCCCTATTTTCAAAAAATCATCGATAAGAAAAATCAGTTAAGGGTACTTACCATTGAATACCGGCAAAACTCCGGGGCTCTTGAACTATGCGAAAACCTGATGAAACAGCACAGGATACGCTATCAGATGGTAAAGCAAATCAGGGAAAAGGAAAATATGACCGCCGTTTGGGAAATACATGGAAATCAGACCCATTTCATATCATTTAACAACAGGATTATGGCTGAGCCTTCCATTGACCGGGTTGAAACATTGCGCTAAAATACCCATCTGAAACCGACTTTTGAAAAATGTTTTTTAAAGAACAGCAAAAATATTTCTTCAATAATTTTTTAAAAAATTCTACATTGTTTTTATAAATGAATGAATATTCATTTATATTTGCACCATGAGAATGAGAGATGCAGACAAGATTAGTCTTGTAAGGCAAAAAGCAATTGAATTAATTGCGACACATGGCCTGGAAGGTTTTAGCATGAACAAGCTTGCCAAAGCCTGCGGTATTTCTGTGGCCACACTTTACATTTATTATAAGGACCGGGATGACCTTATCCTGAAAATTGCAGTAGAAGAAGGAAACATAATGGGGGCTGCCATGATTGTTGGATTTGACCCTGAAATGTCGCTCGAAGAAGGCTTGCGTAAGCAATGGGAAAACCGTTGCAACTATTCTATGAAAAATCCTAAGACATCACTTTTTTTTGAACAGCTTCGTAGCTCGTCCTATCAGGAAGAATTTCTCGCCTCGTTCCTCAAAGAATTCAAGTCTGTTGTAGGCAAGTTCATGCATAATATCATCGAAAGAGGAGAAATTGAAAAAATGCCTTTTGAAGTATATTGGTCCATAGCTTTTGCTCCACTCTACAATCTCATCCGCTTTCATAACGAAGGAAAAAGCAAAGGAGGGAGACCTTTTAAGCTTACTGACGAAGTATTATGGCTGACCTTCGACTTTGTAATAAAAGCATTGAAAAAATAATTCATACGCTAATTAAAATCATCAATTCATCAAAAATATGGACAAACAACAATCCTTGTCTTTTACGGGTTATCAAAAATTCGTAATCTTTATATTGGCCATAACACAGTTTACGGTCATACTGGATTTTATGGTCATGTCGCCTTTGGGTGATATGCTTATGAAATCACTTGATTTAAAACCTTCGGCTTTTGGCGTTGCCGTTTCAGCCTATGCGTTTAGTGCCGGAGTATCCGGATTGCTAACGGCCGGTTTTGCAGACAAATTTGACAGAAAGAAGTTATTACTGTTCTTTTACATCGGTTTTATTATCGGAACTATTTTTTGCGGACTCGCAGAAAATTACACGATGCTGGTTGCCGCACGAATCTTTACCGGACTCTTTGGCGGTGTTATCGGTTCCATATCCATGGCTATTATTACTGATATATTTGCTTTGCAACAACGTGGTCGCGTCATGGGATTCATCCAGATGGGATTTGGAGCCAGCCAGGTTTTAGGGGTACCTATCGGTATCTATATTGCTACATTGTGGAAATGGGAAGCTCCGTTCTGGATGATTGCTGCTTTCAGTGTTCTCATAGCCATTGCCATTGCTGTCTATTTAAAACCATTAACAGCCCACCTGTCCTTACAGCACGATAAGTCCGCCTTTGTTCACTTATGGCATACGGTTTCAAAACGCGATTACCGCATTGCTTTCACATCAACAGCCCTGCTTTCAATAGGTGGATTTATGATGATGCCGTTTGGGAGTGCCTTTGCGGTTAACAATCTTGGGGTTAATTATAATCAACTTACCATGTTGCTAATGGTTTCGGGTATCAGTTCGCTGGTTGTCATGCCAATAATAGGAAAACTAAGTGACAAAATAAACAAGTACACTTTATTTGCAGGAGCATCGGTATGGATGATGATTATATGTGTAGTTTATACTAATCTTAGTGTTACGCCCTTGCCAATTGTTATGGTATTGAATATCATGATGATGATGGGCATTATGAGCCGTATGATTCCATCTTCGGCTTTGACAAGTGCTGTTCCTGATATGGCAGACCGTGGCGCTTTTATGAGTATCAACTCCTCACTACAGCAAATTGCGGGAGGAATTGCCGCTGCAGTAGCCGGTATGATTGTTACGCAGGAAAGCAAAGGAAGTCCATTAGTAAATTACAATATTGTAGGATATGTAATTGTCTGTATCTCTATTATCAGTATTATCCTGATGTGGCGTGTCTACAAGCTGACAATTAAAAAAACACAGTATACTCAGGTAACAACGTCACAAGATGAAGCACCGCAAAACTTAAATGAAGTGCTTTAAAAAAGAAAAAGCGAAAAGAATATCTTTTCGCTTTTTTTATACTAATTGGATTTGCCCTATGATTTATGAAGGAACTGCCTTAATACATACTGCAATATTCCTTCGTTTCTATAGTATTCTATTTCAATTTTGGAATCCAGTCGGGCAATAGCTTTAAATTGGATTTTTTCTCCGTTTTTCCTTTGGGCAGTAACCTCAACTTCTTTTAACGGCCTGATGTCATTGGCAATTCCTGTTATGCTGAATTGTTCGGTTCCGGTAAGACCTAAACTCTCCGCATTCTGACCGGACAGATATTGTAAAGGCAACACGCCCATTCCTACCAGATTGCTCCTGTGGATTCTTTCATAACTTTCGGCCAATACTGCCTTAACACCTAATAAAAAAGTTCCCTTCGCAGCCCAGTCTCTTGAAGAACCACTTCCGTATTCTTTTCCGGCCAGGATAATCAGCGGAGTCTGTGCTTCTTTATATTTAACCGAAGCATCATACACTGTCATTTCCTCTCCTGTTGGCAGATATTTTGTATAACCGCCTTCTTTATCTGCCAATTTGTTTTTAATACGGACGTTGGCAAAAGTACCGCGAATCATAACCTCATCATGTCCACGACGCGAACCATACGAATTAAACTCTTCTTTAGGTACTCCGCGGCTAAGCAGGTATTTTCCTGCAGCGGATGATTCACCATAAGAACCGGCAGGCGAAATATGGTCGGTTGTAATACTGTCTCCCAAAACCAGTAATGCACTGGCATTTTCTATATCTTTCAAGGGTTGCGGATGGTCAGGAAGATTTTTAAAGAAAGGAGCTTCCTTTATGTAGGTAGATTGATTGTCCCAGACATATATTTTTTCGTTTGGCACCTCAAGGTTCTGCCAGATTTCGTTACCGTCAAAAATAGTCCCGTAGCTATTGGCAAATTGTTTAGGTGATAATACTGAGCTCATGATGCTGTTAATCTCATCGTTTGAAGGCCATATATCTTTTAAATAGACCGGCTGCTGGTTTGGGTCATAGCTAATTGGTTCATTTAAAAGGTCAATGTCAACGCGACCGGCAATTGCATAAGCAACAACCAGCATTGGCGACATCAGGAAGTTCATTTTGATTTGCGGATGTATCCTTGCTTCAAAATTTCTGTTACCGGAAAGTACAGAAGCCATTACCAAATCATGCTCTTCAATAGCTTTGGCTATATGCGCAGGAAGCGGTCCTGAATTTCCAATACAGGAAGTACAGCCATAACCTACGATATGAAATTTCATTGATTGCAGGTCATCTAATAAGTCGGCTTTGATGAGATAATCCGTTACAACTTTGGAACCCGGCGCCAAAGAGGTTTTGACCCACGGTTTTACATTGAGTCCGCGTTCTCTTGCTTTTCGGGCTACCAGTCCTGCCCCAATCATCACATAGGGATTTGAGGTATTCGTACAAGAAGTTATGGCGGCAATAACAACAGCACCATCCGACAACATGAACTGCTCCTGCCCTACAGTTACGGTAACGATTTTCATACCGTCTTCTATTTTTTCTTCAATCTTCGTATCCGGCACCATCGCAGTTTCCGTTTGTATTGGCAAACTGCTTCCTCCTTCGGCAAACCATCGTGTCAGTTGTTCCTGAGGTTTGATGTATTTACGCCCGAATGACTGATTCAGGACATCGATAAACGTTGTCGGAAAATTTTTCAGCAATATCTTATCCTGCGGTCTTTTAGGTCCGGCAACTGTTGGCTCTATCGTTGAAAGGTCTAATTCCAGAACATGTGTATAGGTGATTTCTTCATTTCCGGTACGCCACAATAAATTGGCCTTGCAGTAATCTTCTACAAGCTGCACCTGATTCTCCGAATGGTTCGTCATACGCATATATTCCAACGTTTTCTCATCAATTGGGAAATAGGTTACCGTACAACCAAATTCCGGCGACATATTGCCTATTGTAGCCCGGTCAGGAACAGTAAGATTATCCAGTCCCGGACCAAAAACTTCAACAAACTTTCCAACTACGCCATATTTGCGAAGCAGTTCGGCAATGGTCAAAACCATATCGGTTGCCGTAGAGCCTAACGGAATCTTTCCTGTAAGTCGTAATCCTATAACTTCCGGCATGATAAAATAGATAGGCTGTCCTAAAATGGCAGCTTCTGCCTCTATTCCTCCAACACCCCATGCTATGACACCTATTCCGTTCACCATTGGCGTATGGCTGTCTGTTCCTACCAGTGTGTCCGGAAACACTTCCCCATTACGCTCAATCACACCTTTAGACAGGTATTCCAGATTGACCTGATGGCAGATACCCATGCCCGGCGGTACCACACTAAAATTGCTAAATGACTTTTGTGCCCATTTCAAAAACTGATAACGTTCTTTGTTTCGCTTGTATTCTTCATCCATATTACGGGCATAGGAATACTCCGTTCCAAAATAATCGACCTGCACAGAATGGTCAATAACCAAATCTACAGGAATCAACGGATTTATTTCATCGGGATTCTTGCCTTTACGGGCAATTTCGGCCCTTAGTGAAGCAATATCAACAACTGCGGGAACGCCTGTAAAATCCTGCATCAGAACGCGGGCCGGCTTAAAAGGAATGTCCTTATCCGAAGCTTCGGGTTTCCAATTCAGCAGGGTTTCAATATTTTCGCGTGTAATCGCAAAATCATCAAAGTTGCGCAATGCATTTTCCAACAGTATCCGGATAGAAAATGGCATCTTTTTGATGTTGAATCCGTGCTTTTCCATTTCAGGCAGGCTATAATAAGTAAAGGCCCCGTTTTTGGTATTCAGCAATTTCTTAATCTGATAAATGTCTTTTGTCATAAATCACACGTATTAGTTAATTGAAAAGTACTATAAAGATACGGCATCTCTCTGATACAGCAATATTTGGAATGCTGATTAATCGGGGAAAAATTATGGCTTTATAAAAATTTACCTTACAAAACCAAAAAGCCCCATTTCCATGGGGCTCATTGCTTGCATAATTTAAGTAACTAATTCAAATCCTATATAATTGAAAACAATTATAAGTTCAAGCAATATACTGATATCGAACTATTTAAACTTAACTGTTTACAAATATAGAAATTAGGACTTATTATTCCGAATTTAAGTAGTGGCCATTTCTGAAATCGTTTGCTATTTCTTTTCAGATAATTCCTTGATTTTATTCAGCGCTTTGGGCCAGGTTTCATTGAAGAAATCCTCATATTCCTCGGTTATGCCCATATCAACCAAAAGCTGCGTCTTACCATTTACCGTCTTTAGGGTATAATTTTCAAGGGCTCCGGCCCAATCGTTACTCTTTTCGTTTTCTGTATGCTCGATTCCGTCCATTATGACTCCTAAATGCTCAATAGACATGTATTCATTGGGAATGTTTTTCGCAATTCTGGCTATCATGCCTTCATTATCAGCATTCAGGAAAAGTACTTTACTCCCCTCTTTCCAATCCGTTTCAGCCCTAGAGCCTTCGCTAAAAGGAGCTGTCCATTGCGGATATGTTTCTTTTCCCCATAAAATGTCCCATACTTTTTCGCGTGGTGCATCGACTTCTATTGAAAATTCTATTTTTTTCATCGTTTTATTGTTTTTTTAGTTGTAGCAGTCTGTTTATCAGACCATCTATTACAAATATCCGTCCTTTTTGATTAGTATAAAGGGGTAAAATGCGACAATATCGAGGGTCATTTGGGTAAGATTTTTATTTTTTTTCACAGCCTATGCAACCATTTTCAAACGAGTTGCGTCTATGCTAATAGAAGTCGGTTTTTAATCGGCACCAGAAACACAAACTTTAAAACATATAAAAATGAAACGTATTTTACTTTTAGCCATCCTATTGCCAACATTCAGTTTTGCTCAGGAAAAACAAAATGACAACACAGAAACACCTGAATTAAAACAAAGATTCTGGATTTATGGAAATTCCACCTATTCTGATCCCATACAAACAGGATTGACACTGGAATATAAAAGCAAGAATTTAGACAGTGGCAGAAACTCTTCCAACATATTGAATCTTTCTTATGGAATGATGAATTATGACAACGATATTATAGATGTAGACGGAACCGGTTTTGTAATTGAATTGGGAAGCAGAACCTATATTGAAAAAGGAAAATGGGACGGATTTTATGCTGAAAACTTTATTTCTTATGGAAACATAAAATTTGATGAAACTATTGGCGGTTTAGGAAAGTTCGACGGAACCTATTCTTACTGGAGTATCATTAATCCAAACGTAGGTTACAAATTCATGATTGGAAAAAAATTCAGCATCGACCCCTACGTTGGAGCTAACTGGAAATGGGAAGTAAAAGGTAAAGGTGATGTAGACAATAAAAACGTCGATAACTTTGTATTCAGAGCAGGATTAAAAGTCGGATTTAGCTTCTAATATTATATCGGATTATCAGGGCTAAAAAATTAAGGTAATAATTTACTGTATTTTTAGCCCTTTCTATACTTATTCCATTAAAAACTGTAACAGCAAAATACCACATCATCAATGAAAAAATCATTTTTCCTTATTTCTTTAATTGCACTTATGACGCTTACAAGCTGCAGGGTTACCAAAACAATAACCATGATTAATGCCAAATCCAATGCAGCCGAAACCGAAGTAGAGTTCATAAAACATAAGATTACTTCCATTTCATTCCTGCCATTAAGTGAAGAACAGGAAGAAATTGCCATTGGCATCTGGAAAAAGGAAAAGGAACAGTTGGAAAAAAACAGGCTGAAAAAAAATTCCGATATCGCATTGGTTATTTTTCAATCTGAAAATGAATTCAGAAGTATATTGACACCGGAACAGCTACAGGAATACAAA
Source organism: Flavobacterium sp. Leaf359 (assembly GCF_001423985.1). Lineage (NCBI taxonomy): Bacteria > Pseudomonadati > Bacteroidota > Flavobacteriia > Flavobacteriales > Flavobacteriaceae > Flavobacterium > Flavobacterium sp. Leaf359. Next base: position 419,455 of record NZ_LMPW01000001.1, on the reverse strand, counting down.
GCAGAATATAACGATTCCATGATAACAAAATATTTCCTAAGCAACCGTGCTATGAATGAAATTAAAAGGATTTATAAATTGGAAGGAGAAATCAGATAAAACCTATCGGGCAAGCACACGCTCCAGTTCTCTTCTGTAAGTAATGCCCACCGGAATCTTTTGGCTGTTCACGACAAGTACATCTCTTTCATTTTCTTCAATCTTGTCAACGGCCACTATATACGATTTATGAACCCGTAAAAACTGCCCTCCCGGTAAGCTTGCTTCCAGTTCATTGGTAGTCATTGAAGCCAAATATGTTTTCCCGGATGTAAAAATCTTGACATAATTGCCATAGCTCTGTGCAAAAAGGATTTTTCTGACATCCAGGTCTACTATTCCCCCATCTGCTTTTATGCTGATGAACAGGTTGGAAACCATCGCTTTTTTTTCGGCATAAAAAGAAAAGAAACGCTCAATAGATTTCAAAAAACGTGGAAAATAAATGGGTTTTAAAAGGTAATCAATTACGCCATAATCATAACTTTCCAAAGCAAATTCAGAATAGGCCGTAGTGAGGATGGTTCTGGGTTGTGACGGAAGAATCTTTAGCAATTCCAGTCCGGTTATTTCAGGCATATCAATATCGAGAAACATCAGGTCAACCGGGTTTTCCCTAATATAGTTCATTGCCTCAATGCCATTATAGCATTGGTGTACCAGTTCCAGTTCCGGATTTTGACGAATATAATTCGTTAGCACATAATGGGCCGCAGGTTCGTCATCAACAATAATGCATTTTTTAGGGTCCTTCATCATTCGGCTATTTTTTTCAGGGGAAGTTCTAAATCGACTGCATATTCCTTACCTGAATTGTTGATGTCCAGTTTGTAATCATTGCCGTAAATAAGCTTTAGGCGTTCCGTCGTGTTCCTGATTCCTATTCCTGTAGAAACGACATTTACTTTCTTTTCGGGTATGGAATTTCGGATTTTCAGACACAATTTTCCTTTTTCTACGACTATGGTAATATGTACATAGCAATTTTCAATAGCACAGGTTCCGTGTTTGAATGCATTTTCTACAAAAGCAATCAGCAGCATGGGAGAAATCTTATAGGCATTTTCATTATCAATCCTGCTTTCATAAGTAATCTCGCAACGATAACCAACGCGCTCCTTTTCAAGCTGTATGTAGCTGTTAATAAAAGACAGTTCTTCGTCCAGCGATACGCATTGTTTCGCATTGCTTTCCAGCTGATAGCGCATCAGTTGCGATACTTTCATAATCAAATCCGGAGTTCTTTGCGGAAATTCAAGACTGATTCCGTAAAGCGTATTAAAAGTATTAAAAAGAAAATGCGGATTCAATTGGCTTTTAAGCGAGTTGAGCTGCATCTGGTTAAAGAGTAAAGCCTCTTCCCTTTTTTTCTTTTCTTCTCTGTAAAACTTAAGGAACATGACAGGCCCTAAAATACAAATTAACGTACCTACAACAGTTGCCAGTTGGTATTGGTAGCTCTTCTGGTGAGAGAATTCATATAAGGAGGAAGCTTTGGTTAGCCAAACCGATGAAATCTCATAAACAATAACCGAAAAAAGAAGCGCCAGCAAAATCGTCAGTCCCAGATATAAAAGTCCTTTATGTTTTTTTACCAATATGGGTAATAGAAAAAAGCGGTTGGCCTGTGCATGCAGGTATAGCATCAGGTAATAGCCTACACCGGAAAAAACAGCAATTGGAGAATTAAATAAAATCCAATCGTTTTTCAGGGAAAAAATAGAGAATGAAAACAGTAATATTGCAACCTCCTGCCACCATTTATTGTCCAAAACATTGTCGACTTTCAATTTCATTTTTTGCAATTAAGGCTACAAATTAACGATTTATTATTAAATTTTTATCGGATTTAATGACCAATTGAATTCGTCATTTTTTATGAACGATTTGTCATTTAAAACAGCCTCACCTGCTACGTCTGCTGTAAATTTGCACTTTCAAACTTATATCAGGCTTAAAAAATGACTACAAAAAGAATAAGTCTTTTCCTTCTAACCCTCTTTTTCTTTCAAGGGTTTTCCCAAACCCTTAGCCTGAAAGAAGCTGTAGAAACGGGAATGACTAACTACGGAACCCTAAAGGCAAAAAACAAATATGCCGAGGCTTCCAAAGAAAGCGTAAAACAGGCACGCAGAGACTATCTGCCCAACTTAAATCTGGCGGCCCAACAAGACTACGGAACTGTCAATGGCCAAAACGGACCTTTGTATGGATTTGGCGGACTTGGTGTTGCTTCATCCGGACTACCACTCCCGGAACAAAACTGGAATGCGGCTTTTGGGGCCTTATATCTGGTCAACATGAATTGGGATTTCTTCACTTTTGGAAGAGCAAAACAGCGAATCAATCTGGCAAAAGCTGATGCTGAACGTTCTGAAAAAGATTTGGAACAGGAGAAATTCCAGCACAAAATCAAAATTTCTGCTGCCTATCTCAACCTGCTGGCAAGCCAACGACTGCTGATTTCACAGGAAAAAAATCTGGAGCGAGCCGTTGTTTTCCAAAAAATAGCGGCGGCACGAGTAAAAAACGGATTGCTTCCCGGTGTAGATTCAACATTGGCTTCTGCAGAAGTATCCAGGGCAAAAATCATGCTGAATCAGGGCAAAGACCAGGTCAAAGAATTGAACAACAAGCTGGTGGCTCTTATGGGGACAGACATCAAAGACTATGTTCTTGACAGTACATTCGTAAAAAAAATACCGACGTCCATCCTAAGACTCGAAACAGCAACCGACACACTAAATCCTATACTGCAATATTACAGAAGCCGAATCGATTTCAGCAAACAGCAGGTAAGGCTTTTCAAAAGGGAGTACTATCCTACTTTTAGTCTTTTTGGTGTTTACCAGACACGTGCTTCGGGATTCAATTCCAATTATGCTGTCGACCAGACTTCTTATACACGAAATTATTTTGACGGAGTCAGTCCTGACCGCCAGAATTATCTTCTTGGTGTTGGTGTTACCTGGAATCTTACCTCCATTGCAAGGTCAAGCAAAAAAGTGAGTGCCCAAAAGCTCATCTCAGAAGCTTTGCAGGAGGAATACAATGTAATTGACCAGCAACTCAAGACACAATCTGATGCTGCCGATGCCAAAATCAGATATGCCATGGACAATTATGCTGAGGCTCCAAAACAGGTACAGGCGGCAGAACAGGCCTATCTTCAAAAAACAACCCTCTATAAAAACGGACTGACCAATCTTGTGGATGTCACCCAAACGCTTTATACGCTGAACCGTGCCGAAATAGACAGGGACATCATTTATACCAATGTTTGGCAATCGCTTTTGATGAAAGCCGCCGCAACAGGAGATTTTGAATTATTTATTAATGAATTTTAATTTTTACCACAGATGAATTTAATACGTTTTGCACTTCGCAAACCTATCTCCATATTGGTACTAGTGGCCGGGCTTTTCTTTTTCGGAATTGGGGCCGTTCGTGACGTCAAAGTAGATATTCTGCCAAAAATGAACCTTCCGGTAATTTATCTGGCTCACCCTTTTGGAGGTTATACTCCAAACCAGATGGAATCCTATTTTGCAAAAAACTATGTCAACGTTATGCTTTTTGCCAATGGTGTCAAGTCGATTGAAACCAAAAACATTCAGGGATTGACATTGATGAAAGTGACCTATTATGAGGATACCAACATGGCACAAGCCGCTGCCGAATTAAGTGCGCTTTCCAACAGGATTCAGGCCGCTTTCCCTCCGGGTTCACAACCGCCGTTTATTATCCGCTTTGATGCTTCTTCCCTTCCTGTTGGTCAGTTGGTATTGAGCAGTAAAACGCGTTCAAACAATGAATTACAGGATTTGGCTAACGTGTATGTCCGTGCTTCCTTTACTTCAATTCCCGGATTGCTGTCACCGCCACCATTTGGAGGAAGCCCGCGAACTATTGAAATAAATGTTGACCCGGATTTATTGCGTTCACATAATCTTACCCCTGATCAGATTGTAGATGCTATCCGTATCAACAACCAAACGGCTCCTTCCGGAAACGTAAGGATTGGAGACCAGAACTATATCACGCCAACAAACAATACTATCAAGGAAATTAAGGATTTTGAAAAGATTCCATTATTTAAAGGCGGTATTCAAAACCTGTATCTTGGCGATGTAGCTACTGTAAAAGATGGTGCCGATATTACTGCCGGATATGCTTTGGTTAACGGAAAACGCTCCGTTTATGTGAGTATTGCAAAAGCCGGAGATGCTTCTACCTGGGATGTAGTACAAAAGCTAAAGGCAGATTTGCCAAAAATACAAAGCACGCTTCCGGAAGATGTAAAATTATCCTACGAATTTGACCAGTCTGTTTACGTAATCAATTCCGTAAAAAGTTTGATTACCGAAGGTATTATTGGTGCGGTACTGACTGGATTGATGGTACTTTTATTTTTAGGTGACCGCAGAGCCGCTATAATCGTAATCCTTACCATTCCTATCTCTATCATTTCCGGTGTATTGTTCTTAAAATTATTCGGACAAACCATCAACCTGATGTCTCTCAGCGGATTGGCATTGGCTATTGGAATTCTGGTTGACGAAAGTACGGTGACTATTGAAAACATACACCAGCATCTCGACATGGGAAAACCCAAGGCACTCGCCATTTGGGATGCCTGTAAGGAAATTGCATTGCCAAAACTGCTGATTCTTCTGTGTATTCTTGCTGTTTTTGCCCCTGCATTTACCATGAAAGGAATACCCGGAGCCTTATTCCTGCCGTTGGCTTTAGCAATTGGTTTCTCGATGATTATTTCCTTCCTGCTATCGCAGACGTTTGTTCCGGTTATGGCAAACTGGCTGATGAAAAGCCATCCTAAACAAAAACATGGTCCGGAAATGACAGACGATGAAGCTGAATTTATTGCTTCAGGACTTACGCCGGAATCAGAAGATGACACATTCAACCAAAAGAAAATATTAGTTGAAAGGAAGGATTTTAATAATGATGGAAAAATCAGTCGTTTTGAACGATTCAGAAATCGGTTTATGCGAATGCTGGAACGCCTGTTCCCGCTTCGAAAACCGGTTGCGCTTTTCTATTTGTTAGGTATCACAGGATTGGCAATACTGCTCCTTAACGTAATTGGACAGGACGTATTTCCTAAAGTCAATTCAAGTCAGTTCCAGATGCGACTTCGTGCTGCCGACGGAACCCGTTTGGAGCGTACGGAAGAAAAAGCCTTAAAAGCTTTAAAAGAACTTGAAAATATGGTAGGCAAGGAACATGTTTCTATCTCTTCGGTTTATGTTGGGCAACACCCTTCCCTCTTTTCCGTATCGCCAATCTATATGTTTACAGCCGGACCGCATGAAGCCGTTTTCCAGATTGGATTGAAAGATTATCATGCCGACATGGATGAATTTAAAGACCAATTCCGTGAAAGGATTAAGAAAATCCTGCCAGACGTGAAGATTTCTTTTGAACCAATCGAACTCACAGATAAGGTATTGAGCCAGGGTTCTCCTACTCCTATTGAAATCCGTATTGCGGGAAAAAATAAAAAGCTGAATGAAGAATATGCCAATAAGATTATTGCCAAGCTAAACAAAATCAGCTATTTCAGAGACGTTCAGATTGCGCAACCTATCAAATATCCGTCATTGGATATTAACATCGACAGGACACGTGCAGCGCAGGTTGGCGTTGATATGAACGAAATATCGCGTTCCTTAATCGCTTCGACTTCATCTTCCCGATATACCGAAAAAAATACCTGGATTGATGAAAAAGCCGGACTGTCTTATAATGTACAGGTACAGGTTCCTTTAAACAAGATGAAAAGCGTTCATGATATGGGCGAAATTCCTTTGCTTAAAAATTCAACAAGGCCTGTCTTGAGCGATGTGGCTACAATCACGCCCTCTTTCACCTATGGAGAAAATGACAATTTAGGTGCCATGCCCTATATTTCTGTAACCGGAAATATTCACCAAACCGATTTGGGAACGGCTTCAAAAGACGTACAGAAAACTATCGCTTCTTTAGGAGAACTGCCTAGAGGTCTGTTTATCGAACCTATCGGATTAAGCAAAGTATTGGGAGAAACGATGAGCAGCCTGCAAGGCGGATTATTGGTTGCCGTGGTTGTTATCTTCCTGATGCTTTCAGCCAATTTCCAATCGTTCCGTATTTCGTTAGTTATCCTGACAACAGTTCCTGCGGTAGTTCTTGGTTCGTTATTGCTTTTGTTAATCACCGGCTCAACGTTAAACCTTCAATCCTATATGGGAATCATCATGTCTGTTGGAGTATCCATTGCCAATGCCGTACTTTTGGTCACGAATGCAGAACAACTTCGGAAACATAACGGTGACGCGCTCCTATCTGCCAGAGAAGCGGCTTCTTTAAGACTTCGCCCAATCCTGATGACCAGCGTTGCCATGATTGCAGGAATGTTGCCAATGGCCATAGGCCATGGTGAAGGAGGTGACCAGGTTTCGCCTTTGGGAAGAGCCGTTATTGGAGGCTTATTATTCTCTACTTTTACGGTGCTCATTATCTTACCTCTGATTTTTGCATGGGTACAAGGTAAAACCTCAACACAATCCGTATCACTGGACCCGGAAGACAAAGAAAGTAAACATTATATATCATCATTACACCCACAAAATGAAAAATAATTTATACAGAACATCGGCCCTATTATTGCTTCTGGCTGTTTTAAACAGCTGTGGCCCGTCAGAAAAGGCTGAAGCCGCTCCTGTTGAAGAAACAGCACCTGCTGCTATTGAAACTTTTCAAATCAGCAAAGAAAAATTATCTACAGAACTCCGGATTCCTGCAGAACTTACAGGTTTCCAACAGGTTGATATTTATGCTAAAGTAAGTAGCTTTGTAAAAGAACTGAAAGTAGATATTGGTAGCCAGGTAAAAAAAGGACAGCTTTTAATGGTTTTGGAAGCACCGGAAATCAGTTCCCAACTTGCCGCTTCAGAATCAAGACTCCGCTCACAGGAAGCGGTCTATATGGCAAGCAACAGCACCTATAAAAGAATTCTGGAAACCAGTAAGGTAGAAGGAACTATTTCCAAAAATGACCTGGAGCAGTCTGAAGCCAGAAAAAATTCGGATTATGCACAGCTACAGGCAGCCAAAGCGTCTTATAAAGAAATCCAGAACATTCAGGGTTATCTGCAAATTCGTGCACCATTTGATGGAGTCGTTGCTGCCCGTAATGTCAATCTTGGCGCTTATGTTGGCCCGGCCGGAAAAGGCTCAGAACTGCCTTTGTTTACATTACAGGAACAAAGCAAACTTCGCCTTTCCGTATATGTTCCTGAAATGTATACAGGCTATTTGAAAAACGGAGATGAGATTAGTTTCAGCGTCAAATCAATGCCGGGACAAACTTTTAAAGCAAAAGTATCCCGTATGTCAGGAGCTTTGGATAGCCGACTGCGTTCAGAACGTGTTGAAATGGATGTTATCAATACTACTAAAAAACTTTTACCGGGCATGGTAGCTGAAGTATTACTGCCACTAAAAGCTCAGGACAGCAATTATGTTATTCCTAAAACTGCATTGGTTACCTCAAGCGAAGGAACATTTGTTTTGGAAGTTGTAGATAATAAAACAGTCAGAAAACAGGTTCAAAAAGGCCGCGAAGTAGAAGACCGTGTGGAAATTTTCGGAGATATTCCCGAAAACGCACAATTGGTCAAACTGGCTTCGGAAGAAATAAAAGACGGAACTCCTGTAAAATAAAATTTCCTCCCCTTCTAAATAACCCTTTGGCTCCCGGAATCTTTTTCGGGAGCCTTTTTTATAATTTTAGTATCACAAAACCTTAGCACCTTTGCGCATTTGCGAGCAATTATTTTCACGCTAAGACGCAAAGGCGCTAAATAAACTTATCGAGATATATTACAAAAGCTTATCCTAAATAATCGCTTTTATTTCTTAAATTCGTAATTGTTCTATCCCAAAGCATGACCGACCTCTTTAAAAAATACATTATTGATACCCAATGCGCCACTGAAAGTCAATATGAAGAAGTGGAGCATCTTGTCCATCCTGTCAATATAGCAAAAGGGCAGTTATTATTACAGGAAGGCGAAATCTGCGACAAGGCCTATTTTGTTTGCAAAGGTATTCTTCGCTCCTATACTTTGGATGAAGCCGGCAAAGAGCACACCATCCAATTTGCTCCGGAAAACTGGATTATTGCAGACAGAAGCAGTTTTTATTTTCACGAACCTTCAGAAATGTATATCGATGCTTTGGAAAACACCGAAGCGGTTTATGTGCAAAAAGAATTTTTTGACATTGCTGCAAAAAAGTTTGAAAATTTCACAAAAGTCAATACGCTTGCACTCCATAACAATATCAGGCATATGGAAAAAAGAATCAATTATCTTTTAAGTGCATCTGCAGAAAAAAGATATTTGAAATTCATTGAAACCTATCGTGATTTATCGCTTAGGGTTCCACAACTGCTCATTGCTTCCTACCTGGGTATTACTCCGGAAGGTTTAAGCCGCGTCAGAAAAGAACTGGCAAATAAAAACTTCAACAGAGATTAGCCGTTATCCATTTCTTAACCTAGGTTAAGAGCCATGATTTTGATACTGTCTACCTTTACAGTAGTAAAAAAACATTCAATCATGGACTATACAATCACACATAATGAAAGCCGTAAACGATTCGAAATCAGTTTGGATGGAAAGACGGCCTATGTAAAATATGAACTTTTTGACGGAGGCATTGCTTATATGCACACTATTGTTCCTGCTGAACTGGAAGGTAAAGGAATAGCTTCTGCCCTCGCAAAATATGTCCTCGACTATGCAAAGAATAACAGACTGAAAGTAAAACCTTATTGTCCGTTTATTAATGCTTATATCGACAGGCATCCTGAATATCAGGAAAATTCACTTTTTCACACTAAACATTGAGTATCATGACAACAAAAAAAATAGAACGCATAATTACACCACCAGCTCCGCATATGGTTGGGGACGGTTTCAGAGTACATAATTTTATTCCGTCTGCATATGGTTTGAGTATGCAACGCATGAGTCCTTTTATTATGATGGACTATAATTCTAAATTTTACTTTCCTCCTACGCAGGAATTAAGAGGCGTTGGCGTACATCCGCACAGAGGGTTTGAAACCGTAACTATTGCCTACAAAGGAAAAGTAGCGCATCATGACAGTGCCGGCAACAGCGGTGTTATTGGCGAAGGTGACGTGCAATGGATGACCGCGGCATCGGGAATTCTTCACAAAGAATATCATGAAGAGCAATTCAGTAAAGAAGGCGGAGAGTTCCAAATGGTACAGCTTTGGGTAAACTTACCGGCAAAAGATAAAATGTCGGCTCCAAAATATCAGGGAATCACAAACGATGCTATTAACAAATTCCGATTGCCAAATGACAAAGGGCTAGTAGAAGTAATTGCTGGAACCTATAACGGTATTTCCGGAACTGCCTCTACATTTACTCCCGTAAATCTGTTGAATGCTAAACTGAATAAAGGAGCCTCCGCTTCATTTGATTTTCCGGCTTCCTATAATACGGCATTGCTTGTATTGGAAGGAAGCATCAAAGTCAATGGTGAAGATAAAGTGGCAACAGACCATTTCGTATTATTTGCCAATGAAGGTGAAGAATTTACGATTGAAGCATTAGAAAATGCTGTAGTATTGGTTTTGGGCGGAGAACCTATTAATGAACCTATAGCCGCACATGGTCCGTTTGTAATGAACACTCAGCAGGAAATAATTCAGGCCTTTAATGATTTTAATATCGGCCGTTTTGGATATCTTGAATAAAAAGAAGCCCGAACTTAATTGTTCGGGCTTTATTTTTGATTAAAATTCCGTCTCAATTCCTATATATTCCTGATTCCCATTAATCCAATAGCGTGAAATATAGTTTTCATCCTCCTCAAGGCATTGAATGGCCTTATCAATTATCAGGGCATCATAAATCTTATAATCCTGTACCTGGTGTTCATCCAGAATAAGAATAACCTCAAAAAAGGTGGCCGGTTCTTCTTTTATATTGTCCGGAGTATCTGACTGGCTTTCGATATCGCAGAACGATTCCACCTTATACAATTCGGCTTTCCCCGATTTAAGGCAGTCAATTATCCTGTCAATGATATCTCTCGTTGTCTCATCATCAAGGTTTTTACCTGCAATTTTTAATCTCTCCGGCATCTTAAATTGGCACATTGCGACCATTGTAATCTTTTTTAAATTTATTTTCAGTTTTTATAAATTTCGGTTATTTCTGCCAAAAAACCATTATACAATTGTCGCTATGATTTACAGATTTCATTACGTTAAAGTATAGCCAAACCCATTCATTTAGAATTACATTTTCTATCTTTGGTAAACAAACTAATTTGAATCTTGCTTGTAATTAATTTTAAATCAAAAATTTAGCATTAAGTATGAGACTATTCGAAGAAAAGATTAACATTGTATTGGCTGATGATGACAGGGATGAATGTGAATTATTTAAAGAGGCAGTTAGCGAAATCAATGAGAATTACAATCTTATTTTTTTCTCTAACGGAAAAGAACTTATGGACTACCTGAACGACAATGAAATCCATAATCCCGACATCATCTTTTTAGACCTCAATATGCCTTTTATGTCAGGAGTAGACTGTTTGAGACAGATACGTGCCGACGAAAAATATTCTGACACCGCAATTGCCATTTATTCCACCTCATCTTCCGATCAGGACCAGGAAGACACCTTTACATTAGGGGCTAATGTTTATATAAAAAAGCCTAGCGATTATGCTGCCATGAAAAAAATACTCCAGCATATTTTCAAAACCTACTGGCAATACCATACGTCAGACATGAACAGGGAAACTTTCCTGATTTCTGTTTAGTATATGAAGGAATAAAATTCAAACATTTTAAAATAATGGAAAAGCCGACTTTAAAACAAGCCGGCTTTTTTTATAAATAGAGAAATTGTTTGTTTTATGCAGAACGATAAACTGAAGGTGCCACCTGCATCTGTTTCTTGAAAAAATTATTAAAATGAGCCGGTTCTTCAAAACCCAGACAATAACTGATTTCCGAAATGTTCCAGTCTGTATGCTTTAGCAAGGCTTGCGCTTCATTAACCAATCGCTGTGAAATCAAATCGGTTGTAGTTTTTCCGGTAGTCATCTTAATGGCACGGTTCAGGTGATTCACATGAACGTAGAGTTTTTCGGCAAAATCTTTAGCGGAACGAAGCGTAAACCGCTGCGATGGCGATTCTATAGGAAACTGTCTTTCCAGCAATTCCGTAAAAACCGAAGTTATTCTGGAATTTGCATCCGGATGTTGGTATAGTTTTTCAGACGGCTCAATTTTCATCGCACTGTGAATCATTTCCGTAACATAATTGCGAATCAAATCATATTTATAAACATAATCCGAATTGATTTCGTTAATCATCCTCTGGAAAATATCACTAATCTGTTTGTCCTGCTCTTCATTAAGAATATAAGCCGGCTTGCCCCCTATTTTGAACATAGGCAGACTGGAAATGCTGTTTCGTAATGACTCCGTAAAAAAGGCTTCTTTGAAAATACAGAAAAAACCTGAACGGTCGTCAGACAACGATTCAACAGTATAAGGCACCTGCGGATTGAAAAAAATAAGTGCGGAACCGTTAACTTCAAGGCTTTTATCGGCATAATGGAAAACATTTTTTCCTCTTGCCAGGCTAATTTTATAAAAATCTCTTCTTGTATAACTTATCGGGACATATACATCATTTTTATAGCAGTCTTCGGCTCTGATAACATTAAAGTACCCCAACCCTTGCTGTAAATCCTCAGGTAAGTAATTGAGCTTTTGTTTATAAAAATCTTCTATCGTTTCGGTCTTCGGCATAATTTTATTTTTTTAGGAACCAGCCTTTTTACAGGCTGGTTGTATATTGTAAGTTTCAATTGTAAAATTCAAATACGGCTATCATTCCTGAAAGTCGGTTGAAAGTGTGGTATCTTTCCAATCTTCTAACATTTGTGTTAGCGTTCCTAATTTTGCTGACGCTCTTCTGTAAGCATCACTTCCAAGATATAATCTTACAGGAGGATTATCGCTTTCAGCCAGATGAATCATCACTTCTGCTGCTTTTTCAGGGTCGCCTAGCTGATTGCCATTCATTTTATGGAACTTATCGTGTGATGCATGAACCTCTTCATAATCTTCTATTGAATTCTCAGCGAACACTAGCGATTCTTTTGTCAAAAACTGCGTTCGGAAAGCTCCCGGGGCGATAGCCGTAACTTTGGTACCAAGTTGCCTTACATCATCTGCCAATGATTCTGACAAACCAATGATAGCGTGTTTGGCCGCCGCATAAATAGACCATCCCGTAGCAGGTGCAAATCCGGCTATAGAAGAAATATTGATAATATATCCGGAACGTTGTGCTCTTAGATAAGGCATGGCATATTTGATGACATTGATGGTCCCGAAAACGTTGATATTAAAGGCCTCCGAAATTTCTTCCTGTGACAATTCTTCAATAGTACCTCCTATTCCGTAACCGGCATTGTTCACAATCACATCAATCTTTCCATAAACTTCCTGTGTTCTCCTAATAGATTCAGCTACAGATTGTTCATCTACCAAATCTACTTCCAAAGGTAAGAAATTTTCTGAATTTCCTGCACCAACAGCTTCACTCAAAGTAGCAGCATTTCTTGATGTTGCGGCAACTTTATAACCTGTTGCCAGTAATTTTTTTACTAAGGCAAGTCCCAGTCCTTTTGAAGCTCCTGTTACATACCAAATTTTATCTGTTTTCATATTTTTTTCGTTTAATTAATAATAAATAAGGCTTGCGTCGTAAAAGAATTTAGTTGTCGAATCCGGTAGCTGCGGCATACTCCCGAACTGCTTCCATATTTTCTTTTACTGATTGTATTTTGACTTCTGCCATTGCATAAGCATCCTGTCCTAAAAACAAATGCACCGGAGGATTTTGCATTTCGGCTGTTCTGATAAAAGCTAAGGCTGCTTTATGCGGGTCACCAGGCTGATTGCCATTGATTTCGTTTTCATGTGCAGATTGGACATCTCTAACTGTTTTGTATTCCTGGAGTTGATTTTTAGGAACACTCAATGAGGAATCTTTCAGGAAATCTGTACGGAAATAACCCGGAGAAACAATAGTTGCTTTTATTCCGAAAGGTTTTACTTCTTCTGCCAACGACTCTGTAAATCCCTGAACAGCGAACTTGGTCGCGCAATAGATTCCAAAGCCGGGAAAAGCTCCTGTGAATCCTCCAATAGAAGAAACATTAAAAATATGTCCTGATTGTTGCTTTCTCAAATAAGGCAATACTTTACGGATAACATTTAAAGAACCGAAAACATTGACATCAAAGTTTTGTCTTGCTTCAACATCAGTAAGCTCTTCCAAAGCTCCTGCAAGACCGTAACCTGCATTATTAACAATAACGTCAACTCTCCCAAATTGCGCTACAGTTGCCTGTATGCTTTTTTCGATACTCTCTTCACTAAGAAGATTTACCTGCAAAGGCAGAAAATTATCCGCATCACCTATAGCTTTTTTAAGTTCTTCTATACTTCTTGATGTAGCCGCCACTTTTTTACCTTCATTTAGTAACTGTTTCACCAGAGCCAGACCCAGGCCTTTTGATGCTCCAGTGATATACCAAACTTTCTGATTTGAATTTTCCATGATTTAGTTTTTTAAAAAGATTAATGATTCTGTTTGAATTTGATAAGGCAAAATTATTGGCAAAGTGGAACACAGTTATTGCGCAGAGCAAAGCAAAAATTGCAAAATTCAAACAATTCTTAATTTCAGGTGGATTGTACTAAGTAAAAAGCAAATGGGTCGCTTTAAGATCTCATAATAAACTTTGCGCCTTGGCGACTTTGCGAGCAACAATTTCACGCAAAGTTGCCAAGACGCAAAAGTTAGGTTATTAAACACTTTCAATGAGCAATTAAAACTTTAATCAAAAATTAACAAATAATACCAATCGGTATATTTATCTTTGCCATGAAATTTTATCATATCATGGGCAAGGCAGAAAAAACCCGTTCCTATATTATAGAGAAAACAGCACCAATCTTTAATATTAAAGGTTATGCCGGTACGTCTATGAATGATATTACAGAAGCTACAGGACTTACCAAAGGCAGCATTTATGGAAATTTCAGGAATAAAGACGAAGTCGCCCTGGAAGTTTTCGAGTATAACAAAAAGAAAATGCAGGACTTTTTTGCATTGGAAATCAGCAGGAAGAAAACCTATAAAGACAAACTTCTCACTTTTCCTGAACTGTACAACCATGTTTTTAACGGACATTTTATTGATGGCGGTTGCCCGATAATGAATACGGCAATTGAAGCAGACGATACCCATCCAATGCTCAAAGAGGCCGCTAAGAAAGCACTCTTGAATTGGAAAGAGAATCTGGCCAGCCTAATTCAAAAAGGAATTGACAGCAAAGAATTTAAACCGGAAACTAATCCTGAAGAAGCTGCCCTGCTAATGCTTTCCATTATTGAAGGAACCGTAATGATATCAAAACTTACCGGAAAAACGAATTACCTGAAGTCTCTGATGCATTCCTTACGCAAAATCATAAACGACTTATAAATTTTTTTTAATCAAAAATATACCGAATGGTATAAAATAAATTATTACTAAAATGAAAACTAGCAAAAACACAATCTTAATAACTGGCGGAGGCTCTGGAATTGGGTTTGAATTCGCCAAAATATTCTCTGAAAATGACAATCAGGTCATTATTACAGGAAGAAATGAAGAAAAATTAAACAAAGCTGCAGCTTTGCTTAAAAACACGACAGCTATAGTTGCTGATATTACCCGTGAGGAAGATATTGACAAACTGGTGCAAACAATCACAAAACAATATCCAAGCCTGAACGTGCTCATAAATAATGCCGGTAATACTTCTTATTACGATGTTTTAACTCCTAATACTGATGCATTCACAAAGGCTTCCGACGAAATGAATACCAATTATCTTTCTATCGTACGACTTACGGAAAAATTTCTGCCTTTACTGAACTCTCAAACAGAAGCCGCTATCGTAAACGTGTCATCCATCGTGGCTCTGGTTCCAAACAAAACCCTGATTACTTATTCTGCCAGCAAGGCTGCCTTGCATTCCTACACCCAATCCTTACGAATTGCTTTAGATGGGAGCCCTTATGCAACCCAGGTTTATGAAATCATGCCACCATTGGTGAATACTGAATTTTCAAAAGAAATAGGTGGTGAAAACGGAATCAGTCCTGAAGTTGTAGCCCAGGATTTATTGCGTGCTTTTGAGGAAAACCAATATGAAATCCATGTTGGGCAGACATCTTACATTTATGAATTGTCACTCACTTCCCCTAAAGATGCTTTACTGACGATGAATTCCCAATCTTAAAAAGAACACGATGAATAAGGATGCCTTTAATTTTTTAAAACAGCATATTGGCAAAGAAGTCACACAATCGCCATCGCCATTTATGAATTGGCTAAAGCCAAAAATGATTGCCGTCACGGAAGGAAGCCTTTCTTTTGAATATACAGTCAGAAAAGAAATGACCAATCCTTTTGGAACGCTTCACGGCGGTGTCATAGGTGCTATAATTGATGATGCCATAGGCGCCACACTAATTTCTTATGGCGAACCTAATTTCTATGTCACCATTAATAATGTAATCGATTATTTCGCTTCCGGCAGAGAAAACGACATCATTATTGCCACAACCGCCATCAATAAAAAGGGAAAAACCATCGTCAATGCCCAGTGCGAAATCTGGAATAGCGATAAGACAAAAATGCTGGCTAAGGGCTATACCAACCTGCTAAAAACAGAAATAAAATGAAACGAGTAGTAATAACAGGCTTAGGAGCCATCACTCCATTAGGAAATTCTATTGACGAATTCTGGGATAATATTGTTGCCGGGAAAAGCGGCGCGGGATTACTGACCAAATTTGATACCTCAAAATTCAAGACGCAATTTGGATGTGAAGTAAAAAACTTCAATCCGGAAGAATATATGGACAGGAAAGAAAGCAGAAAATATGACCTGTTTACGCAATATGCCGTTGCGGCTTCGGAACAGGCTATCAAAGACTCCGGATTGGACTTTGAATCCATGTCTCAAAAAGAACGTTCAGAGATTGGCGTTATTTGGGCATCCGGAAACGGAGGTATTTCCACTTTTGAAGAGCAGTTAAAAGAATTCTTTACAGGTGATGGCACACCTCATTTCAATCCGTTCTTTATTCCAAAAATGATTGTAGACATTGCAGCCGGGGTGATTTCAATCCGGCACAAACTGCATGGTCCTAATTATGCAACTGTTTCAGCTTGCGCCTCCAGCAATACGGCACTTATCAATGCTTTTGACACCATTCGTTTGGGCAAAGCTAAAATCATGATTGCCGGCGGCTCTGAAGCAGCCATTACAGCAGCTTCTGTTGGCGGTTTTAACGCATCACAGGCATTATCAAAAAGAAATGAGGAACCGGAAAAAGCTTCCCGTCCATTTGACAAAAACCGTGATGGATTTGTAATTGGTGAAGGTGCCGGAGCCCTTATTCTTGAAGATTTGGATTATGCCATAGCCAGAGGTGCCACAATCTATGCCGAAATAGTTGGTGGTGGTATGGCAGCAGACGCCTACCATCTGACAGGAACTCCTGAAAATGGATTTGGTGCGGCTTTGGGCATGCAGAAAGCCTTAAACGATGCCGGAATAACAGCCAAAGAAGTAGATTATGTTAATGCTCATGCTACCTCAACACCTCAGGGTGATAGCAGTGAACTGACCGCCATTCGGGAAGTTTTTGGAAATCATCCGGTGGCTATCAGCGCCACCAAATCAATGACCGGGCATTTATTAGGAGCAGCCGGAGCCGTTGAAAGCATTATCACGGTTTTAGCTCTAAAAAATGATATCATTCCTCCAACAATCAATACGACAGAAATTGATGAAGCCATGACCGATCTGAACATTGTTTTGGGCAATTCTGTACGCAAAAAAGTGAATTATGCCCTAAACAATACTTTTGGTTTTGGAGGCCATACAGCCAGTACCGTTTTCAAAAAATATACGGATGGAATAACTGCCGGTTAAGGCTTTTTTTCTAAAAACAGGTCATTCATTTCATCATCAACAGGAGAAACTTCAAGTTTTTCCTGTTCTTTCATTCTATCTGTAAAAAGGATTCCGTTAAGATGGTCGGTTTCGTGTTGGAAGATAACAGCGGTAAAACCTTCAATGACTTCTTCGTGTTTCTTTCCCGTTTTATCCTGATAGGTCAGTTTGATGCTATAATTTCTATAAACATTACCACTGATGTCGGGAATGGAAAGGCAACCTTCCATTCCTTTTCGCAACATAGCCGACCTCCATATTATTTTGGGGTTCAGATACAGCTCAAAAGGCTCGCCTTCTTTATCAAAACGCTGCACCCAGATTACATTCCTGTTAATTCCCACCTGCGGTGCTGCAATTCCTATTCCCGGATTTGCAGGGTCGCGCATTGCCAGAAACATTCTCTCTGCCAATAATGGAAGAAGCTTGTCATCAGGGTCAATATCGGTAGAAACTGATTGGAGTATTTTTAATTCCTTCTCATCAGTAATCTGGATTACCCTGAGCATTGTTTTTGTATCTCCGGACTGAATCAGGCTTCTCTCCGACTTCGTAAAATGCTGTGCTGAAACTCCAAGTCCCAGAAACAAAAACGCAAATAGCATGATTTTCTTTTCCATCGTGAAATTTCTAACTAAAAACAGTCGTCAAAAAGAATAAAAAAAACAAACCTATAAAGAAAAGGGAACCTAATGACAATCCAATAATGGCGCAAACCCTTCCAGCACTTAAATTCGGATAACCGTCATATTCGCCCGGATTTTCCCGATGCAATTGCATATCATTTCTTGCAATCACCAGTGCAATGATTCCCAGCACAATCCCGAAAAAGCCATAACAAAATGCGGCTATTATTGACATAATTCCTAAAATAAGCACGGTCACTGCATTAGGAAGCTGTTTTCTGTAATAAAGTTTCCTGTACGGTTCTGCCCTTAATGGTTCCGGTCTTGGCGGTTCGGGTCTACCCGACTCCGGCCAGTGCGATTCTGGCCCAAAATTTCCATGTGATTGGTCTTCCATTATTTATATTCCTGCTATTACTTTAATTTCTTCTATAATTCTCAAGGCCAAAGCATCTGCTTCTGCCTGACTTTTTGCTTCAGTATAAATTCTGATGATAGGCTCTGTATTTGATTTTCTTAAATGCACCCAGTTTTGAGGAAAATCGATTTTTACCCCGTCAATTGTCGAAATATTTTCTGATTTGTATTTATCAGTCATAGCTGTTAAAATAGCATCAACATCAATCTGTGGTGTCAGTTCGATTTTGTTCTTGCTCATGAAATATTCCGGATAAGAAGCCCTCAACTCAGAAACTTTCATCTTTTTATTTGCCAGATGCGTCAGGAACAACGCAATTCCAACGATAGAATCGCGACCATAATGAAGTTCCGGATAAATAATTCCTCCGTTTCCTTCACCTCCAATAACCGCATTATTTTTCTTCATTAACTCTACCACATTGACTTCTCCAACAGCACTTGCTTCATATGTTCCCCCGTGATTATTGGTCACATCACTCAAAGCACGTGAGGATGACATGTTGGAAACCGTATTACCGGGTGTCTTGCTTAGCACATAATCTGCAACGGCAACCAAAGTATATTCTTCCCCAAACATTTCTCCATCTTCAGAAATAAAAGCCAAACGGTCAACATCAGGGTCAACTACAATTCCAAAATCGGCTTTTTCGCTTACGACCAATTGGGAAATGTCTGTCAGGTGTTCTTTTAAAGGTTCCGGATTGTGCGGAAAATGTCCGTTGGGCTCACAATACAGTTTAACGACCTCAACCCCCATCAATTCCAGTAATTTAGGAACAATGATACCTCCCGAAGAATTCACGCCGTCAACCACCACTTTGAATTTGGCTCCTTTCACGGCTTCAACATCCACTAAAGGAAGCTCCAGCACTTCATCAATATGAATATCCATGTAAGCGTCATTTGGAATAATTTCGCCCAGGCTGTCTACATCCGAAAAATCAAATGCTTCCCTTTCGGCAATATCTAAAATCTTCGCGCCCTCGGCACCGCTCAGGAATTCCCCTTTTTCGTTTAATAATTTCAACGCATTCCATTGCTTTGGATTGTGGCTGGCGGTCAGGATGATTCCTCCGTCTGCTTTTTCCAACGGAACGGCAACCTCAACAGTTGGCGTTGTTGATAATCCCAAATCAATAACATCAATTCCCAATCCGATTAGCGTATTCACCACCAGATTATGAATCATAGGTCCGGAAATTCTGGCATCGCGGCCAATTACTACAGTCAGTTTTTCTTTATTTGAGTAATTCTTCAGCCAGGTTCCATAAGCCGATGCAAATTTTACAGCGTCAACCAGAGTCAGGTTATCTCCTACTTTACCTCCGATGGTGCCTCGGATTCCTGATATTGATTTGATTAAAGTCATATTAAGGTTTGATTTTTTGTTTCAGAATTTAAATTGTTAGCAAATATATGAATTGCCATTTAAGTAATATAAAATTCCTAAATTAGGCGAATGAATTTTCTAGCCCATATTTATCTCTCAGGCAATAACGACTTCATGAAAATAGGCGGTTTCATGGCTGATGGCGTACGTGGAAAAGATTACGAGCATTTCCCGGACGATATCCGAAAAGGAATCCTGCTGCATCGTGCTATAGATACTTTTACAGATGCACATGCCGTTTTTAGAATCAGCAAGCATCGGCTTCATGAACGATATGGCCACTATTCCGGAGTAATTATCGATGTTTTTTATGACCATTTTTTAGCCAAAAACTGGCAGGACTATTCGAATGAAAAGCTGGATGTTTTTGTACAAAACTTTTACCAGTCTCTGGAAGACAATTTTGATATGCTTACTCCAAAAGTCCAAAACATGCTACCGCACATGGAACGAGGCAACTGGCTTTGGAATTACCAGTTTGTTGACGGTATAGGAACTATTTTATCACAAATGGACCGACGTACAAAAAACACTTCAAAAATGGGCGAATCTGTGCAAGAACTGGAACAATTCTACAAAGAATTCGAGCAGGAGTTTACTTTGTTTTTTAAGGAACTTCGGGAATTCGTAGCCGAGAAAATTAAAACTTTATAATACTTTTATCAATAAAATTTTAACAAAAGGCTTATTTTAGCGATTCTTAATCGTAATTTTTCCAAAAGAAAAAATGTCAGCCAAAAAAGCACCTAAAATAAAAGTATTTTTCAGAAACATTTTCCGGCAAATTGAAACCTTGTTTTTTTTGTTCAAGAATTTCCTTTCTGAAAGGCATTTTATTTATTTATCCTGTGTTATCGTAGGGATTTCCTGTGCTTTTGCCGTAATTGTGCTGAAAGGTTTTGCGCACTCCGTTTTTGTATTTGCCACCTATGTGAACGGTTATTTAAAACTGCCTTACATCAATAGTATCCTTCCCATCATAGGAATCCTGCTAACGGTTTTTGTTGTCAAAAACGTATTGGATGGAAGTTTAGAAAAGGGAAGTTCCAGAATATTGTATGCTGTTGCAAAAAAGGGCGGAATACTGCCCAAAAAGCAAATGTATGCGCAGATAATCACCAGTTCCTTAACGGTAGGTTTGGGTGGTTCTGCAGGATTAGAGTCACCAATTACAATTACCGGAGCTGCTTTTGGTTCTAACTTTGCCCAAAAATACAGACTCTCGCAAAAAGACAGGATTCTATTGCTTGCCTGTGGTGTGGCTTCCGGTATTGCGGCTGCCTTTAACGCTCCTATTGCCGGAGTATTATTTGCTATTGAGGTAGTATTGACCGATGTGGCCATTACGGCTTTTATTCCGATTATGATTTCTGCAGCCACAGGAGCTTTGGTTTCAACCATCGTTTTAAACGAAGACGTACTTTTGTCTTTCAAGCAGCAACAGACATTTGATTATCATAACATTCCCTTTTATATCCTTTTGGGAATTCTGGCAGGATTGGTTTCTGTTTACCATGCCCGAAAGTTTCAAAAAATAGAAGGCTTTTTTAAGAAAATTAAAAACGGCACTTATAAAAAGGCATTGTTTGGTGCTTCCATACTGGCGGTGCTTATTTTCTTTTTCCCGACACTTTTTGGTGAGGGCTATGAAAGCATCAAGACCTTATCTAATGCTAATCCGCAAATGCTTTTAGAAAACACCTTACTTGACGAATACAAGAGTAACGAATGGATTTTACTGCTGTTTGTAGGTATCACGATGTTATTGAAAGTGTATGCCACAGGACTTACTTTAGGCAGTGGCGGTAACGGAGGCAACTTTGCTCCTTCCCTTTTTGTAGGTTCTTATTTAGGATTTTTCGTAGCCAAGTTTTTCAACATTCTGGGCATTGGAAAAGAACTTCCTGTTGGAAATTTCACAATCGTAGGTATGGCGGGAATATTGAGCGGCCTGTTCCATGCGCCACTAACAGCTATCTTCCTTATTGGTGAAATTACCGGAGGCTATAACCTGATGGTACCCTTAATGATTGTATCGTCTATAAGTTTTGCCGTTTCCAAACGATTCGAAACGCATTCAATGGATGTCAAGCATCTGGCGGACAAAGGTGACGTATTTACGAGCGATAAAGACAAAAATATTCTTTCCAACATTGATATTTTAAGCCATATCAATTCAGAATACAAAACCGTTAGTCCGGAAGACAAACTGGAAAGCCTCGTAGAATATCTTGCCAATTCCAGGCAGGAAGTTTTTCCGGTGGTAAATGCCAAAAATGAACTCATTGGAATTATTGACTTTGAAGACCTGAAACCCATCGTTTTCAATTCTTTCCGGTTAAAATACACTACCATTCCTGAAGTCATGAAACCACCTTTGGATGTGATTTCTTATGAAGATGGAATGGAAGTCGTAATGGAAAAATTTGAAAATGCCCATCTGGAACAACTTCCCGTTACTAAAAACGGTAAGTATTTCGGATTCATTTCTAAAGTTCATGTGCTTGAAACCTATAGAAAGAAATTAAAAGAAATGGTCATCGAATAAAACGCAGAGAAAGGTTTAATCGCTATATTTTGCGGCTCTGCGCCTTTGCGTGAAAATAATTGCTCGCAAAGACGCAGAGCCACAAAGCATACATTCTTCTATAATCCAAAAACTTTAAACTAAAAGCTTTATCCTTTTTTAAAGACCATTTTATCTTTAATAAATTTTAAGTTTTGGACCTCAGTCTTTAACTAAAAATAAATTACAAAAACGTACCTTTGCGTTTTGCAAAAAATGCTATGCTAGACACTGAAAATACGATTGAAGTTTTGGGCGCCCGCGTCCACAATCTGAAAAATATTGACGTTACGATTCCTCGTGAAAAACTGGTAGTAATTACCGGGCTTTCAGGTTCGGGAAAATCGTCTTTGGCCTTCGATACAATTTATGCCGAAGGACAACGTCGCTATATTGAAACCTTTTCTGCTTATGCAAGACAGTTTCTTGGCGGTTTGGAACGCCCGGATGTAGATAAAATCGACGGACTTTCGCCTGTAATTGCCATCGAGCAAAAAACCACCAGCAAAAGCCCGCGTTCTACTGTAGGAACCATTACGGAAATTTACGATTTCCTGCGTTTATTATATGCCAGAGCCGGTGACGCTTACAGCTATGTAACCGGAGAAAAAATGGTAAGCTATAGCGACGAACAAATCAAGGAACTTATTTTCGAACAGTTCAAAGGGCGACGAATCAATATCCTGGCTCCTATAATCCGTTCCAGAAAAGGACACTACCGTGAATTATTTGAACAGATTACCAAACAGGGATTCCTGAAAGTCCGCATCAACGGCGAAATCAAAGATATTACTGCAGGAATGAAGCTCGACCGTTACAAAACACACGATATTGAAACGGTTATCGACAGGATGCTCATCGAAAATACACCGGAAAATGACAAGCGCCTGACCGAAAGCATTAAGACAGCCATGTATCATGGTGATGATATTCTGATGATTATTGACCAGGACAGCCAGGAAATACGCTATTTCAGCCGAAATCTGATGTGTCCTACTTCAGGTATCTCCTATCCGAATCCGGAACCGAATAATTTTTCGTTCAACTCACCAAAAGGGGCTTGCGACCATTGCAATGGCCTGGGAACCGTGAACGAAATCAATATGAAAAAAATCATTCCGAATCCGAAACTTTCTATCAAACAAGGCGGTTTTGCTCCTTTAGGAGAATACAAAAGTTCCTGGATTTTCAAACAATTGGAAATCATTGGAGAGAAATTCGGTTTTAAACTGACCGACCCGATTGAAAAAATCTCCGACGAAGCCATGGAAATTATCATGCATGGCGGCAAAGAGAAATTTGAGGTTTCTTCTAAAACACTGGGAGTTACAAAAGACTATAAGATTGACTTTGAAGGAATTTCCAACTTTATAAAGAACCAATTCGACGAAAGCGGCTCTACAACCATCAGACGCTGGGCAAAAGAGTTCATGGATGAAGTTAAATGTCCGGTTTGCGAAGGTTCCCGTCTGAAAAAAGAATCCTTATATTTCAAAGTAAATGGAAAAAATATTGCAGAATTAACCGATATGGATATTTCTGACCTGGCGGTTTGGTTTGAGCAACTGGATAACGACCTAACAGAAAAACAAAAGAAAATTGCTTCTGAAGTCGTGAAGGAAATCAAATCCAGATTGAGCTTTTTAGTGAATGTCGGATTAAATTATCTTGCCCTTAGCCGAAGTTCCAAATCGCTTTCCGGTGGAGAAGCCCAACGAATCCGTCTGGCTACCCAAATTGGCTCACAATTGGTTGGCGTACTTTATATATTGGATGAACCAAGCATTGGATTGCACCAAAGAGACAACGAAAAGCTAATCCATTCCTTAGAACAATTGCGTGACATCGGAAATTCAGTTGTTGTTGTAGAGCACGATAAAGACATGATTGAAAGAGCGGATTATGTTATTGACATAGGTCCAAAAGCAGGACGTTTTGGCGGACAGATTATCAGCAAAGGAACACCTAAGGAACTTTTAAAAGAACATACCCTTACGGCTTCCTATCTGAATGGTGAGATGGAAATTGCCGTTCCGAAAAAGCGACGTGAGGGCAACGGAAAATTCCTTAAACTCACGGGAGCAACCGGAAACAACCTGAAAAATGTTTCGATTGAGCTGCCTTTGGGCAAGCTGATATGCGTAACCGGAGTTTCCGGAAGTGGGAAATCAACACTCATTAATGAAACGCTTTATCCAATTCTGAACGCCCATTTCTTTAATGGTGTCAAAAAACCTCAGCCTTACAAAAAGATTGAAGGATTGGAAAATATTGACAAGATTATTGATATTGACCAGTCGCCTATTGGAAGAACACCGCGTTCCAATCCGGCAACCTATACCGAAGTTTTTTCGGAAATCAGAAGCCTGTTTACACAAACACCCGAAGCCATGATACGCGGTTACAAACCGGGACGTTTCAGCTTTAACGTTTCTGGTGGAAGATGCGAAACCTGCGAAGGTTCCGGAGTACGAACTATTGAAATGAGCTTCCTGCCAGATGTGTATGTAGAATGTGAAACCTGTCAGGGAAAACGCTTTAACCGTGAAACTTTAGAAATACGCTACAAAGGAAAATCCATTTCTGACGTATTGAACATGACGGTTGATGAAGGTGTGGAGTTTTTTGAAAATATCCCGAAAATCTACCGAAAAGTCAAAGCCTTGCAAGATGTCGGTTTAGGATATATTACACTCGGACAGCAAAGTACAACGCTTTCCGGTGGTGAAGCCCAACGAATTAAACTGGCCGGCGAATTGTCTAAAAAAGATACCGGAAATACATTTTACATTCTGGACGAACCTACAACCGGGTTGCATTTTGAGGACATCCGCGTTTTGATGGAAGTAATTGACAAACTGGTCGACAAAGGAAATACCGTCCTAATTATTGAACATAACATGGACGTTATCAAATTAGCCGACTATATTATCGATATCGGACCTGAAGGAGGAAAAGGCGGCGGACAGCTGATTGCCAAAGGAACGCCGGAAGAAGTTGCCAAAAATAAAAACAGCTACACCGCGCAATTCCTCAAAAAAGAGCTATCTTAGCAGGCTGATTAATTTTTAAGAAAGATGAAAAAAGAGACATTCGAAAACGAAGACGACAAAATACAAGAAGTATTTAAACAAAAAACCTGGAACGAAATACGAAGCAATGACTCGTGGGCAATTTTCAAGATTATGTCCGAGTTTGTTAACGGCTACGAAAATATGGGAAGAATAGGCCCTTGCGTTTCGATTTTTGGTTCAGCAAGAACTAAGCCCGAAGATAAATATTACCTGCTTGCAGAAAAAATTGCCTATAAAATAAGTAAAGCCGGATATGGTGTCATTACCGGTGGTGGTCCCGGAATTATGGAAGCCGGAAACAAAGGTGCCCACCTCGGAGGCGGAACTTCTGTAGGTTTGAACATTGAACTGCCTTTTGAACAGCACTTCAATCCTTATATCGATAAAGACAAAAACCTGAACTTTGACTATTTCTTTGTTCGCAAGGTAATGTTCGTGAAATACTCCCAAGGTTTCGTGGTTATGCCGGGTGGTTTTGGAACTCTGGATGAGCTTTTTGAAGCGATAACGTTGATTCAGACCAAAAAAATAGGGAAATTCCCAATCATTCTGGTAGGAAGAGATTTCTGGGCCGGACTGATTGAATGGGTAAAAACCGTACTGATTGAAAAATACAGCAATGTAAGTCCTGGTGATATGGACCTTATTAAAATTGTAGACAACGAAGACGAAGTACTGGATGTACTGGATAACTTCTATAAAAAATACAATTTAAGTCCAAACTTTTAATTCAGGAATACCAGTCACATATTAAAGAGCATCCTCAAACAAGGGTGCTTTTTTGTTTTTGAATCTTTAAGCCAATCTTAAGCAACCTTTATTAGGAAATGTATCTAATTATAAGTAAACTTGCTATAATTAAAATCATCCTTTGAAGACTTTCGCCAAAATTGCTATTGCCTGCCTGTCTTTATTTTTTTCCACCAGGGGAAATGCACAACATCATTCAAAAGTGAATGTTGAAATCAACAGCGAAGAAAAGTCAGCCTATGTGCAGCAGGAAATTACTTTCTACAACCAAACCGGCGATACGTTAACTTCAATTGTAGTAAACGACTGGAATCAGGCTTATTCTGATAAAAACACGCCTTTAGCCAAACGTTTTTCTGATGAATTTGTACGCAGCTTCCACCTAGCCCATGATGAAGACAGAGGAAAAACAGAAAACATAACCATTATTGACCAGGAAAATCTGTTTTTGAAGTGGCACCGATTTGAAAAGCACCCTGACGTGATCGAAATCAATCTTCGTGAAAAATTAGCTCCAAACGAAAGAATAATACTAAAACTGACCTATCAGGTTAAATTCCCTAACGACCGTTTTACAAAATACGGATGGAACGATAAAGGCGAATTTAACCTTAAAAACTGGTGCCTTGCTCCTGCCCGCTATGAAAACCATCGTTTCATAATGTACAGCAATAACAATCTTGACGATATTACCAATGCAGCGACTGATTTTGACGTAACCTTAAAACTGCCACCGGGACTGATAGCGACTTCAGACCTCGACGAAGTAAACCACATAAAAGACAGTTCATTTTCAACTTATGAACTGACGGGAAAAAACCGTCTGGACTTTAATCTGTTTGTAGAGCCAAAGACAACATTCTACAGTTACAAAAACAATAATGTTACAGTAGAAACCAATTTGAAGGAAAACAGGCTGAACGATATACAAAAAGCTATTGTAATTGACAGAATCGTGAATTTTGTCCATGAGAATATTGGAAGCTATCCATTTGAAAAAATAACGGTTTCCCAAACCGACTACGAGAGAAACCCTTTTTACGGACTCAACCAGCTTCCTTCCTTTATAAGTCCGTTTCCGGATGAGTTTATGTTTGAGATAAAATTCTTAAAGACTTACCTCAACAATTTTCTAAAAACCAGCCTGCATCTGAATGCCAGAGACGACAACTGGATTTATGACGGCATACAGATTTATACCATGATGAAATACATTGACGAAAATCATCCCAACAGCAAAATGATGGGTAACCTTTCGCAATGGTGGCTTTTGCGTGGCTATAATCTCACCACTATTGACTTTAATGAGCAGTACAGCTATTTCTATATGCTCATGGCCCGAAAAAACCTCGACCAGCCCTTAGGCGACCCAAAAAACACTTTCATTAAGTTCAACGAGCAGATTGCAAGCAAATACAGAGCCGGACTCAGCCTTAAATATTTAGACAATTATCTTGGAAATGATATCGTAGAAAACAGTATCAAAGAGTTTTATAACCTCAACAGTGAGCATATCACTTCCCGTACTGATTTTGAAAACATTCTCAAGTCTAACGCCAACCAAAATATCGACTGGTTTTTCAATACCATCATCGATTCCAGAGACATTGTAGATTATAGATTTACGGATGTTTCAAAAACAAAAGACAGCGTGACATTTACGGTACGGAACAAGACAAAAACCGTTGTTCCTATTCCTGTTTACGGAATTAAAAAAAATGAAGTCGTTTTTAAAAAATGGCTCAATAATATCAAAACCGACAGTACTTTTACCGTTCCGCGAAATGATGCCGATAAAATCGTATTAAATTATAAAAACGAGGTTCCGGAATACAATCTCCGCAACAACTGGAAATCTTTAAAAGGTTTCTTTTCTCAGAACCGGCCAATCAAGTTCAATTTCATGAAAGACCTTGAAGACCCGTATTACAACCAGATACTTTACATACCCACAATAAGTTATAACCTTTATGACGGACTTTCGCCTGGTATTCGTTTCAACAATAAGACCATACTCGACAAACCGTTTATTTATGAAATCAATCCTATTTACTCTCCTAATACACAAACACTGACAGGTTCGTTTTCATTTCTGGTAAACCAACACAATCGCAATACTAACAGTCCTTTTAATGTCCGTTATCAGTTAAGCGGCTCCTATTTCCATTATGCGCCCGATGCAGCCTACACCAAATTAACACCAACGGTAACCATGCTTTTCCGTGAAAACAATTTCAGGGACAACAGAAAACAGGGTATCCAATTTCGGGAAGTGCTCGTAAACAGGGACAAATCGGCTTATAGTGTAGAAAGAACTGAAAATTATTCTGTCTTTAATGCCAAATACTACAATATAAAAACAGAAGTAACCAACCATTTTAATTTTTTGACCGACCTGCAGCTTTCAGGAAAATTTGGTAAACTTTCAACCGAAATCGAATACCGCAGGCTGTTTGAAGACAACAGGCAGCTAAATCTTAGATTGTATGCCGGAACCTTCCTGTATAATAAAACCAATACGGATTATTTCAGTTTTGCACTTGACCGCCCAACCGACTATTTATTTGATTACAACTATTACGGACGTTCCGAAAGTACCGGATTTTTTAGTCAGCAATTGATTCTTGCCGAAGGTGGTTTTAAATCAAAGCTCGATACTCCTTTTGCCAATCATTGGATGGCAACCCTAAATGGTAGTTTCAATATCTGGCAATGGATTGAAATCTACGGAGATGCCGGATTCGTCAAAAACAGACACAATGACCCAAATTTTGTGTATGACAGTGGTATCCGACTCAATCTCGTCACCGATTATTTTGAACTTTATTTCCCTGTGTACTCCAGCAACGGATGGGAAGTAGGACAACCTCATTACAATGAAAAGGTACGCTTCATCATTACTTTCAGTCCAAGAACATTAATTAATCTCTTTACCAGAAAATGGTTTTAAATCTCAATTTAGGCACAAGAATATTGAGAATCAATTATTTCGCCTTAAAATTGCATAAAAAATAATTTTAAAGAGGTTTTCCTGATTATTTTCTATCCAAAATAGCATTTCAAACAACTTGACTGAAAATATCAAAATTAATTCTCTCTTGTTTTGTAAGCAGAAATGATTAAATTTGTTTTCTATTCAAGAAATTCCATTTTATGACACAGATAGCTTCCAAAAAAGAACTTTCGTTTGAAGATTTCAAAACTGAAGTATTGAATGACTATAGAATTGCCGTTATCAGCAGGGAATGCAGCCTGTTAGGACGCCGTGAAGTTTTGACCGGAAAAGCCAAATTCGGGATTTTTGGTGACGGAAAAGAAGTGCCGCAGCTGGCTATGGCCAAGGCTTTCAAGAATGGAGATTTCCGTTCCGGCTACTATCGCGACCAGACTTTTATGATGGCTATTGGGCAAATGACAATACAACAGTTTTTTGCGGGACTTTATGGCCATGCCGATATTGACCATGACCCGATGTCTGCCGGACGTCAAATGGGTGGGCACTTCGCGACGCACAGTTTGAATGAAGACGGTTCGTGGAAGAATCTTACCTTACAGAAAAACTCAAGTGCCGACATCTCTCCTACTGCAGGCCAGATGCCTAGATTGTTAGGATTGGCACAGGCTTCTAAAATATACAGAAACGTTTCGGGAATCAACAACAAAACCAATTTCTCTATCAATGGTAATGAAATTGCCTGGGGGACCATTGGAAATGCAAGTACATCCGAAGGTTTGTTTTTTGAAACCATCAATGCTGCCGGAGTTTTACAGGTTCCGATGGTAATGAGCGTTTGGGATGACGAATACGGAATTTCTGTACATGCCAAATACCAGACTACAAAAGAAAACATCTCTGAAATTCTGAAAGGTTTCCAAAGAGACAATGAAAATAAAGGTTATGAAATCATCCGCGTAAAAGGATGGGATTATCCGGCTTTAGTCACTGCTTACGAACAGGCAGCACAAATTGCAAGAGAAGAACACGTTCCTGTGTTAATCCACGTTCAGGAATTGACTCAACCGCAAGGTCACTCAACTTCAGGTTCGCACGAACGCTATAAAAATGCAGACCGTTTGGCATGGGAAGCTGATTACGATTGCATCCGCCAAATGAAATTATGGATGATTGCTATTAATATTGCAACTCAGGAAGAATTAGATGAGATTGACAATGCCGTTAAAAAAGAGGTTTTTGAAGGCAAAAAAGCGGCATGGAGCGCTTTTGTAGACCCAATAAAAACAGAACAGAAGGAATTGGTTGCTCTATTAGAAAACATTGCAGCTTCAAGCGAGAACAAGGTTTTTATCCAAAAGTTCTCTTCTGATTTAGCAGGTATTAAAGAACCAATCCGTAAAGATATTATCGTAACAGCGCGAAAAGTGTTACGTCTAATTGCTAAAGAAAACGGTAAAAACCAGTTAGCACAATGGATTACAACTTATATTGAAAAAATACAGCCAAAATTCAGTTCTAACCTGTTCTCAGAATCAACACAAAATGTTCTTTCTGTAGAGGAAGTACGCCCTCAATATGCAGAAAATGCGGAAGAAGTAGACGGAAGAATTATCATCCGTGACAACTTTGATGCTATTTTCAGCAAATATCCTGAAACTCTTGTTTTTGGTGAAGATGCCGGTAATATTGGTGACGTGAACCAGGGCTTGGAAGGAATGCAGGAAAAATATGGCGAGCTGCGTGTAGCTGATGCCGGTATTCGTGAAGCTACAATCTTAGGACAGGGAATTGGGATGGCAATGAGAGGATTACGTCCTATTGCCGAAATCCAATACCTGGATTATCTGTTGTATGCTATTCAGATTATGAGCGACGATTTGGCTACATTACAATACAGAACCAAAGGAAAACAGAAAGCACCGCTAATCATCAGAACCAGAGGACACCGTTTGGAAGGTATCTGGCACTCCGGTTCTCCAATGGGAATGATTATCAATGCTATTCGAGGAATACACGTTTTGGTTCCCAGAAACATGACCAAAGCCGCCGGATTCTATAACACCTTATTAGAAACAGACGAGCCTGCTTTAGTTGTGGAATGCCTAAACGGCTACCGACTAAAAGAAGCCATGCCTGTAAATATGGGTGAATTCAAAACACCAATTGGTGTTGTGGAAACACTTAAAGAAGGAAAAGATATTACTTTGGTTTCTTACGGTTCAACATTGCGATTGGTTGAGCAAGCTGCAAAAGAACTTCTGGAAATTGGTATTGATGCTGAAATCATTGACGTACAGTCGTTATTGCCTTTTGACATCAACCACGATATCGTAAAATCACTTGCCAAAACAAACCGTCTGTTAGTCATAGACGAAGATGTTCCTGGTGGAGCTTCAGCTTATATCCTGCAACAGATTCTTGACGAACAGAACGGATATAAATATCTGGACAGCAAACCGGAAACATTGGCTGCAAAAGCACACCGTCCGGCTTACGGAACCGATGGAGATTATTTTTCTAAGCCATCTGTTGAAGATATCTATGAAAAAGTATATGCTATTATGAATGAGGTGAATCCTGTGAAGTTTCCTAATTTGTATTAATCGTATTTTGATATTAAAAAATCCAGCTTAAAGCTGGATTTTTTATTATATACAATTTCTTTTGTCAAATACAGTGAAGGATTAAATCACACCTAAGTCCATTTCTTCAATAAGATTAGCCCAACAACCATTTTCTACATCTTTATTTATTTGTAAAAATTGACGTTTTAACTCTTTTGCATATTTAGAGTGATTTTTATAGTAATCACCTAGTTTTTGAGGAATCTCTAATTCATTGACATATTTTGTATACGTATATACATACTTAAGGTATGCTTCCAAATTGGAATTCCAAAAATGGTATTCATTATTATCACCTTTATAATTTAAATTAAAAACAATCTCTCCAGTAAACATATCAATACATTCGCGATAATACTCACTATCTCTTTTTCGAGTACCATATTTTAAGTACCTGTTATTGATAATTTCTAATCTATCCAACGTAATGTAGTCACCTCCATATCCTGAATAATCTGGAAGACCTATTTTATATAAAATCTGTTTTGTCTTTTCAGGTAATCTATCATTCACTTCTGTTGCCTCGGGAAATGTCCTGCCTTCTTTTCCAAAATATTCTTTTATTTCCTCTAATGTTATCATAAATATTGACCTTTTAATTTTAATTATGCTTATCTTAATTCAGATTACCTCATCATTGATATCTTTCAAGGCAACCCTCTTTCTGTTTTCAATTCTCTTACATAAGCATTAAATTCTTCTTCTGTAAATTCTTTTGCATCACCTGAAAAATCTGACCATATTTTAGAGGCATAGGTCATATCTTCTTTAAATTCACCAGTATCAAATTGAAAAGCATAAAATGTAGAATAATTCTCCTCAACTTCTTCAAATATTGGTCTTACACCATATATATAAAACTTTTTTTCCATATTGTTTGTATTTTTTGATGAACTTAAATTGCAAACCGGTTCTAATGAATTTTAAACAAACTCATTATATATATCCCAGCGTAAAAAACTTCTTATAATCAAAAACTACTTTTCAAATTTTACATTGTATGTGTAAAATCATTTTGTGTTAACTTATTTCAGGATGGGACATGCATGTTATTAATAAAGCATCAGATTACTCCTAAATCCATTTCCTCAATCAAATCACCCCATGAACCTTCCTCAACATCTTTATTTATCTGCAGTAATTGGCGTTTTAGTTCTTTTGCATATTTGGAATGGTTTTTATAATAATCCCCTAATTTTTGAGGTATTTTAATTTCATTTTTAAACTTGACATAGATATATGTGTATTTTAAGAAAAACTCCAGATTTGAATTTAAAACATGAAACTCGTTATTGTTACCCTCATAGTTTAAATTAAAAACGATTTTTTCTGTAAATAAATCAATACATTCACTGTAATACTCTTCATCTCCTTTTCGTGTTGCAAATTTCAAGTATCTATTATTAATAATTTGTAAAGCATCCAATACAATATAATCTCCCCCATACCCTGAATAGCTTGGCAACCCTATTTTATATAAAATATGTTTGGTCTTTTCAGATAATCTATCATTCACTTCTGTTGCTTCGGGAAATGTCTTGCATTTTTCTCCAAAATATTCTTTTATTTCTTCTAGTACTATCATAACATATTATTTTATCATTCTTCTCAATTGTTTATCTCTTTCAGTTATTGACATTTTTCTAATTTCTACTCCGATAGTATTATCTCCAGGATAGTCATAACTATATTCAATTCGAGCATTCTTAAATTTTAGCAATTTTTG
This sequence comes from Flavobacterium sp. Leaf359, assembly GCF_001423985.1. Taxonomy (NCBI): domain Bacteria; kingdom Pseudomonadati; phylum Bacteroidota; class Flavobacteriia; order Flavobacteriales; family Flavobacteriaceae; genus Flavobacterium; species Flavobacterium sp. Leaf359. Next base: position 386,127 of record NZ_LMPW01000001.1, on the reverse strand, counting down.
TTTACAGTTATGCTTCTTAAGACTACATGGTTCTAATTCACTATAAACTCTCAATACTCTTTCATCTGGAATTTTATTCTCATTCAGCCACTGTATACCTATTGCTTCCGAGTGTGCGTCACTCATTACTTCGGTGGTAAACCCCTTTCTCAAGATTTGCCCACTATCATCAATATATTCAAAAACAGCAATATTTCCGCCATGACGTGGAACAGATAAAGTTTTCCTCAATTCAATAGCTAATTTACTTAATTCACTTTCCCCATAAGCTGTTTTAACAATCTTTAGAATTACATTTTCAACTTTATTAGCAATTCTAGGGTTTCTTTCTACCACATCATCAATCCATCTAGCAAATTTAGGCAAATACTCAGATGATTTTGTAATTCCTTTTATTATAGCTATAAAGCTAAGTATAATATCTATAGTTATTACAAAATCTTCGCCTGCATTGTGAGCTACCTGATATCCGGTTAGATTTTTGTCCTCATATCTGGCATAAGAATAGGAAGCAGCCATTTCACTAACTTTTTTATCGATAAGATTAGGATTATTTATATAATCTTCTATAAACTCTTCTAGCCCCTCTCTAATCTTCAAAATATCAAGTTCTACTTCTGCTCCCTGACTAAGACTATCATAGGCAAGGATTTTCATTATTAAAAGAACGACATCAACCAACCCACAAATAAACTCAATCATTCCATTAATAATCCCACAAATAAATGCAAAGTAATATCTTCCTCCATTTTTAAGTCCTTTGAGCAATTGGGTAGTCTTTGTAATTGTGTGTTCTATAAATTGTAAAAATTGAACGATTTTATCAATAAAGCCTGGTCGGTCAGAAAAGAATCCCGCAATCCTGTTCATTATTTCCAGTTTCTTTCTAAAGCCTGAAATTTCATTTCTTATATCTTCCATACGAAGAACAACAGAATCGATAGCTTTTTCAAAGATTACTGCTTTATATTTTTCTGATTTTACAGTCGGATCCCAACTTTCTCTGTCAATTTTTAGTTCCCGTATTTTTTCAGATATTTTATCCGTAGCTGCAGACCAAAATTCTGACGGAGTGTATTTCATTTCGCCAAAATTTTTAATTAGCCTATATTCAACCTCAATTATAAAAGCATTCATCAAATCTTCAATAGAAGCCTTAAAACCTGGAGTATTTCTATTTTGCTCGTAAATCAGCTTACTCCATGTCATTAATAATTTTGGGTCAGGTAGCTCTTTTAATGATTCAAAATGAGCCTTTAACATGGCATTACTCATTTTAACCAACAACACATCGCCAAAACTTACATTATAATCCGTTTCGAGATAAATTATAAAATCTATATTTTTATCGAATTTCCCTTCTGATTCCGCCAGGACAGAATCATATTTCTTATATTCTTCAATAAGTTCCGTTCCTTGTGATGCTGTTTTGATAATATATACCCATTTTCCAACATTCTTATTTTCTATCTCTCCAATTAAAGCCTTTATACCTTTTTGTTTATAAAAAACACTCCCTTCTCCAAAAGGACTTTTCTTAGAATATTCATTTGAACGTTCTTCAAAACTTTTATTTTTAATTACCGACTGAAAACTGCTGTTTTGTCTATTCTCCATAACTTGTTCAAAATCCAGCATCTTCAATCCTGCCAATCGATTTTGACTTTCTTCATCAAAATCTTCAAATATATTTGTCGCCATATCTTTTATTATAAAATAAGGGAAGAAGAGTTACCTTCTTCCCTTGTGGTTAAGATTAAAAATTCATGGATTCCTTAAGGGTTTCAATAGTAATCTGTGAGATGGTCTGGCTTGGCTCAGAATTAGTCTTCAGTTTTAAATATCCATCTTCGATAGCTATTTTTCCTATCATTTTTGAGGCTATTTCCTCAACTTGTTCCGCTAAATTTTCATCTTCTCCACTAAGCAACGAATCACTGACATAGAAATTTTCAGATTGCGGTACTGATGTCGGATCTTCAAAATCAGACAAGTCTTCATCAAACGGCAATGCTTTGTCGACTTTTAATCCGATGCTGTCTGCCTGAAGGATAGTCAGGGAAGTCGGGATTCTTGTCGCCCATGCTTTTCCTTCTTTCTGTCCTTCTGTCTGATTCAATTCGTCTACAATAGAAAGGAATAACTTGTCTTCAATTACCGGTACTTCTCCACCATTCCAGATTTGGCCTGTCTGCATATAATAACTTACAGCTTCTTCAAATCCTGGTCTAACCGTTACAATAACTCTTGCCATACCTGCCTGTATAAAGCTTCGGAATAATGGATCATTATTTTCATTTTGGTATAATTTCTCCCAACTTTGTCTTGCTCCCCAGTAATACGGATAGAAGTTATAAGACATAATATCCCATTCAAATGCCTGTTCGATAAATTTCACGAAAGCTGTATAGTCATCAAGATTGGCATCTACCTGTATTTCATGATTACCAAAGTTTTTTACAACTCCTGCGCCTAGTGGTTTGCTCATATTCTTGCCATAAGTTCTTTTTGCAGTGCTATTTTGGTCAATAATATAAGAGATACAGTTTTTGCGGAGTATCAGGTTCTCTATCTGGCGATAAAAACCGCTATTCGTTTCTTTAATAATCACTTCCTTAGCTTTTTCCTCAGCTAACTTTTGCTCATATTCTGCAACAGCATCTTCATAAGCATCAATAATTGCCTTAAAAGTTTCTTTTTGCCATCTGTCTTTTACTTCGTTAGTAAGCTTGCATTCAACCGAAGCGTTCAGATTTCCATGTAAGAAGTTGGACATAGTATAAGAAACGGGCACATTTTTCACATAACCTACCAAATCAAATGTTTCATTAAGGTCAATCGAACCATCCTGACCTGGCAATAGCTTATTTACTTTTCCAAGTGAAGCATGCATTCCTGAATATACTTGTCTGTCATTATCTTTTGTCGCAGTAAAATTTAAAGTCCCACGAGTTGTGATATATCCTTCAGGAATCTCAATCTTTCCAGACCCTGCAGCACCTTCATGTCGAGATGATGTAACCCCATCAAAAGTAACTCCAAATGAAGCACCACAATGAATTACCTCTTCAGGTTTGTCAGGTATTTCAACATTGTATTTTCCGGCCCAATATCTTACCGTATTCTCATTCACCAAAGCATAGTTCTCTAAGTTGAATTTAATAGCTGCATTAGCCGGATCTACATAAGTTCTTGGATCAACAGGCTCTACCAATTTTGTTATTGCAGGATTTTCTGCCATCCCCAAAAAGTGTAGTTTTGCCGGTTCAGGAATCATAAATTCAAACATAAGGCGCTTGCCATAGTTAAGAACCTGGTTCTTAAACACCTTGTCTACCCAGCGGTAAACGCCCACAACATGGTTGTCGCCTTTTGTATTGTCAAAACCATGTTTGTTATTTTCCTCAAATTCATCAATGATTTTCTCAATACGTTCTTCCTTGACTTTTGCAACGATTCGCTCCATGGCACGTTCAGTAATTTCTTTGGCCTCGGTCACAGCCTGACGTGTACTTTCTTCTTTCGATGAATGCGTAGCCATGTTGACATTCCCCCCAATGTTATACTTTCCTAAATCAGCATTAAAAAAAGTTCCGGCTGCAAAATTCTTATCATCTTGGATAATCCTCGCTATTTCATTCTGCATTTCATGGCGTGTGGTACTCGTAGTATCCGTCAACTGCTCTCTTTCATTTTCAGACGAAGTGGTAGTTGTGTTTTCGCTTCTACGCAGTCTGCGGGTTGCTTTTTCTTTGTATTCACGGGCCATAACATTTTCAATCGCCGCTACTTCGCCCTCAACATACCCTTGAATACTTTGCTCTACTTTTTTATAATCGGCAATTCCTAACTGCCTCACCCCAAACCCGGAAGGAATAAACGTACCTTCAATTCCCGTTTCAGGCACAGACGGTATTGTTGGTATTTCAGGTGTTTCTTGGTTTGGCTCTGTAATAGTCACCATTTTTCTTCCGGAAATACAATTAAATGATTGGAAGAAATTAACAGTTAGTGACTTTTTAGCACCATTTGAAAAAGAAATTTCCACTGTCAGTGTTTTCATAGTCGAATAGAAATCATCTTCTGTCAAAGCATCATTATGAAGATTGGGCAATGTTACTTTATTTCCTGTCCAACTTTGTGTAAAAGCAGTTCCATAAGTCTTTACACCTGACAAATTCTCTACTGTAGTTCTAACTCCAATTATTTGCCATGAAGAATCCGGTATCGAAAATGTAAGGTCAAAATTTATATAGGTACCGCCAACAGAGGAACTCTTATAGTCTTTTGGGCAAATCTGATAGGCAAACGGTTCTGCCAATAAATCCAGGGTTCCAGTAGAAGGAATTACCACTCCACCTATACTAATAGAAGTATTGCCTTGCCCCGGCGTGTTACCAATAATGACCTGTGTATTATTATTAATACCGTCATCAATCAAAAGATTAAGCCCTCCAAAAGATGGCAAAACAGGATCAAGAGAAAAATTCTCAATTGCGCCCGATCTTGATGCAATTTTTGTATCAATATCTAAAACCTCCAAGAGGGTTTCATAAGAAGGAGCAGACAGTACACCTTCCAAATAACCTAAATCCAACTCATCCCTAAATGAAAACTTAAACTCCGGCAATTCCGGCTCCGGAACTTTCACAGGATTATCACACGGATCATTAGGATTATAGGGTAGTTCAGGATTTCTTATTGAGCACCAGTTTTGCTTTTCAGTTTCTAAAGCAGCTTCATAAGCAGCTAAAATAGGCTTTATATCCTCTCTATATTGCTTTAATGCATTATCATAAGCGATTTTATAATCTCTTTTATAAATCTTCTCCACTTTTTCCATCTCTTTCTTGAGTTTTCTGTGCCTCTCAATACTTTCATTGGTTTTGGAAATAGTCTGTACCCTTTTCATTTCCTTACCCGGTAATGTAATTGTTTGTCCTGCCGGAGTAGTCGGTAATACAGCAGCATCTTCTACAAAAAGTTCTTTAGGTAACACTACCTTAACGTTCATGAGCTGTTTAATTAATTTGGTGTTATTAGCATCAAAATTTTCAAACACATGATTTGCTTTCAAAAGCTGCATTATGGATTCCTTTAAATAAAAATCTTTATGAGTCGCTACCTGATAAAAAAGGTTTTCCCATAAAAGGAATACGTCACTTAAACTCAATGCCTGTTGAATTGCCGTAACTTTTTGTGTCAGTTCCGCAATGGTGTATGAATGTTTGTTTTTTGCTATCCAGACTCCTAACTCTTTCATGCCAACTACAAATCCGTTGAAGTCAGATTCTTCCATTGGAACAAAATTAGTAGCTGCCCATCTTAATACCTCCCATTTGGTCTGCCCATTATCCCTATTCTTTACAGCCGTATCAAAAATCCCGTCAGCACCCGGGGTTCGATAAATAAAACGTTTGTCTTTGTTGGTTTCTTCCGACAA
>NZ_LMPW01000001.1:323430-380630 GCF_001423985.1 Flavobacterium sp. Leaf359 | reverse complement strand
TTTTTTTCGTGTTTAAATTATAAGATTAATTTCTTGTAATATTCGTGGCGAATAGTATTCTTTGTATTGTTTTCCGGATAACAAGATTTTGAATGGCTATTATCGAATGATTACAATGCAAATATATAAGAAATAAATCTTCTTTTAAAATAAAATAAGATTATTTTCTAATTATTTGTAATTCATTGATTACTAGCTTATTTATATAATTTACTTATTTAGAAGCTATCAGATATCAATATAATAAACTAGTTATAAACAACTTACAACAATAAACCATATTAACAGAAAAGCTTTTTTAATTGATTTTACAGAATAAAAAGAAGAATATTTTCTAACAACATATGTGTTTTACTGTTCCCTTCTAAATTCTTATATTGCACAATTAATAGTAAATATAAGCCATGCTCAAAAAACTCTTTTTCCTATTTTTCGGATTTCAGGCTATTTATGCCCAAGAAAAAACGCCTCATTTGAATGGTAATGTGAAAATTTCAATTACTGAAGGCACATTTGAATGTGATTTTACACTTAGTGACATTCCCAACCTCAAAGACTATTATATCCGTATTAATTCCGGAATGAATATTCTTAATTTTAAAAGTCTGCAGCCAAATGAATTTCTAATTGGCTATAGCTTTTCTCCTGATGACAAGGCCTATGAATCCAGAGGTTATTATTTTCCGGCTAACAACAGAAAGGATAAGTTTTTACCTAAGGCAGTACAGGTAAAATATGTAGGGAAATTTCCTGTCATAAAAGACACGATTAATGATTATAGTCGAAAAGACTGGAAAGGTAACATTGCCTTTAATTCATTTTCAGTACGTGCCGACGGAACACAAAGCGCATGGTATCCTATTCTATACGACATTACAAATGACAAGATCTATGATCAGATGACTTATGATGTGACTATTGAATGTGTAGATTGCAATACTTTATATGTCAATGGAAATATTCCGGTCAAAACATCTAAAAATCGATTTGTAAGCGATACTCCAAAAGAATTGATGCTGTTTTGTGGAAATTACGATTACAAACAAATCAATACTACCTATATCCTAAATCCCGATATTGGCATTGACAAACTAAAAGAATTGGAAGCTTTTACAGGCACTTTTAAAAAATACTACGAAAAAAAGCTATCAATCCCTTTTGGACAACCCATTACTTTTATACAGACGACTCCAACTTCTAAAAAAGATGGTTGGCTTTTTGTCGCCTATCCAACTATAGTCAACGTCGGATATGGGAATAACAGCCTAAGCGGTCTTCTCGATAAATGGTTCAAGCCTTTTATCGCGCATGAATTAGGACATTATTATTTTGGCACTTATAAAGTATTTAATTCTGAACTGGGCGATATGCTAAGCGAAGGTTTTGCAGAATATCTGTCACTAAAGCTCTCCTTAGACCTGTTAGGTAAAGATGTCTGCCAGAAAGAAATCAATGAAAAATTCGAATTTCTAAGTGATTTTAAAGCAATACCATTCCAAAAGATAAAAACTACCGCAGATTACGTAGACCGACAGACTTATGTTTACGATTATGCTCCTATTGTATTCCTTGCAATTGAAAAAGAAATTGGAGAAAAACAGATGTGGCAATGGATACGTACTCTATTACAATCTAAAACGGAAATGACCAATTATGATTTTATGATTAAGACTTTGGATAGTGTATTGAAAGACAAAACAAAACTGGAAAATATCATCTCAAAATATTTTGATTCAGATGATTCTGTCGAAAATGCCATTAAAAAACTAAAAAGCTGATTCTATCGAATCAGCTTTTACTTTCTAAAGCAAACAATTTTGCCAATTGTCTTCGGTTTAGACAAGTCGGCGTGGCTTTCATAACAAGATTCCTAAATGTAATCCCAAATGGATTTCTGAGGTGCGACAGTTTGCCTATTTTCCAACTCATGGCTACCACAGCATGCGCTTTTTCTTTGCGCAATTGAGGATACAGGCGAAACGCTTCATTTATAGAATGCTTTTTAAGCAACTCTCCTAGCACATAAGCATCTTCAATTGCCTGACAGGCTCCCTGACCCAAATTAGGCGTCGTAGCATGGGCCGCATCACCAATAAGGCAAACGTTATCCAAACTCCATTGCTGTATCGGTTTTAAATCCATAATTGGAGAAACAAACCAATTTTCCTTTGGAGTGGCTTTTATAATATGTGCTACTGATGGATGGTAGTCTTTTAAAAAAGGGACAATATCAGAATCAACTTCCGCCATATCCTTATCAGCAAGAAAATACCAGTATAGTTGACGGTCATTAAGCTGGACAAAACCAAACCGGGTGCCTTTTCCCCAGGCTTCATTAGCTTCATTCCTATAGGTTCCCGGCAATTCGACCTTGTCAACTACACCACGCCAACACCATTGTCCGGCATCACGCAATTCACTTTTCGGGAATAGCAATGTCCTTACAACAGACCGGATTCCATCGGCACCGATAAGGTATCGGGCTTTAACCGATGTACCGTCTTCAAATTCAACATGATGAATGTTTTCATAAGGAATAATATCCTTAAGTCTCTTGCCCAAAATGATATGTTCCAGCCCTACTTCTTCTGCCAATATTTTATGCAGGTCGGCTCTGTGAATGGCAATTGTACTGACATTTAATTGTTTTTCGAAAAAACGAAGGTCATTGGATGAAAGTTTGCTAAAATTGGGTTTGGTAAGATTCATGGCAGTAATCCTATTCCCATGCCGGGCAATCGTATCGGCCAGACCCAGATGACGGTATACCTGCATGGCATTCATTGCTAGTATGATGCCTGCGCCTACGGGTTTTAATTCGTCTGCACTTTCATAAACTTTAAAAGAGATTCCTGCTTTTTTTAGAGCTAAGGCGGTAGTTAGTCCTCCTATTCCTGCTCCTATGATCGCTATTTCCATTTGCTGATGTTTTTGATAAGGCAAAATTGCAGTACCGAAAATGAAAAAACGTTCACTAAAGTTAATTAATTGCCTCGTTTTCGTATACGGCTCAGCGATTGTGCCGTGATACCTAAATAGCTTGAAATGTATTTCTGAGGTATTTTTCTGATGATTTCCGGCGACTTCCGCAAAAGGTTCTGATAACGTTCTTCAGGGCTGTAAAAAAGCAAATCCTCTATCCTGCGCTTCGCTTCTAAAAAACAGATATCCGACATCGTTTTACTGAACCTGGTCCAGAAAATATCACTGTCTATTAATGTATCCAGATGCTTCTTTTGAAAAACCAAAATTTCCGTATCTAAGGTAGTTTTGATGATAAAACCGGATTTCTGATTGGTTATATAACTTTCGTAATCGCCAAAAAAGTCACCATTCACCTGAAGCAAGAAACTGATTTCTTCTCCCAAATCATTCACGCAGTAAGTCCTTACAGCTCCATTGACAATATAGCCCAACCAATCGCAAACTGCATTGCCTTCAAATAGAATACTGTTCTTTTTAAACTCCCGGGTTTCAGAAACAGATAAGAATTCTTTTAGCCTGTCGGCATTTAACCCCAAACGTTGAGCCAATTCTGCTTCATTTATCATGGTTTGATAATTTATTGAAACAAAAATAGTAATTTGGAAAGCAAATTTTATGCGATGGACAGTCCAAAAGATGTACTAAAACGGTTAGGCATTCCTGAAAAACAAGCCGCGGAGTTATTATCTATTTCCAGAACCAAACCAATAAGCAGCGGTGAAGACTATATTTCCGCAGGACAAACACCCAAAACATTTGCAATTGTTATCAACGGACTCTTCCGGTATTATTATATAGATGAAAAAGGGAATGAATTTACCAAAGGTTTTATTCCGGCAGCTACCGTTTTGAGTGCCTACTCGGCTATGCGCTACGAAACATCGTCCTTCTTTTACATTCAGGCTCTTGAAGACTCCGAGATACTGGAAATAGATTATAAAAAATGGCTGTTGCTGCAACAGGAGGATTCTTTTTGGGACAAGTTTCTTATCCAGGCGCTGGAAAAAGGATATTTTACCAAAGAAAAAAGAGAAAGGGAATTGCTTTTACTGGATGCCGAAGCGCGTTATAAGATTTTCACAACTGAATTTCCCGATTTGGAAAAAAGAATAAAACTGCAAATTGTAGCTTCCTATCTCGGTATACAACCTGAATCCTTGAGCCGCATCCGAAAAAATAAGCCCGCTTAACATAAGTCAATTTTTTAACCGATTGCGCCTTCTATTTTTGGGCCATAAACCTATTAAAATAGAATTTAATGACTTTACAAAACAACACCATCCTGATTACGGGCGGAAGTTCCGGTCTGGGGCTTGAAATGGCAAAACAGTTTATCAGTCTGGGAAACAAAGTAATTGTTTGTTCGAGAACATCCGAAAAATTACGGCAGGCACAAAAGACAGTGCCTGGAATAATAACTTATGTCTGTGATATTTCTATTGAAGAAGAACGCAGGAAATTGAGCAAATGGATTGAAGAACACCATCCAGAAATAAATATACTAATCAACAATGCGGCTATTGTGCATCGGATTCAATTTGCTGAGGATGCAGAAAGCTACGAAAAATCAGCCCGGGAAATAGCGACCAATCTCCAGGCACCTATTCACCTGTGCCAACTATTCCTGCCATTGCTAGCAGTTAATCCCAATGCAAAAATCATCAATATTACTACGGGGTTGGTCTATGTGCCAAGAACGGATTATCCGTTTTACAACGCCACCAAAGCTGCGCTGCACTCGTTTACTCAGGTTTTAAGAAATCAGCTTAAAAACAATTCTATAAAAGTGACAGAAGTATTATTTCCTGTTGTAGATACTCCCTGGCATGAAGGCAATGCACCAAAAATAGCCATAACACCTCATAAGGCTGTAAATGAAATGATCAAAGGCCTAATAAATGGAAAAAATGAAATAAGGGTTGGCAAAGTCAGGATATTGTATTATCTCGCACGCCTTGCCCCTAAATTTGCGTTCAGAAAAATCAATTCTTTGAGATGAACCAAAAATGATTGCGGTAATCTTCTATATTTGCAATAAAGCCCATTCTATGAGACTAAAAGCAACCTTATTATTCTCTTTATTCCTATTCTGCTCCTGCAAAGAAGAAACCAAACTCCAAAATACAGTAAAAGAAGAAGAACCAACTGAAACTATAGAAACCGCTGTAATTCCATCAGAAGAAGGCTTCCGCTTTGAGGATTTCCAAATCAGAAAAGGAGGATTAGGACGCATAAACGTAGGCATGTCTTTGGAAGAAAGCGAAAAATACCTGAGAGGACTCACCCGAAAACGATGCGACCCCTTTGATTTCGGATTTGATGGAGGTGGCGATGCGTATATCTACTATTGGAAAGACCAGCCTGTTTTGGGACTCATTCCTGAAATGGATACTAATATATTACTCGCCATTGCTGCCATACACAAAGAACTGAAAACAGATAGTGGATTACACCCCAATGCTACCATAAAAGACATCCAGCGTCATTACGGTAATTTACCGCTATATCAAAATCTTATGATGAGTTGGGAATTTATGTATGACGAAAAAACAAACTGGGATTTTGTATTTATGAAAGACCCCGAACATCAGGTAGGCAGCTATGAAACACCTGATGCTCCCGGAAAAATAATCGATTTCAATGCCAAAACAGATTGGATTACCATTCACTAAGGCAAATAGTTCTAACTGCAATTAGGACAATACCCTGAAATAAAACCATTAAAATTGGCAACACTATAACCCGGAGGCAAATTGAGATTGGCTTCGTTGGGCATACATTCTACCTTATCACAGCCTAAACAACGAAAATGAAAATGGTTGTGATGATGCTGTTTCTTTTCACAATTAATACAAATTGCAAAATATTGCTTGCCGTCATCGCCTATAATCCTGTGTGCAATACCCTCATCACAAAAACGATTCAAAACCCTGTAAATAGTAGCCCTGTCTGCCTGTCCGTCTAAAGTATTTAACAGATTTTCATGGCTTAGTGCCTGTCTGGATTTCTTCAATGAATCAAGGATTATACTTTTTGTTTTGGTATTTCGGGTACTCATAATTTTATTTTTTAATGCGACTTAGTTGCAATAATACAAAAAATATTTATCTTTGATACGTTTCGCAGAAATCTATTTTGGATTTTACTGCTTAATTTTAACATACCACACCACTACCCACTTTTATTAATCTAAATACGATTACAATGGCAGACAGCAACACTTTTGAAGTTATCATTATAGGCGGTAGCTATTCCGGCCTTTCGGCAGCAATGAGCTTAGGACGTTCTTTACGAAAAGTCCTGATTATTGACAGCGGAAAACCTTGTAACAGGCAGACACCGCATTCCCACAATTTCCTGACACAAGACGGGGAAACACCAGCAGCAATTTCACAAAAGGCAAAAAAACAAGTGATGGATTATCCCACTGTCAGTTTTCATGAAGGTCTGGCTATAAAGGCGCATAAAACAGGGAATGATTTTGAAGTAATCACAGAAACAGGAGAAAAATTCACTTCAAAAAAATTGATTTTTGCAACCGGATTAAAAGATATTATGCCTGAAATAGATGGCTTTGCCGACTGTTGGGGCATTTCTATTCTGCATTGTCCTTATTGCCACGGTTATGAAGCGCGTGATACTAAAACCGCTATTTTGGCCAATGAGGATAGCGGTTTTCATTATGCACAACTGTTATCAAACTGGACAAAAGACCTTGCACTTTTCACTGACGGAATTTCAATACTGACAGCAGAACAGGCCGAAATAGTCAAAAAAAACGGAGTAAAAATCATCGAAGAAGCTATTAGTCATATTGAACACGACAAAGGGAAAGTGCGTCATATCGTCTTTAAAGACGGGACCCAATTTCCTGTGGAAACCATTTACTGCAGACCTAATTACATACAACACTGCCCTATTCCTGAAGAATTAGGCTGTGAATTGACGGAACAGGGACTTATAAAAACCGATGCTTTTCAAAAAACAAATATTGACGGCGTATTTGCTTGCGGAGACAGTACAAGCGGAAGGTCTGTTGCCGTGTCTGTATCTACCGGTTCAATTGCCGGAGTTTTTGCTAATAACGAATTGACAGGAGAAGCTTTCAATAACTAACAAATAAAAAACCGGCGGTAAATTAGCGCCGGTTTATACTTCCATCTTATTTTTTAGATTTCTTTTTCTTTTTGGCTTTTGCTTTCGCTTTGGCTTTTGCTGCTTTTTTTGCCTTCGCTTTTTTTCTGGCTTTTTTCTTTTTTTCCTTCTCTTTTTTCTTTTTAGCTTTTGCTTTTTCTTTCTTCTTCTTTTTTGCTTTTTTGGCTTTTTCCTTCTCTTTTTTAGCCTTTTTTGATTTCTTCTTATCTTTCTTTGCCACTTCGGTATTTTCTTGAGCTACCTGTGCTACTACCGATTTTTCTGCCTCTTGAGAAGCCACTTCTGCACTTTCTTTAGATTCTGGTTTAGCAGAAACAGTTTTGCTTGCAGTGGTCGTTTTTGAAACTGCTGCCGTTTTTGCTGTTGCAGGTTTGGAAGCAATCGTTTTTGAAGCATTGGATGTTCTTGCGGCAGGTTTTGTTGTAGTTGGTTTTGCCGCTGTTGTTCCTGGTGCTGTTGCTCTTGCAGTAGCGGGCTTTGCTGTTGTGGTTTTAGCTGTTGTACCAGCCGGCTTTGTTGTTTTTGCTGTTGCAGCTGTTTTTGGACTTGCCGGTTTGGCTGCGGCCGGAGCTGCTTTTGGAGCATCCTGGCTTTTCTCTGGTGTATTGCCTGAATTGGTTTCGCTTATTTGACTCATTGTATCGGATTTACTATTTGTTTATTTTATTAAAAATTCCTTGAGATTTTTAGCTGTATTTCTTTAAAGTTAATCTATTGTAAATTTAACGTTAACAAAATTAAGGCTTTAATTCATTCGCCAATGTTAAGTTTTCACCTGAAGCAAAAACTTAACATTGGAATTTTTAGAAAAAAATAATATGCGGCCAGCTCTTGCCAAAATCACAACAATTCCCAATATCTTCATAAAATTGGTGATTTGGGCCATCTATTTTAGGGTTTTTAAATAAAATTGAGTAAATTCAAAATATAAACCTTTAAAAATTCCTATCCCATGAAAAAGTCAATCCTTATCGTTGGCATGACAGCACTTTTTGCTTTTGCCTCCTGCAGAGAAGATAAAAAAGTACCTGAACCGGCACCTAAAACACCACCGGTAGATAATCCTACGCCACCACCTTCACCAACAACCGGAGTACCCGCAACATCACAAGATGAAGATGGAACTAATATTTCGGTAAGCAAAGATGGTGCTGCAGTTGAAACAAAAGACGGTAAAAATAAAACAGGCATCAGCGTTTCTAAAAATGACGCTTCTGTCGAAATCAAGAAATCTAAAAATTAAACAGATAAGCCGGCAAAGTTTGCTGGCTTATTTAATCAAAGGTCATTTACTGTTGTAAAAAGCAGTTTAAATAAATTTTATTTTTTACTTTATATAATATTGTTTATATCACTATAAATAAACTATTTGACAAAACGATATTATTTAAAAACAAAAGAATTATTACTATGAAAAAAATATTCTTACTGTTGTTTGGCATCGCTATTCTGGGAGCATGCAAATCAAAACCATCGACTCCAAAAATGGCAAAATTAGAACTCTCTCAAGTAAGTCCGTCGCAAAAAAACAAGGCCTACGAACTGGGAAAAAGAGTATTGAATGCCTGTAATACTTCCAAATTCAAACCTTTCACAAAAGAAGAAGCAACCGACAAGGTAATACAAAACACTACCATAGAAAGACTATCGAGTACCTGCAGGAAATTTTCAATCAAGTATGGCAAATTTGAAGACTTAAGACTGGTTGAGGTGATTAGGAATAATACCGACGAATCACTTATCTTTAGATATAAAGCGGATTATCAAAGAAAATTTGCTCAAAAAGAATTACAGGTTACGTTAGATAAGGACAACAAGGTAGCCGCCATTCGCTCAACAGATTGGACAGATAGTTATACACCGTAGGCAATATTTACCTATTTTAGCATACCAAACCTGAAAAATGAACACCAACGAACAGATTATCGAAGAGTTTTATGCAGCCTTTGCTGCCCAAAATGCAGAAACCATGTCCAGCTGCTACCATCCGGATATTGTTTTTGAAGACCCTGCTTTTGGAAAACTGCATGGAAAAGATGTTTCTGATATGTGGCATATGCTCATTGAACGGGCAAAAGGAAACCTGAATATCGAATTTGCAGATATCAAAGCTGACGGACAAAAAGGAAGCGCCACCTGGATTGCCACTTACCATTTCACAAAAACCAACCGAAAGGTCATTAATAAAATAAACGCTTCTTTTGAATTTAAAGACGGATTGATTATCAGGCATACCGACTCGTTTGATTTCTGGAATTGGGCAAAACAAGCCTTGGGAACAACAGGCTTATTGTTGGGATGGTCTTCCTTTCTTCATAAAAAAGTACAGCACCAGGCTTTGGAATCTTTGAGAAAATACCAACAAAAACTACAATCATAATCGTTATGAAAAAAACAATCGGCTTAGCATTATTTTTCCTTTCCATATCCGCTTATTGCCAGGATTCATATAAAAACTTTCAGGATGCCTTAAAAGCAAATGACACTACAAAACAGTTACAAATCCTAACGCAATGGGAAAAATCAAATGCCAAAGACCCTGAATTATACACCTCCTATTACAATTATTATTTTTCCAAAAGCAGACAGGAAGTCGTTTCTATCGATAAGGAAAATAAAGGCAAGGAAAGCCTGAAATTAGTAGATTCCACGGGAAATGTTGCCGGTTATATGGGCAGTTCAATTGTGTATGATACTTATTTCCTGAAAAAAGCTTATGAAAGCATCGATAAAGGGATTTCAAAATTTCCCAACAGGCTTGACATGCGTTTTGGTAAAATTTACGGTTTGGGTTTAAATAAAGATTACGAGGCTTTTACAAAAGAAATAATTAAAACCATCGAGCAGTCTGGCAAAAACAACAACAAATGGCTTTGGACACTGAACAAGCCGGTCGATGATCCGGAAAACTTTATGCTTGGAAACATTCAAAGCTATGTAGAACAGCTATACAATACTGGCAATGATAATCTTCTCAAAAACATCAAGCGAATTTCGGAAACCGTTTTAAAATACAATCCCAAACACGTCGAAAGCCTTTCAAACATTTCCATATTCTATATTATCAACAAAGAATACGACAAATCATTGCAGTATTCGCTCAAGGCACACCAAATCAATCCAAGCGATGCAATTGTTTTAGGCAACATTGCCTATACCTATAAGGAGAAGGGCGACAAAGCCAATGCTATCAAATTCTATAAACTTACCTTAGAACATGGTGACGAGAGTGCAAAACAACAAGCACAAAAAGCACTTGACAAACTCAAATAAGGCAATTAAATTAACAAACATTTAAATTCAAAGACGTCATAATTGCTTAACTTTAAAAGACCAGAAATTACTGCTCTTATAGAAATTATTGTATTATGACAAATCCAATTTTAAACTCTTTCCTACCCTTATTTTATATTGCCTGGTCTGATGATGTACTCACAGAAAAAGAAGCTACCCTGCTCCAAGAATCGATTAATTCGCAGGATTGGCTGACCAAAGCAGACAAAAAAGAACTGCTTTCTAAAATAAACATTGACAATCCGCCAACAAGAACAGAGCTTCTCGAATGGAAGGATTCTATAAAAAAAGCCGTAAATGAAGACAGTGAAGAGGAATCGCTTACGGATATTGCCCTAAAACTCGCATTGCTTGACGACCCTAAAATCAGCAATGAAAAACTAAAACCGCTTTACTTCTATCTTCAAAATCTGGAGAAATCATTGGGAATCATTAGTAACGAAGCAGTTTACGCCTTTAAGGAAACACACGACACCATTACTTCAAAATATAGTACCGAAGCTACTTTTTCAGTTGAAAAACTAACCGAAATATTAGACGGAAACCAGGCCGAAATCATCAATACCGTCAAGAAGGTAATCAGCCGCCCCACTTTCAAATACGAAACCTCTAATGATATTGAAGTCTATCGTGAAAAGGTCCTGAAATGGTGCAAGATACTTGCCAAGGAAGGACTTGGAGCTACCGCCTATCCCAAAAAACACGGAGGACAGGATGATATAGAAGCCTACTTCTCTATTATGGAAACCCTTAGCTACCACGATTTGAGCCTCGTTATCAAGTTTGGAGTGCAATTTGGACTTTGGGGAATGAGCATCCAATCACTCGGAACAGAAAAACATTATGCAAAATACCTGAAAGACATTGGTTCACTTAAACTTCCCGGTTGTTTTGCTATGACAGAAACCAATCATGGCTCTAATGTTAAATCGTTGGAAACGACAGCTATTTACGACCACAAAACAAAGACTTTTACAATAAACACACCACACAAGCTCGCCAGAAAAGAATACATTGGTAATGCGGCCCGTGACGGACAAATGGCAACCGTATTTGCAAAATTAATCATCGACGGCAAAGACCATGGTGTTAATGCTTTTATCGTGCCAATACGCGATTCAAAAAACAATGTGCTGCAAGGCATAACAATTGAAGACTGCGGTCATAAAATGGGCCTGAACGGTGTCGACAACGGAATTATTTACTTTGACAATGTCATCATTCCTAAAGAAAATATGCTCGACAGGTTCGCATCCATCAACAGCAAAGGACAATTTGTAAGTCCTATTGCCAGTGATAACCGTCGCTTTTTCACCATGCTCGGCACTTTGGTAGGCGGAAGAATTGGCGTTCCGCGTTCCGCCCTGGCCGCCGCAAAATCGGCCTTAACGATTGCCATACGCTATGGTGACCAAAGAAGGCAGTTTGGCCCACAGGGAGGTTCTGAAGTGCCTATCTTAAATTACAGGATACACCAGCGCAGATTGATGCCCTATCTGGCAAAATCATATGCTGTTCATTTTGCACTGCAATATGTCACACAACGGTTTGTCAAAAGACAGGAATCCGAAATGCAGGAAATCGAAGCACTGGCTGCCGGTATGAAAGCCTATTCCACCTGGAATACACGCGATACGATTCAGGAATGCCGTGAAGCCTGTGGCGGAAAAGGCTATTTGTCTGAAAACCGGTTTGATGCATTGAAAAATGATACCGAAGTCTATACTACTTTTGAAGGTGATAATACCGTACTGATGAATCTGGTAGCGAAAAACCGACTTACCGAGTTTAGAAATCAGTTTGGAGAAATGAACGTGCTAAGCCTCTTCAATTATGTGGTAGACCAGGCCAAGACTTCCATCACTTATAAAAATCCTTTTGCCACAAGGAATACAGATGAAAACCATCTGATTGACAGCGAATTTCATATTCATGCATTTACTTTCCGTGAAAAAGAAATACAGGCTTCTGCGGCAAAACGCATCAAAAAACTGCTGGATAGCGGCCTGGATTCTTTTGACGCATTTAATATCGCACAACATCACTTGATAAACGTAAGTCAGGCCTATCTGGAAAGAATTGTATTAGAACAGTTCCAGCTACAGGTTGAAAACACAAAAGACGAAGGTTGCAAGGCTGTTTTGAAAAAACTCTGTCAGCTTTACGCACTTTCAACACTTGAAAAAAATGCCAGCTGGTATCTGGAACAGGGTTATATGGAAGGCGTAAAAACAAAAGCAATACGGAAATCGGTAAACCAATTATGCTGGGAAATCAGGCAGAATGCCGTGCCTTTGGTCAATGCTTTTAATATACCGGAAAGCTGTTTGAGCGCGCCTATTGTCACAAAACAATAAATCAAGCCTTTAGCAGTAGGTCAATATTCCAATCCAAATCCGGATTATAGACCAATTCACCCTTTTTTACTTCAAGCGGACAATCAAAATTGTTGGTATAAAGACTTCCTGTGCCTAAACCCTGGGGCATCGGATTCTGTTTTTGAAACGTCCATTGGGCAATAGCATTCAAACCAATATTGCTTTCTAAAGCTGAGGTGGCCCACCAACCAATATTGTATTTTTCGGCCAATGCAATCCATTCCTCAGAACCCCTAAAACCACCTATAAGACTTGGTTTTAAAATGATATATTGCGGCCTGATTTTTTGTAACAGGGCTTCTTTTTGAGCATAATCAAAGACACCTATCAGCTCTTCATCCAAGGCAATAGGAAAAGGAGCGTTTTTACACAGCTCTGACATACTGTCATGTTGATTTTTTTGTATAGGCTGTTCTATGCTATGTATTTTAAATTCAGATAATTGATTTAATTTAAACAAAGCTTCACTTGAAGTAAATCCACCATTGGCATCTACCCGGATTTCTATCGTAGAAACATCATAATTTTCACGTATAAGACGCAATAATCCGAGCTCTTTTTCAAAATCTATGGCTCCTATTTTGAGCTTTATGCAATGAAATCCTTCAGCCAGTTTTTCTTCGATTTGTGACTTCATAAAAGCAGGCTCACCCATCCATACCAAACCATTAATCGGGATGTTTTTTTTGCCATTTGTAAAATCGGAAGGGAACAATAAAAAAGGCGTATTGCTATCTAAAGACAGAAAAGCCATTTCAACACCAAACTGCAAAGAAGGAAATTCAAGAAGCATTTCCCAAAGCTTTTCTTTTCCAAGATGAATGTTTTCGCAAACCCATTTTAGCTTTTCTTCGTAATCCGGCCTGTCGTCTGCACTTAACGTTCTCAGAATACCGCACTCACCTATTCCCAGTTTGCCATTTTCCTCCAGAATAAGGAACCAGGTTTCTTTATGGGTCATTATGCCTCGGGAAGTGCCTGATGGACGCTTAAAATCGAGAATATATTTTTTATAGGATGCTTTTAGCATAGTCAATCTGTTTATTCTTCAAGCAGTTTTAAAATCCTGTCAAAATCATCACTTACAAATCCTGCCTTTCTCAGGTCATCAAAATCAAATTGGGCCCTGGCTTTCCACGACAAGGTTGGAGTAACGTTTTGTCCTCTGTATTTTTTATGGATTTCTTTTGCCTTTTTGTAATCGCCTTTCAGCAAATATACATGCGCCATATTCAATTGAATAAGCAATTCCGACTCATCCTTGCTTTCTCCCTCTTTTAAAGCCTTCAAGGCTTTGTCAAACTGTCTGGAATACAAATAATACTGTCCCAAAGCGTTATAATCCAATACAGAGGCATTTCCGTTCTCCATAATCCCGGTCTGTAACAAATCAATTGCCTGTTCGTATTTTCTGTTTTTAAAATACTGCATTGCATCCAATCTTATAGCAGTCAATATCGATTTGTTTGCCGGTTTTTCCAAAAGACAGGCATTGCCAAAATCCTTAAAGGCTTTGTTTTTTTCAATCGCCAAAAGATTCTGAAATTCCTGAAATTTATAGCGCTTCTGCATCTTTTCGAGAATGCAAAGCGAGAAGTCATCCGCATTCAGCATTTTCTTAGCCAGGTCTGAAGCCTTAATCTGCCTGATGATTGTCTGCCTGTTTTCCAATGTCCAGCCCCGGCTCAGCTTATTATCAACCCATGGCACGATTTCAAGGACTATTTTCTGTTTCATAATCCAGTTCATGCTTTCAAAGCCGAACCATAAGTATTCCTGTCCTGTCTTTAAACAGGAAGATTTGTCTATAGAAAGTCGTCTGGCTTCTTTGTTTACCGGACTATTCTGAAAAAGGCAGGCATTGTCTGTTTTCCCTTTCTCTTTATACTCTTTTGCAAAGGCATTGCTTGAAAATATGCCGTATTTGCATTTATCATCACCGGAAATCTTAGAAGTCAGAAACACAGCACCAGCAGCACCCTGACTAATACCGCTTGGGTCCGGTATTGCTTTTAAGAGCGAACTAAGACTGTTTGCCATTTGCTGGTTTTCATCCAGAATTGTAATCCTGTAAACAATTTCTGTTGTGCCCATTGGCAGGTCTTCTGTCTTTACCGTTATCTTTTCTCCGGCCGAGACAATGATTTCTTTTGTTGTAGCGCGCTCTTTATCCCAATAGCCATCTTGCTGTGAGAAAGCAGATTGGGCTAAAACCAAAAACAAAAGAAACGTAATTTTTCGTGTAAGCATTTTTGCAAATAATTCATTAATTGCTCCCAGAGCATAAAAAAAAGAAAAAGGACTACAAATCCTTTTTCCTTACTTTTTTATTTGTATTAAATATCGATGGAATCCCCGATTTCTAATAACATCAGGTCTTTTCCTCTGTCAAAAAATTTCTTTTTGGCTTCTTCCTTATCGATTTTGATATAACCGAAAGTATCATAATGGCACCCTAAAATCTTATCGCATTCCACAAAATCAGAAGCAATAATGGCATCTTCAACATCCATTGTGAAATTGTTTCCTATCGGAAAAATAGCCAAGTCAAGCTTGGTTCTTAATGGAATGAGCTTCATGTCAAAAGTCAGGGCAGTATCGCCGGCAATATAAATATTCTTATGTTCGCCTTCAATCACAAAACCGCCAGGATTCCCGCCATATTTGCCATCATTAAACGAACTGGAATGAATGGCGTTCACATATTTTACAGTTCCGAAATCAAATTTCCAGCTTCCGCCATGGTTCATTGGATGGCTTTTTAGTCCTTTTGCTTCAAAATACCATGCGATTTCTGCATTTGAAACAATGGTTGCCCCAGTACGCCTGGCAATAGCCTCTACATCGAGGACGTGGTCACCGTGTGCATGCGTCACTAAAATATAATCGGCTTTAAGTTCCTCAATATTGATATGGCTTGCCAACTCATTTGCAGTTATATAAGGGTCTACAATGATATTTTTGCCTCCTACTTCGATACCGAGGCTTGCGTGTCCGTAGAATGTAATTTTCATAGTTTTTTATTTTAATTATTTACAATAATATCCGAAAGGAAAAAAATCAGGCATAATGAAAGCAGTACTGACAAAAGAAAAGTACTGATAGCCAGTTTTTTTAATTCCGGGTCTAATTTTTTAGGGTCTTTATTTTTATACACCGTTATCAAATGGCTGATTAATGGGAAATAAGCCACGACGAAAATATACTGGTCAAACTGGAAATTATTCAACACCGCAAAAACAAGCACCAAAATCATGGCAGAAATTACCAGAAAATAATGGTATTTTTTTGCTTTTGCTCCGCCAATTTTCACAACAATAGTGTTTTTACCTGATTTTCTATCCGATTCTTCGTCTCTCATGTTGTTGAGGTTTAGTACTCCTACACTCAAAAAACCTATCGCTATAGCCGGAAGGAAAAGTTTATAGTCCAACTCTTTAGAATATAAAAAGTTAACACCCAGCGTACTCACCAACCCGAAAAACACAAAAACAAAAAGGTCACCATAACCACGGTAGCCATAAGCCGTATTCCCAACTGTATATCGGATAGCCGAGGCAATAGCCAGAAGGCCTAATACTAAAAAGAAAATCGAGTAACCTATATTCGTTTCGCCAAACGCGAAATAAATCAGCAAAACGGCTGAAATAAAAGTCAGTACAGAAGTAATGATAATGGCCCGTTTCATGGCTTGTGGCGAAATTACGCCGCTTTGGATTGCCCGTTTCGGACCAATCCGGTCTTCATTATCGGTTCCTTTGATTCCGTCACCATAATCATTTGCAAAATTGGAAAGTACCTGAAGTCCCAGTGTTGTCAGGATGGCAAAGCCAAATAGCTGCCAATTAAAAACTTCGGTCGGCGTCAGCACATTGGCTGTCGGATATGCTAAAGCATACATACTCCCCACAATAATTCCTGATACCGAAAGTGGCAATGTTCGCAGACGTGCTGCTTCTACCCAATGTTTCATTTTTAGTGTTTATTCGTAAATAGTGTTTCTTTTTCAGGCAAAGTTACATCCAGTTCTTTTCGGATGTCTCCACCTGATACAGCCAATAGTTGACCAATTGTTTTATATGCGTAAAATCTCCAAATCTAAAGTCTACATCACCTGCAGCCGTATGCAAAATTAAGTGCCCCACATCGGCACTTTTATGCCAAAAATATTGTTTGGCAGTAATTGCCTGGATTTTATGCGGCTCTATAATCTCGTGTTCCACATCCCAGGCTCCGTGTCTTTTTATGACAAAGTCCTGATTTACATACAATGCATGGTTTCTATAACCAAAATAAATCAGGCTGCTTATAAGACATAAATATACAAAAACAAGTGGAATATACAGGTCCATATTTCCAATTTCTGCATAATGCAAAAGGGTTAAAATAACGGCCATAAAAGCAACAGCAGAAAATGTTCTGAAAATCAGATAGCGAAAATTGGAACGGTATTGGTTTCCCTTTTGCGGAATTTTTCCGAGGATAATTCTAAGGATTTCATCCCTTTCTTCTGTATTACAGCCCGGCACCTCAATCGCATTGCTTTTTTTCTTCTGTTCCTTTACTTCATCACTCGACGCCTGCTTCATATTCATATCCAATATCCTGAATTTTTTCTGGAAATAATTCTGGCTATAGGATGTAATCTGGACTTTATCAGGATTAAGCAGCGTATTCTTCTTTGCAAACAATCCGGATGTGATGACCAGTGACTGTTTCTGCTTAATCATTACAAAATCAAAATGCTTGATAAAGATTCGGACAATATTGATAAGCAATACCAAAACCAACAATCCGAAAATTAAAATTCCGGCAGAAAAGAAACCTGCTCCTCTTTCAAAAACGGTATCTACCTCTTTCTCGTCAATTTCAAACGCATTAATCGCATCTTTAAAACTTTGATAAAGCGTAATGACAAAAGTTACCAAAAGCGCTATGGTCCGCCCGTAATTGGATGTAATTCCTACTTTAAATAACGTGTTGTAACTTATTTTAAGAAAGGTTTTTGACTCTTTTATTACTTCTTGATTATCGTCAAGTGCTTCTTCATCCTTATCGCTATAATCAAGTAATTTTTCTTTTAGCAACAATGCCAATCTTTGGTCGATTGCCCGAATGCTGATTTCTTTTTTATCGGTTCCCGCCGTATCAATATCCAGACTATAGACGCCAATTATTTTTTGGATTATGGACTGATTGATGTCAACCTGCTGGATTTTGGAAAGCTGAATACTGATTCTGCTTTTGTTGATAACACCTTTTCTCAATACGAATTCCTGTTTTTCTTCATCCAGATAGAAAGTAAAATTTCTGTATTTCAAGTAGCCAATAACTAAGGTAAGCAGCACCAATCCTAAAAAACCAAGTCCAACAACCAAATATTGATCTTCTTTAAGCTTGAATAAAATAACCAACAAAAGAACCCAAAATTGGCGAACAATGCTCTGAAAAGTGTCGGCAAACATGACTATGATTCCCGTAACCGATTGCCGTTGCGGGGTAGTAAAATCAAGCCTCATCAGATGTGGTTTTGGATTTTTTGCATTAGCAGTTCCTTAATGCTTTCTGCCTTTTCTTTTTCAATTCCGGAAATTTTCACGTCACTGGTGTTTCCACCTGCCGTAAATATCTGAATCTGTGCCAGTTTATATATTCTGGAAAAAGCACCCTCATGCATTGCTACATGCTGAATCCTGTTGAAAGGCATTATGGTGGTTGTGGTTGAAAGCAAACCTCTTTTGTAAAGGATATCCTTATCTCTTAAAGCAAAAGCACGTCTTTTCACAGCCATAACCGAACTGAAATATAAAATCAGCGCAAAAACCGCATACGAAATCCCAAAAACCAGATAGGTCTGAGTATTCTGAAAATCTTCATTGAAATAAATCAGTACACCAATTCCAATAGCTATAATCAATAAAACAATCGCAATATTGATATAGACTACCTTGATATAATTCTTATTCAGTGGCGAAAAGTGCACTTCCTCAAATTTTGGAAGCTGATTTATGTCAATGGTTTCATTTGTAAATTCCATCGCAGTTAGGGGTTTCTATAAGTTAGGATACTATTGTTTGTGGGTCTATGGCAAATATTTCTTTTCGAAGTTTGGTTTTCTTTTTTCCAGGAAAGCGTTTCTCCCTTCTTTGGCTTCGTCTGTCATATAAGCCAGACGCGTTGCTTCTCCTGCAAAAACCTGCTGTCCGACCATTCCATCATCTGTAAGGTTCATGGCAAATTTCAGCATTTTTATAGAAGTTGGCGATTTGGCCAAAATTTCCTGAGCCCATTCGTAGGCTGTATCTTCTAATTCAGCATGAGGGATTACAGCATTGACCATTCCCATATCAAAAGCTTCCTGTGCCGAATAATTCCTTCCTAGAAAGAAAATTTCTCTTGCTTTTTTCTGTCCAACCATTTTTGCAAGATATGCCGAGCCATAACCTCCGTCAAAGCTTGTCACATCTGCATCCGTCTGCTTAAAAATAGCATGTTCTTTGCTTGCCAATGTCAAGTCGCAAACCACATGAAGGCTATGTCCTCCACCAACGGCCCATCCCGGAACTACTGCAATGACTACTTTTGGCATGAAACGGATTAAACGCTGCACTTCCAAAATATTAAGGCGGTGCATTCCGTCATCGCCCACATAGCCCTGATGTCCTCTCGCCTTTTGGTCACCACCACTGCAAAAGGAATATACACCATCTTTGGATGATGGTCCTTCAGCAGATAACAGGACAACACCAATGGAGGTATCTTCCTGTGCGTCGTAAAAAGCCTGATAGAGTTCGCTTGTCGTTTTTGGACGGAAAGCGTTCCTTACATCCGGACGGTTAAAAGCTATCCTGGCAACGCCATTGGACTTCTTATAGGTTATATCTTCAAAATCTTTAACAGTTTCCCAGTTTATTGAACTCATTTTTATACTATTTTAGCGTAAAAATAAATCATTTTTTACAGACTACGAATAACAAAAATTAAAATCTAAATGAGACAGACTTTCTTACCTATTGCTTTGCTTGCATTTGCTTTTTCAGCATATTCTCAAAAGTATGAGTTCCAAACCATTAAAGATATAGAAGCGACTCCTGTAATTTCTCAGGACATTACCGGAACCTGCTGGAGCTTTTCTTCTACTTCTTTCTTAGAAGCTGAAATTATCAGAACAACAGGCAGGAAAATCGACCTTTCTGAAATGTACAATGTGCGTAATACCTATCCTAAAAAGGCATGGAATTATGTAATGCGTCAGGGAAAAGCACAATTTGGCGAAGGTGGTCTAAACCATGATGTTATCAATAGCGCTATGCAATTTGGTATTGTGCCTTTGACAGCCTATTCCGGTTTGGTAGGAAATGCAACCAAGCACGACCATTCTAAAATGGCAAAAGAACTGGAAGATTTGCTGAAAAAATATGCCGACCCTTCCAAAAAACTGGATCCGAAATGGAAAACTGAAGTAGAAGCCATATTGGATAAATATATGGGAGCCAACGTAACCGAGTTTACTTACGACGGAAAAAAATATACGCCAAAGAGCTTCCTGGAAATGACCAAACTAAATCTGAAAGATTATGTGACAATCACTTCTTTTACCAACGAGCCTTACTACAAGACTTTTATCCTGGATATCCCTGACAATTTTTCTAACGGAAGCTTTTACAATATGCCTCTTGACGAGTTTGTACAAAACGTTGATAACGCTTTAGACAAGGGCTACACGCTGGCTTTGGATGCCGATGTAAGTGAAAAAACTTTTTCCGGAAAAAATGGAATTGCTGTAATCCCGGAAAACGAAGCGGATGAAAAGACGATTCTTACTGAAATCAAACCGGAAAAGAACATCACTCCTGAATTCCGCCAGCAGGAATTTGAAAACTTCAATACTACAGACGACCACCTGATGCATATTGTTGGTAAAGTAAAAGACCAAAAAGGCAATATCTATTACAAGGTAAAAAATTCATGGGGCTCAAAGAATCTTGGAAATGACGGTTATATCTACATGAGTGTTCCTTACCTAAGATTAAAAGCCATTTCTGTACTATTGCACAAAGATGGACTTTTGAAGAAAACCAAAAAAGAATTAGGCGTCTAACGTTTCCATAAAAAAACAAGTCGGGATTTTCTAATCCCGATTTTTTTGTTTGAACTATTTTCTTAAATTTAAAGATGAAAAAATTTTATTCAGACCATCATATTCCTACGGTCACTATGCTGTGGCTGATTGTTCTCTTTTTAATCGCCACCCCTTTTTTTACACCCAATCAAATCTGGGGTGAAATGTTTATCCCTATTATCATAGTTTCACTTTGTACCCTTCTTATTCTATGGATTCTTTTGGATACCAAATATGTCATCAAGAATTCATTCCTTCATTATACATCAGGACCTATTCGCGGAAAAATTGATATTTACAAAATCAATGCAATAGTCCACCAAAAAAAGTGGTTTGTACAATCAACGCTTAAACCTGCTTTGGGTAGCAAAGGACTTATCATCAAATACGGCAAATTTGACGATATTTATATTTCGCCGAAACGAAAGCAGGAATTCATTGATGCCTTGTTAGAAATCAATCCGCACATCGAAATCGAGTAGAAAAACTGTTAAATTTTACTCTTTGAAAATTATGCAATCGGCAATTTTGAAAAGTTTATTTTATCGAGTATTCAATAAATCTTTCTTATTGTTTTCGTTTCGATAAAATGTTGCCGAATTCCGGAAATTTATGAACAGCGGTTGATAAGTCGCCTAGCCTTTCCTCTATATTTTTTTGATAACTTTATCATACAAAAGCTCTAATAATGAGCTTTTTATAAAGTCCACTAAAAATATAATGAGGTATGGAAAACATTAATTTTCTGGCATTTGCAATGCCTGCTTTTTTCCTTTTCGTCTATTTAGAATATAAATTAGCACAACGCAAAAAGCGTCCGGAAATATTCAATTATGAAAGTTCTGTTTCTAATATTAGTATTGGCCTGGCAGAACGACTGATTAATCTTTTTATAGCGGCAAGCTTCTACCAGCTTTTCTATTATATTTATGAGCATTACCGAATTTTTGACATTCCCGGTAATTTCTGGATTTGGATAGGGCTTATTCTTGCAACTGATTTTGTCTGGTATTGGTATCACAGGCTCGGACATGAAGTAAACTTCTTTTGGGCCGCACATATTGTCCACCACCACAGCGAGGAATTCAATTTTACGGCTGCTGCCAGAATTACGACCTTTCAGGCTATCATCAGGACAGGATTCTGGTGCATACTGCCTTTTCTAGGTTTCCATCCCAAGATGGTAATTACGATGTTACTGGTTCATGGTGCCTACTCTTTTTTCACTCATACACAGGTCATCGGACGTATAAAATGGCTGGAGTATGTGTTCGTAACGCCATCGGTTCACGGTGTGCATCATGCTTCGGATGAAAAATACCTTGACAAAAATTATGGCGATATGTTCACTTTCTGGGACCGAATGTTTGGAACTTTTCAGGAAGAAGAAGAAAAACCAAAGTACGGTTTGACGCATCCGCTGAAAAGCTACAGCTTTCTATGGCAGCATTTCCATTATTATTTTGAAATATATGAGTTATGGAAGCGTTCCAAAGGTTTTAAGGCAAGATGGGATGCTGTTTTTGGCAGTCCTGCTGCTATGGACCAGGACATTCGTCCAATGCTGGAAAAACGGTTCCTGCAAGACAAAACCGATAGAAGCCACCGACTCAAGTTCCGAAATTATTTATACATACAGCTTGCCGTGAGTACGCTTATCCTGACCGTATTTACCTATTATTTTGGAAGTCTTGGGTTTTATGATAAGATTTTCGGGCTTTCCTTTATTATAATTACACTGATTAACTGCGGGGCTTTGCTGGAACAACGCAAATGGATTTATTATTTGGAATATTCAAGGCTTTTTATCCTTTCTACCTATTTGCTTTATATTGAAAATCTTGCTGAATATTTCCTGGTTCCGGTTATTATCATGATAGCGGCTGAGAAAATGTTTTCCCTAAGCCGAAAATATCAAAATCTGGTACTGCAAATGGAAAGCGCAAAAAGATAATCAGCCAATTTTTACTGATGTCATATTTAAGGAACCGCCCACCAGCTTGTCATTAAAGAATACTGTATCTTCCTGATTGTCCTGTAAGGCAAGCGAATACAGCATTGGATAATAATGGTCTGGCGTTGGAATAGCCAGTTTTGATGCTTTGCTGAGGTTTTCGTAATCAATCAGGGCTTTGTGGTCTCTATTTTCGATTTTCTGTTTAAAAATATCGTTCATTTCTATGGCCCAATCAAAACCATATTCCGGTTCGCGTAATTTTTTCCAGTCAATCATTCGGAGGTTGTGCACCATATTACCGCTTCCAATAATTAGTACGCCTTTTTTGCGAAGTAAGGCTATCTGTTTTGCCAGGTCGTAATGGTATTGGGCAGGTTTGCTATAATCAATACTCAACTGCAATACCGGAATGTCTGCGTCAGGATACATATGTCTCACAACAGTCCAGGTTCCGTGGTCGAGTCCCCAATCATGGTCAAGGCCAACATTAGTAGAATGAATCAGTTTGGCTGTTTCTGCCGCCAGTTCCGGACTACCTTTCGCGGGATACTGTACATCAAACAAAGCCTGCGGAAAGCCTCCAAAATCATGAATTGTTTTTGGATTGTTCATGGCTGTAATGTGTGTACCACGTGTTAGCCAATGGGCTGAAATGACCAGAACGGCTTTGGGTTTTGGGATTTCTTTTCCCATTTTTGCCCAATTTTGGGAGAATTCATTGTCTTCTATCCCATTCATTGGAGAACCGTGTCCAATAAATAGTACCGGATGTTTTATGTCTTCTTCGTTTAAGTCTTGTGTCCAATTATAAAAAGGCTGTAATGATGCCATAACTATTCCTCCTGTTATTGTTTGAATAAAATGCGAACGTTTCAATTCTTTAATATTTGTATATACAAATGTACAAAATATTCTTTACAAACTAAATTACCGTCAGGAAGTTAAAATCTAATTAAAGTCAGAACCTTTAAACATTAGCCCTTTTTTAGAACGCAGATAACGTGGTAAAGAAATTATCGCGGATTTGAGAAGATTAAAACCTTAGTACTTCAGAAACTTAGCGCCTTAGTACCTCTTTTAGAACGCGGGTTAACACGGATTTTAAGAAATTACCGCGGATTTGGGAAGCTTAAAACTCTTAGTACCTCAGAAACTTAGAGCCTTAGTACCTCTTTTTAGAACGCGGATTAATGCGGATTAGGGAAATTACCGCGGATTTGGGAAGCTTAAAACCTTAGTACCTCAGAAACTTAGTGTCTTAGCGCCTTAAAAAAAGCTCCCTCATAATCGAGAGAGCTTTTTTATTATTTTTTTCTTGAGCTTTTGAAAATATAGCCTATTCTTGCATGAAGGTCAAGCCAAACTTCACCGGAATCATCAAAAGGATATTTTTTATTAAAAATAAAATTATATCCTAAACCTGCACCAAGTTCATAGGTAAAATCACTTTTTCCTATGTTTCTTTTCATTGCCCATTTTGGAACAACAGCTACCTGATGATTCAAATAAGCATTTTCAACTCCCGTAATGACAAACCAATCGGGATGGTAGCTCACTGTAAGAGCAATAAAATTTGCTGCGTTGTTATGGATATTTTTTCCCTTAGAGCCTCTTTTTTCAAGATTGTAGTACCAACGAGGCTCAAAAGTAATTACGGGTACAAGGGCATCAAAATCGACACTCCCCTCATTATCATTATTTTTTTGTGTAAAAACATCGAGTCCTATCTCAGTCTTTAGCGTAACCTTATCAGAAAGCCTGCTTTCATTATTTAACCAAAATCCGAAGAAACCGGTTTGGAATGAGAATGTTGATTTTTCGACTGAATAATCCTGAGCAAAAATGGTGTGGGCAGAGAGAAGAAACAGAATGTAAATTTTTTTCATTTTGGATTTGATTTATTTAGCCGGCAAAAGTAGTAAAAACTTTACTTTTACATTTTAAATTATTTTACCAAATAAATCCCGTCTTCTTTTATTTCAATCAGTTTTTGCTTATACAGCACACCTATTGCTTTTTTAAATGTCTTTTTGCTCATTTTCAACACCGTTTTGATGTCTTCCGGATGGCTGTTGTCATTCAGACGAAGGAAACCGCGGCTGGCACGAAGCTCATCCATGATTTTCTCAGCATTAGGCTCAACGGCATCAAAACCCTGTTTCTGTAAAGCCACATCAATTTTATTACCCGGACGAATGGCCTTGATATAACCGCGTAAACGGTCGCCGGTCCTGATTCGGTCATCATATACTTCATCCTTATAGATTAAACCTTTGTGCTGTTCGTTGATGATAACATTGATTCCTAAATCTGTAATATGAGAAACAATCAGGTCGACTTCTTCACCTACTTCAACCGTAAGTTCTTCATTATTTAAGAACTGATTGGTTTTGCTGGAAGCAACCAATCGGTTTGTTTTTTCGTCCATGTAGAGGAAAACCAGATAACGCTTTCCTTTTTCCATTGGGCGGGCCTGTTCCTTAAACGGAACAAGTATATCTTTTTCCAATCCCCAATCCATAAAAGCGCCTATACGGTTGGTATAGTTTACTCTCAAAAGCGCAAATTCATTAAGCTGGATATAAGGTCTTAAAGTTGTGGCTACGGGTCTTTCTTCGTGGTCAAGATATACGAAAACTTCTATTTCTTCTCCTATTTCAAATACTTTCGGGACATATTTATTGGGTAGCAAGACATCCTCTTTCCCATCGGTTAAAAATAATCCGACCTGCGTGTCCCTGTCAATTGTCAGCGTATTGTATTTTCCTATTTCAATCATTTCTTTTCAGTTGCAAAGTTTCTAAGTTGCAGAGGACAAAGGTACAATCTTTATTATAAAACCCATTTGTTCTTTTTTAAACCAGTTCTTTAAAATACTGCAGCAATATTTTGTCGTTTTCCAAAGTAGGCGTAAAAATTTCCAATATTACCGGTTTTTTACTGGCATAAAATGCTTTAAGCCCATCTTCCAGAGCAGTTTCATTACTGGCAGAGAAATAATCAAAATGATACATTTTTGCCAACTGTTCTCCTGTCAGACAATGTGAAGTTTCAAAATAAGTATTAAAGACAGGTGTTTCCTGATGTCCGGGAAGAATCCTGAAAATACCGCCTCCTCCATTGTTGAGCAGGATAATTTTGAAATTCTTTGGGATATAATTATTCCACAAGGCATTACTGTCATAAAAAAAGCTGACATCACCGGTAATCAATATGGTTTCTTTTCCGCTGGCCAGTGCTGCGCCAACTGCTGTTGAGGTACTGCCGTCTATACCACTTGTTCCGCGATTACAGAAAACGGCAATACTTGGGTCAATATCAATTAATTGGGCATAACGGATAGCCGAACTGTTACTGATTTGCAACTGGCTGTTTTTGGGCAGGCCAGGTATTATCTTATCAAAAACCGTAAAATCCGAAAATGGTATTTTGGAAACATACAAATCGTGTTTTTCTTTTCTGGCTGCTTTTAGCTCTTGTGCCTTCTTATTGTAATCTGACACAACAACAGTTTCCGATAAAAATTGCTTCAGGAAATCATTAGGTTCAGCAATAAAATGCTTGGTTAATGCACCAAATGTATCATAAGCCCGTAAAGTATCGATATGCCAGTGTGCTTTTGGTCTGTATTTCCTTAAAAAAGCCTTGATTCTTTTTGACACCACCATTCCACCAAAAGTCAGGAGAATTTCCGGCTGGAAATCTTTAAAATCCTCATCGGTAAAAGGTGTGATTATAGTATCAATATTGTTTATAAAATTAGGATGGTGCAGATTGGATGTCGTTTCGGTCATGACTACTACCGAAGAATCCTGTGCCAGATGATTAATAACCGCTTCATCAATTGTGTCCGGGTCGTTGACTCCTACCAAAACCAATTTCTTTTTGGCCGTATTCCATTGTGAAATATACGGTGTTAAATCTTCATCAGAGTTTGGATTTTCAAAGGTAGTTTCAGAAATAACCGGAGTGACTTCCGGTTTAGAAACGGTTTCGTACAAAGGCTCTTCAAACGGAGCATTAATATGAACAGGGCCTTTCTTAACCAAAGCCAGAGTTATTGCATCGGCAATTTTGAGGTCGTTTTCCTGAGAAGCTTCTTCCGTCAGATTAGCACTGTAGATAATATGGTTGGCATAAACATTCTGTTGCCGGATAGTCTGTCCGTCCCCAATATCAATCTTGCTCAACGGCCTGTCTGCTGAAATTACAACCAAAGGAATCTGGCTGTAAAAAGCCTCTGCAATAGCCGGATAATAATTGAGTAAGGCTGAGCCTGATGTACAGACAAGCGCGACTGCTTTTTTGGTCTGCTGTGCCATTCCCAAGGCAAAAAAAGCGGCACATCTTTCATCGGCTATACTATAGCATTTAAAGTCCGGATTGCTGGCAAAACCAATAGTTAACGGGGCATTTCGTGAACCTGGAGAGATTACGATATCGGTGAGTCCTTTAGTCCTGCAAATCTCAATGATGCTTTGTGCTAAAGGTATTTTAGGATAAATCATTCTTTATAGTATCAAAGCCTCAAAGATACAAAGATACTAAGGCTTTCGGCTCATTCTTAACAAGTTTTTCTATCTTTGGAAGTGAAAATATTATGACATGGAAATCCATATCCGAACTGCCAGAATTGAAGATACAGAAGCTATTTTAGAAATTGTGAATGATGCCATATTAAACACCACGGCCATTTATGATTATGATGTCAGGACCTTAAATGAACAATTGGATTGGTTTAGGGAAAAAGGACAACAAAATTTTCCCGTTATTGTTGCAACGCATGAAAATGACAAAGTATTGGGATTTGGAACCTATGGCAGTTTCCGTTTAAAAGCAGGCTATAAATTTACGGTAGAACATTCTGTGTATGTCAGGGAAGGTTTTTCAGGAAAAGGAATTGGAAAACTAATTTTATCCGAATTAATTGAAGTTGCTAAAAAACAGAAACTTCATACCATAATCGGGCTTATTGATACCGATAATGCCGGAAGTATTGCCTTTCATGAAAAATTCGGCTTTGAAAAAGCAGGTGTTCTCAAAGAAGCCGGCTATAAATTTGAAAAATGGCTGGATGTTCAGCTCATGCAATTGCTTCTGAAATAAGAAAGGCTTTCAAAACCTGAGATTCCTGAAAGCCTTTCTTTATTTGTTCAAAAAGGTTTTAAGCCTTAATCCAATTTACAATTTCAGGGTCGGTTGGTAGTGTTTTAGGCGATATTACTTTGACCAATTCTCCTTTTTCGTTAATCAGGTATTTTTGAAAATTCCATTCTACTTCGGAATCCTGCAAGCCATTTTTAGATTTCTGGGTCAGAAATTTATAAACCGCATCCATATCATCTCCTTTGACTGAAATTTTAGACATCATCGGGAAAGTCACACCATAATTTCTTTCACAAAAAGCCCCTATTTCTTCATTCGTTCCCGGTTCCTGTGAGGCGAAATTATTAGCAGGAAAGCCAACAATAACAAACCCTTTATCTTTGTATTGGTCGTAAATTGCCTGCAAATCTTTATACTGTGGTGTTAATCCGCATTTTGAAGCTGTATTGACAATTAAGACCTTCTTTCCTTTCAAAGAAGCGAAGTCGAAATCATTTCCTTCCAAATCTTTTACCTTAAACTGGTAGATTGTTTCTTTACTCATTGTTTTATTTTTTGGTGTTGCCGTTTTTGTGTTTTTTTCCTGTGCCTGGTTCTGCTGACATGCCAGACAACCCAATAACGCAAAGGCGAAGGCTAATTTTTTCATCGTTTTTATTTTTTATAAAATTAGAAAATTCAAAAACTGTTTTCGTTTAAACTTTTGTTAAATAAAAATGAGTGTCGAAAAGTCTATATGCAATAAAATAGGTTTTTGTTTATAAAACAAGGATTCGAAATTGAATCCTTGTTATTTTTTCTCTCCTATGAATATTTTAGGCATGATTTACTTTTTCTTTACTACGAAATATACCACATATCCAATGAATAGTACAAATTCCACAGTAAATACAATATAAAGATTACCAGCTAAATTTTGATGTCCATTTATAAATAACATGGTTGTACTAGTTAAGAATATAAATTGAACTATACCCCAAATCAAGATTACTTTCATGTTTTTCATTTATAATTGTGCTACAGAACAAGCAGCTATTAAACCTAGTGTCCATGCAGGACCTGTAAGTGATCTTGCAATATCACATCGATTGTCTTGTGTACAGACATCATTTCCGCAAGCATAACATTTGGAAAATTTATATTTTGCACAATTTTCCATCCTATCGAACTTATGATTACACGATGATTCTTCACCATGACAATCGCACTTACTATAAGGAATGCCTACAAATGTATTCTGCAAATCAGAAACTAACCCAGAGTCAATATAATTTTTACCCTGTGATTTTAAATCTGCCGTAAAAATCTTTATACCCTTTTTATTAGTAACGGTTAATGTATTTTTTTCTTCCTTATAGAATAAGAGATACGATTTATCTATAAGCGTAATAACCGCAGTTTTTTGAGTTACATCTTTAATATTTGGAAATTCATAAACTCTTACATGGGTAAAATTATAAGTTGTGACAGTGGCGGTTAAAAAGGAAAGCTCTTTTTCGTAGTCTTTAATCTCATTATATACAATAGTATAGTTTTTGTCTTTATCATTGAAAGGGTCAACAGTCATTTCCATTTCATCTTTTGACATTTTACGTTGGTAATTTTCTGAAGCAGTTTTAGGGTTTTCAGAAATAGTTTGTGAATCCTCGTGGCATGATATTAATCCTAAAAAAATAATTAATAGAATTGCGGCGCTAATTTTTTTCATGGCTTATATGTTTTAGATTAAAAAAAATAAATATAACTTTTTTTTATAAAATAAACATATCTCTCTTTCGTGATTTTATATTAAACAAAAGATAGCTATCGATGATAATCTAACACAAAATTAAAGAATAATGATTTGCCGAGAAATTTCAGTTTTGAGTTTTTATTTTAGCCCAAACAAAATGGATTAGACCAATTTGAAGAATCCATACAAAATGAAAGAAGAGGAAAAACTCATTTCCTGCAACTTTTTCTTTAAAATCTTTGGTGCTGAAGCTTTACCAGCAACTATTTCACACAAAGATGCAGAACCGCAAAAGGGAAATATAAATATATTTGAATTGTTGCGTATAGGTTTCAGATAATCATTTTATCTGTCCGTCTTTATAGTTTAAAACTTCAAGTATGCTGTCTTTTAAAATCTGGGTTTCATAGACTATTAAAGTACCGTTGCCATTTTTAATAGTGCCTTTGTCGATATTATTTCCTTTAAAGTTTTTGGCAAAATCTACGGAAACCAACTTCCCGTTTTCATAATTTCTGATGGTATGGATTTGCCCGTTGGGGAAAAACCATTTCCATACTCCCTGAAAATTTCCCTCTTCGGCCTTACCTAATCCGTATAAAATGCCATTTTCATGGTAGAATTTCCAAAGACCGTCAATCTTACCGTTTTTAAACTTTCCCGTTTGCCTTAAAAAACCATTAGAATGAAATACTTTCCAGTTTCCGGTTTCCAGATTATTTTTAAATCTTCCTACCTGATAAAGCCTTCCGTTTTCATAGCTGTATTTCCATTTACCTGTTTTCTTATTGTTTTTTATTTTTCCTGTTTCAATGTGGCCTTCCTTTTGAATGCTCACCATTTTAGTAGAATTACAGGAAATAAATAAAAGCGCCATCAGAACAGTTACAAACTGCTTTAAACGTATCAGCAAAATAAATCGATTAGCTTCTCAAATATTTTTTTTGCTTGAAATAAGCCAGAATCGAAATCAAGGTTACAATTCCAATCGATACAAAGACAAAATTAGGCGTTACTACCTTATCACCACTGGCATAGGAATGCAATCCGGTCAGGTAGAAGTTCACACCAAAATAGGTCATCATGATGGAATAGAAAGCAAAAACGCTAAACACGTTAAAAATCCATGTTCCTTTTAGTCCCGGAACCAATCTGGCGTGGATTACGAATGCATAAACCATGATACTAATCAATGCCCATGTTTCTTTCGGGTCCCAACCCCAGTAACGTCCCCAACTTTCGTTAGCCCATTGCCCTCCAAGGAAGTTTCCTATGGTAAGCATTACCAGACCAACTGTTAATGACAATTCCGTGATATAGGTAATTTCTTTGATATTTAATTCCAACTTCTTGCTGTTCTTTTCATTGGCAAAAATCATCAGCAATAGCGAAACTAAGCCCAGTATCATTCCCAGTGTAAAAGGTCCGTAACTTGCCACAATCACGGCTACGTGAATCATTAACCAGTAGGAATTCAATACAGGCTGCAGGTTGGCGATAGCAGGATCCATCCAGTTCCAGTGTGCTATCATCAAAATCATCGAAGCAACAAATGCTGTTGAAGCTACTGTCAATTCAGATTTTCTTCCGAAAGCCAATCCAAAGAACATGGTTGCCCAGCCTACATAAATCATCGATTCATAAGCATCACTCCAAGGTGCGTGTCCTGAAATATACCATCTCATAATCAATCCGGCCGTGTGAAGGATAAAAAAGAAACCGATAAGGATATGGAAGGCTTTTACAATAACACGAATGGCTTTTCTGTTATTAAATATCTTTACAATCGTGAACAACAGCATGAAAACACCTGCCATCATATACAAATAGTATAATTTTTTAAAGATATCGTATTTGTTGTAAATGATTTCTGAGTTGATTTTATCATCACTTGGACGAACTGCCTTTCCGTATTTCTTTTGGAAAAGCGTAATGCTTTCCAGAATTTCATCCGCCTGCTTGTAGCCGCCTGATTTTCTGGCTTCATTCAGGAATCCCATATAGGCGGGAAGTACATTTTTGGTATAAGTTGAATCTACACCTTTAATGCCCGTTTCATTCAATTCCAGATAGGAAACCCATTTATTGGCCTTATTATACGGAATCGGGAAAATCTTTAATATTTTTCCACTCAAAGCCGCATTCAATAGCACTACTTTTTTATCAACATCTATAAAATCTTTCTGGAACTGGTTTGGAATGGCCGCTTTGTAGGCTTCGTCCAGATAAGGTGATAATTTGTAATTTCCCTGCTCGTCAAAAAAGCTGATAAACGGAACGTGTTTTGCTTTCAGATCAACGCCTAAGATTTTATGAAGGCTGTCATTGTCTTTTTTCAGGTAAACAAAAGGCACATTGAACCAAACTTCCGGATATTGTGACATTGACAAAAATACCTGGTCGGAATTATAGCCTTTATAGTGGTCGCTCTTGCTCACTTTTCGTAATAATTCTGATGAAAACGTGTTGATAGGCTTCATTCTTCCGCCATCATCCTGAATTACGATTCTTCCAAATTTTGCCGCATGTTCCGGCTTAACTTCGATGATTTTCAACAGGGAATCAATCTGTTTTTCTGTAGGCATTACTCTTTTTAATGGAGCAGCGCTACCGGTTCCGTGATTGTGTCCCGGGGCATTATGGTCGTGCTGTGCAAAACTTCCGGCACTAACAAACAATAATAACAGGGTAATCAGCTTGGCTTTTCTTGATTTGATTTTGTCCAGTTTTTTCTTCACAATACCAAATCTTGAGTTCTTATCAAATAAAATGGCCATCATGCCAATGTATAAAAGGAAATATCCGATATAGGTAATCCAGGTTCCCCAGAAATCGTGGTTTGCAGATAGTACCGTGATATTTGGTTCATAAGTATCTCTCAGGTGATTGTCTGTATAATCGTAGGATGCCTGGAAAAAACGGTAACCTCCGTGGTCAAGAACATTATTCATAAAAATTTCGTAGTCAAAAGGTTTCTCGTCTTCCACGGTAATTTTACTCCTGAAAGCTGAAAAGCTTTTCAAAGTTCCCGGATATTTTTCCGCAATAAAATCGTTCAGCTTGATTTTAAAAGGTAATGTATAAACTTTACTTCCGTAAAACAGCGTAAAGTCAAGACCTCCAACTTTAAAGGATTGAGGCTCTCCCATTTTTCCTTTGGAACCAATTAAAGTTACATCCTGCGTTTTTCCTCCTGCCTTAATTGTCACAATCAAAGCATCATCAGTAGCTTTGTCTTTATAGTCATTGTTCGATTCATAGGCTACTTTTCCTTTTATGGCAGCTTCCGGAAAAACAAACTGAGCCCCGCCAACATTGTATAAGGAACGGAACATCAAATCCTGTACAGAATCTTTCACAACTGTACCCTGAAATTTGTCCGCCATACGCATAAACTGTCCACCAAATGGTGCTTTGAAAGTATATTTGTCGCCTTCTTTGATAACATTTACCGCACCGTTTGTTGGTTTATTGAAAGCAAAAAGCACATTGTGGATGCTTTGTACTTCACCTTCTTTTAGGTAATGCTCATGGCGCGACCCGTCTCCGGATTCAACCATTTTAATATATAATGTTCCATTCGGGTCTTCTTTAATGACCTCTTTGGCATTCATGATAAAGTCCTTGTATTCTATTTCATAAGGAGTGTCAGCAAATTTGCCCTTGATTGAGAAATCATTGTCCGTTACCTGTGAAAGCAACAGTTCCTTTTCTTCAACACGGCGTTTCATTTCGCCTTTATATTCGCCATCCACAAAAACATTGAGGAATGTTTTTTCGGAGTAAACCTGATTTTCAGAAGCACCTTCTGCAATAGACATCATCCCTTCATAACTGATGTGTCGGGTTACAAAAGCACCTATTAAAATAAAAATGAAGGAAAGATGGAGTAATAACGTAGCCCATTTTTCCTTCTTATGTAATTGGTATTTCTTGATATTTCCTATAAAGTTAATCAGAAAGAGAAACATAATTGCCTCAAACCACCAGCTGTTATAAATTAAAATCCGGGCAACATCGGTATTGTAAGCGTCTTCAATAAAAGTACCGATTCCCATTGCAGCTGCAAAAACGATAAATAAAACAGCCATTAAACGTGTGGAAAACAGGAAGGAAAAAATCTTATCCATGAAAAGTGGAATTACATAGTTTAAAAAGTGCCACAAAAATAAGGAAAAATGTTTGATACAACCGTTAAACCTACTCCTGCGTTTTTCGTAATTCCTTGTTAATTTTTTCTAAATATTTTAAGTCATTTTTAATTCTGCATCAAAAATCCTGAAACCTCATAAAATAATTGGTCGTATTGCTTACCATTTAAAACTACAGGCAGCAGCACATTTCCTGCATGCCTCTGCACATTCCCTGCAATGGGCATGATGGGCAAATTTTTCACATTCTACGGCACAGGCGGTACAGATTTTAGCGCACAACTTCATCAGGGCAGTGGAAAACCCGGAGTTCCTGGAACAGAACTTGACACAAAGAATGCAAATTTCTGCACAATCACGGCAAAGCAAAATACAGTGCAGGTGATTTTTATCATTCATTTCGATACAATTGGCGGCACAGACTTCACAGGCACCAAAACAGGTAAGGCAGGCTTCAACTGCCAGTTTAAACTTTTTCATAATCCTCCTACATTAAAACTTCTTAAATCCTTTACTTATTGGCTATTATAAATGTAGTGATTTAATTGCCTTCTTTATTCTAAGAGTCTGTTAAACCTAAAGGAATTATTGAAATAAACCCTCCTTGTAATTCATAACTAAATCCCTAAATTAGCGGCATGATTAGAGCAACTATAATCGGTTCCGGAAATGTGGCACAGCATCTTATCCATGCTTTTAAAAAAAGCAACGGAATTGAGCTGTCACAAGTTTTCTCACGACAAAAGGAAAGCCTTTCGCATCTGGTTGAGGATTCAAAAATAATCAATGACCATAGTCAATTTTTAGAAGCAGATATCTATATCATTGCTGTTTCTGATAGCGCCATTGCTGAGGTTTCTTCAAGTCTTCCGTTTGAGAACCGACTTGTCGTGCATACTTCCGGCAGTGTTCCTTTGAGTGAACTACATCCGAAAAACCGCAGGGGCGTTTTTTATCCGTTACAAACCTTTACGAAAAACAAGGAAGTCGACTTTTCTACCCTACCAATATGCATGGAAAGCGAGTTTGACGATGATTATACCATTTTAGAAAATGTTGCCGAAGCTATTGGTTCCAAACATTACCTGATTAGCTCTGACCAAAGAAAATCGCTGCATGTTGCCGCTGTTTTTGTCAACAATTTTACCAATCATCTTTATCAGATTGGGAAAGAGATTTGTGCTGAACACCAGCTACCGTTTGAAATTCTCAAACCGCTGATTGCCGAAACCGCCAATAAAGTGCAGCATCTTTCACCATTAGAAGCCCAAACCGGACCGGCAAAAAGAAATGACCTCAATACCATTCAGGCCCATTTGGCGTTACTTACAGACAATACACAAAAAGAAATCTATAAAATACTAACACATTCCATTCAACAATCTAATGTCAAAAAGTTATAAAGAAATCATGAACGACATCACAACTTTTATTTTTGATGTCGATGGCGTTCTGACCGATAGTTCTGTCCATATTACCCCAACCGGCGAAATGCTCCGCGTTATGAATATTCGCGATGGCTTTGCTATGAAAGCAGCAGTAGAAAGTGGCTACCATGTCTGTATTATTTCTGGCGGAAGTAACGAAGGCGTCCGAATCCGATTGCGAAATCTTGGCATCACAGACATCCATTTGGCTTGTCCGGACAAAGTTGAGGCATTCAAGGAATACACGGATATTTATAATATCAAACCGGAACAGGTGCTTTATATGGGTGACGACATTCCTGACTACCATGTGATGAAACTGGTGGGTCTTCCTACCTGTCCGTTGGATTCGAGCCCTGAAATCAAAGAAATCTGCACTTACGTTTCTCATAAAAATGGCGGCCGTGGAGCCGTGCGTGATGTTATCGAACAGGTAATGCGCGTACAGGGAAAATGGATGCAATATTTCAATGGAAAACACGATTAATAATTTACTGAACAGTAACCTATGTCTTTTTTAAAACTAATACGCTACCAAAACCTCATTATGCTTGCTATAATGCAATTGGTTTTCAGATACGGATTTTTAGAATCACAGTCCATTCCTCTTGCCTTAAAGGACTGGCAGTTTGCGCTTCTGGTATTTTCAACCGTATGTATTGCGGCCGGCGGTTATCTTATAAATAACATCTTTGACCAGGCCACGGACGAAATCAATAAACCGGACAATGTGGTAATTGGAAAACAGATTTCAGAAAGCATGGGATATAATATTTATATTGCCCTAAATGTTATAGGCGTTGGTATTGGTTTTTATCTGGCTAATGCGATTCACAAACCTAATTTTGCTGCCATATTTGTTATTATTGCCGCTACATTATATGTATACGCCAATGGTTTAAAACAGACACTGCTGATTGGCAATATCATTATTGCGCTGTTGCTTTCATTGAGCATTCTTATTATCGGGATTTTTGACTTGCTGCCAATGGTTGTACCGGAAACCCAAGCTGGTATGGGCATTATTTTCAATATCCTTATTGATTATGCCGTATTTGCCTTTATCATCAATTTTATCCGTGAAATTGTTAAGGATATGGAAGATGTCAACGGTGATTATAATCAGGGAATGAATACGCTTCCTATTGCTTTAGGCTTAGCCAGAACGGGCAAGGTAGTTTTCGGGTTGAGCTTTATTCCGTTGGGACTAATTGTTTATTACATTAATGAAAATCTCTATTCCAACAACCTGTTTTATGCTTCCGCTTATGGTTTCTTATTTATATTGGCACCGCTACTCTACTTTACCATCAAGATGTTTTCTGCCAAAAAACAAAAAGATTTCCATCATCTGAGTAAGGTATTAAAGTTTGTTATTTTCTTCGGAATACTTTCTATAGCTGTTATTAATTTCAATATCAAATATGCTTAATCCTCATTTAAAAAACTACACTATCCTGTTGGCATCAGGGTCACCAAGAAGACAGCAGTTCTTTCAGGACATGCATCTGGATTTTGAAGTACGCCTGAAAGAAGTAGACGAAATCTATCCTGAACATCTCAAAGCTTCCGAAATCACTGATTTTCTGGCTAAACTAAAAGCTGATGCTTTTCAGGGTGAATTGGCCCCAAACGATATTCTGGTAACCAGTGATACAATTGTCTGGCATAACGGAAAAGCTTTGGGAAAACCTAAAGATTATGATGATGCATTCCAAATATTGAGAGCCTTGTCGGATTCCACCCATGAAGTCTATACCTCTGTATGTTTCAGGCATAACGGAAAAACCGACATCATCAACGAGGTTACTAAAGTTACTTTTGCCCATTTATCAGACGAAGCCATTGCCTACTATCTCAATAATTTTAAGCCGTATGATAAGGCCGGAGCTTATGGCATACAGGAGTGGATTGGCATCATAGGTATCAGCAAAATAGAAGGTTCCTACTCTAATGTAGTAGGCCTTCCCGTCCAAAAAGTTTATGAATATTTCACTACCTTTGGGAAAAACAGCTAGAAAATGTCCTTTTTCGAAGAAAATACTCCAAAGATTGTAAGCACAATCGTACTGCTGGTTTGCGTAACAATTATTCGTTTTATTATTACAACCCTGATAAAACGATACGCCAAGCATGCAGAAATTAACGAGCATCGTGCTATTCTGGTCAGCAAGTACATCAGCATTGTTATTATGGCAATAACTTTGGCCGGTGTCTTTATGATTTGGGGCGTCCGAACAAACGACATCTACATTGCCTTTACTTCTGTCATTACCATCATTGGTGTTGCTTTCTTCGCCCAATGGTCTATTCTGAGTAATATAACGGCAGGAATAATATTGTTTTTTTCCTTTCCTTTCAAAATTGGTGATACTATCAGAATCCACGATAAGGATTTCCCGCTGGAAGGAGAAATTGACGATATCAAGGCTTTCCATACCTATTTGAGAACCAAGGAAGGAGAACTTGTAACCTATCCAAACAATCTATTACTACAAAAGGGCGTTTCTATTGTGAATACGACACGGGAGGAACGGGAATTCATGGATTAGCATCTTACTTTGCTTTACATAAGCATAATCTGGATGCTATTTTGTAACTTCACTCTAATCAAGGTCATACCAAATAGTAAAAATTGCCCAATGCTTAAGAAAATCAGATTCTTTTTACTCCTGTTGACTCTGTGCTGCTGCCACTATTCGCATGCGCAGGAAAAGCCCGTGAAAAGAGATTCCCTGAAAGGCTATCGGGACATTGAACGCTATTCTAAAAAAAGAGGTTTTACCAAATTCCTCCATAAGCTTATTTTCAAGCCAGTAGATTCAAAAAAACCGAAAAACAGGCAGAAGGATAAAGTCGTACTTAAAAGCTACAGTAAGTATGAAGGAAAAATTATCCGAAATATCTATATCACAACGCTTGATCCTTTTGGGTTTTCGGAAAAAGATACGACTAAAAAAGCCCGTAACGGATTTGAAAGGTTTGGAAATAACGTCCATATCAAAACCCGCCAGCTCACAATAAAAAACCTGTTGCTTATTCGAAAAAACAGACCACTGGATTCACTTCTCGTCAAAGAATCCGAACGTTTAATCAGAAGCCAAAGATATATACGAAGCGTTGACTTTACTACCCGATTGGTAGGAACAAACGCTGATTCTGTAGATATCTACATCAGGGCGTTGGATTCCTGGAGTTTGATTCCTA
Source organism: Flavobacterium sp. Leaf359 (assembly GCF_001423985.1). NCBI lineage: Bacteria > Pseudomonadati > Bacteroidota > Flavobacteriia > Flavobacteriales > Flavobacteriaceae > Flavobacterium > Flavobacterium sp. Leaf359. The sequence continues at coordinate 342,116 of NZ_LMPW01000001.1, read as the reverse complement.
ACGCTTCCGGCTCAACTTCTAAGACTACTTTTGAGCTTACGGAACGAAATTTTTTAGGAACAGGACATGAATTGGATAATACCTACCGACAGCGGTTTGACAATGGAAGGAGTGCCGTCAGTACGCGATATACGATTCCTAACATTCTTAATACCTATATCCGGACATCGCTCGCCTATCGTGTTGATGAGCATAATAACTACTCCAAAAGTATTTCCGTTGACCGTCCTTTCTTCTCTCCTTTTGCCAAATGGGGAGCCGGAGTCTATATTGGTCAGGATTTTACGGTTGATTCCTTACCGGACGCTACGGGACGTTATGCGGCACAAAATTTTAAAGTGGGAACCCAGGATGCCTGGGTAGGAAAATCGACCCAAATATTCAAAGGAAATTCCGAAGAAGACCGAACCACCAATTTCATCACTTCGTTCCGGTTCATGAGAAAAAATTACAGCGAGTTCCCTACGCCGGAATACGACAGCCTAAAGTATTTCTCTGACGAAAATTTCTATCTGGTGGGATTTGGTATCACTTCCCGAAAATTCATTCAGGATAAATACCTTTTCAATTACGGCATTACAGAAGACGTTGCCATTGGAAAAGTATATGCACTCACGGTAGGCCATCAGAATAAAAACCACATCAACCGACTGTATGTGGGCGGTCGCTTCTCTTTCGGGCAATATTTCAAATGGGGCTATTTTAGTACCAATGTCGAATATGGTACCTTCTTTAGAGGGCCAATCACACAGCAAACTGTCTTTTCTGTTGAGGCCAATTATTTTACAAATCTTATTGAATTGGGCGATTGGAGGCTGAGGCAATTTGTGAAACCAAGACTGGTAATAGGTAACAACCGCTTTCCTACGGTTGCAGACCGGGTAGACCTCAATGAAGAAAACGGCATACCGGGTTTTAGCAGCTATAAGTTGCGGGGTACTAAAAAAGCATTGTTAACGCTGCAAACCCAATCCTATTCACCCTGGAATTTGGGAGGATTCCGTTTTAATCCTTTCTTTACCTATACGATTGGCCTGCTGAGCAATGAAAACAACAACCTCTACAAAGGAAAAGCCTATTCCCAAATTGGCATTGGCGTTATAATCAGTAATGACTTTCTGGTGTTCAATTCCTTTCAGTTTTCTTTCTCGTATTATCCTAGTGTTCCTATTGATGGCAGTGGGAATATGCAAACCAATTCTTTTAAAACAACCGATTTCGGAATGCCGAATTTTGAATTTGGAAAACCGCAAACCGTACCTTACGATTAGTTAAATATTTCTTAAAAAAATCGTGCTGGCATCATTATTGGTTTTTGTTCTCCAACGAAGAACCTAAAAATACAGCGCTATGAAAACTCTAAAAGTATTAATTGCAGGATTGGGCCTTTTAATGGCCGGTACGCTTGAAGCACAAGTATCTGTTAATGTAAGTATCGGAAGTCGTCCGGATTGGGGTCCGGTTGGATACACAGAAGCAAATTATTATTATCTTCCTGACATTGAAGCCTATTACGATATCAGAGCCTCGAATTTTATCTACATCAACAACGGAACCTGGGTAAGAGCCCGATATTTGCCAACCCGATACCGTAATTATGATTTGTACAACGGTTATAAAGTAGTATTGACAGATTATCATGGGTCAAGACCTTATGCCCATTTCAATACCCATAAGGTTAAATATTACAGAGGACCGAGACCACGTCCGGTTGTCGTAAGAGAAGTTCACCACTATCATGACGACCACAAGCATTACAAAAAACATAAAAAACATCACAAGCATCACCATGATGACTAATAAAATAAGGAGAGCCAAACAGCTCTCCTTTATTGTTAAAGTTAAAATCTTAGTAAAAAAAACACATCCGGAAAATTATGAAACAATATAGTTTTTTAATTCGCCTTTATTTTTTGATTCTTATTTGCAATATTTTATTTTAGAGTTTCAGTGAATTTCGTAGTTTTGTCCTCTTGGATAGTATTCTTTTCATAATAAAATGTGTTTCAACACTCCCATAACACATTGAAGCTAACCATTTTCTTATCAAACAGAAAAGCACTAATTTTTAATCATGTAGTGAAATGATTTATTAAAATCAAGCTGTTTGAAAAAATCATTTTTAAAAATTAATAGATAAGGTAATTGCTTTAAAATATATTGCTGTGAGAATTAAAAATTGGATATTATATAGTGGAATAGGGTGTCTTTTGCTGGGAAGTTTAATCTTATATTTTTTTGATGGCGAATATGTTAATTCAAGACAAGATATTAATGGAGCCTTTTTAACATTATTGCTTTTTGGAATAATCATAGCTCCTGTTTTTGAAGAAATAGCTTTTAGAGGATATTTTAGTAAAATCAAGAAACTTCAGATTTTATCCCTTGTTATCCTACTTCTGTATGTTATAATATTTTTTAATATCATAAATCTTAGTCTTTTCTTATTATTTCTATTACTTCTTATCATCAACAAGGGAAAAGAAAATAACTTTATTTTTATAGTATCTACCATCTTTTTTGGAGTAATGCATTACAACGTATCAGATTTTACTTCTTTATTAGCATTTAACAGTATTTTTTTTCAAATTGGTTTTGGAGCAATTTTATTGTGGATTGTAATAAATTTCAATCTCAAAAGAGCCATCCTATTACATTCACTTATTAATTTAACTACATTTACTTTCAGTTATTTCTATATTATTAATGAAACGGATTTTTCGCAAAAGCGTATAGAAAACAAAGAAATATATGTTGAATGGAAAAAAGAATTTAATTTTTTGCCTAAAAGACAAGAAATAACAATTTCAAAAACTTCCTTTGAAGCGAAGAATTATGATGCACTAAAAATCTACAGAGCAATTCAGCCATTAGATAAAAAACAGAAACAACTGTTTGCAAAAGAGCCCTTTATATCGTATACAATTAATTTTCAATTAAAAGATAGTATAAACGCAAATTCTGGATTAGATTTAGATGAGCTGGCAGAACAATACTTAAAATTTTCAATTGAGCATAATATATTAGCTCCAAAATAAATGTTAATGACTATTTGGGAAGTTTATAGCAGCTAAAAGATGATTTTGACAGGAATTATTTGAATTGCGTTTTTAATCTCAAATTATTACGAATTAAAAAATACACTGATTTAAAAAGTCATAAAGGTTTCAGACAATCAATAAATCTTTTTTAGTAATTTTAGCATTACTCATACACCATTAACAATAACTAAAAATCAAAATACAATCCAATACTTAAAAACTACACATTTTCTTACTTCTTTAATTTTTTATTCCATTAAAAAAGAGAAATTAGGAAAATCTTAATTTTTATTGAACACGATTATAATTCTACTTTTTTATGTAAGTTTGAAAGTTAGTTCCATAAAATCAAAATGATACCAAAAACTGCTTACCACTCCCTCATCCTTTTTCTTCTTTCATTCTGTACGGTGAATGCCCAGAAACCGCAAAAATTAAGCTCTGGCGAAATCTACGAACAGGTACAAAAACTCAACTTTTTAGGGTCGGTTTTATACGTAGCCGCACATCCTGATGATGAAAACACCAAGCTGATTTCCTATTTTTCTAATGAAGTAAAAGCCAGAACCGCTTATTTATCATTAACGCGGGGAGATGGCGGACAAAACCTGATTGGTTCTGAACTTCGCGAATTGCTTGGCGTTTTAAGAACACAGGAACTATTGGCAGCGAGAAGAATTGACGGCGGTGAACAACTATTTTCACGTGCCAACGATTTTGGTTTTTCCAAAGAGCCTAACGAAACTTTTTCTATTTGGGACAAGAATCAGGTGTTGAGCGATGTAGTTTTAGCCATCCGAAAATTCCAACCTGATATTATCATTAACCGTTTTGACCACAGAAGCCCGGGAACCACACACGGACATCACACTGCTTCTGCCATGTTAAGCATGGAAGCTTTTGACCTTGCCGGAAATAAAAACAGTTTTCCGGAGCAGCTTTCTTCCTTAAAAACCTGGCAGCCAAAACGAATATTTTTTAATACCTCATGGTGGTTTTACGGCTCCGAAGAAAAATTCGCACAGGCCGATAAAAGCAAAATGGCCACTATCAATGCCGGTGTTTATTTTGGAATTAAGGGTAAAAGCAATGGCGAAATAGCCGCGTTGAGTCGAAGCCAGCACAAATGCCAGGGTTTTGGTACTATGGGAACGCGTGGAGATGAAATGGAATATCTTGAATTTCTAAAAGGCGACTTGGCTAAAGATAAAAACAACCTGTTTGAAGGCATCAATACCACCTGGTCAAGAGTAAAAGGAGGCGAAGCTATTGGAAAAATCCTGAACGATATTGAGGCGCATTTCAATTTCAAAGACCCGTCTGTTCATATCCCGAAATTAATCGAGGCCTATCAATTAGTCAGCAAACTGGATGACGAACATTGGAGGGCTATCAAAAAACAGGAATTGGAAAATATTATCCTGGCTTCGGCAGGATTGTTTTTTGAAGGTGTTTCTTCAGAACAAAGCACAAATCCGGACAGCGATTTTACTTTAAAGCTTGAAGCCGTAAACCAGGGCGCACAGGATGTTGAACTGGTTGCCGTGACTTTCCTTAATAATCCTGAAAATGGAATCATTCAAGGAAAAAAACTGGATAAGAACAAACCGTTCAAGACCGAAAAAAAATTACATACGCTTGCCTCTACTCCCTACACTTCTCCGTATTGGCTAAATGAAAAAGGAACATTGGGAATGTATACCGTCAAAGACAGGGCCATGATAGGACGACCGGATTCTGAAAAGCTCAAATTAAAATGGAGCCTTAAAATTGCCGGACAACCACTGGACATCTACAGAGAAATTGTCTATAAAATTTCCGACCCGGAAAAAGGCGAAATCTACCAACCTTTTGAAGTATTGCCGGAAGCCACGGCAACGGTAATTGATGAGGTCACCATTTTCTCCGATTCCAAAACAAAACCGATTTCCGTAAGGGTAAAATCCGGAAAAGCGAACTTAAAAGGAAACATCAGCCTGCAGGTTCCTCAAGGCTGGACTGTTTCTCCTGACAAAATCGATTTTGACATCGCGATGAAAAACGATGAAAAGATTGTGGTATTTAACGTAACACCGCCTTCCTATGAAAATAAAGGCATCATTGCTCCGGTAATTACTGTTGACGGACAAAAATATACGCAGAAATTAACGACCATCCAATACGACCACATCCCGAAACAATCGGTACTGATGCCGTCTGAAGCTTCGGTTGTCCGATTAAATATTAAAAAAAGCGGACAGGTTATCGGCTATATCGAAGGAGCCGGAGATGAAATTCCGCAAAGCCTGAAACAGATTGGCTATGATGTACGTATTATAAAACCTGCTGAGATTACGGAAACGGCTTTGTCCGGATTTGATGCCATTGTTATGGGAATCAGGGCGTATAATGTTATTACCGACCTTCAATTCAAGCAGCGTTATCTTTTAGATTATGTTAAAAATGGGGGGACTATGGTCGTACAGTATAATACTTCCGGCAGACGTGGATTTAACGGCTTTAACGTTCCTGATTTTTCTCCTTACGAATTGAATATTTCCAGTGACAGGGTGACGGATGAAAATGCAAAAGTTTCTTTTTTAAACGCAACGCATTCGGTATTAAACCATCCTAATAAAATAACAGAAGCTGATTTCCAGGGTTGGGTTCAGGAAAGAGGATTGTATTTTCCTGACAAATGGGCTCCTGAATTTACGCCTATATTGGGTATGAAAGATTTAGGAGAAACTGAAAAACAAGGAAGCCTTTTAGTCGCAAATTACGGAAAAGGATATTATATTTACACAGGATTAAGCTTTTTCCGCGAACTTCCGGCCGGAGTTCCGGGAGCGTTTAAGCTGTTTACCAATCTTATCTCTATAGGAAAAAAGGACAAATCATAAATTAATGAAAGAAAAGAAATTAAGAAGCTGGAAAAGAAATTACACCCTGGTGCTTGTAATGAATGCCCTGTACATTCTGATTTTTTATTTTATAATGCAATATTTTTCATAAATGCAGGCAATTGACTGGGTAGTTTTAATCATTACGCTTTTTTTCATCGTTTTTTATGGCGCATGGAAAACGCGGGGCAGCAAAAACGTACAGGATTATATACTGGGCAACAACGAAACGCCATGGTATACTGTAGGAATCTCCGTAATGGCAACCCAGGCCAGCGCCATTACTTTTCTTTCCACTCCCGGACAGGCATTTAATGATGGTATGGGGTTTGTGCAATTCTATTTCGGATTGCCGTTGGCGATGATAATCATCTGTATCACTTTCATACCTATTTACCACAAACTTAAAGTTTATACGGTCTATGAGTTTTTAGAACAGCGTTTTGACCTTAAAACACGTTCTCTTGCTGCTATACTGTTCCTGATTCAGAGAGGCTTTTCAACCGGAATCACGATTTATGCACCCGCCATCGTATTGTCATCCATATTGGGCTGGAATCTGAACCTGATGAATATCATTATTGGTATACTGATTATCATTTACACGATGACAGGCGGTACAAAAGCCGTTAACGTTACCCAAAAACAACAGATGTTTATCATCATGTCGGGGATGTTCATTGCCTTTTTCATCATATTGAGCCTGCTTCCTAAAGAAGTTTCCTTTAATAATGCATTACAGATTGCCGGCGTAAATGACAAGATGAATATCCTTGATTTTTCGTTAGACAAAGAAAAAAGATATACCGTCTGGACCGGAATCACAGGGGGTTTGTTTTTAGCCCTCTCCTATTTTGGAACAGACCAGTCGCAGGCACAACGCTATCTTTCAGGCAAATCTGTAAAAGAAAGCCAGATGGGACTTGTGTTTAACGCACTTTTGAAAGTACCGATGCAGTTTTTTATTCTTTTGGTCGGGGTGATGGTCTATGTCTTTTTCCAATTCCAGTCGGTTCCGATTAACTTTAATCCGAACAGTAAGGCAAGTATTGAAAAATCAGTATATGCCGGTGATTACAAGCAACTGGAAAACCAATTGGTTGATATTGCTGCTGAGAAAAAGGAAGTGACCCTGGCTTATGTCAATCAACTGAATATAGAAACAGACAATAAGGTACTCAAAAACAGGATTATTGCCTTAGCAGAAAAAGAAAAAACAATTCGTGAACAGGCCAAAGTCCTGATTAGCAAAGCCAATAAAAAGAATAAGACTACAGACAGTGACTATGTATTTATCCATTTCATAATTCACTACCTGCCAAAAGGATTTGTCGGCTTGTTACTGGCAGTGATTATCTGTGCAGCCATGTCTTCGACAGCTGCCGGAATCAACTCGTTGGCTTCGACAACCGTAATCGACATCTATAAACGAAACATAAAAACGGAAAAATCTGAAACCCATTTTGTTCGTGCTTCTAAAGGCTTTACGTTGCTTTGGGGCGTAATTGCCATCTTATTTGCCTGTTTCGGAACCTTATTTGAAAACCTGATTCAGTTTGTAAACATCATTGGTTCTATATTTTATGGTACTATTCTGGGTATTTTCCTGGTTGCCTTCTATATTAAATATGTGAGGGCACAGGCCGTATTCTGGGCAGCCGTATTCAGCCAGATAGCCATATTCGTAATTTATTATTTTGCGATATACATCTTTCCTCCGGGCAAAGAAAAACTGAGCTACTTATGGCTCAACTTTATAGGAGTTGTCATTACCATCATTATTTCCGTAAGTTTTCAGTATTTCAAAAATTCTAAAGAAATCAAAGCATAAAAAAAGCCGATTGCAATGCAATCGGCTTTTTGTTTGTGTTTATGGAATTATTTTTTGCTCCACTCGTTGATGCTGTCTTTGTTCATTTTCACATAATCAGCATTGTTTGCTTTTTCTGCAGCAGCCAAAGATAATTTCGCTGTTTCGATAGCACCTTTCTTATCTCCCAGTTTAGACTGGATTAATGATTTTTGTCTCAGGTACCAAAAAGGAGCTTCTCCTTTTGTTTTCTCGATAGCAGCATTAACCCAAGTCAGGGCTTTGTTCATGTCACCGTTTGACTGGTAAAAATATTGTGCTGAAGCAAAATAATCATCTGCTTTTGGTCCTGCCAAAGTAGATTCGATACTTGCCATAGCTGTTTTTTGCGTAGGAACATCGAACTTAACGGCTACAAGCGTTTTTTCCCATGAAATTTCCAGGCTTCCTGAATCGTTGCTGATTCCGTTTACCGCAATGGTAAAAGTTTCAACATTTCTGTTCAGATTTTCCGGCTTAACGCTTGTTCTTAAAGCTACCTTATTTTCATTCCATTCTGCCGGTAATCCCCAGTTGTTGGTGTCTTTATAGAAAATAACATCCCATGAGTCTGCTCTTGGAACCGTAAAAAGGCTGTAGCTTCCTTTTGGAAGGTCTTTCCCTCCTATTTTTACATCTTCACTAAATGTGATTATAGTATTGCCATTGGCTCCGGTTCTCCATGTTTTTCCAAAAGGAACCAAATCTCCAAAAACAGCCCTTCCTTTTGCACTGGGGCGGGAATATTCAATATGTACATCTGTTAATCCGACTACCTGAGTGATGTCAGATTTCGGGCTTGCCTGAGACGTTTTTACTTGAGCATTGGCCGTCAATGTGATTAAAAGTAATCCTGCGGCAATAACTATCTTTCTCATAATAAATTATTAGGTTTTGATTTTTGCGAATTTAATAATTTCAAGTCATTTAAATGTTAAATAAAACCAAGAAAAAATAGCTTTTTGTTTAACATAATTAAATTTAAATTAAACAATATTGTATTTTTGTAGTATGAAATTATATACATTACATACAAAACAACAACTTCCTGTTTCAATAGAAACGGCCTGGGAATTTATTTCCAATCCTAAGAATCTGGAAATAATCACTCCCAAATCCATGCAATTCAAGACGCTTTCGGGTGATGAAAAGGAGATGTTTGCCGGGCAGATTATCCATTATAAAATCACTCCGCTATTTGGAATTTCAATGCAGTGGGTTACTGAAATCACACATGTTCAGGAACAAAAATTCTTTGTTGACGAACAACGTTTCGGGCCTTATGCCTTTTGGCACCACAAACATTTTCTAAAAGCGATTCCGGGCGGTGTTGAAATGGAAGATATTGTTCATTATAAATTGCCTATGGGCCTATTGGGCCAATTGGCACATCCCTTTATGGTCAAGCCAAAGCTGGATGAAATCTTTGCTTACCGGCGTAAAAAACTCATCGAAATTTTTGGCGAATTTAAATCCTAAATCATGAATATATTCTGGTTCAGACGTGACTTACGTTTAGAAGATAACAGGGCATTGTTTGAGGCATTATCAAACGCTGCCACACTTCCTGTTTTTATATTTGACAAAAACATCCTTAGTGAACTTCCTAAAGATGATGCCCGCGTGACTTTTATTTCCGCATTGCTGGACAATATACAGGCCATCCTAAAACAAAACCATAAATCACTGGCTGTTTTTCATGATGACCCCATAGACGTTTTTAAAAAACTGGTTGCTGAAAATGCAGAGATAAATGCCGTCTACACCAATCACGATTATGAACCCTATGCCCAAAAACGGGATGCGGAAGTTGGCGCATTTTTAAAATCAAAAAATATAGCCTTCCATACTTTTAAAGACCAGGTGATTTTTGAAAAAGAAGAAGTGATAAAAGAAGATGGCAAACCTTATGTTGTGTTTACGCCCTATTCTAAGAAATGGAAAGAAAACTTTAATGAAAAGCTTACCGAATCCTTTCCTTCTGAAAAGAAACTGGCTGAAATAGCCCAACATTCCTATCCGTATCTTTCACTAAAAGACATCGGATTTGAAGCATCCGGGATAAAAGTTGCCGACTATAATATTTCAAGCGCGCTAATTGAAAATTATGCCGAAACCCGTAATTTTCCCGGTATAGAGGGCACGTCTCATTTAAGTCCTCATTTGCGGTTTGGTGCTGTCAGTATCCGAAAGATTGTAAAAACAGCGCTCAAACACCGAAAAGAAACTTTTTTAAATGAACTGATTTGGCGGGAATTTTTCATGCAGATTCTCTGGCATTTTCCAAACACGGTCACAGAAAGTTTCCGTCCGAAATATGACCATATCCAATGGCGTAACAATAAAACCGAATTCCAAAGCTGGTGTGAAGGAACTACCGGCTATCCAATAGTCGATGCCGGAATGCGGCAATTGAATGCTACAGGAACCATGCACAACCGCGTTCGAATGATTGTGGCCAGCTTTTTATGCAAGCACTTGTTAATTGACTGGCGTTGGGGTGAAGCGTATTTTGCAGAAAAACTATTGGATTATGAACAATCCAGCAATATAGGCAACTGGCAGTGGGCTGCAGGAAGCGGTGTCGATGCCGCTCCTTATTTCCGGATTTTTAACCCAAGCGAACAGGTTAGAAAATTTGACAAAGATTTAAAATACATCCGAAAATGGGTTCCGGAGTTTGAGCAATTGGACTACAGGCCAATAATCGACCATAAGGAAGCACGGGAAAGATGCCTGGTAGTATATAAAAAAGCAGTCGGATAACGACTGCTTTTGTTTTATGCATTTATATTTTTGATTTTCTCGAAATTCAAATCCCGGAAATCGGTTATCACCATATCTGCTTTCGACTGGTCCTGCCCTGTTCCGCTTTCACCCTTGTAGGCAATACAAAAAATTCCCGCCGCTTTAGCAGCCGTAATTCCGTTGGTACTGTCTTCAATAACAATACATTCATTGATAGGCGCTTTTGAATAGGAAGCCGCTTTTAAGAAAATAGCCGGATTGGGTTTGGATTCAGGAAAATCCTCACCACTGACTTTGTGCGTGAAATACGGATTCAATCCGAAACGCTCAAAAACCTTGTTGATAATGGCCATTTCAGAAGAAGAAGCCACTATCAGCTGTATACCGTTATTGTATAAATCAATAATAAGTTCCTTAACGCCCGGCATCAGATACAGGTCTTCCTTTTTATCAAAAGCCTCTATAAAAAGTTTGTTTTTGGCTTCAATCAGTTCTTCTACTTCATGAACCAATTGAAAATTATCTTTGATTTTCTGATAAATCATCTTATTGGAATTTCCTGTGAAAGTGTGGTACATTTCATCCGGAACGGTAATATCCAAATCTTTAAATTGCAATAAACTCACATCATAATGAACCGGTTCGGTGTCGACTAAAACACCGTCCATGTCAAAAATTACGGTTTTAACCATTTTTATTTTACTTTAAATTCTTAATCTTTTCGGCGTTTAGCTCGTTAAAATGATTGATAATCCTGTCTGCTTTTGACAAATCCTGAAGCTTGGTGTTTGCGCTTCTGTAACCTATACAAAAAATTCCTGCTGCAACCGAAGCTTCAACTCCGTTGGTACTGTCTTCTATAACAATGCATTCGTCTTTTTTTCCTATTGCTAAAGAAGCCGCATATTCAAAAATAGCCGGATGCGGTTTTGACTTCGGAAAATCTTCACCACTCACAATATCCGAAAAATACTGATGCAGCTTAAAACGGTTAAAAACGCGTTCTATTGTTACCTTTGAAGCCGATGATGCAACAATGAGCTGAATACCGTTTTGATAAAGGTCTTTTATCAAATCCTCAACTCCTTCTATAAGATGAAGGTCTTTTTTAGTATCAAAGGCATCATTAAAAATATTTCTCTTTCTCTGTATCAAATCCTCGACATCGTGGTCCAGACCAAAAGCATGCTTTAGTTTCTGGAAAACATTTCGTGTAGAGTTTCCGGTAAAAGTAGCAAACAGGTCATCGGTTACAGAAATTTCCAGTTCATCAAAATGCTGGAAATAGGCATATCTGTGAACGGGTTCCGTATCCACGATAACGCCGTCCATGTCAAAAATTACAGTTTTTATCATTGTTGTGTTGTGTGTTTTGAGTAGTTTAGTTCTTATTCTTTCTTCAACAGGTATCGGATTACCGTTTCTGCCGCATGAAGCCCAAATAATCCCGGCATATAGCTATTGGTTCCGTAAAATGATTTTTTGAAGTTGGAACCGTCTGTCATTCTCAAACTATTCGGGTCCTGGATTTCATAGGAATAAACAGCTTTCACGCCTTTATCGATTCCGGCTTCTTTCAATCTTCTTTTAACAGCCTTTGCCAGATAGCAGTTTTTGGTTTTACTGATGTCGGTTACTTTTACTTTACCTGCTTCCATTTTGCCTCCGGCGCCCATACTGCTGACAATTTTTATTTTTTTTCGTTTGGAAGCAATAATCAGGTTTAATTTTGGTGTTATACTGTCGATACAGTCCATCACATAATCAAATTCATCCGTAACAATCTCAAAAGCCCTTTCCGGCGAAAGGAACTCTTTTATTCTGGTTAGCTGTAATTCCGGATTGATATCCATCAGACGGTCACCAACCACATCAATTTTTGGCTTGCCCACGGTAGAATGCAATGCGGGAAGCTGACGGTTAATATTGGTAATGTCAACAACATCACCATCAACAATTGTCATTTTTCCAACACCCGCCCTGGCAATAAATTCAGCTGCAAAAGACCCTACACCACCTACTCCAACAATCAATACGTTGGAATTCTTTAATTTTTCAAGACCTTCTTTTTTGAACAACAATTCGGCTCTTTCTGTCCACTGCGCCATTTTCTATAATTTATTTTTGTACTTATTTTTTAAAAACATTTTTAAAATTCTGCTCTACAATTCCCTGCAAATCTTCAGGATTTTTGCCTTTGTACTTCGAAGCTACGGCATATACCTCTTCTATTGTTTCTTCAATCGTATCCGTTTCCAGGAAAAAACGATTATCCGGAACATTTTTAAAAACCGATTCCAATTCCGGGTTCCGCAACAAATATTTACCAAAAGAAAGATAAAAACCATTGTCCAGCAATTGTCTGGCCAATTGTTCATTTTTTGAGAATCCGTGGATAATCATCGGAACCGTAATCTTTACATCATTCCTGATGGCTATTAATTCCTGAAACGATGCTACACAATGGATAACCACCGGTTTTTGATATTTTTGAGCCAATGCCAATTGTTTTCTAAACACCTGTTCCTGCAGGCTAAACGGAATTTCAATTCTTTTATCCAGTCCGCATTCGCCAACAGCCAGACAATTGGAAGTCTGTATTTTTTCTTCTATAATGGCAAGGTCATCTTCAACCCTATCCGCTACAATACACCACGGATGAATCCCTATCGAATACAACGGAATGGACGCATCGAATTCCTGCGGATATTGATTGACCAATTCCAGACAACCGGGATGGTTTGAGAATTTATGCGTATGGAGATTGTATAACAAAGCTTATTTTTTAAATTTTTTCACTCCTGCCTTAATTTCAATCGCAAGGTCATTTTCCTGTGGAGGAATCGGACATGAATATTTATGATTATAGGCACAATACGGATTATACGCCGTATTAAAATCAATAGAGATTGTATCGCCTTGTGGTATTTTCAAATCAATATACCTTCCGCCTCCATAGCTGTCAACTCCGGAAGTCAGGTCTGTAAAAGGCAAAAACAATGCATCCTTATATTCTTCTATTTTTTTCAAATCCAGACTTTGGTAAAGATTTACCTTGAACTTTTTCCCGTCTATCGAAAAATGGGCTTCACCATATTTCACATAAATGGGTTTTCTGGAGGTAGTCGTTGGCATTTCAAAAGGTTTCTCGTCCGGAGTTCTTATGAATTTTGCATTGACGGAGAACTTTTCGTTTATGGGATAAAAATCCAAAGCCTTAAACGTTTTCAAATCTTTCTTTAGCAAGGGACTTTTTACCGAGTCGGCATATTCCGCATTTAATTCTTTCTGGAAAGCAACAACAGCTTCTTTATCAAAACTTTTTTGCGCCAACAAAACGGTCGACACCAATAAAAACAGCAGGTTGAGGAAGCTTTTCATGAATTTCAATTTTTATGCAAAAATAAGCAAAATTATCGATTACGCTTTCCAAAAAAAGGGAAGCAAACTTTGTAACTTTGTGTCAAAAATTGACTATCTGATGCTCCATACGGCCTTCAAGCGCTATATAGATTCCTTTCGGGGATTTTCTAAAGAAATCTGGATACTGGCACTTATTACTTTCATCAACAGAACAGGAACAATGGTTCTTCCATTCCTTTCGAAATATATGAAAGAAGACTTACATTTTGACTATGACGCCATTGGAACGGTTATGGTCTTTTTTGGTTTAGGGTCAATGATTGGTTCGTGGATTGGCGGAAAGCTTTCCGATAGGATTGGTTTTTACAAAATAATGATTTTCAGCCTGCTCACCAGTGGTCTGCTGCTAATTTTTGTGCAGTTTGTCACTTCATTTACAGGAATGTGTTTTGCCATGTTTGGTATTATGCTTATCGCAGATATGTTTCGTCCGGCCATGTATGTTTCTCTGGGAGCGTATGCCAAACCCGAAAACAGAACCCGGGCTTTTTCACTGGTCCGACTTGCAGTCAATTTAGGCTTTGCCGCCGGTCCGGCTTTGGGAGGACTGATTATCATGGGAATTGGCTACAAAGGCTTATTTTGGGTTGATGGTGCTTCCTGTATTATTTCCATACTGATTTTTGCTACATTGGTGAAAGAAAAGAAACTAGCTACCCATCAAGACCATGAGGATGCTGAAAAAGCGGTTGTAAAATCTGTATTTTGGGATGGTCCTTTCTGGATATTCCTTTTCGGAAGCTATTTAACAGCCCTGATTTTCTTACAGCTGTTCTCAACATTGCCGCTATACCATTCCGAATGGTATCATATCACAGAATTCCAAACCGGATTGCTTATGTCGTTAAACGGACTGCTTATATTCTTTTTGGAAATGCCGATGGTGACTTCACTCGAAAGAAAACAGGTCAATCGTCTGAAGCTCATACTATGGGGTACCTTTCTGTTAAGCGTGAGCTTTTTTGTACTGCTTTTTGACAATTGGGCTGGCATACTGATTGTCAGCATGCTTTTTATGACCTTTGGAGAAATACTGAATTTTCCATTTACCAACTCTTTTGCTATGAGCCGGGCTCCAAAAGGACATGAAGGACGTTATATGGCCCTGTTCACCATGAGTTTCAGCCTGGCACATATTACAAGCGCCAAATTGGGGTTAGGAATTATTTCCCGCTACGGCTATGCGACAAACTGGTTGGTAATGGGGTTTTTAGGACTCCTCTCCTGTGCCAGCATATTGTATCTGAAAAGAATAGTTACACAAAACAAATAAGCTGATTTTATTCACTATCGGGAAGTTTATACGATAGGAAAGAAAGTGAAAAAATCTATTTTCAATAATTTTCTATTTTATATATACAACACATAAACTTAGCGCCTCAGAACCTTAGTATCACTTTTTATCCAGCCACAGATTTAAAAAAATTACACCGATTTAAAGCTTCTCTATAAAATGAAAGAAGACATGAAAAGTTAGACTTTAATCATTTTGTATATCCATTTTGCGACTCTGCGCCTTTGCGTGAAAAAATTGTTCGTAAAGTTGCAAATCAACAAAATACTCTTAAAACCATCTTTTTGTTTTTCAAACAATTAAGACACATAAATCATTATTTTTGTGTGTTCCTTTTTGATAGCCTTACAATAAAAAACTAAAATTTACGTTAAATAACTAAGAAAATAGTTTGTTAACTAAAAAATTAGTTATACATTTGTCTTGTTAGAGTTAGGATATGGATTATCTCCTGAATAGGATTTAAAAAATTATTCAGGAGAAAAACCATTAAAAAGGAACAAGATGCAGAAGTTAACAAACAAAGAAGAAGAAGTAATGCAAATTTTATGGAAGCTGGAAAAAGCTTTCGTTAAAGAGATAATGGCTGAAATTAAGGAAGACCAGCCACATTACAATACATTATCTACTATAGTAAGGATTTTGGAGGAAAAAGGATTTGTTGGGCATACTGCTTTTGGAAATTCACACCAGTATTATCCTATTGTAGCGTTGGAAGATTACAGAAAGCGTTTTATGACAACCGCAATTGATAATTATTTTGACAGTTCCTATAAAAATCTGGTTTCGTTTTTTGCGAAGGAAGAAAAAATTTCTGCCGATGAGCTACGCGAAATTTTAGACATGATTGAAAAAAAGAAATAAATATGGAAAACTTTATCCTATATTTTGCAAAAGCGTCAGCCCTATTGGCCGTATTTTTCTTAGCCTATTATTTTTTGCTTAGGAAAGAGACTTTCTTTACTGCCAACAGATGGTTCCTTTTGGCCGGAATAATAACTTCATTGCTTTTGCCAAAGATAATTTTTGTAAAGACAATCTGGGTTGAACCTGCTGCCACAGTAAATTATGCTCCAATTGAAACAGTAAAAGAACCCATTGCTTTTGATGCTATTCCTAATGCTGAAGCCGGATTATCTTCACCCTTACATACGGTATCAGAAAACTCAGTTATAACTACTGAGCCGCTTATGGTTGAAGAACCAGCCTTTGAAATCAACTGGCTGTATGTTATAGTTGGCGTATATCTTATAGGAATGTTTTTCTTTTTGGGGAAATTTATCCAAGATTTTTGGGGCTTGCGAAAAATTTTCCGCAACCAGACTGTTGAGCTTCACGGAAGATTCAAATTTGTGGATACTGACAGGATACAATCACCTTTTTCATTTTTCAATTATATCGTCTACAATTCGAATCACTTTAAAAAAGAAGAGCTGGAAAACATATTGGAACACGAAAAGGTACACAGTTCGCAAATGCATTCTGCAGATATGATTTTAAGCCAGTTGTTCTGTATCGCATTTTGGTTTAATCCTTTTGCCTGGCTACATAAAAAAGCTATCGTTCAGAATTTAGAATTTATTGCCGATTCAACAGCTTTAAAAGCCGTTCCGGACCGTATAATTTATCAGAAAACATTATTAAAAGTAAGTGCACCTCATCACTGCATTCCAATTACTAATCATTTTTTTCAATCATTAATCAAAAAACGAATCGTTATGTTAAACACAAATCAATCCAAAAAAAGGAATTCGTGGAAGTACGCCATCGTATTGCCATTGCTGACAGTCTTTATGCTTCAGTTCCAGGTAGAAACTATTGCACAGGAAAAAGAAGACGGAAAAGTTCAGGAGCAACAGACAAGCAATTATGAAGTCAGAGTCGATAAAAACTCTACTGATGACTATTTGAAAGCACAGTCAAAAATCTTTAAGAACAATCACGGAATTGACCTGAAATTTTCCAAAATCAAAAGAAATTCAGACAAGGAAATTGTTGCTATCAAAACAACTTATAAGGATAAAAACGGTAA
Organism: Flavobacterium sp. Leaf359; assembly: GCF_001423985.1. Taxonomy (NCBI): domain Bacteria; kingdom Pseudomonadati; phylum Bacteroidota; class Flavobacteriia; order Flavobacteriales; family Flavobacteriaceae; genus Flavobacterium; species Flavobacterium sp. Leaf359. The sequence continues at coordinate 324,847 of NZ_LMPW01000001.1, read as the reverse complement.
TTCCGGTGACTCCTACCTAAAAGGTAAAGAACCCATCCAACCTTTCCTTTTAAGCAGAGAAGACAATAAGGTAGTTGTTTCAAATGTGCCGGCTGTTTACGGAAGCTTTAATACGCCAACCGTTTACGGTAAATTCAAAAACAATTCGTCGCCAGTAGCTTTGACATATAAGACAGGAATGCCTGCAATGCCAATACCTCCTGTTCCTCCAACAATGCCAAATGTGCCAGCATTACCCAATGCGCCAACATTCCCGCAATTGCCTGCGCCGCCAACACCTCCAACTAGCGAGTATGATGAAAATAGTGCAGAGTGGAAAAAATTTGAAGAGCAGATAGCAAAATTCGAAGCCGAAATGGATGCAAAAGAAGGCGATATAGCAAAATTCGAACAAGCTATGGAAAAATTTGCCGCACAGATAGAAGCTACCTACACTAAAGATGTTGAAAAACAAATGGCCGAATTTGAGAAAAAAATGAAGGTCTATGAAAAAGAAATGGAAGTGTATGCCAAGCAAATTGAAGCTCTAATGGAGAAAGAGGAAAGAAACAGATAACCAGAAAACAAATAAAAAAAGCTGTCAATAGACAGCTTTTTTTGTATCTTTAAGATAAAAAGTGATGTTTAAGATATTAGCAAAACTAAATAAATGGCTATTGCCCAACTACACCAAACAAGGTTTGGATTTGGCAAAGGCAACCAAATTTCAAAAAGCGATTATAGCCTGGAAATACTATGTCACTATCCATGCGTTGGATTAATACTTTAAAGGAGAAAAAATATCGTATTGTTTGATTTTTTCCCGCCCGTTAAGGAATGTAAGTTCCATCAGGAAATTGCACTGTACTATCTCACCGCCTAATTTTTCTACCAATTCGCATACTGCTTTTGCCGTTCCGCCCGTAGCCAGTACGTCATCGTGTATGAGTACCTTATCCCCTTTTTGTATGGCATCGGTATGGATTTCTAACGTATCCTGTCCGTATTCCAAATCATAAGTTGCCGAAATCGTCGTAAACGGAAGTTTTTTGGGCTTTCTTACCGGAACAAAACCGGCATTTAGTTTATAGGCCAAAAGTGTGGCAAAAAAGAATCCCCTGCTCTCCACTCCCACAACCTTATCAATTTTTACATCAGGCAAACCATTGAGTAACAGCTCCAAGCACATTTTTGAAGCTTCCGGTTCAGCTAAAAGAGGCGTTATATCTTTAAAAACAATTCCGGGTTTTGGAAAGTCCTGAATATCACGGATGTACTTTTCTATTGACATTTTTATTACATTTAATTTAGAAATTGATTTGCAAGATAAACATAATTTCCTATATTTGCACCCGCATTAAGGCCTCGTGGCGCAACTGAATAGCGCATCTGATTACGGCTCAGAAGGTTACAGGTTTGAATCCTGTCGAGGTCACTT
>NZ_LMPW01000001.1:307055-323421 GCF_001423985.1 Flavobacterium sp. Leaf359 | reverse complement strand
AAAAAAGACAAATCAAAATTTTGATTTGTCTTTTTTTTATCTCATAAACTCTTTTATTAAACAGTAATATAAATCGTAAGGCTTAATTCGCCTCACTGTTGGGTATTTATATATAATAAGTTTCATAGCAAAGAGTTTAAAGGATGGCTAGAATAGATGTAATAAAAAAACCCGTGCCTGGCACGGGTTTAAAAATTATTTATTTCTTAATCAGCTTTTTAGTATCTACTATTTTACCATTACTTATCAAGGCTACCGTATAAAGGCCGCTTGGATAATTGGAGATATCTATGCTAATTTCAGTATTTTTTACATCCAGGATGTAATTGTTAGAGGCTCTGTTTGCACCATAGCTTCCAATGATTGACAGATAGGCAGAATTTGTGTCGTTCAGCTTGTATCCTACTGTAACATTGTCTTGCGCAGGGTTAGGAGCAATACCTCCTAAAGTACTAGGGTTCAGTGTTACGGCTACTTCGGCATAATCTTTAGTTCCGTCTGCCAGGGCTACTACTTCAAGCTTGTATTTCTTAGCAATGTCTACCGCTACTGTCAGGTCTTTTCCCTGATAGACAAGTTTGCCATCAGCATACCAATTGTAAATTACTGCTTCATTTAATTGTGCTGCACTGAAGGTAATGATTTCGTCCCTATCTGCTTTTTTATCGCCTCCTGCATCAGCAAAAAGTCTTCTGCCTTCAGTTTTTCCTTTATTAACCAGATAGGTCTCGCCACCTACCACGTTTCCGGTTTCAAGGTCGCGTTGCACAATATGGTAAACAAACTGCTGTGGCCTGGCTTCATCATTCGTAAAATTAAAGGTCAGATTAAGCGTTCCCAGTTCTTCAGGCTGGAACACGATGTTATTCAGAGTGGCATAGTTTGACCTGACCAGGTATGCCATTCTTTCCCGACCTTCAACAAATCCCCGGGCTAGTCCGCCGCCTTGCTGCCATGCTCTGTAAAGCCTTTCATCCATTTTAATGGCTACCTGAGCTTGCTCAAAAATAGGTCGCACACCAGGAATGTCTTCGGCAATAAATTCTAATAAATATTTTTTAGGAACTCTGACAGGATTACCAACTCCTACAACACCTCCTATGCTTCCGTTAGCCAACACATCAACAACGGTTACGTTTTTCCACGCAATATTATTGTTGTTCTTAACATTCATATTGAGGTCTGCTGTTTCCGGGAAGGTCATCGGGTCATTGGCAGCTTCAATTCGTGTTAGCAGACAGAAATGCCATGGTTCGGGATTGATAGGCGCATAGTCGGCAGGGTTTGGAACGTTCCATGCAAAGGCTATAATAGTTTCTTCTCCGGGCTGAAGTACCGGAATCGGGATTCCAGCCAGCGCTCCAATCTGTTTGCCCATTAGCACACCGCCTACGTAATAGGTTCCGTTCCAACTCAACGGCCAAGCCAATGAGGTTCCGGCCTTTGCCCAATATAGTTTTAAGCGTTCACTTCCTGTAGAAGCCACACAGCTTTTGTTTCTTACACGTACATAAACATAGTTTGGGTTAGTTGGGCTATAATCCGGGTTCTGGTGTACCAGACCGTTATCATTATAATTTCGTACCCAGATATCTTCACTGGCCCACATGTATGGCGAGATGGTATTCGGTTCAATTCCTAAATCACCGGGACTGTCTTTTACATACAAATCTAAGGTTGGTGAATACATCTGCTGCGCAAGTTGTACGGCAGCATAGGCGTCTATTAATCCATAGCCTAACTGGTCGTTCCATATTCCGTTACCTCTTCCGGCTGTGGCCGAAAAGACATAGCCTGGCATTTTTTGGGAAGTGCTTTCTATAATGTCGCGTACTTGCTGACCTGTAAGACATGGATTTACTGAAAGAATCAGAGCTACCAATCCGGTTACGTGCGGTGCTGCCATTGAAGTACCGTCCATCGATCCCACGCTGTTGGTTGGAAGTGTAGACAGAATATTGCTACCTGGGGCTACTACGTCTAGTTTTGGACCATAACCCGAAAAGCTGGATCTTGATCCTGAAGAGGTGATTGATCCTACAGTCAGAATATTATCGTGAAAGTTACCCGGATAATCCATTACCGGCCCGCCACCTCCATAGTTTCCTGCTGCAAAAACCACAAGGGTTCCTTTTCCTCCTCTACCGTTTGTCATAGCGTTGACAATGGCATTTTCCAAAGCCAAACTATACAGCTGGGCATAAAATATTCCACCCTGATCACCCCAGGAATTGTTGATTACATCTGCTCCATTTGCTACGGCCCAGTTAATACCGCCCGCCAGTTGTAATGAGATGCCCGGAACAACCCCTAATGAGTGGCTCACTGAAATCAGTTTTGATTTTGGCGCTACTCCAACTACCTGAAGGTTGTTGTCTTTTATGGCTCCTACAGTTCCTGCCACATGGGTACCGTGTGTATTACCCGAGATAAAAACGCTAGGACTTGAACCACTCTGTGCGTCAAAGCTCAAAGGTGAGATGTTGGCAGCCAGGTCATTGTGTGGCTTGTAGATTCCCTGATCAAGGATGGCTACATTCACGCCATTTCCCTGTGAAAGTGTCCAGGCCTGACAGGCGTTGATATCTACATTTGGGTTGGCGCTGTTGTTAAGCCCCCAAAGACTGCCAAAGTTAGTATCGTTAGTACAAACAGACCTGAAGTTGAACATGAATGCCGGGTCAATACCTTCAAACTGTCCGGTTTCATAAAACAGGTTCGCCATCTGCAGTGAGTTACTTTGGTTTTCCGGCTCTACTGCCATCACGTACCATAAAGGCATTCCATAAATCTGCTGCACGATTTTTACATTATTCTCTGAGGCCATCCTTTTAAGCAACTCAAATCCTCTTTCGTCTTTCAGTTTTACATAAAAAAGGCTGGAAGTTCCAATAGAAGGCGCATTAGGTCTTTTGAAGAAAAGCGAAACGCTTTTGATTCCCTTAACCTTTCTCAGGTCGCTGATGGCCTTTTCAAAGTCGGCTGCTGAAGGTTCTGACAGGAATTCCAGTTTTCCAAACTTTTGGTGTTCACCTGTAGAGTTGTCGTCCTGCAATGTTACGTCTTTAAACTTAAATCCTACAAGAGCCGATTTCTCGAAGTCGGCTGAAGTATTGATGTTCAGAAATTTCCGGTCGAGGTTGAGGGCGATTTTTTGGTCTTTATAGTAATAGAAGTAGCTGTTTTTTTGGGCATTCATCCCAATAACACTCATAAAGAAAACGAGTAATAGTGTGTAAATTTTATTGTTCATGATTTCATAGTTTAGGTTTCTAATTGTTTTAGGTATGCTAAAAGGCGACCTCAGTTCATGGGGGATGAATTGACTTTAGATTCATCTGTAGAAAAGTTGGTATGTTTAATAAGTTTGCCATAGTATATAGTAGAGATGGAAGCTCCTTATATAACCGTTAAAAATGCAAATCCTTAAAATTCAATAGGTTTACCGAATTTACGATAGACAAAAAGCCTATCCTTACGGCTTTCCCCATCTGGTCCTTTTTTCTGAAAATGAACGTCTAATCTTACGTATTTTTAGCCTGCTTGTAGTTTTAAAAAAAAGGGCTGAACACCCGTTTTTATTTGTTTTTTCTTAAAAATCGTATGGGTTTGTTTTGAAAAAGACTTCATGATTTTTTTAAAAAATTTTTTATTATTATTTCCAAAAAATGACCTAATTACGTTTTTCCTCAATAAAAAAAAGACAAATAACTGTACTTCAAAACATTACACACAGTCACAAGGTTCGAATTTGTATCCAAATGTTTACAAAACATAAAAAAAGAGGCATTTTAGCCTCTTTTTTTATTCGGAATGATTTGACACTAAAGTCCGATAATTTTGATACCAAATTTACCGGTCTACTGTGTTTTTGAACTCTCCAATCTACTGGCTGTTCCTCTCATCTATAATTTCAGACAAAATCTGATACGATGTTACTCTATCCTTATGCGCATGCATATTGGAAACTACCATAAGTTCATCGACACCAGTTTCTAAAAGGAATTTATCCAATTGCTTGGCAACCGCTTCTTTTCGTCCTACAAAAGAGTATTTGAGCATTTCGCGTACCGCAGGATTATGCTGAATCATCATGAGCTCGTCTGTCATTTCCATTGGTGGTTGGAGTGCTTCTCTCTTTCCTGTTAGGATACCGAGGAACATGCGGATAAGCGATGTAAAATTTCTTTCTGCTTCATCGTCGGTATTAGCCACTATGACATTGACTCCGGCAATGGTATAAGGCTTGTCAAGCCACTCCGATGGTTGGAACTCCTTTCTATATATATCCAACGCCTCTTGCAGCAAACCGGTAGCAAAATGGCTTGCAAAAGCATAAGGCAATCCCATTTTTGCCGCAAGGTGTGCGCTGTCCAGGCTTGAACCTAAAATATACAGAGGGACATTTACACCTTCAGCCACAACCGCACGTACCTGTGACCACTCATTCTCATTTGAAAAATACTTTTGTATCTGCTTAATCTCTCCCGGAAAATTGTGTACTGACTGCATTCTGTCACTACGTATGGCATGCGCCGTAATCTGGTCAGTACCCGGTGCCCTGCCCAATCCCAAATCAATCCGGTTTGGATAAAGCCTGCCGAGCGTACCAAACTGCTCTGCCACGATAAGCGGCGAATGGTTGGGCAGCATAATACCTCCGGAACCTACCCTTATGGATTTGGTATTTCCGGCTATGTGCCCGATAAGAACCGATGTAGCTACACTCGCTACATGGATCATATTATGATGTTCTGCCAGCCAGAATCGCCTGTAGCCCATTTCTTCTGTTTTTTGGGCAAGGTCTACGCTATTCTTAAATGTCTGTTCTATTGTCACCCCGCTCGATACGATAGCCAGTTCCAATATCGAGTAGGCTGTTTTTTTATTTGTTGTTTCCATAGTGTGTTATGCATCTAATTGTTTCAGATGCCTTAGCTTATCAGTGTCTGCAAACTTAGAAAACCGTTCCATGATAAGCTTTAATTTGGGATTAATATAAAGTTCGCAAAAAGGTTTTTGCGGGTCATTAAAATAATAATCCAACAACTCCTCTCTGCTTGAGGTAAATGCTCCGTAGGGCAATACCTTTGTAATGATAGTACTGTCAAACTCTGGTTGTAGGGTTTCGATGGCTTCTTTGGCCGATTCTGCATCCTGAACATTAAATATATAGATGGCAGAGCGATACTTGCCACGCATTGAATGTTGTGAGGTGCTACTGTGAGTATGCAGATGGATAGCAATAAGCGTATCGAAGGAAATAATATCGTCATTATATTCGACAATCACTCCTTCTGAAAATGACGTATCTGAACCTGTTGAGGCAATCCAACCCTGTTGCACAGACACTATGCCTTTTAACGAGGAAAATACAGCCTCAGTACACCAATGGCATCCACCACCAAATCCCGCCTGCCTAACCATGATTATTTTAATTCTCCTTCCTTCGTGTCTTTCAGCCTGTTCTTAAAAAGTTCCCTGAATTTTCTTAGTTTCGGATTGATAACCGCCTGGCAATAGCCTTCCTGAGAATTATTGGAATAATAATCCTGATGGTAGTCTTCCGCTTTATAAAAGTATTCCAATGGGGCCACTTCTGTAACGATAGGTTCATCGTAGACTGCCTGGATTTCCGCAATGACTTGCTCCGCCTCTTTTTTCTCAGCTTCATTCCTGTAAAAGATAGCGCTTCTGTACTGCGTGCCAACGTCGGCTCCCTGCCTGTTCAAAGTTGTCGGGTTATGCGTACTCAGGTGTATGCGAAGCAAATCACCATAGGTTATTTCATCAGGATTGTAAGTCACTTCTATAACTTCGGCATGGCCTGTCAGTCCGCTACAAACTTCCCTGTAAGTAGGATTTGCAATTTTGCCACCACTATAGCCGCTTTCTACTTTCGTGACACCTTTCAGTTGGTTAAAAACTGCTTCGGTACACCAGAAACAGCCTCCTCCAAAAGTCGCTTTTCTTTCGTTACTTTCTACCTTTTTAAGGGCTACAGCGTTCATGCAATATCTTAATCCACCAGGACCCGGCCCATCAGGAAAAACATGTCCTAAATGCGCATCGCAGGTATTGCATGTGGTTTCAACACGCACCATTCCATAACTGATATCCTTATGGTAGGCAATGGCATTTTCGGTAACGGGCTGGGTAAACGATGGCCAACCGGTACCGCTTTCAAATTTTTCATTGGCATCAAAAAGCAATGTCCCGCAGCAAACGCAGGCATATTTTCCCGGTTCAAACAGGGAACACATCTCTGAACTATGCGCCCGCTCAGTACCTTTTAAGCGGGTAATCCTGAATTCCTCAGGCGTAAGCAGCTTTTGCCACTCATCATTTGTTTTTACAACTTTTTTGTCTGGAACAGGGTTGCCGGTGCCGGCAAACCGTATGATATCAATCCATTTTAGCATTTTAAATTTCCTTTCTTTTTTTACTTAGGATTATGTAGTGTATAGTATAAAAAGTATGCCAAATAGGGTTTGGTTGTTTATCTGTAAAAAATCAGCCCTTTTGTCATGTCCAAAAAAATGGAAAAAATCATGTGCCAAATTATAAATCTGGCGGCCAATAGCCGCCAGTTAAGAATCAGTTATTTTTCAAAATGCAGGTTTAAAAACCATATATGCCACCTCCAACAGTGATTTTCTCGCCGGTAATCCATGCCGCATCATCGGAGGCAAGAAATACGGCCACTTTTGCAATATCATCTGGCTGGCCAGTACGACCGAGTGGTGTTTTAGAAACAAAATTTGCTTCGGCCTCACTGCCAATAAATCCCGCACTATGCGAGCCCTCAGTCTCTACTATGCCCGGAAGAATTGAATTGATACGGATGTTCCTGCCGGAAAATTCCTTAGACAAGGCAATCGTAATGGCATCTAATGCCGTTTTTGTTGCAGAATATACAGAACCAGTAGGCAAAGGCGAATTGCTTGCACCCGAACTGATATTGATGATATTCCCTCCTTTGTCTCCAAAAAGCTTAAGGGATTCCTGAATTGCCAGTATTGAGCCAAGTACATTCGTATTAAATGATTTATGAAAAGTTTCCGTAGATATCTGTTCGATAGGTTCATACAAATAAACGCCTGCGTTGTTCACTAAAATGTCCAGTGAGCCGAATGTATTTCTGGTTTCTTCAAATATTCTTGCCACATCGGCTTCTTTCGACACGTCACCCTGAACGGCTATGGCAGTTCCTCCCTGCTCAGTAATTGCCCTAACTACTTTGTCTGCTCCTTCTTTGCTCGAAGCATAATTCACTACTACCTTTGCGCCTTCAGCCGCAAAAAATTTTGCTATCGAAGCCCCTATTCCTTTAGATGCTCCCGTAACTATAGCTACTTTGTCTTTTAATTTACTCATTTTTTAATCTGTTTAAAATTTTTTGAAATACAAAGCTATACACATCTGATTTATTTAAGTAACTTTGTAACCAAAAGTAACAGTAACCTTGAGGTAACAAAGTAACAACAGCATGGAATGCACAACCCGTATAGAAGAACAGCATAAAAAGGAAATGATGGCCGTTCAGGATTCAATGGATGTATTGAACGGTAAATGGAAAATAGCGATACTCTCCTCTATCTGCTACTACAATAAGAGACGATTTTCAGACATACTGAACGATGTTAAAGGTATTTCCAACAAGATGCTAAGCAAAGAGTTAAAAGAATTGGAAATAAATAAATTGGTCCGACGCACAGTTCTGGATACACAACCCATTTCGGTTTTATACGAACTTACTGAACATGGGCTTACCCTTAAAACACTAATCACCCATTTGGTAGAATGGGGAATACAGCATCGGAAAGAAATTACAAAGAAATAGTCGATATCACTTCTATATCTTAGATAGCAGACATTCATAAAACAGGATTGCTTAGAATGCAGTCAAAATACTTTCATCCGCATCAATTGTTTGATTTTTGCAATTATCGCTTTGTTTATTACAAAAAAAGAAATGACTATCCCGACTAACTTTGTCTTATAATTTTTAATTTTAAAAAAACAAAGATCATGAATAAAATAGCATTAGTTACAGGAGGTAGTCGCGGACTTGGAAAAGATATGGCGCTCAATCTCGCTAAAAAAGGCCTTGATGTGATCCTAACCTACCACAGCAATAAAGATTCAGCAGATAAGGTTGTATCTGAAATTGAAAGTATGGGCCAAAAAGCACTTGCTGTCCAATTGGATGTAAGCAAGCAAAATACCTTTACAGCTTTTTTTGATGAATTGGAAAAGACTCTAAATCCAAAATTTGGTACTTCTAAATTTGACTTTCTTATAAATAATGCCGGAACGGGTATTGCAGCTATGTTTACTGAAACTTCTGAAGAACAGTTTGATGAAATGATTAAGGTTCAATTCAAAGGTCCATTTTTCTTTACCCAGAAAGCCCTTAACCACATGAATGATGGCGGAGGGATCGTAAACGTCTCATCAGGACTGACACGCATTATCATTCCTTATTATCCGGTTTATGCCTCTGTAAAAGCTGCCATGGAAAACCTGACCAAATACCTGGCAAAAGATTTGGGTGTAGCACGTAAAATCCGTGTCAATATTGTTGCTCCTGGCGCTATAGAAACTGATTTTGGAGGTGGAGTTGTACGCGATAATCAGGAAATGAATACGTTGATTGCATCGCAAACCGCTCTAGGGCGTGTGGGACAGCCAACGGATATAGGTAGCGTGGTAGCCTTTCTTTGTACCGATGAAGCAAAATGGATTACTGCCCAACGTATTGAAATTTCAGGCGGGCAAAGTCTGTAATAATTATGAAGATATAAAAATGGGCACTTATAATTAAGTGCCCATTACTTTTAAAGAATACTACTACTTTAGCTAATCTTCTGCATCTTGATTTTTCCTGAGTATGCCCTTTTCAACGCTTTCATTTAATAAACGCTCGGCATAGCTCCAGATTGAGGCAGAACCGTCCTTTATTGCTTTTTTCTTATTGTAGACGGTATGATATTCCACATCATATTCTGCCCACGTTCCTCCATTATTGGTTGTATTTTGTAACAATGGCTCAAAACGGTCCATAGCCCGTGCAAATTTGGCTTCGTCAGTATTTCCCGCTTCAAATTCTTCCCAGATGGCTATGAATTCCTGTGCCTGTTTTTCGGGTAAAAGTCCAAAAATGCGTTTTGCAGCCAGCAGTTCTTCGTCCGTATTGGTATGATTTTTTGAAGTATCATATATGAAAGTATCTCCGGCATCAATTTCCACCAAATCATGTATCAATACCATTTGTACAACCTTAAGTATATTAACCGGTTTATCCGAATGTCCGGCCAGAACGAGTGCCATCATGGCCAGGTGCCAGCTATGTTCGGCATCATTTTCGTGCCTGTCGCTTTGGAATAATCGGGTCCTGCGCTGAATGTACTTTAGTTTGTCAATTTCTTTGATAAATGCCACTTGCTTCAGCAAATCATTTGTGTCCATTTCCTTTTAATTTAGATACTCCGATACCGGTTTAAAGTCAGTATAAATATACTTCAATTATGGCTTATGCGGCTTTACGTCATTTGAAATTTTCAGTCCTTTTTAATTACAGATACATTGACTTTTCTCTGCCTGATATATTGATAAACAGAACCGGCAATAAAAAGAAGAAAAAGAGCCAAAAGTGTCTGCCCAATTATTGGATCGCTGATGTCCTTTGCCAAAGGATGTCCGATTGGAATTCTTGTAAATGTTTCGTTCACAGTAGGTACCAACGACAGAAAAAAACTAAACGACAAGAGAAAGTTTTCGAAATACCGGGCTCTTTTGCTGGCTTTCTTTTTTGAAAATAAAAAATAGGCCACAACCAGTAAAAGGACAATGAATATAGAAAATGCATGTCCTGCATTAAAGCCACCGTGTTTTGAAATACCCAATGCACTTAAACTGGTGACGAGTGTTGTATAAAAATACATATTTCCTGATAATTCCCCCAGATTAATTTTGCCATATTTGATAAAGCCTGTTAATGCGGCTACAATTGCCACGATACCAATAATCGTGTGAAAAATTCCTAAGCTTGATAATCCCATTCTGATACTTTTTAATGATTACAGCTGCAAAGTTCTATCAGAAGGAAGAAAATGGTTTTGGGAATTAGTTCAATTATTTGGCATTTTAGTCCATAAAAAAGCATTCCCCCATCCTTTTGGAAATGCTTCGTTTTTATACTATTATCTGTCAGTTATCTTTTGTTCCGTTTCTGTAATTTGTGGGAGTAACGTTATATTTATCGCTGAAACTTTTGGTAAAGTTAGCCAGGTCATTAAACCCGCAATCAAATGCGATATCGGTAATTCGCTGGTTTGAAACCCGCAACAATTGCGCAGCTTTTTCGAGCCTTTTGTTTTTAATGTAATTCGCCGGACTATCATTGTATAGTTTGGCAAATTCCCTTTTGAAGGAAGAAACGCTTAAATTATTCTGCTCTGCCAGCTGTTCAATCGTTAATTGCGAAAACAGATTGGCTTCAATAACCTGTTTGAAAGTATAAGTCGTAGGAGAAAAAAGCTGTGAAAGGATAATTTGTATGGCTTCTGCATTCTGAGTTTGCGATAGCAAAAGTATGATTTCCTTTAGTTTCAATACCAGTATATCCTCATTGATGAGCGACGGATTTTCAAAATAGAAGAGCAATCCCTCAATATATTTTTGGATTAGGAAGTCGTTATTTATTTTTTCATTAGACTTGTTTGAAACAATATTTTTTGGAGCATGAAGCAATGTCGGCAATTCCCTGTCGTAGATTTTCTTCAATATATCCGGATAAAACGTAACGATTACAATTTCGCATGTGCTTGACGGCTCAGGATTACGAAGCTGCTTTCCGGATGTGATGCAGTTTAGCAATAAGGAATAATTGGCCGGGATATTTATTTGCTCTGTATCTACCTGATATTGGAATTCTCCCTGCAAAACATAGAGGAAACAAGCCTGTTCTGTAACCGGAAAATCAAATTTAAATGGTGCCGTAAGTGCAATTTTTTGCAGCAGTGTTTTGCCAAATAAGTCGTGTTTCTTATAATCGTTTACCATAACAGCTTGAATTCCGTTTAATTTAAAGATTTTGCAATTCCTTTTCTATCAGATTCAAAGAAACACGGAGCGCATTTATTCGTCGCACCATCAATGTATGCTGCGGTGAATTTTCTTTTAATTTGGCAAATGCCTTCTCACATTTGTTTAATATGGAGTCGAGAGATTTCTTTGCTTCAATAAGTTCGTCCGGGGTAAAGCTTGTCATGCGATAAGGTATTTGTAGCAACAAAGATACTATCAGATGAGTAAATCTCATTCAAAAGTATGGATTTATCCATAAGTATAAAAAACAAAGTAACAGCCAATTAACTATTTTATCATTTAACGAACTAAAATTACAGTTGTATAACTAAAAAAATTAGTTTTATGTTTGGATATCATTAATCATCAATCAAAACATGAAACAGTTTACATTATTTTTTATGCTGCTAATCATCAGCAACTTTGCCTATGCGCAAAAAAAACAATCCGAAAGACTCGACAGTCTTTTTACAGTACTCTATCAACAAAACCAGTTTAACGGGACGGCTCTTATTGCCGAAAAGGGAAAGATTATCTTTAAAAAGAGCTATGGAATTGCCAATGAGGACACCAAAGCGCCTATCAATGAAAAGACAATATTTGAGCTTGCCTCCTGCTCCAAACAATTTACGGCCACAGCCATAGTTTTGCTTAAAAGAGAAGGCAAATTGCAATATACCGACAAGATTTCGAAATATTTGCCGGAGCTTGGCTTTTGGGAGAATGTCACTATCTATGATTTATTAAGGCACACCAGCGGAATTCCTGATTTTTTAAAGTACATGCCAGACAACTGGGACCACAACAAAATAGCCGATAATAATGACCTAATCAAAGTGCTTGCCGCTAAAAAAGACACCTTAGAATTTACTCCAAAAAGCAGGCATAGTTATAGCAATTCCAATTATATTCTTTTAGGCAGTATCGTAGAAAAGGTATCCGGTAAAAAGTTTCCTGATTTCTTATCGGATAGAGTCTTTAAGCCTTTAAAGATGAAAAATACGTTTGTGTATTGCAGACATAAATACCCTAAAAAGATTGACAATTTTGCTTATGGTTATGTGTGGGAAGATGGCGGGTTTAAGAAAATCCTTGAAGAGAATAGCCAACGCGAAATCTCGGAAGTCTATTATCTGGATGCCATACTTGGTACATCAAAAGTTCATTCCAATGCAGAAGATCTTTATACATGGATGACCAGCCTGAAGAACAACACGCTTCTCACGAAGAAAGAGTTTGATGAAATGACGGAAATTACCAAAACGTCTAATGGCAGGGATGTAGCTTACGGGTTTGGATTAGACCTCAGGAAAGGCGAAAATAAATTCACATTCGGACATACCGGCAGTTGGGACGGTTATAGTACTTTTATGCTTCATGATGTGGTAAAGGACAGGACGTTTATTATACTGCAAAATTTCCATTTTGGTGCCGTACCTTATACCAATATGTTCCAGATAATGGAAGATAAACCGCTTCAATTACAATATCCTAAGAAAATTGCACTATCAGATGATGAAATAGCTCAGTATACCGGTACCTATACCAATGAAGAAGGCGAAACCCATATTATCACCAGTAAAGAAAAGCACTTACTTTATAATACTCCGACAGTTTCATGGAATATGAGATTTTTTCCTTATTCCGATCATGAATTTAGGGGAATCAGGCAAGCCGGTGCTGATGCCGTATTAAACTTTACCAAACTTGACAACGGAGATATAAAACTGGAAATGTTTCAGGATAAACAAATTGTAGGTACCGGAGTCAGAAAAGGGAAATAACAAGGATTGAGAAATTTTCCGGATTGTATATTCCGATTATGCAATGGCAAATTATAACAAAAGAGGCTCCCGGCCTCTTTTGTTACATATCCGAACTTTAATGGGTGTTTATTATAACCAGATTAAAAAATGAATATCAATCCGCAGAAAGTTCCATAAACATTTTACGGGCTCCCATATTTATTTCCTGCCCCAGAAGTTTGCGGGATTTTGAATCAATGTAAAATATAACGGTGGATTGATTATCCGTTATATCATCTGTTACCTCTACCGCCCATACATCTTTATCTTTATAGATATCTTTGCGGGTATTTTTGATATGGGCTTTCATTATACCCTTGCCTGCCTGTGGATTGTAATCGAAAATTGAGATGCTTGTTTTATAATTTTCTTTTAACGGTAGCCAACGAATTAACTGCGGGTAAATATTACTGTCAAAATAAGAACCTTCTGCAATTTCATTAATTGCTGTCTTTTCATTAGCTGGTTTACGCAGATAATATCCTGTTATTGTTTTTCCAAACTGTAAAACCATATCCCTTTGCCCGTTAAAGGAAGAATGAGCTATTGGCAAAAAATTCGGGAGTTTTGCCCGGGTGGAATCAATCCAATCTGATGTTGAATTTATCATCTTTACTTTTGTGGTGATAAGAACTTCGCTTTTTGATTTCTTGATTTCGGTAAAAATCTTTGCAATCATTATCTTTTTATCTTCCCGCATAGTATACCAATCCATAGTATATTGCTCATTATTGATAAGTTTGCTGTTAATTTCATTACGTAATGGGGTCTGAAGGTCTGTTTGGGCGTTCAAGCCGGTATATTGCAACGCAAATAAGACGATAAAGACAAAGTGTCGTGTAGTCATAAATAATTAGGCTTACTATTTTATTGGATTTTTATTTCTATTTCTGCCATGAAGTATCCAAAATTACAATATTTTTATTCTGATATTGAAACTATTAAAAAATTGTAATAAATCTGAATTGCATTCCCTGGTTATCAAAAAAAGTACTTTTATCAAACCATCGTCTAAGATTAATTTTCCTTATTATGGTCTTCATAAACAAGGTCAATTATTTTTCCAAGAGCTCCTTTAATCTGTTGGCTCCCTTCATTTTTTGTCAAATCGATTCCACAAAATGTTTCGGCATTCACCCCTTTATACAAATTCAGATAGTAGATTCCGGAAATTAGTATTGCCATGATGGCTCTGTATTGCAGGGCGTTTTCGGCAAAATAGGGGTCTGCAATCTGGTTAAAAAGCCGCTCGCCATTGCGCTCGCGTTCATCGGCAATATTTCTTAGCGAGTTACGCTTTTCAGCCACACCCCAAAGCAATATTTTCTGAAGGTTTTTATTACTGGCAACATAATCAAATTGTTGTGTGAGTAGCTGTTTCGAAAATTCTTGTCCTCCGTCGGCAATTTCCGGAGCCGTATTGCCATCAACATTACTCCAGAAATCAAGCGAACTGATGTATTCGTCAATGAGTTTGTCTGTTCCACCAAAATAATTATAAATCATTTTTTTATCAACCCCGGCTGTGGCAGCAATATCATTTACTTTCAGACCTGAATAACCTTTGGTTTCCAGGATTTTGCCCACGGCTTCCAAAAACTTTTCCTTACTCCTTTCTTTATTCCGGATATTACCAGCAACTGCTTTCCTTTTCATAGCGATTATTAATGTGTCTGCAATTTAGCAAAATTCAACAATTATTTAGACACTATTTAGTGTTTTATTTTTATACCTTTGCGGAAAATAGACCCATAATGATAAATGCAATGACCAAAAAGGTAAAAACAATTACCCTAATTTTCCTCTGTTTTATAGGACAAACAGCAGATGCACAGAATAAACTTGATGCTTATTTCAACCACCTTCAAGCCAACAATAAAATGATGTGAAGTGTGGCCATATCGTTAAATGACAGTATCGTCTACAAAAAAGCAATTGGTTATTCCAATGCAGATGCGAAGACAAGCAATACAACCGATACAAAATTTCGTGTGGGTTCCATCACCAAAACCTATACGGCTGTGCTGGCATTGAAAGCGGTAGAAGAAGAACTTCTTACACTGGATACAAAACTGAGCCATTACTATCCGGAGGTAAAAAATGCGGAGAAGATAACCATTGAGCACTTACTAAAGCAACGAACAGGTATTTACAATTTTACTGAAATTGCAGGTGAAGTTGAATGGGGACAGCAATTTCATACACAACAAGAATTCATCAATTACTTTGTCAACCAAAAAAGCAATTTTGAACCTGGTTCCGAATACGAATACAGCAATACCAATTATGCCCTATTGGGATTCATACTCGAGAAAATTTATGGCAAAACCTATGCTGAAATCTTAGACGAAAAAATTGTCAGGCCTCTGCATTTGCACAATACTTATTACAGTTTTGAAACGGACGAAACTAAAAACGAAGCGCTTTCCTATAATATTCAGGACAAGTATGTCAGAAATGAGAAAACCAATTTCTCCAATCATCCGGCAAGCGGCGGAATCGTATCCACTCCAACAGAGCTAAACAAATTTCTTTTTGCCCTGTTTAATGGCAAACTTATTACGCCGGAAAGCCTTAAAATAATGCTTCCTGAGGAGAAAGGCACTTATGGGATGGGAATCATAAAATTAAGTTTTAAAAATCCGGAAGGCTATACGCATAGCGGAAGAGTGGAAAACTACATTTCAGATTACTATTATTTCCCGGACGAAAACATAGGGATTGTTTCCTTAACCAATGCTGTTAATATTAGCACCGATGAAGTCATGAATACAATGTTAATGTATCTTTATAGAAAAACTCCCGAATTAGCTAATTTTAATGCAACTGCTGAGGTTTCAGAAAAAGATTTCATGCCTATAAAAGGTACCTATTATTTAAAAGAAACCCATGCAACGGTAACCATTTCATCTGACGGTCAAAACGTAATTTTTCAGGATTCCAGAGCCGGACAGATGTATGTTCCGCTAACATATAAGGCCAAAAATGAGTTTGAATATGAAGATTTAAAACTTTCGTTTGTTCCTAAAAAGAAAGAAATGATTTTTGAGCAAGGTGGTGTAAAGGTTGTTTATAAGAAGAAATAGACATTGGGGTTAAGCTATTATTTAATCAACAAAGGCAACCACTCTGGTTGCCTTTGCTATTTTTTAGCTTTCATATTGTTAAATTCATTACTGTGAACCTTAATATTAAATAAAATAGTAATAAATCTCAAACACTAAATCCAATCTTTTGAAGTCTATTCTAATGCACTATACATTTTTTAACACTCCTTTCCTCTTATCAAAATTGATCGTTATTTTTATTAAAATCACCACAAAGAAATTTGAGTACTTAACACAAAATTCCTACATTAGAAAGGATTCATACTTTTCATTAATAGTAAATTCTCTCTATTAAAACTTTAACATATTTTACATATTTTCTGTAACGGGGAGATTTGGGATAGAGGTAGGTTTGCCAGAAAT
>NZ_LMPW01000001.1:306745-306941 GCF_001423985.1 Flavobacterium sp. Leaf359 | reverse complement strand
CACGCCCGACTACGGGTTCATACTCGCGGGAAGCTCCCTCTCCAAAAAGACCGGAAACAAGACCGAGGCCCCCGCGGGCGACCTCGACTACTGGGTATGGAAGATGGACGAGAAGGGGGAGCTCGACTGGCAGAAATCCTTCGGCGGCTCTGGTGCCGACCTGCTCCAGTCCGTAAGGCTCACCCGTGACGGCGGT
>NZ_LMPW01000001.1:306282-306703 GCF_001423985.1 Flavobacterium sp. Leaf359 | reverse complement strand
GAAGGAGGACGGCTTCGGGAAGGAAGACTTCTGGATAATAAAACTCAACGCCAAGGGAGGCGAGCAGTGGCAGCGCACCATAGGAGGTTCCGGACAGGAACTGCTGCAGAGCGTCGTGCCCACCTCAGACGGCGGATACCTGCTGGCAGGCTCCTCAAGCTCTGCCAAAAGCGAGAAGCTTGCCGCAGGACAGCCCGACCCGTTCGGGAAATCCGAGGCCGGGTTCGGCAGCCTCGACTACTGGGCCGTGAAGCTCGATTCCGAAGGGAAGATCGAATGGCAGAAGGTTTTCGGGGGACAGTATGCCGACCAGCTCCGGAGCGCCGTGCAGACGCGCGACGGCGGGTACCTGCTGGCAGGCTCCTCCAACTCGCCAGAATCCGGAAACAAGTCCGAGAAGTGCTACGGCATGTCCGACTAC
>NZ_LMPW01000001.1:284813-306088 GCF_001423985.1 Flavobacterium sp. Leaf359 | reverse complement strand
GGCCTATGCCACAAAGAAAAAAGACCGCGAGGGAATCAACGACTATATCGCCATCAAGACCGATGACAAGGGAGAGGAACAGTGGACACAGACCGTAGGAAGCGGCGGCGAGGACATACTGCGCAAGGCCATAGAGACCCGCGACGGGGGCTACATCCTGGCAGGGACCTCCATGGGGTCGCCATCGCGCGACCGCTACTCCGGACAGGGAAGAAACGACTTCTGGGTTGTAAAACTGAAAGATAAGCGCAAGAAGGAAGAAAAGAAAAATCCTATCGAGGCCTACCCGAACCCAACATTACATTATACCAACGTACTGGTAGGCTACGATTTCCAGAAAGGGACGGCCACCGTCTACGACCTTTCCGGAAGGCAGTTACAGCACTTCGACATTACCGACCGAACCGTGCCCGTAGACCTCGGCGGAGTACCCGAGGGAATCTACATCATAGAGATACGGACCAACGTGCAGGAAGATGCCGTGAAGATCGTAAAAGCCATTAACAAACAATAAAAACACATCATGAAAAAAATAATTTTATCATTTGTCATGATTACTTCATTGGCATATGGACAAGGAACTCCGGGAAGAACTTTTTTTGATTCTCAGATAAAAACTCCGGGAGTAACTGATTTTGTAAAATACGGGAACTTGTCAAGCACTTCTTACACCGGTGAATTAAGGCTAACCATTCCTATAGTCAGCATACCTATACCTGGCCAAAACAATTTCAATATCTCCGCAGACCACATTGCTTCC
Organism: Flavobacterium sp. Leaf359; assembly: GCF_001423985.1. Classification (NCBI taxonomy): domain Bacteria; kingdom Pseudomonadati; phylum Bacteroidota; class Flavobacteriia; order Flavobacteriales; family Flavobacteriaceae; genus Flavobacterium; species Flavobacterium sp. Leaf359. The sequence continues at coordinate 305,328 of NZ_LMPW01000001.1, read as the reverse complement.
GGATTCAGGCCTTCAAAAAGGAATGGTCTCATAGGGCAAAATTGGTTTTTAAATATGGGAGGAGCAATTACCCGAGAAATTAATGGGATGGCAGACGATCAAAAAGGATCTCCACAACAGAATGGAGGAACTGCACATTATACTAATGGCACCATTGTAGGAGTAGCTACCAAAACACACAATGCGGCGAATGTCTATAACGGAGTAGCCGGTACAAGCTATACATCTGCTTATATGGAACAATACCTGTATGCAAATTCTACATCGAATATGTCTGACCCACAAAATTATGAAAGCGATCCTGATATCTTTTCATTCAATTTCAATGGGATATCCGGGAAATTTTATATGGGAAATGATGGACAGGTTAAGACTATAACGAACGAGCCTGAAAAGCTGTCTGTAGATCTGTCACAATTCGCCTTTCAAGAAATTGTGAACCCTACGGGATGCCTCCCTAAAGTACCCTCAAGAATCATTATTACCGACAGCAAGGGAAATAAATATTATTTTGGTGGAGAGACTAAAAATCTAGAATATACCGTAAATGCGCCAATTACTCAAAATCCCAATGCCAGACCGGTAATAAATGCATGGTATCTTTATAAAATCGAATATTATACGGGTTATGTACTCAATTTTAATTATCGTGATGACAGTGCTCTTACTACTTCTTTTGCCGATGACGATTTTGTAAGGCATGGAGATTATTATCCTGCGTATAGTGGAAATCTCCCAAATAAAAGAGATTTTTTGGTATTAAGTGAATTTTATAGTGATGAAAGAAGTCTTTATGAGGTTAATGGCTCTTTTCCCGGAACAGGCCAAACAGGCGGATATTCTGCTGCTAGTTTACGAATGTCCTTGCAAAAAATCGCAATACTTGATAATATAGAAGGAGAAGATTTTAAAATTGTATTTAACTACTCACGACAAAATCATAAATTTAATACCCGTGACAATCCTAGCTTGCCTAGTTCCAATGGTAGTTTTTTCAATGATTTTATTGACATCAAGTTAGATGAGATCTCAGTTCGTAACAAAAGCAACGTTGTCGTTAAAAATTTTCTATTTGATTATGATTATTTTGGAGGAAGCCTGCACAGTCGAATGTTCTTAAAGTCAATCAAAGAGTCTGGAAAACCACCACATTTATTTGAATATTATCCTACGGGCACTCTGCCACAGCCCATCACATTCGGAATTGATCATTGGGGATTTTGGAACGGAAAAGCGGCTAACAGCAATCCAATGATTCCAAATGTTAATCTTCAGGCAAATGGTGATTTTTCATATCCCGGAGATTCAAATTCTACGAGTCGGAATCCATCATTTACTTATGCCCTAAAGGGTCAGATTAGCAAAATTACCTACCCTACAGGAGGTTACTCTACATTTGAATATGAAGAGCATAGTTATGGAAAAAGACTGGAATGTCGAAGCGTCAATGACTTTGTTCCGCAATTGTATGATGTAAATGATATTGCAGGAGGCGTTAGAATAAAAACAATCAGTGATTTTGACGGTATATCTTCACAAAACATAAACATCAAAAACTATACTTATGTATCAAGTGTAGGAACAGCCGGTTCCAGCGGAGTATTATTAAAATGGCCAAGATATGTTTCGACCTGGACTTCAGGCAATACAAGATTTAGTTATCTACGATCTAACCCGATTGGAAAAAACATAATGGAAACCCCACATATTACCTATTCAGAGGTTATAGAAACAACCCCTGGAAATGGTTCCACAAGAACCCGATTTACCGATTTTGTTTCTAATCCGGACATTAATAGTTCCCGTTTTATAAATGCGAATAGTTGGGCAAATGGCGCAACCCCTTCCGGGCTTGCCAAAAACTATGCAGGATATTACTTGAATGATGCAAGTATTGAAAGGGGAAAACCCTTATGGATAAAACAATATGACAATTCAAATAATTTAAAGCAGGAGATATCATTCGAATACAATCAATCGGCCAACAGGTTTAACGATTATACAGCGCGTATTCATACTACTGGTCCGTTTATTCAATTCAATAAAATTTACAGTTACCAGGATTATGTAAGCAAAAAGACAACCAAAACCTTCTTTCAACCCAATGCCAGCATCGACATTGTAGAACAAATGCAATATGATCCCGCACATAATCATTTAATTTCAACTACTTATACAGCAAGTGAGAGCGATATTGTTGAAAATCAATATACCTATCTTACAATACCTACAGAAAATTTGGTATTAAAATCCCGTCAAAAAACATTAAGAAATGGTGTAAAACTCTCTGAAGAAGAAATTCAATACGGCAATAGTTCGAATGCGGCAACAGGATTCAAATATCTGCCAATAAAAATCTTGTCATCAAAATTTCCAAATAGCAATCCAACCTCCGGCGGTCAAACGGTACTTGATCTGAAATTCAGTTTTGATAAATATGATGCCAAGTCTAATCCAGTACAAGTTTCTGAAAACAATGGAAAAAGCACCGTCTATTTATGGGGATATAACAAGACTAAAATTATCGCGAAAATTGAAAACGCCACATTTCCTCAAGTTGCTTCAGCATTGGGTATAAGCGAAACACAACTGTTAAGCTACGATGAAAGCCAATCGGTTAGCATAAATGCCTTGCGCCAGCATATCAATATGCAAAATTCAATGATCACTACCTATAGCTATGTTCCTCTTGTAGGTTTAGCAAGCATTAGGGATCCAAAAGGGACGGCCAGTACATTTATCTACGATAGAATTAACTACACACTTCGTTATGTACTCGATAATGACCGAAATATCATAAATGAATACATACACCATTATAAGAACTAGCCTGCTGGTAATCTAAAAAATCCGACAAATGAAAAATTTTTTATACTTTTTTTTATTACTGCCATTTTGCGCCTATGCACAAAGCGCAGACCAGAATTATATAATGAGTATTACCTATAAATTCCCATATGAATATACCAGGGATGTATTAATTAGCGGCCCCGATCCACAGCCATTTCCGCTATCTGATAAAATTGTCAATATAACATACTATGATGGACTGGGAAGACCTAGCCAACAAATTGGAAATGGACAATCTAACAACGGAAAAGACATAATCACTCATATTGAATATGACAGTTTCGGACGTCAGGCAAAGGAATATCTGCCTTACGAAGGCAGCAATTTTTCCGGGAATTACAATACCGGCGCCCTTACCGGGACATTAAATTTTTACAGCAACCCACCCAATCCAAATTCTGAAGCGACCAATAATCCTTTTAGCGAAAAATTATTTGAGCCTTCTCCATTAAACAGGGTTCTAAAACAGGGGGCTCCTGGCAATGCCTGGGCAGTATCGACATCTGCAAATCCGGACCATACCATAAAGTTTGAATATCAGGGTGTCAGCAGTGCAGATATAGTAAAGCTTTACAGGTCAACCGCCACATGGGATAATACTTCAGGCCTATACACCCCATCCCTGACAAGGAATGGAAATTATCAGGCTGGACAGCTTTATAAGGCAATTACCAAAGATGAAAACTGGACTTCCGGATTAAACCATACAATTGAAGAATTCAAAGACAAGGAAGGAAAAATAATCCTCAAGAGAACCTATAATTCAGGAGTGCCTCACGACACCTATTATGTTTATGACCAATACGGTAATCTTTCCTATGTGTTACCTCCCCTATCTGACGGCAGCGGTTCATTATCAGACCTCAATGAAGTCTGTTATCAATACCGATATGATAACCGCAACCGTCTTGTAGAAAAAAAACTTCCTGGCAAACAATGGGAGTTTATAGTGTACGACAATCTGGACAGGGTAATCGCTACCGGTCCGGCATTATCACCTTTCAGTGACTTTACAGGCTCTGGATGGCTCTTTACCAAATACGACACCTTTGGTCGTATCGTTTATACCGGATGGATGCCCGCTACAGTAACGAACAATGAAAGGGCTTCCCTTCAGGCTGCCCGGAATATGCAGACATCGAACCTGAGCGAAACCAAATCTGTTTCTGACAATATTGTAAGCAGTGTGGCTTTCCGCTACACCAACACTGCATGGCCCACATCAGGATATCACGTACTTACGGTAAATTATTATGACGATTACGATTATCCGGGAGCACCTACAAGTTTTCCTGATGTGGAAGGCCAGCCTGTATACTACAACCTTACCGTCAAACCAAAAGGGCTACCGACAGGAACCTGGAAACGTGTTCCTAACTTAGCGGCTTCAGTTATCAGCGAGTCCTCATATTCTCTTTATGATTCAAAAGACAGAGCCATTCGATTAAAGACGACAAATTATCTTGGTGGATATGCAATTACAGACAATAAGCTTGATTTTACAGGAAAGGTTGTCTATTCTATAGTAAGGCACTCCAGAGCCGGTGTTGGTGAACTTTATGTCAAGGATAGTTATACCTATTCTAATCAGGACCGTCTTCTCACGCATATACACCAGATTGGCGAGAATGGTGTTCCGCAGCTCCTTACAAAGAACGAATATGATGAACTGGGCAGACTTATCGTAAAACGAACCGGAGGAACAGATCTATCAGGAAATACCTCATTACAGAAGGTTGACTATGCATATAATATAAAAGGATGGCTTAAAGAAATCAACAAAGCCAACAACCTTATACAGCCTGGAAGCCCTGATGATCTCTTTGCTTTCAAAATCAACTATGAGACAGTAGAAAACACAATTGAAGGCGAGATAAAACCTTTGTACAACGGTAATATTTCAGAAACTTTTTGGAGATCTTCAAGCAATGACATCATTAGATCGTATGGTTATAAATATGATAATCTTAATCGGCTTAAGAGGGCTGTTTACCAGAAAAGTGGCATGACTTTTAATTCTTACGATGAGGAGATTTCCTATGACAGGAATGGAAACATAACCGATTTGGTTAGAAATGGAGCCTATGATGGAGATTTTATGGCGTTAGAGATCGATAGGTTAGTTTACACCTATCATCCCCAAAAGAAAAACCAATTAATGAAGGTACTGGATTATACTTTTAGTCCTCAAGGCTTTAAAGACGATAGTTTGGATGGAAATACTGATCCAGAAGACGATTATGATTATGATGCTCATGGAAATATGATTTTGGATCAAAATAAAGGTATAACTCAAATAATATACAACCACCTTAATCTTCCAACAAAAATTGTTTTTGGTTCAGAATCCAATAAAATTGAATATCTTTACGATGCTGCCGGAAAAAAAGTTCAAAAGTTGGTCACTGAGGCTGGAACACCCAAAAATTATAGCTATCTCCAAGGATTTCAGTACAAGGGCAAAGCGTTGTTATTTTTTCCAACAGCTGAAGGCTATGTAAATTACACTCCTGCAGTTTATGGTGGCAGTTTAGAAAACCAGACTGTAATAACGCCAGAAAGCTATAATTATGTCTTTAATTACACAGACCATCTGGGCAACATTCGACTTTCATATGGACTTGATCCGGCTACTAACGTACTAAAGATTATTGAAGAAAACCATTATTATCCATTTGGACTCAAACATACCAATTATAGCTCAGATTGGAATTCTTTCCAAAGGATTGACGAAAAGGTAAATTTAAGACCTGGAAGACCAATTGCACCGTTGGAGTATAAATATAAGTACAATGGGAAGGAGTTCCAGGACGAGCTGGGGCTTAACTTTTATGACTATGGCGCAAGGAATTATGACCCTGCGATTGGAAGGTGGATGAATATTGACCCGTTGGCAGAGCAATTATATAGTAATACGCCTTACAATTATGTTAGTAATAATCCGTTGAATTTTATTGACCCTGATGGACGTTCTGGAATTGGAACACTTGATGAGAAAAACAAAACGGTTACTATTAGCTCAACTATGTATTTTTACGGTGGTGGAGCGAGTAAGCAACAAGCTACTGATACAGCTGCGAATATTCAGAAGCTTTGGAATGCCGCAGGAGGAACGATTGATATTGATGGAATCACGTATGCAGTCCAATTTGCAATATCAGGGGAATATGTTAGTGAAAATGATGCGAAAGAAATGGCAAAAAATAATGGAGACAATGCGCAAAATAATTTTGTCCGTGTCGAAAATGGTTCAGCATGGGATGCTACCAGTCCACAACCTAAATCTTCTTTTTATGATACTCCAGGAAATTCGGGTTTTCTCCTGTCATATGAATTATCAAATGGTAGTACCGACGCTCATGAATTTGGTCATGGGCTGGGATGGTACGAAGCGGGAGAAGCCGATGGCGGCAGACATGATGCGACAATTGACAACGGAGTTCCTGGTATCATGTCGCCAAGAGGGACACCAGTTTCTGATCAATACGGTTACGGCGGACAACCAGCGGGACAAAAAACCATGAGTCCATATAGACGGGGCGTATTAGCTTCTGATATTATGAAACTTAATATTGATACAAAAACTCTGAAAGCTTCTGGAACGGTAAATGTTGGAACAGCAACAAATAACATATATAATGCAAATGGTACAGTTAAGACTCCTTAAGTTGATTTCAATATTGATTATTTTGCTATCTATTTTGTCTTGTGCAACTGCACAGAAAATAGATGATGAGACAAAAGGTAAAATTGAGGAATCGAAAAGAACTAATGAATTAAAGATTCAGAATAGAAATCGCTATAAGAAAATTCCCAGTGAAATTTTCGAGTTGTGTGACCTTCAAATTTTGTCTTTTTCGGGGTCGGAATGTGATGTTAAACCATGTACGAATATTTCAAACGTTCCTGCCAAAATTCGGAATCTAAAGAGTCTGCGGCAGCTCGCTTTAGTTATGAATGATTTAAAATCATTGCCCTTAGAAATAAACAGTTTAAAACTGGAAAGTCTTGATTTGTCAAACAATTTTGATATAGACATTTCCAATCTCGAAATACAATCGTTAAAGATTTTAAATTTAAATGATTGTAATCTGAATAGTTTGCCAAAGGGTATTTGGAACATGAAGAAATTAACTGTTTTGGGCATCGAAGGGAATGATAATATTCCAGAAGAGCAAATTACCCGCCTTAAGAAAGAAATACCAAATTGTGTTATCTACTGGAAGTAGTTATTTGATGATAAATTCCCTCGCAGTTTCGAGGGTAATGTATCAGATTAGGTATTTTCATAAAATAGACATCTAACTGCCTGATAAAGAATGTGAATTTAAAGTTTACAAATAAAAAAGAGACGACCAATTGGGTCGTTTCTTCTATTTTTAGAGTCATAAAAAGCTTAAAAATGATTCAATGCTAACTTAGTGTATCAAATTAGGCCATGGAAATAAAATGCAATTTTTTTAATGGCGACTGTATAAAAAACGGATTTCAATCTAATGGAAGCCAGCGTTATAAATGCTGTATTTGTAAAAAAAGAGAGAGCAGTCAAGGTATGAATATAAGAAATTTAGACAAGAAATAGTTTCGCTTACTAAAAAAGGCTTAGAAATAAGAAGCACTGCGAGAATACTACAAATTTCAACTACAACTTTATTGAAAAGAATTATCTCAATCACCAGAAACATTTCTCATCCAATTGTCAGCAAGGGCAAAACTTATGAAGTAGATGAGATGTGTACCTATGTCTGGCATAAGTGTAATTTTGTCTAGCTGGTCTATACTTTAGAAAAAGATTCCAAAAGTGTAGTCGGTTTTAATATCGGCAAGCAGACAAACAAAACATTAAGCCGTGTGATAGATGCTTTGAAACTTTCAGATGCAAAAAAATATTTACCGACAGGCTAAAAAACGATCGCTATTTACTTAACACAGAGCTACATTCAGTAAAACGTTTTGGGACAAACAACATTAAAAGAAAGAATCTTACTTTGCGAACGCATCTGAAAAGGCTAAACAGAAGAACAATCTGTTTCTCAAAAAGCTTTGTTATTTTGAATGCCGTCTTAAAGATTTATTTTTGGAGCTAAATGGAAATTTAATACATTTAGCAGTACAAGAATAATGGAGTTCCAGGACGAGTTGGGGCTGGACTTTTATGACTACGGGGCAAGGAATTATGACCCTGCGATTGGAAGATATTTTACTATAGATGCTTTTACAGAGAAGTTTGAAGATAGGACACCTTATCATTATGTTAGTAATGACCCCGTTAATCTTGTTGATATTGAAGGGCATTTTGAAATTCCGGTTAAAGACCAAAATAAATATAAAGTACTTACTAATTATTTAAAAAATAATATAAAAGAAATATTAGGAAATCAAACGATTATGAATTCTCTAATGAAATATGGAAACTTTACCGAAAAACAGATTAAAGACAAAATTGTAAATTTTGGAAAGGGCGGTATTAAACTTAATATTGTAGGTAGAGATGTTTTATCAATAGGGAATGGATATTATCCTGGAGGAAGAGATAATGAAATTTATATTTATGAGGGGTTAGCACAACAATTAGAAAATGCAACTGGCTATGAAAAAGAGCTAGCATTATTAGCTTTCTTAACTACCGTATTGCATGAATCAGTACATTATGGAAATGCAACTTATAACGACGGCCGTCGTAATAAATGGACTTTTTTAGATAAGTATGGATATGAAAATACTGAGTCAGAAGATGGCAGAGCTTTTGAAATCGAAGCATTCTGGAATAATAATTATTCTGACTATTACGATAATGCTGGTTCAAAATTAGGAAAAGAAGGGATGAAGTCTATGAACCAGATGGTGAATAATAAGAAAGCTTTAAACAAATTAGGAGAACTTCCGCAAAGCACACAGAATATTATCAAAAATCTTCTAGAAAAAAATCCAAATATTAAATTAACGATGCAAGAATAATTAAATATGAGATACTTAATAATTTTATTTTTAGTTTATACTACATTTTCATACTCACAGGAAAACGATAAATATATTAAAGTTTTAATAAATGATACTATCTTTTTAAACAAGCTTAGATATGCTGATTGTGATACAGTAAATATAATTGACAAAACTAATTCAATTGCAATTAAGACTGTTCAAAATTGTAATAACCAATTTTTTGAATTTAAGAAGGTTTTTTCCGAAGATGAAAATGACCCTTTCAAATATCACAAGGGCAAATATTCTAGAATTCTTAACGACCAAAGAACTAAATTAGTAAATTGTAGTAGTTTCTTTATAGAAAAGATATCAAAAAAAGGTAAAATAACTACAATAAAATACTATTGTCCACAAAAAGATTTATTAGGTGAAATCAAATTTAAATGTAATCGAAATAAGATCACTATAGTAAACAGACAAATGGGGAATTTATAAAAACTTGTAAATATAAATATAACGGGAAGGAATGGCAGGTCGAGCTGGGGCTTAACTTCACGACTACTGGGCGAGGAATTATGACCCTGCAATTGGAAGGTGGATGAATATTGACAACAAAGCAGAAAAATATAGTTTCATTTCTCCGTATGCTTATGTGGCAAATAATCCTGTCATGTTTATAGACCCAGATGGGAATGAAATTTTTATTCCAAATATTAAAGGCAAGAATCCTAATGGTGCTGAAAGCTCAAGACAACGAACTACCGTTCTAAATAACCTTCAAAAACTTACAAATTCAAAATTAGAATTAGTAAAAACAAAGGGAGGATATGTTGTTAAAGAAGTAAAAGGAGGTAAAGCAAATGAAGGTAAAACCTTAGGGGAAGGAAGTAGCCTAATAAGTGGTTTAATCGGTGCTAAAGAAAAAGTTTCAATTGTTATTGGTGATGAAAATAGAGCTGACAGGTCTAAAAATGGTAATACTGCTATAATATTTGATCCAAATAAAAATGGAGATACAATTGCAAATGCAGATGGAACTACTGGCAGACCTGCAGAAATTGGATTAGCCCATGAGCTTATTCATGCTGACGAAAATAGTAAAGCGAAAGGTGACTACGATAAAACTCCTGTAACTATTATTAATCCTGATGGTGAAAAACCTGGTGATAAAGTAGAAGTTCAAAAGGATGAACTTATTGTTAGAGAAAGAGAAAATAAAATAAGGGAAGAGCAAGGAATTATTCTCCGTGCCACTCCAATAATTGTAAACTAAATACAATATGAAAACAAAATTTATTTCAATAATTATTCTATTTTGCATCTTGTCTTGTTCTCAACAAAAGCAAGCATTTAGGACTGATAAAAAAGCAACAATTATTAATCAATCTGAATATATCAACTGGATTGCAGGGAAGGAATATAAACCTTTGACACCAACTCAATCGGAATTAGAACAAATTGATATTATTTTGCAGGATGCTTTAAGCAAAGGAGAATTTTATTTTTTAAAAGAGCAAACCTTAAAAGAATTAAAAAATAGATATAGGCAATATATCTGCTACATTAATGGAAATGGTGATAAGATTGTATACGTAAATTCATTCTGCAAAATACCAACTATTTATAACGATCATGGAAAAGCAAAACTTTTAGATTGGAAAAATGAAATGGTCGATACGGCAGATGGTGGTTCATGCTACTGGAATATGAAGATAAATCTCACTAAGAACACATATTATGAATTAATTATTAATGGTAACTCATAAGGTATTTACAAAGCCCCCCTTAACAGGCGACTTTGGTAATGTATCAGATTAGGTGTTTTTACAAAATAGTAACGTAACCTGTTGGCGGATCAAGGCCAGTTGCCACTTCCCGTTATGTGTACAACATCAAGGACCACCTGGACAATATCAGGCTGAGCTACGGCATGGACAAGGCTAAGGGAAAGATATACATCATGGAAGAGAACAATTACTATCCTTTCGGGATGAAGCATGAGAAGTACAATTCAGACAAGTACGAATATGTCGAATCAGCAAGGAGGACGGCGGTTATTTTATCGGCATCGAGCCTTTAGGACCTGATGCTTTACGAGGACTAGGTAATCAAATCAATAAATTAAATAGATTAATTAACAATGGAGGTCTATCTGACGAAACACTTGAAGCTGCAAAAAGCTTAAGAACCCAAATACAAAACAGAAAGGACCAAATACAAAATATTTTAAATAAAGCAAAAAATGAACTTGGAGGATAACTTAGAAATAATAGAAAAGAGTATAAATGAATTAGAAGGTAAAGGAATCTCGAAAAAACCAGAATTTGATTCGTTTACTGTTCTAAAGACCTTTGAACTTACAAATAAAAAAATAAAACTATTAAAACCTGAAGATTTAAGACTATTGATTGGGCAAAATATAGGATTAAAATATCTAGTACCTATCGCTATTGAAATTTTAAAAGAAAATCCATTAATCGAAACTGATTATTTTGAAGGAGATTTGTTAATAAAAGTATTAAATATTCAAGAGAGTTTTTGGGATACTTATCCTGGTTTGAAGTCACAAATACTTCAATTATTCAAAAATAATTTAATTGATTACAATTCTCTTGATGAAGACACTAAGAGTGAAATTTATTCGCTTTATGAAAAATTAGAATAGTGCCCTTCCTTTTTTATTTGCATTTGGTATTATTAAATTAAGACGTAAACTAAATTTTAAAGATTCAATATTGAAAATGACTTTTACTGTTTACTGTACCCAATATTTTCTATAAAAAACATTTTAAATGAATTCAATAATCGAGTTATTAAAACTAGTAAAAAAGAGACCCGCTAGAAAACATGAACAAATCAATTATTATAATTTTACTATTCTCTCAACTTGTTAGTTGCCAGAATAGAACGGTAAAAGAAACACCAAAGGAATTTATTTCTAAAACTCAAGCACCAAAAAGTCTTCTTTCTAAAGACAGTATCAATTTGGTACATTTAATCAAAGAAGAAATTAAATTGCATAAAGGGGGGTATCATGCTGAATCCTATGATGATGATGCTGTGATAATTATTGATACGATTATGTATAGTCCTGATTTTAATAGATTAGTTTTTTTCATTATCGATAAAGTAGAGAATAAAAAACTATATCCAAAAGATTGGGATAAGGAAAAAGTCAAACCCATTGAGAAGTATGGAAATCTTCCATATGAGGGCTATCATTACAACGCAAAGGCATATATTGCCCTCAGAGCAAATGGAACTTTACAAATCAATAATTTTTTCAGATTGAATATTAATGACTACACAAATCTTGGTGAGATAAAAAACAGGCAAAAACAAGTTTTTTTTCAAGAGTTTTCTGCTGTAAATGAAAAAGGATTTGAATATAATCCAGATGATATCCGGTTTTGGAATAATCCAAACGTTTGGGATAAAATAAAGCAGGATGAAGCAAAATGGAAGAGCTTTAATGATGAAAAGTTAAAAAATCCAAAAAATGTTTATGAACCAAAATAATGGTTTTACTAAGAAGTCAACCACTCTAAATAAGGTGGTTTTCTTTTTGCTTAAAATTAGTTCGAATACCGTTTCCAAACAAATAATAAACAACCAAAAGAGGTTTTAAAATTGGAAAGAAATTTTATTATTTTGATGAGGATCTAAATCTTTTAGGAGAAGGTGAAATCCTGGAAATATATGATAGTATTTCAGACTAGATAATATATCTAATTTTGAGGAAAGGCCAGTATTCGCTAGGATAGAACTGCTAGAGTGACTGCAAGAAAGAAAAACTTACCAGTATAAGCACAACGGAAGGAATGGCAGGATGAGTTGGGATTGAATTTTTACGATTATGGCGCTAGGAATTATGATCTTGCTATTGGAAGATGGATGAATATTGACCCTTTTTCAGATTCATATGAGATTAATGTAGCTGACAATCCTTTTAATTGGTTTAAAAATAGTGCAGGACACAGCTATCATCAAGACTATCGACCGCAAAAACAAATGTTAGAAATAATTACTAATGCGTTTAATCAACTTAATGGACAATGATAAAAAATAAATTTCTTTACTTTAACATCCTTCTATCAATAGTAATATTTGGCATTATTTTGTATTTTAATTTAGGTAAATCAGGTGGTGATATGGCTATCGTTTTGTTAAATTTTTTATTTGGTATAGCTCAAATTATATTCGTTCTGATTTATGGATATATAAGAAAGAGTATTAATAAAAGAGCATTGTTGGTAATAATTTTATGTCAAACTATTGAGTTTTTTATATTTATTAATTTCGGGAACGATATAAATAGATATTATAAGATTAATCACATAAATTATGAAGTCGTTGAATAAAGATTGACTAAACATTTCCAACGGCATTCGCTACACAGAATGGATGGGCACATATAACAGTGCCCATACTTTTTATTTCCATGTAGTATTAATGACTTTTACTATCTCGTATATACTATAAAAACAATTTAAAATGAATTCAATAATAGATTTATTAAAACTAGTAAAAGAGAGACCTGTCATGTATACATGTATATTAGTAGGAATTCGATATCGTGCCTAAAAAGCTTTCTTAGACGGTTGGTATTTAAGAGATACCGATGGAGTAACTGATGTACTGATGTCCATATCATGGGAGAGTTTCAAGATTATACTGAAAAAAAGTATAACGAGAATCCTGTTAGGTCTTGGTGCGATATTTTATTATATAATTCTGGGGATGAAGGCAAAGCTTTGGAATTATTTTTTGAAGAATTTTTTGGATTCATCGATGATTGTGTTTCAGATTAGATGTTTTTCATGAAACTTAAAAAGGCAACCAGAGTGGTTGCCTTTGTTGTCTCTATTATTGTATATGTAAATAGACATTTTTTAAATAAAGATTATTCGGAAACTAAATCTGAATACAATCATCTTCTCTTATTTCCCCGTTACTAATTTCGCCACAACTTCTTTCTTTTCGTTATCAAGCATAAGGCTATTATTTTCGATACGATAGCTTTTTACTTGTTTGAATACTTTAAAGAATTCGCCTTCAATACCAAGATTTGGACAGGCCATCATGGTTGCTCCGCCTTCAGACAATTCAATACCGTCTGCATCTTTTAGTTTATAGCTGCCTGAAAAATTGTTACAGCCTCCATTTCCTGTTAGCTTGCCGGTTCCTTTTTGAAAAACCATAAGCGGTTCTTTTTTGAAAGTAGTATCTAACTTAATCGCTTTTCCGTTTAATTCCTGCAGCTTCCATTCTTTATCGAACAAATCTATGGTTGCAGCAGCAGCCGGTTGAACTTCTTCTGTAGTAACACTTTCTTCCGTTTTGTTTTCTTCTTTTTTATTACAGGCAAATGCTGCAAAGGCCAATGCAATAATTAAAATGTTTTTTTTCATACTCTTTTGGTTTTAAGTTTATTAATTGGGTTTATTATTTAGGTTGTAAATTGTCCTGTATCTTCCATTTACTCTGCAAAAGTTACGGTCAATTTTTTATAAAAATATCTATAACAGATGTTTTACTTTTTCAGAGCCTTTAAAGCATCATTATATATTTTCTGTATGCTTTTTTTCTCTTCTTTTTTGATAATGCCTTCTATCGCCGGCAATAAATCCTTATTGTATTCTGTCCTTAATTTCAGAATTTCGCCCAATGCAAATGCTGAACTCCAACGGACTACCGTTCCTTCATGCGCTGTGTTGATAAGCAAATGGGCAATTGGGGTTTTTAATCTTGTATTAAACAGATGGGCAATATTGCCTATTACTTTGGCACTCTCCCATTTTATTCTTGGCACCTTGGAAGTAAGTGTATCGGTTACAAAATTTAATACATTCTCATTCGCAATTTCCGGATGCTCTTTCGTAGCATATTCCAGGGCTTCAATACAGGTTGCCATTGCAGAGTCCTTTTGGTTTTCTGCAAAAGCAATAAGCTCGTCAACAGGCAGTGATTTTTCCAAAATCCACTTGCTTATTATTTCTGTTTTTTCTTTAGACTTTATCGCCTTGTCTTTTAAAAGCTCTTCTATTGTCATCGTGATTTGTATAATTATTTTACTTAAACCGAGCTCCAGATAATAACAAATTTATTAAAAACTTAGACATGTAACTGTTTTACAACTAACCTAAATAATAAAATAATTATTTTTAACAACCAAAAAACATTTTATAACTTGCATGAAGGCTAACAGTTCCAATCATGACCAAACAAGACACTCAAAAACGAAGTGAAGAAATTACCCAAAACTATTTTCAGTTTCTGGACAGGCATATAGCCGACGTGGTTACCGGAAAAGTGACCGACTTTATGGAAATTAACCAGATAGCCAGCGAATTATTTATTTCTCACAAGCACCTGACGGATACTATCCAACAGGAAACAGGACATCATCCCTGTCATTTTTATGACCTGAAGATTATCGACCAGGCAAAAAAAATGTTGGAAGAAACAAACCTACCCGTTGCAGAGATTGCAAAAATACTGACCTACGACCCTTCTAATTTTTCCAAGTTTTTTAAAAAATTTACGGGACAGGCTCCCGGAACATTCCGGAAAAGATAAGCCAATTCATGGAAACTTTGCGGCTCTGCGTGAAATTAGTTGCTCGCAAAGTCGCAGAGCCGCAAAGGGAAATTATTGAAATTAAGCCCGTTGTTTTCATTGATTGTTTTTAATCTGTGCAATCATTTTAATCTGTGGCTAAAAATCATGACCGGAGCGAGTACTCAAAATTACTTTTCTATAAACTTCCGAAAAGTTCACCATAATTAAAAAACGGACTCTTCTCATCTTTGCCTTATCAATTTGTAACTCATTAAACAACAAATACAATGGCAAGAAACGATTTAAAAGGAAAAGTGGTTTTGATTGCAGGTGGTGCAAAAAACCTGGGAGGTTTATTAAGCCGGGATTTTGCGGCTAAAGGTTCGAAAGTGGCAATTCATTACAACAGCAGCAGTACAAAAGCTGATGCGGAAAAAACATTAGCTGAAATCCAAAATGCCGGAGGAACGGCTTTTCTGTTTCAGGCAGACCTAACAAAAGTAGATAACATTAAAAAACTCTTTGAAGAAACGAAAGCAAAATTTGGAGGTATAGACATTGCTATCAATACCGTGGGAATGGTTCTGAAAAAGCCTTTTTTGGATACAACAGAAGCAGAATACGACACCATGTTCGACATCAATTCTAAAGTAGCTTATTTCTTTATACAGGAGGCCGGAAAAAAGGTAAACGACAATGGCAAAATCTGCACAATAGTAACTTCGCTTTTGGCAGCCTACACCGGATTGTATTCCACCTATGCCGGAGCAAAAGCACCGGTTGAACATTTTACCCGAATGGCTTCCAAAGAATTTGGTTCAAGAGGAATTTCGGTAACCGGAGTAGCTCCCGGCCCAATGGATACACCTTTTTTCTACGGACAGGAGAGCGAGGATGCAGTGGCCTACCATAAATCGGCTTCTGCTTTGGGTGGCCTGACCAATATTAAAGACATAGCTCCTTTGGTTGAGTTTCTGGTAACTGACGGATGGTGGATTACCGGACAGACCATCTTCGCAAATGGCGGATATACGACCCGATAATTTTTTATCAAAACGGCTGATATTTTCAGCAAATTTAATTTATCACTCTGGCATACCCCATCTCAAAAAGATTTTGGTATCGCCGGAGTTTTTTTTAGTAATAGAAGGGTTATACAATTCCGGAATCAAATATTTCTTACTAAAAAGGAATTTATTAAAGAAAAAAATTACCTTTAACCTTCCAAAAATACCCCAAGCCCTGCCAAATCTTCAACAATTAAAACTTAATAGTATGAATGCTTCAATTTCATCAGGCAAGCTGACGCCTATAAGCGCACAGCAAATTTCTCAAATCAATTTTGAAACCCTTAATGTAATAGGCGTAATCGACCCTTCGGAACTTTTAACCCCTATGGTTTCTGCAGAAATCGATTTGACCGACAAGGGCCCGGTCTTAAATGTAAGAATGGTTATCCTTATTCCGAAAACACTTTTGGGGAAAGCTCCGGTTGAACTCTTCCTTGACCTGGATAATGCTGCCCAAAATGAATTAAGGTTAGTGTTAAACTACGAAAGTGCAGAAAAGACTCCTAAAGATTATCTGGCCTGGTTTGTCAGCTATGCCCATGATATAAAAGATGGAGAGCAGGAAATCAAAAGTATCAGAACTTTTACGCAGAACACCCATTTTGAAGATGCCAACCCAAAAACTTCAAGAGGAACAGTAACCCACGTATTGCAAAGCTAGGAACGAAATTATTGCCACTGCACCACCCAGTAATGATGTCCCGAATTAAATTGGCGCTTATTCTCCTATTCCTTTTTCCGGCTTATTTTCTTTTTTCACAGGAGCAGAACAACAGTCTCCTGAATTCAGAAATCAGAAAAAAAGCCCTCGAAAACAGGGACAAGACTGATTTTTATAAAGCGCAGGCTTTCTTTTTAGAAAAAAACTGGGACTCTACACTGGTGTATTCTATGAAACAGCTGGCACATAACGGCAATCCGGAAATAGCCGATTATTGCCATTATTTCAGGGCATTCAGTTTCAAGAACAAAAGATTGCTCCAGGAAGCCAGAAAGGAATTTCTACAGATTTCTAAAAGATTCCGTTTTTATTATAAAGTCAGGCTCTATCTGGGCGAAATTGCCCTCGAAGAAAATAATTACGAACAGGCTATCCGTTATTTTAAAGAAATCGAAAATCTTCCGGAAACCGGTAATTATGATTTTAAAAGAGGTGTGGTCTATCACAATGTCGGGCTATGCTATCTGCATCTAAAAAAATATGAGCAGGCTGATGCCTATCTTTCTAAAGGCTCGGAAGTCATGCAGGCAGAAAAAGATACCCTCTCTCTGATAGGTTCATATATGAATATTGCAAATCTTTACTACGAGCAATACAAAGACAATCTGGCTATTCCCTATTTTGAAAAGGCCTATTCCCTATCTAAAAAAATTAAAAATGCAGAATTAAAGCAGAATGCCGCACTGAATATGGCGGTTGTTGCAGAAAACAATAAAAATTTTCCTCTTGCCCTAACCTACAGAAAAGAATACGAAAGCTGGAGAGATTCTTTAAATGACCAGAATAAAGTTTGGGCAATTGCTGAATTGGAAAAGAAATTTACCGTCAGGCAGAAAGAAAAGGAAATTGACATCCTGGAGGCTGAAAACAAGCTGAAAATAGCAGAAAGAAACGGTTTTTTCTATTCTTCTGTGCTATTGCTGGTTTTGTTTGGAACAGGTATTTATTTCTACAGGCAGAAAATAAAAAGCAACCGTATCATCCTTTCACAAAAAAACAAGCTGGATGAACTGAATGCTGCCAAAGACCAGCTTTTTTCAATCGTCAGCCATGACCTTCGCTCTTCTGTCAATGCATTAAAAACAAGTAATTTTAAGTTAGCAGAAAGCCTGGAAAGTAAAAATTTTGAAGCATTAGACAAACAGCTTCAAAGTAACAGTTCTATTGCCCACAGTTCCTATAATCTGCTTGACAATCTATTGCATTGGGCACTGCTCCAAACAAAACAGCTTTATTTCCACAAAGAATCAGTACACCTCTTTTCTGTCGTACAGCAAATGGAATTCAATTACAAGCCGCTGATGCAGGAAAAAAATATCCATTTTGAAAATTTGGTTCCCAAAGCATTATTCGCCTGTGCCGATTTAAGTTCCTTAAAAATAATACTGCGAAACCTGATGGACAATGCCATCAAATTCTCCGGGGAAAATGGCCGGATAACAATTCATGGCAGCGCTTCGGAAGATTTTTGTACCTTGACCGTTGAAGATTCCGGACAGGGAATGAGTCGGGAAACAATCCGACAGCTTCTGGAAGAATCAGCATTGGTGTCAAAAAAAGAAAATCCTGAAAAAAACGGAACCGGATTAGGCATGCAATTATGCTTGTCAATGGCACAGAAAAATGATGGGAAGCTACTTATTGAAAGTGAAGAAAATAAAGGTACAAAGATTAGTATTCAACTGTTAAAAGCAAAGAAAAATGAGTAAGGTAAGCGTTTTAATTATTGAAGATACTCCGGCAGAAAGTGAGGCACTTGTCAAAGTACTCACGCAAAACAATTATGCTATTGCGGGCGTGGCTACAACCTTCAGTGATGCCTTGGCTTTATTTTATAAAAATACGGTCGATATTGTAATTATTGACGTTTTCCTGAACGGTTCACCGGAAGGCATTACATTTGCAGAAACTATTAATATTACTCCTGATATTGCCCGTCCGTTTGTGTTTCTTACAAGCTCCAACGACCGCCAGATTTTCGAAAGGGCCAAACTCACAAAACCTTTCAGCTTTCTGCTAAAACCATTTAACGAATTGGAAATACTGTATGCTGTGGAAATGGCTGTTGAAAAATTTTATGAGCAGTCCAATGTCTTTCTAAGCGACGACCAGGACACTGTTCTCAGCACCGACTCCCTATTCATCAAGAAAAAAAACGCTTTAAAAAAGGTGTTGATTGATGATATCGTTTACATTGAAGTCGAAGAACGCTACTGCAATATTATTACGGAACATGAAAAATTCGTAATCATGATTTCCCTGACCAAAATCAGTGAACTTTTGGAAAAGAACAAGTTTGTCAAAACCCATAGAAATTATATCGTGAATGCTAATAAGATAGAAGAAATAGTATTGCATGATAATCTGGTCATCTTAAAAGGAAATCATAAAGTAACCCTAAGCGAAAAACATAAAGATTTTATCAAAAAACTGAACATCCTGCGATAAGGTATTTTCTGCTTTTATTGTCATAGCTCTTCCCTCATCCGGAAGGGCTTTTTTTATTCCTTATTATTTTCATACGCTGTTTTTTTATGGTTCATGTCAATAATTTCCCTACTCATATCATTTGTTTACTACAGCCTTGGAATGCCCTGTAATTTTAGTTCAGAATACAAAAGAAAGCTAGCGTCGATTGTTTCTGGGCTTATTTGAAAATCCCCCTTCCTAAATAACCTGCATGTGTTTACATGCCTATATCTAAACTGAATTAGGAATTTATTTTGAATAAGCCATTTATTAAAAACAGGGAAGCAAGCCGAAAAACCCTATAAAAGAGTAGGCAAACTGATACATAAATAACATGGCAAAAATAGCAAACGTAGAAAAAGTAGAAGAAGGCGCCGTTTATAGCGGATACGACCATCTTGCTGCTATGGAGTGGTGTACACCCTCTTTTATAAGTTGTAGCGCGTGTGTAAGCGCGAGTGCAGTCAACGGATTAGTAACTATTACCATTAATTTGAGAACTCCTTTCGGCAATGTTGGTAAAAGTTTCAACTTCAATTCCAATGTAAGCTATACCTGGCAGCCTTTCTCAAGATTTAAAATTTCTGTAAGCATCACTAACTTTAACGAAGCTGGTGGTGTTTTTAGTTTTGACCTGGGCCTGGAACCTTGTGTTGATGTTCCTTTCATAGGATGGAAATATTTTAATTTCAGCCACCACTTTAGTGTGCCATTGAAGCTGAATGGTATTGAAAGTGATATGGATGACAATCAATTTGCAAGCATCCTGGCATTACATTCCGGAAATGCTTTCAACGCTTCCTGTGGTTGTGACGCTAAAGGTTCTTCTTTATTGCAAGGTGACATTTACAACAACTACCTGAACAGCCAGGCTGGTTTCCCAACGATTCCGGTAACACAGTGTTTTCCAATCCCTACT
>NZ_LMPW01000001.1:284691-284770 GCF_001423985.1 Flavobacterium sp. Leaf359 | reverse complement strand
TCCAACTGTAACTTCATGCATAACAGGAATATCTCCTATTTGTGCTGCACAGCAGGAAGCTAAACTGGGAGCTGGATTC
>NZ_LMPW01000001.1:284455-284539 GCF_001423985.1 Flavobacterium sp. Leaf359 | reverse complement strand
TGCGTTCCAACTGTAACTTCATGCATAACAGGAATATCTCCTATTTGTGCTGCACAGCAGGAAACTAAGTCTGGAGCCGGATTT
>NZ_LMPW01000001.1:222078-284400 GCF_001423985.1 Flavobacterium sp. Leaf359 | reverse complement strand
TCCAACTGTAACTTCATGCATAACAGGAATATCTCCTATTTGTGCTGCACAGCAGGAAGCTAAGTCTGGGGCCGGATTCCCAACGATTCCGGTAACTCAGTGTTTTCCAATTCCTACCGTTCAATGCGTTCCAACCGTAACTTCATGTGTTACCGGGATATCACCAATCTGTAAAGCTCAGGAAGGACTTGTTGGCACACCGGCTACCGAGAATATCCCAACTATCGTTACTCCACAGTGTTTGCCTACATTGCCGCAATCCTGTTTTGCAACTAATCCGGTTATATGCCGTCCTTTACCTACTATGCCAATCATGTGTCCTCCAACACATATGAGTGTTTGTTTCACAAATCCGGTGGCATGTCATTTAACCAACCAGGGCGGTAATGATGGACTAAAAGCAGCGGCAGCGCCAACACTACCGGTAGACCAATGTATTCCAACCGTTAGTTGTATTCCAACAATATCTTGTATACCAACAATTTCCTGTACCGGAATACCATTTATCTGTTAAGAATACTGTATTTCTTCATAAGCCGTGAGAATAAATCTTGCGGCTTATTCTTATAAATCCTAAAAAAACTCCTATGCAGCTAATTCCAGAAAACGTGTACCACTACCTGCACAAAAGGCAGCTTATTGATGAGGAAGCCGTAGTAAGAGGGCATTTTATGGTACATCCGGTAAAAACCCGAAACACGATACTAAAGGTAATTGTAGAACCACATAATTCCCTTTTTGTAAAACAGACAGGAAACGATGCCGTGTCCAAAAGCCTTTTTTTACGGGAAATAAACGCTTATGATTTATTCAAAAACAGCCAGACATTTTCTGCTGTTGCTCCTGTTACTTCACGTCTGTTAGACCATGATGATGAAAACAATGTGATGGTTTTTGAACTGTTGCACAACGCAAAAAACCTGACTGAATATTATATGCTCACTAAAAATTTTGACTTACATCTTGCCCGCGAGCAAGCCTCTATATTGGCTTTATGCCATATCCGACCTAAAGCTGAAACAGATACCTCCCTATTTCCAAAATTACTGCCATGGGTGTTGCAGCTTGACCGTCATACTGCCGATGCTTTTTTTGCAAATAACGAAGCCAGTGCCACTGCCATTCAACTGATTAAGGATAATCCGCTATTGCTAAATGCTTTGTCACAATTGGGTGCTACGTGGCAATATACTCATCTGATTCATGGCGATATCAAATGGATTAATTTTCTGGCTATTGAAAACGAAAACGGAATCAGCCAGAGACTCATTGATTGGGAGTTGGCCGATATTGGTGACCCGATGTGGGATGTAGCCGGACTCCTGCAGTCTTATGTAGCAACGTGGCTACTGGGATTTGACAACAATAACCCTTTCAGCAACAAACTGCCAGAACATATGAAGTTTTATGACCTTAAAAATATGCAGCCATCGGCACAGGCCTTTATCTACCAATATATAGAAGAAAAGACAATTTCGGAGTCAGACCACCCGGCTTTTTTTACACGGTTGATGCAATTTACTGCTGCCAGAATCCTACAGACCAGTATTGAAGGAATCACTTTCAATACTAAAATTGAAGCCAACAATATGCGTTGTATCCAGCTTGCCTTCAACATCATGGAAAATCCTCTGGCTGCTTTAGAAGAATTATTCGACATTAAACTCTACCAATATGTTTAAAGATTCCGCCATCATAAAAGAACTAACCCGGCTCATCAATCAATTGGAGATTACATCTTCGCATATTGTGTTTAGGGGCAAACAATATGCTGTCACTCCGGATACTTTACAGGAATCGCTTACCAGAATTCTGTATTCTGAATGTTATGCCCTTAAAGAATCCTACCAGTCTGATTTGCTTCATAAGCCAAATTACTCCATTGAGAATGATGTTAATTTTATGAGATTGCTTTCCCAAAACAACCATAGCAAAGACCGGATTGAACAGGGCTGGCAGGTCAAAACCAATTATCCTGGCGGTTATGTAGAAGTTGTAAGGCAGGCAGAAAGCCATATTGTTCCATTAAATGCATTAAAAGAAACAGGCGGGCAAAACGTAGCCGTATTTTTCCCGAAAGAAGACCAACACCGGCAACCCACCTTTTATTATGTTTTTGGAAATCAAAATCTCGATTTTTCAAAAAATCTGGTTCGGGTGTATTGGAACATTACAAGTGAAGGCGCACCTGTGCTGATTGACAGTATTACCAAAAAGCTCAACCGCTACAATATTCCATTCCTTTTCAAATGCCTTAACCATCCACAGCTTTATTTCAGGCGCGATGCCGCTGTCTTGTATATTGAAGACACACTACAACACTTACTTGGCCAATTGCTTCCGGAACTGTATGAAGATATAAAAGAATTTCTGGAAGAAGATGTACCTCTTTTTAGCTACCGCTACCAAAAAGGTATGGGCATGGCGGAAAATCCATCTTCACAGGAAAGTTTCGGGATGAACCGCATGGCTATTGTTGCCTCTGTACTTGCAAACTCGGTACCTAAAAACCCCGATGCAGGCACATTGCTTCAGGAAATCGCGACAGCTTTTCAGCAAAAAGGAATCCATCCCGAGACTACCTTTTTAAATAAAGGAACAAAAAAAGCATTCAATTAAAAAACAATCATGGAAACTATATCTAAAAACATCTTTCTGGAAACGGCATGGGAAATTGGCTGTCAATTGATGAAAAACAGCATCTGGCATGGAAATTCCTGTAATTGGCAAGGGTATTCCGTTGAATTTGTGGATGGTGTCTACCAGCCTATTATGAGAACTTTTGGAGCCGATTTGTATTCCGGAACTTCAGGAATTGCACTTTTTCTAACGGCATTATATGCTGAAAGAAAAGACCCAATCCTGCTCAAAACGATAGAAGGAAGTATTGTACAAATACAAAACACTATCGATACTGTACCAGAACTTGGTTTTTATGCCGGAAAGCCCGGCATTGCCTCTGCGCTAATTCATATTGGGAAAGAACTGGATCGGGAAGATTGGATTGAATACGGACTCAGCCTGCTTGACAGTATCGTTCCCTCATCATTGCAGTCACATGAGGTCGATGTTATAAGTGGCGCGGCCGGAACGATTCCCATGCTAATTGACGCTTATAAAGTTTTTCAAAAACAGGAACTTTTAGATAAAGCCATTACACTTGGCCATCTGTTATGTGACAGGGCGGTGAAAAATGAAACTGTATGGTCGTGGGCTACGGTTCCTTCTCCTAAAAACCTAACAGGATTTTCTCATGGTTCATCCGGGGTTGCCCTGGCCTTACTGCAATTGCATGAAATTACCGGAGAGGAAATTTTTCTAAAAGGAGCCGAAGGCGGTTTTAATTATGAAAGACAATCTTTTGATATCTCACAGCAAAACTGGCCTGATTTCAGGGACGGAGTTTCTACTACGGCTGCAAAAGTATGTGGATTAGCCTGGTGCCACGGAGCTCCGGGTATTGCTTTGTCAAGACTAAAAGCCAATCAGGCAAAAGCCGATGCTGTTTTTGTACAGGAAATGAATGTTGCTTTAAAAACGACTGCTTCAAGCATTTATCATGCGCTTACGGATAATCTAAATACCACAAATTACTCTTTATGTCACGGAATTGCAGGCAATGCGGAAATATTGCTCGATTGCGGCGGCATTGAATACCATCAATTAGCAGAAGCTGTGGGAACTGCCGGTATCCAAAAATACCAGAAAAACCGGATTCCATGGCCAACAGGGCTTAACACCGGGCAATATACGCCAGGACTCATGATGGGAATTGCCGGAACAGGTTATTTCTATCTCCGTCTGTTTAATAAAAACAGGCACAAGACTTTTCTGGTTCCGGGGTTGCTAGATTAACAGTGACAGCTCTTTTCCCCTAAGCTGTATGCAAAAAATGCCTCTCAAATGAGAGGCATTTTTTTATAATTTCCGGATATAACTTCCGTAAAGGTCGTTAAACTGGTAGCCTTTGACAATTCTGTCTTTGCTAAGCTTATTGTACTCGACCAGACCCCAAAGCACAAACTCTTTCATAAAGTAAATGTCTTCGGGTGCTACATCTGGCTGATATTTGGCTATCAATGCCCTAAGCGGGATAATAGAATCGAGCTGTTGCTTGTATTCGGCATCAGTCGCATCATCCAAAAGTTCAAAGCCGCTTTCATTGAAAAACCAATCAATTGTATCTTTATAAGGGCTTTTTTCTTCCTGTTTTTCGAGCTTTTCTATTTTGGGAAAATACAGCGAAAAGAAAGTCTTGATGGCATCGCCAATCAAATGTTGGGCTACTGCTCCTGCTCCTTCCTGTTCGCCTTCATAAACCAATTCTACTTTTCCTGTAATGGCAGGAATAATTCCCATAAAATCAGAAAGCCTCAGCGTGGTTTTTTCAGCGCCTGTTTTTAAAGCCCTGCGTTCTGCTGTACTCAATAAGTTTTCAAAAGCCGTAATGCTCAATCGGGCACTTACGCCACTCTTGGCATCAACATACTCACTTTCACGGGCTTCAAAGCTAATCTGTTCCAGCAAATCTTTTGCCAGTGAAGGCACATGCACCAAATTGCTTTGGCGGCTGTCAAGATTGGATTCCTGTTCTGTAATTGTTCTTGCAATTTCGATACTTTCCGGATAATGCGTCAATATCTGCGAACCAATCCTGTCTTTTAGCGGCGTAACTATGCTTCCTCTGTTGGTATAATCTTCAGGGTTAGCAGTAAATATAAATTGCATATCCAAAGCCAAACGTACTTTAAATCCGCGTATCTGTATGTCTCCTTCCTGCAATATGTTGAAAAGTGCTACCTGAATTCTTGCCTGTAAATCCGGCAATTCATTGATAACAAAAATACAGCGGTTGGCTCTCGGTATCATCCCAAAATGGATAACCCGGTCATCCGCATAAGATAGTTTCAGGTTAGCCGCTTTAATCGGGTCTACATCTCCTATAAGGTCGGCTACGGTTACATCTGGTGTGGCCAGCTTTTCAAAAAAGCGTTCGCTCCTGTGTATCCATTCTATGGGTGTGTTATCTCCCTGCTCTGTAATAAGGTCTTTGGCATATCTTGAAATAGGCTGTAACGGGTCGTCATTGATTTCGGAACCGGCTACAATCGGCATCCATTCATCCAATAAATTGACCATCAGTCGTGCCAGACGGGTTTTGGCCTGGCCGCGTAGTCCTAACAGATTAATATTATGGCGTGAAAGTATGGCTCTTTCCAATTCCGGTATAACGGAATCTTCATAACCATGTACGCCTTGAAAAACGGTTTCTCCTTTGCTGATTTTTTCCCGAAGATTGTTACGCAATTCGTCTTTTATGCTTTGGGATTGGTATCCTGATTTTTTTAGTTCTCCCAGGGTTTTTATAGTTTCTGCTTTCATTTTTATTCTTACTCTTTTTATTAGGGATTCTTTTACTTCGTCTGTTATTTTATTCTCTTTTTCCTGTTGGTTTCATAATCTTCAAAAATCATTTCGCCCAAACCTTTCAATCCTGTATAGAACGCCTTTCCTTGATTGGCTTCTGTAAAATAATTGACAAATTGCTGCAAATACGGGTCATTGGCAATCATAAAAGTCGTGATTGGAATATGCAGTTTTCTGGCCTGCTGTGCCATGGCATAACATTTATCAACAATATAATCATCGAGCCCATAACTGTTCATATAATACGAACCGTCCCGTTCGCGTATGCAGCTTGGCTTACCATCCGTTATCATAAAAATCTGCTTGTTGGTATTTCGTTTTCTGCGCAACAAATCCATTGCCAGCTCTAATCCTGCCACCGTATTGGTATGGTATGGACCTACTTTAAGATAAGGCAAATCTTTTATAGCAATTGGCCAGGCATCATTTCCAAACACCAATATATCGAGCGTGTCTTTCGGATATCGGGTAGTAATCAGTTCTGCCAGAGCCATCGCAACTTTTTTGGCCGGCGTGATACGGTCTTCTCCATACAAAATCATACTGTGGCTGATGTCAATCATCAACACGGTACTCATCTGTGCCTTGAATTGGGCATCTTCCACCACCAAATCATCTTCCGTCAGTTTAAAACTTTCGATACCATTATTGACCTGGGCATTTTTCAGGCTTTCCGTCAAAGAAATTCGTTCGAGGCTGTCTCCAAAATGAAATTCCCTGAATTCTCCGGTATGCTCGTCTCCGCTTCCTGAATATTTTGTTTTGTGGTTTCCTGAACCGCTTCGTTTCAGATTTCCAAAAATCTGTTCGAGTGCCTGCTGGCGTATGGCTCGTTCTGTTTTTGACGTAATGGCCAGACCGCCAGAACCGTCATCTTTTATTTCTTCCCGTATGTATCCTTTTTTCTTAAGGTCTTCGATAAAGTCATCAATAGTATAGCTTGAATCTGTCAGTTTATATTCCTTGTCCAGTTCACGAAGCCAATCTATTGCTTCGTCAAAATCGCCTGAAGTGTGCGTTATT
Source organism: Flavobacterium sp. Leaf359 (assembly GCF_001423985.1). Classification (NCBI taxonomy): domain Bacteria; kingdom Pseudomonadati; phylum Bacteroidota; class Flavobacteriia; order Flavobacteriales; family Flavobacteriaceae; genus Flavobacterium; species Flavobacterium sp. Leaf359. Next base: position 277,950 of record NZ_LMPW01000001.1, on the reverse strand, counting down.
AGTTCTTTGAAAATTTCGAAGAGTTTATCAAAAGGAGACAAATCTGGAGCTTCGTATTTTTTGAATAAGAAGCCTTTTCTTTTATTAGTTTCCATAGATGATAAAATTACTATTTAATCAAATGTGATGGTTTGAGCACGGTATTAATTTTTAGTTAAAATGAAAGCCTGCTCCTATCGGATTGTTGACAAGTATTGATGATAATTTTTGGTTGCATTTGAAATTGAAATAGCTTTGCAGTTCATCCAAAGATTTATGACCGATTATATTCACGACCAGAATTACGCCAATGAAGTTTATACAGAAGATGCTTTCAACCTGAAAGAATTTGAGGTTTGCCATTTTTCCAATTGCGATTTTACACGCTGTAATTTTATCGGGGTCACTTTTACGGATTGTACTTTTACCAACTGTGATTTTAGTGGTGCCCGAATCAATCATGTCGCTTTCAGGGGAGTGAATTTTATCGATTGTCAGGTATTGGATGTCAATTTTTCGATGTGCGACAGGTTGATTTTTGAAATCCATTTCAAAGACTGTATCCTGGATTTCTGCAAATTCTATGACCTGACCATGAAGGGCACAACGTTTAGCAATTGCAGTATGATAGCGCTTGATTTTATGAATACTGATTTAACCAACGTTTTGTTTGACCATTGCAACCTGCATAAGACTGTTTTTTCCAACACAACAGCTATCAAGGCTGATTTCACGACAAGCTATAATTTTTCTATTGACCCGGAAAAGAACAAAATCAAAAAAGCCAGCTTTTCATTAGCCGGCCTTAAGGGTTTATTGCAAAAACACGAATTGATTATCAAAGAGTAATTATCCGTGTATGGTTTCTTTCTTGCCATATTTTGCGATGACGGTCGCTTCAAATTCAAGCCATTCCTTCCAACGTTTTTCTACATCAATTCCCTGTCCATACTTTCGGGCATAGGAAATAAATGTAGTATAATGTCCGGCTTCGCTTTCCATCAGGTCGCGGTAAAATTTTGAAAGTTCCTCGTCATTGATATTTTCCGAAAGCACTTTAAAACGCTCGCAGCTTCGGGCTTCAATCATGGCCGAAAAAAGCATTCTTTCAACAAATCCGGAAACACGGCTTCCGGTATTACTGCGTTTCATATATTGCGCCAGCTCTCCAACATATTCATCTTTACGTTCACGACCCAGCTTTAATCCACGTTTCTTGATGATTTCATGAACCATTTCAAAATGCTCAATTTCTTCTTTAGCCAGGGCCAGCATATCCGTTACCAAATCCGGATATTCCGAATTGATTGTAATAATTGTAATTGCATTAGAGGCTGCCTTTTGTTCGCACCAGGCATGGTCTGTCAGTATTTCTTCAATATTGGTTTCAACAATGTTCACCCATCTTGGGTCTGTTGGCAATTTTAAACGTAGCATGGACATAGCGAATAATTTAGGTTGCAAATTTAGGGATTTGTTTTTGAAGGTGCTACGGTACTAAGGGTCTAAGTGGCTTTGAAACTATAAAAAACATCAAAAGGAACCCGATAATGAACGGATTCCTTCTGCCTACTAAACTCAATAACAAATTTAATTTTTGATTTTTTGATTTGATGATGATTGAAACTCTGCTGATTAGACAGTTTTTTTTTAGGATTTTACAGGCTTTACTGCATCTTTAAGATTCTGATTTGCGGAATCAAAATTGTAGTATAGGGCACTGCTATTAGGTTTCAGGTATTTTGTTGGCTTAGTATATGTGTTCCCGATAACCGCTTCACCATAGAAAATAATATTATCGCTGTTAAGCTTGTAAGACGGGTTATTCAAATTGGCAATGGCTTTTTCTTTGATTACAACCGGAATAATCTGGCCATTTATACTATTGGGAACATCGGTACTTCCTGTTTTTTGTCCCCAGTTTTCTTTATAAACCTTTAAAAGACTGTCTTTACTAAACTTTATTTTTTGCAAGTCCAGTTGTTTTATCTTTTTGATTTCAATCATTTCTGCTTTTTTCAGCCTAAACTTAGCTTTCTGGTCTATCAGCCACAAATCTCTTTTTTCTTTCAGTGCATCAGCCTGTACCATTTTTTCAACCAAAAGCTTATCTTTTTCTTTCATTTTAATTACAAGAAGCTCGTCATTCTCTTTTAACTTTTTAACAAGAGCATTATCGGCTTTTATCTTATCGGTAATAACACAAATTCCTGATTTTTGTGCTTCTTCAAACGTCATTGGCCTAACAATCTGATAGGTAGTACCAACAGATTTTCTGTCTTTTTCTGCTTGAATCATTGCTTTTTCATGCTCTTCCATAGCCTTTTTGTGCTTTTTCATAGCTTTTTCGTGTTCCTTCCAGACTTTTTTATCTTCTTTTTGGACTTTTTCATGCTCCTTCATAGCTATTCTATGCTTCTTCATGGCCTTATCATGTTCCTCCATGGCAATTCCATGTTCTTTCATTGCAATTTCATGTTCCTTTTTAGCCTTTTCAAATTCAACTTGTGCCTGTGAAGCTTCAGCCTCATATTTTTTGGCTTCATCATCAGATAGTGTACCTTGTTGTTGGGCTTTTTGGGCTTCAGCTTTTGCTGTTTCAGCCTTTACCTTTGCCGCTTCCGCCTCAACTTTTGCTATTTCGGCTGCTTTATGTGCCTCTTGTGCTGCAATTTCTGCCTGTCGGATTTCCTCTCCTTCAGACAGCTTAGCTCTAGTAAGGCCTTTCAGATATGCAATTTCAACCTTATTTTCCTTTTCGGCTGTTTTAGCTGTCGTTGCCTTCGTATTGGAACAAGCCAAAGAAAAGGTTAGCATGATAATAATACACACTGACAGAAAAGTCTTTTCAACAGTATTCAGCGACTTATTATTATCTTGGATGATGCGTTTTGCTCTGGCTAAAAGCTGGTTCTTGTTTTTTCCAAAACCCAATGCCAATTCGTTCTGCTTCATATTGTATTCCTGAAAAGAAACCAAAGCATGAATGAACTTCGATTTGCTTTGCGTGATTGTAACGGCAATATCATCACAGCAGTTTTCTCTTTCATCTTTGATTAATGAAGATATCCAAAGAACACCCGGATTAAAGAAAAATAAGATTTCGGCAAAGCTTTGTAACAGATTAATAAAATAATCTTTACGTCTGATATGTGCCAGTTCATGCAATAATATTGCTTCTATCTGGTCTTGCGGAAGATGGGAAAGCAATCCTACAGGAACCAATATGATTGGCTTAAAAAAACCTGTAACCGAAGGTACTTTCACCAACTGCGATTCTAAAAGCACAATCGGTTTGCTGATGCCTAATTTCTTGCTCAGGTCTGCCACTTTGCTGCTCCAAAATTCAGGTGCATTATGAACTTTATAGTTTCGTATTCTGTAAACATGGGTCAGGTTTCTGAAAATTCCGAAGCATTTTATGGCAAAAATCAGGAACCAGACTACTACAATTGTTGTAGCATATTGGTTAAGATAGCTTATGCTTTCTTCGAAATAATCGGGAGCAATTGCTGACGGGCCCGTAAATGTATTTTGCAATTCCGGATTTGTTCCGGCAATCATTATTGCATCCGGCTCTATGGCAATTTCCTGATGGTATTCGTAATTAAATGTAAAACCGACTGCTATTAGAAACATCACGAACAATCCTGACAGCACATTATAACGAATCGCTGCTTTGGATTTTCTTGTAAACACTATAACCAATCCGGCTAAAATAGCCAGAACCAATCCTTGCCACACTGAATGTATCAGTGTCCAGGAGATTGCCTTCAATATGTTTTCATTGGGCATAATCATAGTCTGAATTTTTAAGTTGTTATTTTTTCTTGTCTAACTTATCCAAAAGGCTTCGAATTTCTTCGATTTCTTCCCGGGTTGTTTTTTTATTGCCAAGCAGCTGCATTACCAGGCTACTGCTGGAACCATTATAAAGCGCATCGACAAATTTTTCCAAAAGAAATCCTTTTGTTTTCTTTTCTTCTATTGCCGGACTGTAGACGTGCTTCATTTGAGTCTTATCGCTAACAAGCATTCCTTTTTCAGTCATAATCTGCATCAATTTTAAGGTTGATGTATACTGAACGGCTCTTTTTTGCTCGTTAAGCTGGTCGTTTACAAATCGTACAGTCGAAGGACCAAACTGCCATAAGACTTGTAAAATTTCTAATTCTGATTTTGTGGGTTCTGCCTGCATATCCTGTCTATTTAATTTTTACGGCCTCAGAACGGACTGAGAGCTCTGGTTGTGTAACAATATATTTCGAAATTTTATTATTCTCTGCTACAAATTCATAGAAAACTTCGGGTTGGTAACCATCAGCCAAAAATTTATTTTCTGAAATTGGAATCAGTTCCAGCTTTTGTTCTGCATTGAGCTTTGTGTAAAGCTTTCCTTTTTCAAAAAGCAATTCCCTTTCATTTCCTTTCTCCGTTTTATAAATTCCTACTATTTCTTCCATTTTTTTCTTATCTGCCTTATAAATTGGCTCAAAGAGGATGTTCCTGATTTCGGCTTGAGGAATTTTCGTGTTTTGGTTCATTGCATTTTGAAGTATAATTATAGTGCAATTGCGGTCGAGATAGCGGGCAATATAAGTTACATAGCCTGACCAACCGCCACTATGGGATGCTATTTTCCCATACAGGCTGCTTGTCGAAACTTTCCATCCAAAACCATAATTGGTTGCTTTGCCGCTTTGGGTAGGATACGAACTAAAAATCAATTCTTTGTCCTGCTTATTGACCAACTTATCTGTATATAATGCCTGGTCCCATAACAGCAGGTCGGTTGTAGTCGAATTAACCATACCATCGCCAACGATTCCGTCAAGATAAATCGTAAAATAATCTTTGCTGATTTCATCTGGTGTGGCTAGTCTTTTAAGACTGTCCGAATAAATATATCCTTTGGTGACATCTTTGACTTTTTCAGGCTTAAACCATCTTCTGTAAACTCTTGTATCGTTCATTTTTAATGGTTTGAAAATGTTTTCCGCCAAATAATCGCCATAACTTTTCCCGGATGCCTTTTCTATGATACTGGCCAATAAGGCATAACCCGTATTGCTGTATTCATGTTTTTCGCCCGGTTTAAATACAACCGGAGGCTTCTTTTTAACGAACAGGTCAATAATGGTTTGGTTTGTTGCAAAACCATCGTGATTTTCTTCCTGACTCATAAGCTCCATATAATCCGGAAGTCCTCCGGTATGCACCAGAAGGTTTTTAATCGTAATGTCATTGTACATTGACAATTCCGGTAAAAATTTGCTGATGGGGTCGTCATACGAAAGTTTCCCTTGCTTTTGCAACAGAACAATTCCCATTGCGGTAAATTGCTTGGAAACGGAAGCCAGTTCAAAAACTGACTTGCCGGTCAGTTTTTCCTTTGCCTTGATGTCGGAATAACCGAACGATTTCTGATAAATGACCTTGCCCTTTTCTGCAATCAGGACATTGCCGTTAAATGAGCCATCGTTTACAGCAGATTGGAACAGACTATCCAACTTTTCAGTTTTAGTCTGCGCTACTGCAAGCTGCAAAAAAAAGATGGCAGAGATTGTGATTAGTTTTACCATTTGATTGATGATGATAGTTATTAAATAAACAATTATTTATTTTGATTAAACCAAAGGTAGGAAATTTTTCGTACGAAAATATTATTAGCCTATTTTTTTTCAAAAAAAATTTTTATCCAATAAAAAAGCCCATACAAAATGTATGGGCTTAGTCCTATTTTTTGACTTGTGATTAATAAACAAAAATGGGTCTTTCGCTCATCATTTCGTTTACTTCATCAGCAATCTGCTCTAAAAGTTCTTCATTGGTATGGTCCTGAATCACTCTGTCCATTAAATCAACAATGGTTTCCATATCTGCCTCTACCAAACCTCTGGTTGTGATTGCAGCAGTTCCTACGCGAATACCGGAAGTAACAAACGGAGATTTATCATCAAACGGAACCATGTTTTTGTTTACAGTGATTTCAGCTTTTACCAATGCATTTTCGGCTTCTTTACCTGAAATATTTTTATTTCTAAGGTCAATCAGCATCATGTGGTTGTCTGTACCACCGGAAATGATATTATAACCTCTTTTTACAAAAGCGGCTGCCATTGCTTTGGCATTTTTCTGCAACTGTCTTGCATAAGTAAAAAACTCGTCAGACAAAGCTTCTCCAAAAGCGACAGCTTTAGCTGCAATGATGTGCTCTAACGGACCACCCTGGTTTCCAGGAAAAACGGCAGCATCCAATAAAGACGACATCATTCTGATTTCACCTTTTGGTGTTTTGATACCAAATGGGTTTTCAAAATCTTTCCCCATCAGAATCATACCACCACGTGGTCCTCTTAATGTTTTGTGGGTAGTTGTGGTTACGATATGGCAATGCGGAATCGGGTCGTTCATCAATCCTTTGGCAATCAATCCGGCCGGATGCGAAATATCGGCCATCAAAATAGCACCAACGCTATCAGCAATTTCTCTAAAACGGGCAAAATCCATATCACGGGAATAGGCCGAAGCACCCGCGATAATCAATTTCGGTTGTTCTTTAGTAGCAACTTCCTGAATTTTATCATAATTCAGCAATCCTGTTTCCTGGTCAACGCCATAAAATACAGGGTGGTATAATTTACCTGAAAAGTTTACCGGAGAACCGTGCGTCAGGTGGCCACCATGAGAAAGGTCAAAACCCAGAATCTTATCTCCAGGTTTTAAGCAGGCATGGTAAACTGATGCGTTAGCCTGTGACCCTGAATGTGGCTGTACATTGGCATACTCAGCACCAAACAAAGCTTTTGCCCTGTCAATCGCAATCTGTTCGATTACGTCTACTACTTCACAGCCACCATAGTATCTTTTACCTGGATAGCCTTCAGCATATTTATTAGTTAGTATTGAACCTGCCGCCTCAAGCACTTGGTCACTCACAAAGTTCTCGGAAGCAATCAGTTCCAATCCGTGGATTTGTCTGTCTTGTTCTTCTAATATTAAGTCAAAAATTTGTTCGTCGCGTAGCATTTGATAATTTTTTGTTAATTTGAGGACAAAAATACAAAAAGCGTTTGTTAAAATGCCATATAACGATATATTTGATACTTGATTTATAAACAAATAAACTAACAATAATAATGCCTATAACAGCAAACGACCCAAATAGGAAATCATGGCTGGAAGTACCACAAGACAGCGATTTTCCTATACAGAATATACCTTTTGGAGTTTTCCTTACTAAAGATGATGTAGTCACAATCGGAACAAGGATTGGTGACTATGCCATTGACCTTGGTGCCCTACAGCAATTGAACTATTTTGAAGGAATTGACCTGACTGACGATATGTTCATGCAGGACACCCTAAACGATTTTATCTCTGACGGAAAAAAAACATGGCGATTGGTGAGAAACAGGATTGCCGATATTTTTGACGCTACCAATTCCGAACTAAGAGATAACGAAAAACACAGAGAAACGGTTATCTTTAAGATAGAAGATGTTGAAATGCAACTGCCGGTATTGATTGGTGATTATACTGATTTCTATTCCAGCAGAGAACATGCTACCAACGTTGGAAAAATGTTCCGCGACCCTGAAAATGCCCTGCTTCCTAACTGGCTTCATATTCCTGTAGGCTATCACGGAAGAAGCTCAACCATTGTGCCTTCCGGAATTCCTGTTCACAGACCAATGGGACAGACTTTGCCTAATGGTGAAACGACTCCTGTATTTGGACCGTCAAGATTGGTTGATTTTGAATTGGAAACTGCTTTCATTACGACCGATGCCAATATTATGGGAGAAAATATCCCGGTACATGAAGCGGAAGATTATATTTTCGGGATGGTTCTTTTGAACGACTGGAGCGCCAGGGATATCCAAAAGTGGGAATATGTCCCGCTAGGACCATTCCTTGCAAAAAACTTCGCCTCTTCTATTTCACCCTGGATTGTAACTATGGATGCTTTGGAGCCTTTCCGTACAAAAGGTCCAAATCAAGACCCTATGCCGCTGCCTTACTTACAGGAAAAAGGCAAGAAAACTTTCGACATTAATCTCGAAGTTTCCCTACAGCCGGAAAATGCAGAACCTACAGTTATCTCAAAATCAAACTTTAAGTACATGTACTGGAGTATGAGCCAGCAATTGGCGCACCACACTTCTAACGGCTGCCGTGTCAATTCAGGCGATATGATGGGCTCCGGAACTATTTCCGGTCCTACACCAGACAGTTTCGGCTCAATGTTGGAATTGACCTGGGGCGGAAAAAATCCGCTTACTATGAGCGACGGTACAGAACGTAAGTTCATTAATGATGGCGATACGGTCATTATGAAAGGCTATTGCAAAAAAGACAATGTCAGAATTGGATTTGGTGAGGTTTCCAGCAAATTGCTACCTCCTTTTTTCAGAAAATAACAGACTCTCTATATTTTACAAAAGCTCCGGTATTCCGGGGCTTTTTTGTTTTGGTACCCAAAGCAGAAAACACTTTGAAAAAAGATATATATTTGCTTAAAATTTTTAACATTTATGAAGAAGATTACTCTCCTGTTTTTAGTATTTGCTTTAGCGTCCTGCGGCGTAAAACAAACTACCAATATGTTAACCAGCGGTGATTATGATGGAGCTATTGACAATGCCGTAAACAGTCTCCGCTCCAACAAAGACAAAAAAGGAAAACAGGACTATATCTACTTACTCGAAGAGGCCTTTGCCAAAGCAAAAGAACGGGACTTGCGCGACATCCAATTCCTGGCAAAAGACGCCAATCCAAGAAATCTGGAACGCATCTATACGACCTATGTTCAATTAAACAACCGCCAGGAAAAAATACGGCCGCTTTTGCCTTTGCGTCTGATGAAAGAAAACAGAAATGCCATCTTTCCGTTTGAAGATTATACTGACCAGATTGTAAACAGCAAAAATGCGCTTTCAAAATATCTTTATGACAATGCCAAAGCCTTATTGTTGACTAAAGACAAAATGACAAGCCGCCGTGCCTATGACGACCTTCTTTATCTTGACCAAATCAATCCGGGTTTTAAAGATGTCCGTAAGCTTATGGATGAAGCCCAATTGAAAGGCACTGATTTCGTAAATGTCTATATGAGAAACGAAACCAATATGGTTATCCCAATTCGTCTGCAAAACGACCTTTTGGATTTCAGTACCAACGGATTGAATGACAAATGGACGGTATATCACAGCAGCAAGCAAAAAGGCGTGAATTATGATTTTGAGATTGTAGTAAACTTCCGCCAAATCAATATCTCTCCGGAACAGGTAAAAGAAAAACAATTCATTAAAGAAAAACAGATTAAGGACGGTGTAAAAAACCTGACAGATTCACGTGGTAATGTAGTCAAAGACAGTTTGGGTAATGTGATTAAGGTTGACAAATTTAAAACGATTAAGGTTGACATCTATGAATTTACGCAATTCAAAGCCGCGCAGGTAACTGCCAAAGTAGATTACATCGACTACAAATCCGGCCAATTATTGCAGACTTTCCCACTAACCAGTGAATTTATTTTTGAGAACATCTACTCTACTTACCGTGGTGACAGAAGGGCTGCAGACGAATCGTATTATACTTACTTCAATCAAAAAGCAGTTCCTTTCCCGTCTAATGAACAGATGATTTATGATACAGGAGAAGATTTAAAGGTAAAACTGAAAAATATTATTTCCCGAAACAGCATCAGAAGATAATTCTTAAAAAACAACCGTAAACACTAGGTTTCACATCGTATAACGAATTAAATTACAATAAATTAACATAATTAGTATTTATTTATAAGATTTTATAGGTTAAATTTATCACAACCTAAATTTATCAATTATGAATAAAACTACTATGTTATGCTCATTCCTTATGAGCTTATCGGTGTATGCGCAAAAAATCGAGGATTTTGAGCGCATTGAGGTAGACGGTTTTTACACCAATCCTCTCTTTTCTCCTACCGGAGAATATGTACTCTTAACCGGAGAACACCTTAAAGGTGTCTATCTTCTGGAATTGAAAACCAATACAGTAAAGCCAATTTCTGACAAACAAGGCAGCGGTTATGCTTATGTCTGGGACAAATCGGGTGATTCTTTTTACTTTAAAGAAAAATCCGATAAGGAATATTTCTCAAATGCTAAGGTTATTAATTATAATATCCGGGATAATTATTCTAAAAAGGTAGAAAATATTGACCCAAACTATCTACCGTCTTACAGAGGTGCTTCAAAAAAGGGAGACAATCAGGTTGTGGTGTATACCAATCTGGCGAACTTAAAAATTGAAGCCAAAGATTTAGCTACTTCAAAACAATGGGTTGTAACCAATGATGAAGGCCAATTCTACAATGCCATGCTTTCTAACGATGGCAAAAAAGTAGCCGTACATAACGGAGCCGATATCTATATTTATGATATTGACGGAAAAACCAAAGGCAGAAAAATCGGAACAGGAATCGCCACCGCCTGGTCTGATGATGACTCCTATCTTATCGGGTTTTTAGACGAAAGCGAAAACGGGCATACCGTTAGCAATTCAGAACTCTATCTTTTTGATGTCGAAAAAGGCAAAACCAAAAAGATTACGAATACTGAAGTGATTTTTGAAATGTTTCCGACCATCCACAAGGACAAAGTCATTTTCTCTGATGACAAAACCGGAAGACTCTTTATCGCAACTCTAAAAATGAATTAAGATGAAAAAGACAGCCTTTATATTTGGTTTATTGCTATGCTCTTTAGGAATAAACGCACAGATAGTTGTACTTGACCCTGGACATGGTTATGGAACCAGCACAAGTGACAATCCGGACGGAAGGACGGCCACAGAAATAGAAACAGCTCTTGCTGTTGCCCAAAAAACAAAAGCTCTGATTGATAACAGTTGTACATGGACTGTGCATCTTACCAGAACAACCAACGTAAACGGATGGATTTCTGTCAACCAGAGAGCTACAATGTCTAATAACTGGAATGCCGACCGTCTTTTAAGTATTCACTGTAATGCAGGTGGAGGAACCGGAACAGAGACTTTTTACTGTACTGCTGATGACACCAATACAGCTCCTGATATTGCTTTTGCACAAAAAATTCAAGCTGATATGGTCACTCACGGTTCCTGGACCAACAGACGTTGTGTAGAAGACAACAGCTTTTTAGCCTACCATTTAGGAGTTCTGAGATATTCTTCAGCAACAGCCTGTTTGAATGAAATTGGTTTTGTTGATACTACGTCAGACGCGGCAAAATTAAACAGCAATACCTGGAGAGACAGCTTTGCCCTGGCCTATTTTAATGCGTTCAAATCCAATTTAAATCTTACGTGTAGTGCGGTAGCCGCTCCTGGAACTTTTTCGCTGACACTTACACCGGAATGTAGTGGGACCTCTACACAAAACCGTTTGAACTGGACAGCTTCAAGCAATGCTACCGGATATGACATTTACAGAAACGGCGCATTATATGCCAGCAATATTACAGGAACACAATACATCAACACACTTGTAACCGGTGGTACAACTTACACCTACTATGTTATTGCTAAAAACAGCTCCGGAACAAGAACAAATTCTAACGGAACGCTTTCTGCTTCAACTCTGGTTTGTAATGCTACACCGGGAAGTTTCACCATATCAGCAACAGCAACCTGTAGCGGGACACAAAGTGCCATCAATGTTACCTGGACAACTTCCAGCAATGCTACTTCTTATGATATTTACAGAAACGGAAACCTGTATGCTCCTGACGTAACAGGAAATTCATTCCTGAATACGTATCTGATTACTGCCGGAACCAGCTATTCTTACTATATCAAGGCTAAAAATGCCAATGGTTCTGTCAACAACTCCAACGGAACAATTAGCAGAACTGCTATTAGCTGTGGCTCCGGTAGGGCCGCAAGCCCGATTGGAAAATCAGAATTGGACGTGAAAATTTATCCAAATCCAAACAACGGGCAGTTTACAATTACTGTTGACAAAGCTTCTGCCGGCGATGTTCAGTATGCAATATATGATATTACAGGTAAGGTAATCGAATCGAAAAGCATCGAAAGTGACGGCCGTTTGGAAACCGCAGTTGATATTTCAAGACTTCCATCCGGAACTTACATTATCAACGTAACAACAGACAATCAGGAATTTACCAAAAAGATTATCAAAAACTAAAAAACCTTTCCAATCCAAAAACAGAAATCCGGAGTCCAAAAGACTTCGGATTTTTTTGTGACATTTCTACAACATTTTGTTAAAAACCGTCAACACCTGAAATTATTATATTTTTTGTGTACATTTGCACCGATGAATAATTACAAGTTACATACAACTTCTATCCTACGGACAGTTCCTGCACTAACTTCGCGGGTTGTGCGGTCATAATCTGTACCGCCAAAGTTTAACGAGTCCTAAAACCTTTATTCATTTTTTATTTTTCAGTTTTGAAATTTCCAATCATTTTACAGGGATATTACTATCCTGACTTGACTACAACATCTTTATTTTTTTCAGCTTCGGCCAGTTTCCGGCCTTAGGTCTGCTATATTTCTATGAAATAGGTCCGTCCTGTTTCCTCCTTCCGCAAAATTAATATCACCTTATTTTTTAACCCAATCTTACATTTAAAAATGAATGTAACCATCTGTATTGCTCAGAAAGAGCACTATAAGTTCGCGCAGGAAATTTGCGATACCATGGAAGCGTCGGCACTTTTAAGAGGCACAGGAATTGCCAAAAGGTCGCCCGAGTACATCCAGAAAAAAATGGAAAACAACGATGCCATAATCGCTTTGGAAAATGGAAAATTTGCAGGTTTCTGTTACATTGAAAGCTGGGAACATGGCCAGTTTGTAGCCAATTCCGGACTCATCGTGCATCCTGATTTTCGTCACCTCGGACTTGCCAAAAAAATCAAGAAGAAAGTCTTTGAATACTCCCAGGAAAAATATCCGGGAGCAAAAATTTTCGGGATCACGACAGGCCTGGCAGTAATGAAAATCAATTCCGACTTAGGATACAAACCCGTTCCTTTTTCTGAACTGACAACCGACCCTACCTTTTGGGCCGGATGCAAAGGCTGCACCAATTATGACATTCTGGAACGAAAAGAATTCAAAATGTGCCTCTGTACAGGAATGCTTTATGACCCGGAAAACAAAAAAACGGAAGAGGTGAAATTCAATAAAAAAGTGCTGACAAGATTGAAACAAATCAAGCAGACATTTCTAAAAAAATAATCATATGAAAAAAGTAGTTTTAGCTTATAGCGGCGGTTTGGATACCTCATTCTGCCTGAAATATCTGAAAAATGAAAAGCAACTGGAGGTCCATACCATACTGATAAACACAGGAGGTTTTGATAATGAAGAATTAGATGCCATCGAAAAAAGAGCTTATGAATTGGGAAGTGCAAAGCATATCAATCTGGACATCATTGACCATTATTATGAAAAAGCCATCAGGTTTTTAGTTTTTGGAAATGTACTGAAAAACAATACCTATCCCCTGTCTGTAAGTGCGGAAAGAGTTTTCCAGGCTATAGAAACCGTAAAATATGCTAAAAAAATAGGCGCTTCGGCTATTGCTCATGGCAGTACCGGTGCCGGAAACGACCAGATTCGTTTTGACCTGATTTTCCAGACAATTGCACCCCAACTGGAAATCATCACGCCAATCAGGGATTTGAAATTATCACGTCAGGAAGAAGTAGACTACCTTCAAAAAAACGGAGTAGAGTATTCCTGGGAAAAAGCGCAATATTCAATCAATAAAGGCATTTGGGGGACCAGTGTTGGCGGTAAAGAAACATTAACCTCTAATCTGTCATTGCCAGAGAGTGCCTATCCGTCTCAGCTTCAGAAAACAGAACCGGAAAAAATCACGCTTCATTTCAAAAAGGGAGAAATCATTGGTCTTAACGATGTATTTGACAAACCAACGGCTATTATTACCCAATTGGAAAAATTAGCCAGTGCCTATGCTATCGGGAGAGACACTCATGTTGGCGATACGATTATTGGAATCAAAGGAAGAGTCGGTTTTGAAGCAGCCGCTCCACTGATCATCCTAAAAGCGCATCATCTGTTGGAGAAACATACCCTTGGAAAATGGCAGCAATACTGGAAAGAGCAGTTGGGCAATTGGTATGGCATGCTTTTTCATGAAGGGCAGTTTTTAGACCCAGTGATGAGAAACATCGAAACCTTTTTAGAAGACACCCAAAAAAATGTGACGGGAATCGTGACCGTAACCCTAAAGCCATATTATTTTTCATTGGACGGAATCGAATCCGAACACGACCTGATGAACAGCAAATTTGGCCAATATGGGGAAATAAACAATGCCTGGACGGCTGATGACGCCAAAGGTTTTATCAAGATTCTTGGCAATGCCCAGTCTATTTATTCACAAGTAAATTCCATCGATTATGATTAAAGCAGGAATTATTGGAGGTGCCGGTTATACTTCGGGCGAATTGCTTCGAATTCTGGTAAACCATTCCAAAGTAGAAATTGATTTTGTTTTCAGCACCTCACAGGCCGGAAAGCCTTTAACGGCAGCACATCCCGATTTGATAGGCGAAACCGGTTTGGTATTTACAGACAAAATAAATCCTGATGTAAATGTCGTATTTCTATGCCTCGGACATAGCAAATCAAAAGCCTTTTTGGAAAATAACAAATTTGCTTTACATACCAGAATCATCGACCTGAGTAATGATTTCCGTCTTGATAATGATGCGGATTTCAATTCTGATTCTTTTGTTTATGGCCTTCCGGAACTAAATAAAAATAAAATAGCTGCTGCAAAATACATTGCCAATCCGGGATGTTTTGCAACCGCCATACAATTGGCACTTTTGCCTTTGGCTTCAGAGAATTTACTGGAAAATGATGTTCATGTCAACGCCATAACGGGAAGTACCGGAGCCGGAATACAGCTTTCAGAAACTACGCACCACAGTTGGAGAAATTCAAATATTTCCCATTACAAAGCTTTTGAACACCAGCACCTGGCAGAGATAAAACAAAGTCTGAATAGTTTGCAGGAAGATTTTGGAAAAGAAATACTATTCCTACCAAATCGTGGCGAATTTACCCGAGGCATTTTTGCAACGCTCTACACCAAAACAAGCAAAAGCAAAGAAGAACTGATTGATTTGTACCAGACATATTACAAAGAACATCCTTTTGTATGGGTTACGGTAGAAGACATCAGCCTAAAAATGGTGGTTCAGACCAACAAATGCATTCTTAGCCTGGAGAAAAAAGGAGATTATCTTTTGGTCACTTCCATTATCGACAACCTGCTGAAAGGAGCATCAGGCCAGGCTGTACAGAACATGAACCTGATGTTTGGCCTGGAAGAAACAACCGGATTAAAATTAAAACCCAGCGGTTTTTAAACCCTAAAAAAAAAGAAAATGAGCTTATTTAATGTATATCCAATATATAACATCACACCTGTCAAAGCCTTGGGAGCCAAAGTTTGGGACGATAAAAACCAGGAGTATCTTGACTTCTATGGCGGTCATGGTGTAATTTCAGTAGGACATTCCCATCCCAACTATGTGAAAGCCATCCAGTCACAGATTGCAAAAATCGGGTTTTATTCCAATTCCATCCAAAACCCATTGCAGGAAGCCTTCGCAAAGAAATTAGGCGAAATGTCAGCTTATCCTGATTACAGTGTGTTTTTATGCAATTCGGGTGCAGAAGCCAATGAAAATGCCTTGAAACTGGCTTCATTTCATAACAAAAAATCAAAAGTGATTGCTTTTCACAAAAGCTTTCACGGACGAACTTCTGCCGCAGTTGCCGTAACCGATAATCCATCTATTGTAGCACCAATTAATGCCAATCATCCGGTTCTTTTTCTACCGCTCAACGATATTGAACTGGTCAAAAAAGCAGTTTCAGAAAATGAAATCTCGTCAATCATCATTGAAGGAATCCAGGGTGTTGGCGGATTGGATGAAGGAACTCCCAAGTTTTTTCAGGAATTGGAAGAACTCTGCAATGCCAATGACATTATCCTGATTGTCGACGAAATCCAAAGCGGCTACGGGCGTTCCGGACAATTCTTTGCACATCAGCATCACGGCATCAAGCCGGATATTATTACGATGGCAAAAGGCATGGGCAACGGATTTCCTATTGGCGGACTGCTCATCAGTCCGAAGTTCACAGCCTCGTTTGGTTTGCTCGGAACCACTTTTGGCGGCAACCATCTTGCCTGTGCTTCAGCCCTGGCAGTTTTAGAAATAATCGAAGAGGAAGCAGTTTTGGAAAATGTAAAAAAACAATCCGATTATTTTATCCAGGCCGTTTCACAAATACCTCAGGTAAAAAAAATTAAGGGAAAAGGCCTGATGCTAGGTCTGGAGTTTGATTTTGATGTGGCAGAACTGCGCAAAAAATTGGTCTATGAGCAATTTATCTTTACGGGGAATGCCTCCCAAAAGAACCTGCTAAGAATACTTCCGCCACTACTTATCACTGAAACGGAAATCGACAAATTTGTTGCCGGACTAAAAAATGCATTACAATCCTTAAATTAAAAAAAATGAAAAAGTTCACTACTGTAGACGATATAAATGATTTGGACGAACTGATTTTAACCGCCAAAAAAATCAAGTCTGACCCTTTTGGAAATTCCGGTTTGGGTAAACACAAAACGCTGGGACTACTGTTTTTCAACCCAAGCCTCAGAACAAGATTGAGTACCCAAAAAGCCGCGTTGAATCTTGGGATGGACTGTATTGTAATGAATCTCAATACAGAAGGCTGGTCGCTCGAATTTGAGGACGGCACGATTATGGACGGCGATAAGGCGGAACACATCAAAGAAGCCGCACAGGTTATTTCTCAATACTGTGACATTGTTGGAGTTAGAAGCTTCCCTACCCTAACCGATAAGGAAAAGGATGAAGCAGAACAGGTCATCCATGCTTTTACAAAATATGCTTCTGTTCCGGTAATCAGCCTGGAAGGCGCAACCGAACATCCGCTCCAGGCCGTTGCGGATGCACTGACTATACAGGAATACAAGACCAAAAGAAAACCAAAAGTGGTTCTGACCTGGGCGCCGCATCCTAAGGCTTTGCCTCATGCCGTACCCAATTCTTTTGTCAAGATTATGAAACTTTCCGGTTATGAGCTTGTAATCGCGCATCCGGAAGGATATGAACTGAATCCTGAAATAACAAAAGGAGCAACAATCACAAACAATCAGGATGAGGCTTTCAAAAATGCCGATTTTATCTATGCTAAAAATTGGAGTGCCTACAATGATTACGGAAAAATCCTTTCCAAAGACATGAATTGGACCGTCACACAGGAAAAAATGGAACTTACAGCTAATGCAAAGTTCTTGCATTGCCTTCCGGTTAGAAGAAATATGATTGTTTCTGATGAGGTTTTAGACGGCGATAATTCTATCGTTATCCCGCAAGCCAATAACAGGACATATGCAGCACAGGCAATATTGACAAAAATTCTGGAAAATGGAAACTAAACCAAGTCTGAGCATCGTAAAAATAGGCGGCAACATCATCGACAATGAGCAACTCTTATCAGAATTCCTTACCGACTTTTCGGAACTGAAAGGACATAAAATTCTGGTGCATGGCGGTGGTAAAAAAGCCAGCGAAATAGCCGAAAAACTGGGATTAAAACCTTGCTTTTCAAACGGCAGAAGAATTACAGATGAAGCCATGCTCGATGTTGCCGTTATGACCTATTCCGGTTTATTAAATAAACAGATTGTGGCCCAATTGCAACAATTTGGCACAAACAGCATCGGATTTTCGGGTGCAGACGGTAACCTCATCCAGTCAGAGAAAAGGAAAAATACGGAAATCGATTTTGGATTTGTAGGCGATGTAATCCAGGTAAACAATAAGCTGATTTCAGCCTTGTTAGTGCAAAATTGCATACCTGTTTTTTCAGCCATTACACATGACGGAAAAGGTCAGTTATTGAATACGAACGCCGATACGATTGCTGCAGAAATTGCAATTTCCTTATCTGAAGAATATGAGGTAGAACTCATCTATTGTTTTGAGAAAAAAGGTGTTTTACTTAATTCGGAAGATGATGATTCGGTTATTGAAGTTCTTGATTTTGAGAAATACCAAACATTAAAAAACGAGCAGACCATCCATTCGGGAATGTTGCCCAAACTCGAAAACTGCTTCAAATCATTGAAAAATGGCGTTCACACAATTGTAATTGGAAACCAAAAAACGCTGAAAAATAAGGCTGCAGCTACCCAAATAAAATTATAAAGAGAAAAATCATGACGCATAAAAGCATCGAAATAGTAACCAACGAAGCCATCAGTTTATTAAAACAGCTTATTGAAACACCGTCTTTTTCATCAGAAGAAGCCCAAACAGCACTTTTACTGGAAAACTGGTTTCAAAACAATTCCATTCCGTTTCAGAGAGAAAACAACAATGTCTGGACTGTAAATTTGCATTATGATGCAACAAAACCAACACTGCTGCTGAATTCTCACCATGATACAGTAAAACCAAACGAAGGCTATACTTTAAACCCGTTTGAAGCTATTGAAAAAGACGGAAAATTATTTGGACTTGGAAGCAATGATGCCGGAGGTTGCCTGGTTTCTTTGTTAGCTACGTTCACCTATTTTTATGCTTATGAAAACCTTCCTTACAATATTTTATTTGCGGGTACTGCCGAAGAAGAAAGTAGCGGCCCAAACGGACTGAATGGTTTATTGAAACATCTGCCTGAAATAGAATGTGCCATAGTAGGCGAACCAACACAGATGCAGTTGGCCATTGCTGAAAAAGGACTTCTTGTCCTGGATATCATCATTCCCGGAACAGCAAGTCATGCGGCTCACCAAAATACAGACAATCCAATTTACAATGCACTTGCCGCTATTGAATGGTTCAGAACGTATGAATTTGAAAAGATATCTGAAATATTAGGCCCTGTAAAAATGACCGTTACGCAAATAAATGCCGGAAAACAGCACAATGTAGTACCGTCTGAATGCAGTCTGGTTGTAGATATTCGCGTAAACGATTGCTATACGAATGAAGAAATCCTCAAAGTTGTACAACAACATATCAAAGGAAACGTAAATCCAAGGTCAATGCATTTGAATGCGTCTTCAATCGACAAAAACCATCCTTTGGTACAAGCGGGAATTTCTTTGGGAAGACAAACATACGGTTCGCCTACACTATCTGACCAATCGGTTTTGAACTGCCAATCGATGAAACTGGGACCTGGCGACTCGCTGCGTTCACATACCGCCAATGAATTTATTTTTCTGGAAGAAATAAGGGAAGGTATTCACTTATATACCAAAATTTTATCCGATTTTTTTAATCTAAACAACACAATAACCTAAATAACACACACTATGAAACTTTGGGAAAAAGGAATACCTACCGACCAGAAAATAGACCTCTTTACGGTTGGAAATGACAGGGAACTGGATTTGGTTCTGGCAAAATACGATGTATTAGGCTCTATCGCACATGCCAAAATGTTGGGCAAAATAAACATCCTGACCGAAAAGGAAACCACCGATTTGGTATTGGCTTTAGAAGATATTCTGGCACAAATAAAACAAGGCAACTTTACAATTGAAGCGGCTTTTGAAGATGTGCATTCTAAAATAGAATATCTGTTGACTGAAAAATTAGGCGAAGCCGGAAAAAAAATCCATACGGCCCGTTCCAGAAACGACCAGGTTCTGGTAGATATACATCTTTATCTGAAAGAAGAAATCACATCTGTCAAAAAACTCGTTAAGGAACTTTTCGACCTGCTGATTTTATTGAGCAAAAAACACGAAGATATTATTCTTCCGGGCTACACGCATTTGCAAATTGCTATGCCTTCTTCTTTTGGGATGTGGTTTTCTGCCTATGCAGAATTACTCATTGACGATATGGTTATGCTCAATGCGTCACAAAAAATTGTAGACCAAAATCCGCTGGGTTCTGCTGCCGGATATGGAAGTTCTTTTCCTATTGACAGAACATTTACCACTCAGGAATTAGGGCTTTCGATATTGAAATACAATTCGGTAGCTGCACAAATGAGCCGTGGAAAAGCTGAGAAAACAGTTTCATTCGCATTTTCAGGACTGGCAGCCACTTTATCCAAGCTGGCTATGGATGTCTGCCTGTATATGAGCCAGAATTTCAACTTTATAAGCCTTCCAAATCACCTGACTACAGGTTCCAGCATTATGCCCCACAAGAAAAATCCGGATGTTTTTGAATTGATCAGGGCAAAGTGCAATAAGATTCAGGCCCTGCCTTATGAAATTACTTTGTTGACCAACAATCTGCCAAGTGGCTATCACAGAGATTTCCAATTACTAAAAGAAGGACTTTTTCCTGCTATCCAGAATTTAAAGTCATGTCTGGAGATTGCCTGCTTTTCTTTAAAAGACATTCAGGTGAATACAACCATACTTGAAGATAAAAAATACGATTACCTGTTTACCGTTGATAATTTGAATGAACTGGTTCAACAGGGAGTCCCTTTCAGAGATGCTTATAAAATAATTGCTACACAAATTGAAAACGGCGAATATGAGCCTTCATCAAAAACAACGCATACACATGAAGGCAGTATTAATAATTTGTGTTTAGAGGAGATTGTTTTGAAGATGGAGAGTTTTTTGAGGGACTAAGACACTAAGGTTCTGAAGGTTCTAAGGGGCTAAGGCTTTAAGACGTTAAGAATAGAGTTTATGCTATGAGAATATCTGGTTTTCCGTTGTAAAATCAGATAACAATTGCTCATGAAAGCACAAAACTTAGCTCCTTAGTGCCTTACAACCTCTTTTAGCTAATTCAATAACTTTCTCTTTTATTCATAAGAACACAAAACCTTAGTGCCTCAGAACCTTAGCAACTTAGCACCTCTTTCACAATTTCCCTTCCAAAGCCTCCGCATCAATTGCACTATGTGAAACATCATAAACTGATTTTCCATTCTTAATCAGCAATAATTGAGGCGATTGGTGGATGACATGAAAGCGCTGTGCAATTTCATTTGAAATATCACGGTAATTCAAAAGGTCTAAAAAGTATAGCGAGGCCTCGTTATCATCTGCTTTATATTCTCTTTCAAAATTCTTTAGCGCCATCCTGCTAATGCTGCAGCGTGTGCTGTGTTTAAAGATTACTACCGGTTTTTCTTCCGACTCTTCTATAATAGAATCCAATTGTTTTAATTCTGTTAAATCATTCCAATTAAAGCCGTTTTGATTCGTATCTTTATTATCCGATTTATCTGATTTATCTGTATTGCCAAAAATTTTATCAAAAAAACTCATATCCTCAGGATTTAAGACTTTTTGTCTTGTTAAATTAATAAAAACACTTCTTTTTAAGCCATTTTGTCAGATTTACCCTATTGGAATATAAATTGAAATGACTTTATCAAATTTAAAAATTTAATCTATGAACTTTAATAATTTTACCATAAAATCTCAGGAAGCCATCCAAAGGGCTCAGCAAATTGCTCAAAACTTTGGACATCAACAGATTGAAAACGAACATATCGTAAAAGGAATCTTTGAGGTAGACGAAAACGTTACTCCGTTCCTGCTTAAAAAACTCAACGTAAATCTGGGGCTTTTGCAGCAGATTCTGGATAGTACATTACAATCTTTCCCGAAAGTTTCGGGAGGTGATATTATGCTGTCGAGAGAAGCGTCAAGCACATTAAACAATGCGGCAAACATTGCCAAAAAGATGAACGATGAATTTGTATCTATCGAACATCTTCTATTGGCTATTTTCAATTCTAAAAGTAAAATTGCCCAAATTTTAAAAGACCAGGGAGTTACTGAAAAAGGACTAAAAGCGGCTATTGACGAACTTCGTAAAGGCGATAGGGTTACTTCTGCTTCTGCCGAAGAAACTTACAACTCGCTAAATAAATACGCTAAAAACTTAAACGAACTTGCCAGCAGCGGAAAACTCGACCCGGTTATTGGCAGAGATGAAGAAATCCGCAGGGTTTTACAGATTTTGACAAGAAGAACAAAAAACAACCCAATGCTTGTAGGGGAACCCGGTGTTGGTAAAACGGCCATTGCCGAAGGACTTGCCCACAGAATCGTTGATGGTGACGTGCCTGAAAACCTAAAAGACAAGATTGTGTACTCTTTAGACATGGGAGCCTTGATTGCCGGTGCCAAATACAAAGGGGAATTTGAAGAACGATTAAAATCGGTTGTAAAGGAAGTAACCTCTGCAGAAGGCGATATTGTCCTTTTTATTGATGAAATCCATACCCTGGTAGGTGCCGGAGGTGGCGAGGGCGCAATGGATGCAGCTAACATATTAAAACCTGCACTTGCTCGTGGTGAACTAAGAGCTATTGGTGCGACAACCTTGGACGAATACCAAAAATATTTTGAAAAAGATAAGGCATTAGAGAGACGTTTCCAAAAAGTGATGGTTGATGAACCGGATACGGAAAGTGCTATTTCCATCTTGCGTGGTATCAAAGAAAAATATGAAACACACCATCAGGTTCGCATCAAAGACGAAGCTATTATCGCGGCTGTTGAATTATCGCAACGATATATTACCAATCGTTTCCTTCCGGACAAGGCTATCGATTTAATGGATGAAGCAGCTTCCAAACTCCGAATGGAAATTAATTCAAAACCTGAAGAACTGGATGTTCTGGATAGGAAAATCATGCAGCTTGAAATCGAAATGGAAGCGATTAAACGTGAAAACGACGAAAACAAGCTGAAAAGTCTGGGTCTTGAATTGGCAAACCTGAAAGAAGAGCGCAATGAGATTTTCGCCAAATGGAAAAGCGAAAAAGATATTGTAGACAACGTTCAGGCTACCAAAACAGAAATTGAGAACTTCAAACTGGAAGCAGAAAGAGCAGAACGTGAAGGCGATTACGGAAAAGTAGCCGAATTGCGTTACGGAAAAATCAAAGAAGCTCAGGAACGATTGGATACTTTCCAAAAGCAATTGCAGGAAAACGAAGGACATTCTTTAATCAAAGAAGAAGTAACCCGTGAAGATATTGCCGAAGTTGTTGCCAAATGGACCGGAATTCCGGTAATGAAAATGCTGCAGGGCGAAAGAGAAAAACTGCTTCATCTTGAAGAAGAACTGCATAAAAGAGTTGTAGGTCAGGAAGAAGCTATTGAAGCCGTGAGTGATGCCGTAAGAAGAAGCCGTGCCGGATTACAAGACGTTAAAAAGCCTATCGGTTCCTTCCTGTTTCTGGGAACAACAGGTGTAGGAAAAACAGAATTGGCAAAAGCATTGGCCTCTTACTTGTTTGATGATGAAAATGCCATGACAAGAATCGACATGAGCGAATATCAGGAAAGGCATAGCGTTAGCCGTTTGGTTGGTGCGCCTCCGGGATATGTAGGTTATGATGAAGGCGGACAATTGACAGAAGCTGTTAGAAGAAAACCATATTCTGTTGTATTGCTTGATGAAATTGAGAAGGCACACCCTGATACGTTCAATATTTTGTTGCAAGTATTAGACGAAGGCCGTCTGACTGATAATAAAGGTCGTTTAGCCGATTTCAAGAACACGATTATTATCATGACTTCCAATATGGGAAGCTCTATCATACAGGAGAAATTCGAGAACCTGAAAGGGAATGTTGAAAGTGCGATTGAAGCAGCCAAAGTAGAAGTACTTGCTTTATTGAAACAAACCGTACGCCCTGAATTTATAAACAGGATTGATGACATCGTGATGTTTACACCTCTTAATGAAAACAACATTAAGGAAATTGTGGGACTACAACTAAAATCCATCACTAAGATGCTGGCATTACAAAACATTACTTTAGATGCCACACCGGAAGCGATTGATTACCTTGCTAAAAAAGGCTACGACCCGCAATTTGGTGCACGACCTGTAAAAAGAGTTGTTCAGAAAGAAGTCCTGAATGAACTTTCGAAAGAAATACTTTCAGGAAAAGTCACTACAGACAGCATTATTCTGTTAGACAGCTTTGACGGAAAACTGGTATTTAGAAATCAGACCGAATTGGCAAATTAATAATTGAGATTACTAAAATAAAAAAAGCCTAACCAAAAACTTGGTTAGGCTTTTTTGCAGAAAAGAATTTTCGCTATTAACGTGTGCTTCTCTGCGGATAATATTGCCTTACGGTACGGATTCCATAATGCTTCCTTCTTCCGAAACTTCGTTTTTTTCTGAAAAAGCTAATAATGCAATATCCATTTACAATAAAAGAGCAAATAAAAAGCAATATGAAACCTCCTTTGAGCAATAGGCTGGCCATTTCTGAAGAATTATCAGCAAATCTTCCGGGTAGTGCATAACCCGAAATCAGCAGGCCAACTGTTGAGATGGCAAAGGTTAAACGATTCATATTAAATTAAGTTTATAGTTTGGTGGCAAATTATCAAACAGCAGCTCTCAAATATTCATATTCAAATTCCTCATGGTGGTCATAAGCAATTTCCAGAATATCAATCTCGTTGTAAGCTACTTCCCCGTCAGTGTCCTCTATGACACATATACCCAAAACCTCAAAAGGTCTTTCAATTTGCATATTATTGCTAACAATATATTCCATTGCCAGCTCGTCAAAATTTTTAGGATGTAGTACAAGCATTACACTATCCGTTAATTCGTTTTCAATGATAAATTCTTTGATGCCCAATAATGTGATTAGATTTTTCATAATGCTTTGTTTTGGTTAGGTTAGTAATTATTTTAGGTTGGTATGTTTACAAATTTGGCTTTTTTATATTTACCAACACCTTCAACAAGTATTAAATTTTACGCAAAAAACCATTAAAATAATGTTAAAAACGTAGCAAAAACCTTAATTTTTATACTATAAAATTTATGTTTATATAATTACCATTTTTAACAATTCTGAAAACAACTTTTGCAGTTAAAAAACAATCAAAAAATGATTCTTAATAATCCCAAATCTTTAAACATCACCATTGCGAAAAATTGATGCCGGTTGTTATTTCCTTTTTTTCTAAAATCTTGATTTTTAATAGGCAAGAAAAATAATACAAAAAAAGATGTTAAAATTCATAGCAAAAAAGCAACCTTTTCATTTTACTACATCTTTAAGAAAAAACAATTTAAAATTTTTAACTATGAAAAAGTTTGCATTAAAAACAATGGCGTTAGTTTTGTTCGTTTCGACGGCTCTTACTTCTTGCAGTAACGATGACGATTCTAAAAGCAACAACCAAACCACACAAAAAGAATTTACAACAGCAGTTACCGGTCCTACAACTGGAGCTAAGAATCAGGAAATCACTTTAACAGTGACCCACGTTGTTGATAATAATTGTGGTGTGTTCAACAGATTTGTAGAATCTACAAGCGGAAATACAAAAACTGTTGAGGTAGAAGTAAAATACACCGGAACAAACTGCGGAACA
Organism: Flavobacterium sp. Leaf359; assembly: GCF_001423985.1. Classification (NCBI taxonomy): domain Bacteria; kingdom Pseudomonadati; phylum Bacteroidota; class Flavobacteriia; order Flavobacteriales; family Flavobacteriaceae; genus Flavobacterium; species Flavobacterium sp. Leaf359. The sequence continues at coordinate 252,524 of NZ_LMPW01000001.1, read as the reverse complement.
ACTCCTTCAACCAAAACTCAACCGTACAAGTTTACTGTTAGCCAAAATGGTACTTACGTATTTAAGTTCAAAAAAAGCGCAACAGAATTTATTACGCACAGCGTTGTAATTCAATAATTCCGTTTCGAAAAAAATTGTAAAACACCAGCCTGCACGCTGGTGTTTTTTTATTCTATTTTTGCCATATATCATCTTAAATCAAATCCGTATGAACATTGTCCTACAAAATAAAGAGCTAAAGGCTACCATCAATACAAAAGGGGCTGAATTAATTTCATTAAAGAGAAACGCTAAAGAATATATATGGGAAGGAAATCCTAACTTTTGGGACAAGCACTCTCCTATTTTATTTCCTATTGTAGGTACACTAAAAGACGGGCAATATAACTATGAAAATAAGTCGTATCAATTATCAAGACATGGATTTGCCAGAGATAATGTTTTCTGTGTGGAGGAAACTTTTCAAAATAAAGCCGTTTTTTCCTTTCGTTCTTCTGAAGAAACAGCAAAATACTATCCTTTTGATTTTGAATTAAAAATAATTTACGCTCTGCAAGAGGATTATCTTAACATTAAATATGAAATTATCAATAATAGCAATACAAAAATGCCTTTCTCTATAGGCGGTCATCCTGCCTTTGCCCTAACTGATACTTTTGAAAATTACTCGCTTCTTTTTGAAGATGATGAGTCTCTCATCAGCTATTCATTAGAAAACAATTTGCTTTCTGAACGTACCACTGTATTAAAACTATCAGACCATAAACTGCCACTCACCTATTCTCTATTTGAAGAAGATGCCTTGATAATTAAAAAACTGGAATCGAAAAAAATCCAAATACTCGAAAACGGCAAGCCTTATGTGGAAATATCTCTGTACGATTTTCCAAATCTTGGAATCTGGACAAAAAACAATGCGCCTTTTATCTGTTTGGAGCCTTGGCATGGCTATTCAGACTCTATAAAAAGTACGGGGAATTTATTTGAAAAAGAAGGAATACTAATTCTTTCTGCAAAAGAAACATTTGAAACCTCTTTCGGAATAAAAATCTAATTTCTTAACCTAAAAAAGCAATTGTGAATAGGCATACACAACATTATCCTTGCTACATTTGCAAAAATTGATTTCATTAAAATGAAAAAATACTTATCGCTGTTGTTCCTTGCAAGCACATTCTTTTCTTACGGCCAAACCTATGTAAAATTTAACGGTGCCTCAGCTTTGGCGCTTATCCCCAATATAGGCGTGGAAACCAGCATCGGAAAAAAAATGACGTTCCAATTTGATGCAACAGCTTCATTTTGGGAATCTGTAAACGGTGCCCCATTCAAAGCACTAATCATAACACCCGAAGTACGTTATCACTTTAATGAAAAAAATAACGGGTTTTATGTCGGAGCGAACGTCAGCGGAGGTACATTTGAACTTCAGAAGTACGGTTATAAAGATACCGACTTTTACCAGAAAGGTTATAACTATATGCTAGGATTAACACTTGGCTACCAATGGAAACTAAGTGATAAATGGGCTTTGGATCTTTTTGTTGGTGGCGGGCATCAGGAAGCATTTTACAAAGGATATTTATTATCAACCGGAGAACGGTATGACACCTGGATACATAACTACAACAAAAGTGGTGAATGGATATTATATCGAGGTGGTTTGATGATTGCATACAAAATCAAATAAAATACTATTTGGAAGATTTTTCTGTTATATTTGATATATAGACTTATATCATGACAGAATTTGAGAAACAATTCCAGGAAATCAAGAGTTTTCTGGATTTTGAAGATTATTCACTGCTAACCAAAAGAATAATCGACCTTACGCTCGACACGGAAGATATTTCCTTTTACCAAAAAACTAACGAGTTATTAGATTGGCTTGACCAGAATGAGAATAACATCGAGCTAAAAAAACAACGTTTCGCACTACTGCTTGAGGAACTTTACCAACAGTTAAAAAACAAACCTGTTCCTGAAAAACAAATTCTTGTCACAGCAGAAAACCTCAAAAAAACATATGGAAATGCAAGTTTTTCGCTTGGGCCAATACATCTGGAACTCAGTCAGGGCGAAATTTTAGGTCTTGTAGGTGAAAATGGCAACGGAAAAACAACACTTCTCCGACTCCTTTGCGGAGAATTATTTGCAACTTCCGGAAAACTAGGTTATAATTTTGATTTTAACGATACCTATGATTTAAGAACACAATTGGTCTATATACCACAAAGGACAGCAACCTGGCATGGTTCTATGTTTGAAAATCTTCAGTTTACAGCTTCAAGTTATGGTTATAAACCTGCTGAAAACAAATTAATTGTAGAACTAATCATTGCCAGACTCAACTTAAGAAAATACCGAAATCACAGTTGGAAAAACTTATCATCCGGGTATAAGATGCGTTTTGAACTGGCGAGAATGCTTTTAAGAAAGCCTAAAATATTGCTGATTGACGAACCGCTTGCCAATCTGGATATTCTTGCCCAGCAAACCGTATTGGAAGATTTCAGGGCGATTGCGAAATCTCCTTTCCGCCCAATTGGAATCGTTTTGAGCTCACAGCAACTGTATGAAGTTGAAAAAACTTCAGACCAGGTAATTTTCTTAAAGAACGGAGAGCAGAAAAATCTTCATTCAAAAGCGACTCCACAAGAAACAGAAAAAACAGAAGAGCAATTTCTTATTATTGAATTTGAAAGTGAATGGTCACAAAACCAGCTTAATGACGCCCTATCAGGTGAACTCATTTCGCTCAAATTTAATGGAGGCACTTATATTGCAACATTTTCTGAAAAATTGGATACTTACGGTTTTTTAAGAATCATCACAGAAAAACAGATTCCGCTTCAGTACTTCAGAAATATTTCAAAATCTACCCGAAGATTCTTCGTTTCCTAAAAACTCATCCTTATGTTTGCCAATATTCAAAAAAAACTTCTGCTTACGCATCCGCTGCTTTGGAACAGTAAAATTGCCTTATTTTCTGTACTGACGCTGACTTTCCATCTTATCTTTTTCCTTCTGGGATATTCAAAAGGAGAAATTGATTTTAAGGATTCGAATAATTTTTATGATTACGGAATTGACAACACCATAATTGTATTTGTGAGTGTATTGATAAGTATACTTATGTTCATCATATGGCTGGTTTACTATTCGCGAAACAACGCTTTTAAATCTTTTTATCCTAAAGGAAAGTTTTCACTTTACAGAGAATGGTTACTGATTTTGTTGTTCTGCATTTTGAATTCCACCTATGCTGCTTCCTTTTTCTATGCTCAGGACCTAAAGGCAAGAAATTATTTTTCGGAAGAGGAAGTGAGCAGACGACTTGAAATTATCAGCCTTTCTTCATTATTTGTTGAAGGTCCATATCGTGAAAGTAATTTTATTACAGAGTACAAAGACGGTAAATACCTCCAGGTAGAAAGAGATTCATTTCAATACGGTTCAAGAAATTACTCGCTTAAGTCGTTGGTAAATAAAAGAATTCAGGGATTCACTTATTTCAATGATGAAAAAGACTCATTAATGGAATTGAAAGGCAAACGATGGCTTATTGAAAACAAAAAGGACTCTATACAATTGCTATTCAGGGAATTTTTCAAAATTTCCAAAGAACACGGTCTGTCATCAAACATCACTCCTGAAAAATGGTTCGAACTGATTTATGATTATCCCGAATTCACAAAATATATTAACGTTGGAAAAACAAGCAAAGAATACAGTCAAAACTATAGTTATTATGAAGGCGTAAATGTTGACTATGATTATGCAATAGAGCCAGAAGGTATTACTCATGATACACTATCAAAGACCATTAAAGTTGTTGGAGGTCAGGAATATATTTATTCAAAATATTATGTTCCATTTGACGCATTGACAAAATCTTATGGTAAGATTTCCAGGGCCTATGAAAACCCCGTAGTCAACTTGGAGTTTATAATGAGTCTTATTTATCTTGCAATAGGTCTATCGCTTTGTGTTTTCTCCTTTAAGATTACATCGGGCAGAAACTGGTTGATTGCTTTTGTAACACTGGGCCTTTTTGGAATTATTAGCGGAATTATTTCTGTAATAATCAGATATAGCATGACTTTCCCCATCATTTATATATTGTTGTTTTTAGGATTGTTATTCTATTTTGTCATTATCCTGAAAGCAAAAGAAAGCAAAGGAATTACAGGAATCACTATCAATCAGACTTTATGGTTGATGCCGGCTATCATTCCTATAGCCTATGCAGTCCTCATAGATATTCTCAAACGTACCTCAGGGTATTATGAATCTTATTCCTATGGGGCAGATGGAATGAAAAGAGAGCAATTTCCGCGAATAGAATGGTTAGAGGAACATTATGTTTATATGTTTATCCTCAATATAGTATTTATCTTTTTATTTATGCTTCTGTTTTCGATATATATAAAGAAATGGAAAGGCATCGCAGAAGCCTAAAAAAGTGCGAGCTGGAAAACCAGCTCGCACTTTTTTATTTGGGAAATTTGGGAAGTGTCTTAATATAAAGCTGTTCTACCTTGGTTCTGGCCCAGTCTGTCTTTCTTAAAAAAGTAAGGCTTGATTTGATACTGGGGTCAACATTAAAACATTTGATTTTTATCAATTCCCCTAAGGTATCAAATCCATAAAAATCAACCAGTTGTTCCAGCATTTTTTGCAATGTGATTCCGTGAAGCGGATTATTAGCTTGTTTGTTTTCCATTACGCAAAAATACGGATTTCAAAAATTAGTTTAGTTTATTAGATAAGGAAAACACAAGGAAAAATTTTGTCCTCTATTCTTTCTGATTATGCAAATCATTATTTCCCATATACAGAAAAATGGGTTATTCATCTATAAAAAGAAAAGACTGCCTCAAAAAGCAGTCTTCCCCCATCTAAAAAACTAAAAAAGGACATTAAAATTTCATTCCTACACCAAAACCTAACAGTAATGGATTAATTTCAACATCTGCAGGAATGCTTAACCCTGTGGCAAGATTTGATGCATCGACAGTCACATCAGTTTTTAAAAATATCTTTTTAATATCAGCATTGATAAAAAACTTGTCATTTAACATCAGGTCAAAACCTACTTGAAAGGCATAACCAAAAGAATTATCATATTCAATACCCCTTACTGTATTGCCTGCTTTCTCATTATAAAAAATCGTATAATTCACACCGGCACCTACGTAAGGATTAAAAATCTGGTCCGGAAGAAAATGGTACTGCACCGTCAATGTTGGAGGCAAGAGATATACGCTTCCTAAATTCACATCAGCCGAAGTAGGTCCTCCTACTGCAGAAATATCAGAACCTACAGTACTCACATCGTGTTTGGATGTTCCTAAAATCAGTTCGGCAGAAATGTTCTTTGTAAAAAAATAAGTAAAATCAAGTTCCGGAATAAACGTATTGGAAATCTTTGCGTCACCACCTATAATTCCAATTTTAGCACTTTCGTCAGGAACAACGCCAACACCCCTGACGCGAACCTGCCACTTTTTAAAATCTACCGAATTATTTTCCTGGGCATTTGTTAAACCTGTTCCAAATACTGTTAGCGCCATTACAGCAAAAATTATTTTTTTCATTGTTATCAGTTTTAAATTATAGTCCAAAAGTAGATGGGAAATAAAAAGTAAAGACTGACAAAAATCATAGTCTGAAAAATATTATCTAACAATTTCTTAACCCTAATTGCGGTTTACCTAAATGTTCCTACATTTGCACTCCTATGTTGAAAACAATTAATATATTAAACAAAAGAGCTCGTTTCGATTATGAAATAATCGAAAAATATACTGCTGGAATAGTACTGACCGGAACTGAAATCAAATCTATCCGGTTGGGCAAAGCCAATATAGCCGAAAGTTTTTGCGAATTCAACAATAACGAACTCTTCGCCATCAATATGTATATCGAAGAATATGCATTTGGAAATCAATTTAACCATAAAGCCCGAAGCGAAAGAAAATTGCTATTGAATAAACGGGAACTTAAAACACTTTCCAAAAGCGTACAGACAAAAGGACTAACAATTGTTCCCTTACGACTTTTTACTAACGAAAAAGGATTGGCAAAACTGGATATCGCATTGGCAAGAGGTAAAAAAACCTATGACAAAAGAGAATCTCTAAAAGAACAGGACACCAAAAGAGATTTAGACAGAATAAAAAAGTCGTTTCGTTAGGGAACGATTTTTTTTCTCGAAAAAAATGACTAAATTTGTCAAGACAAAATATAACATAAGATGAAAACACTTCTAAGAAATGCCAGAGAACTAAAAAATATGAAAGTGAGAGAAGTGTCTCAACAAACCGGCATTGACCAGGCACTTATCAGCAAATTTGAAACAGGAACCCGAAAACCAACACGAGACCAATTACTAAAATTAGCAGCAGTTCTCGAAATCGACCTGGAAACATTAATGGTAGCCTGGCTCAAAGAAAAAATCTTATATGAAATTGGAGATGAAGAGTTTGCTTTAAAAGCAATGAAAGTTGCAGAAGAAGAAATCCGCTATCAGGCGAAAACTGCTAAAAAAGTTTCAGGTTCTCTTCAAAAAATCCTTGCAGAAATAGACACTCTCAAAACAAAGTTAGACAGGTTCCGGGAATTTGACAGTTACAGGATTACACAGGCACTTGAACTCGAATACACTTTTGAGAGCAATAGAATTGAGGGAAACACACTTACTCTCAGAGAAACAGACCTTGTAATTAATGAAGGCCTGACAGTTTCCGGAAAAAGCATGCGGGAACATCTTGAGGCTATTAACCATCAGGAAGCCATAGGCTATATCAAACACCTGATGGAAAAAAATTCGCTTTTAAACGAAAGAGAGGTTCTTAGCATACATAATCTAATTTTGAGAGGAATCCATCCTGAAGATGCCGGGCGATATAGAAAAGTACAGGTTATGATAAAGGGAAGCACTTATATGCCTCCACAGCCCTATATGGTTTCAAAACAGATGGAAGACTATTTTATTTGGTATGAAGCTAATAAAAATTCCTTACATCCTGTTATTTTAGCCGGAGAAATGCATGAAAGATTAGTAACCATACATCCTTTTGTTGATGGTAATGGCAGAACTTCACGTTTGGTGATGAACCTGATTCTGCTTTCGCATGGTTATATCATTGCCAATATCAAAGGTGATTATGATACCCGAATGCAGTATTACCAAACTCTTGAAAAAGCACAGACAACCTCTGATAAGGAAGATTTCCTTCTTTTTATAGCCCAGATAGAAAAAGAAAGCCTTGAAAGATATCTGGGTATTATCAGTCAATAAAAAAGCCCAATTAAGGGCTTTTTTAGTTTTTATTTTCCAGCAAAGGCACAAAACGGAATTCTCCAAATTCATGCTTTTCAAATTGGGTTTCGTTTTTACGTATGAGCATTGTCATAATCTGATGTTCTTCTCCCAAAGGAATAACAAGCCTTCCTCCTACTTTTAATTGTGCCATTAATGGCTTGGGAATAATTGGGGCTCCGGCCGTAACAATAATACTGTCAAACGGAGCATAGTTTGGCAAGCCTTTGTAACCGTCTCCAAAAGACAAATGTTTTGGGCGAATCCCTAGTTTTGGTAATAACAAAGAAGTTGTCTTAAACAGTTCATTTTGTCTTTCCACACTATACACTTTTGCTCCCATAGTACACAATACGGCCGTTTGATAACCTGAACCTGTTCCGATTTCTAAAATTTTGTGGTCTTTCTCGACTTCCAATAACTGACTCTGAAAAGCAACCGTATATGGCTGTGATATAGTCTGCCCTGCACCTATAGGAAAGGCCTTGTCCTGATACGCATAATCTTCAAAACTTGAATTCAAAAATAGGTGTCTTGGAATTTTCTTAATTGCTTCCAGAACATTTTTATCTGTTATGCCCTTTTGTTGCAAGACAGTTACTAATTGATTTCGAAGTCCTTGATGTTTGGCTGTATCTTTCAAAATTTGGAGGTTTATTTGAGGGGTAAAAATAAGAAAAGAAAACTCGATTTTAAAACGTTTCGGCTAATGTTTTATCAGTAGCCTACCATTCAAATGCTTTATTAACCGTTCGTCATTTTTTTGGCTTTTTTATCTGAATACACTCCTACTTTTGACTCATCAATCAAAAAACGTTCGCATAATCACAACCAAAAAACAAGAATTATGGAAATGACCACATTAAGAAAAATTGCAATGCTAACAATCGGCATTACTTTCACAGCCAATTCTTTTGGGCAGACAAAACCTTCAAAAGCTCCTTCTGTTCCTGCAACAGATGATTATTATGGAATCAAGATTGAAGACAAGTATCGAAATCTTGAAGACTTAAAAAATGAGCAAACGCTTAACTGGATGAAAGGCCAGGCAGATTACACCAATTCAATATTGGGTTCTATTCCGGGAAGACAGCATATTATTGATGAGTTGACTTCAATAAATAACCGAGCTACAGAGAGTATTGGAGGTCTAGCAATCCTGGATGATGGTACTTATATTTATCTTAAGTCCACACCAAATGACCAAATAAGCAAATTATATAAGAGAAATGGCCTGAAAGGAAAAGAATCCTTAATCTTTGATCCTGAAACTTATCAAAAGAACGGCAAGGATGTTTATAGTGTCAGTTCTTTTTCAGCTAACAAAAGCGGAAAACTTATAGCTATCAACATTTCAAAAAACGGTGGCGAAATGAGTGAAATGTTTCTCATGGATTTGACTAACAAAAAGATTCTTCCTGAAAAATTTGACAGGTTACGTTTTGGAGGTGCCAACTGGCTGAAAGATGGCAATTCATTTATTTACATCCAATCACCAACAGAAGATGTCCATGACATGAATGCCCAAATGGATATAGTAACAAAAATTCACATTGTAGGGAGCGATGTTTCGCAAGACAAGACTTTGTTTACAAAGGCAATGTATCCAGAATTAAACATAGCTAATGAAGAAATTCCTTTTGTTAGTTATGATATCGATAGTAACCTTTTGTTTTTTATGCCTTATACTGTAGACCAGAATCAAAAAGTATATATAGCACCAGGTTCTGATCTTAATAAGAAAAAAATAAACTGGAAATTACTTACCGACAGGAAAGATGAGGTAAAAAATTTCATTTTAAGCGATAAAGACATTTATATGTATACCACTTTAAATGCTCCAAAATTTAAAGTAATAAAAACCAGCATTGCCAATCCAAATGTGGCTACAGCTACCCTGGTCATCCCTGAAAGCAGCGATTCCAATCTCAACTCGCCTATTGTAACCAAAGACGGTATATTTTATACCAGGACAAAAAATGGTGTGGAAAGTAAGCTTTATTTTACTGACTTCGAAGGAAAAAAACACAAGGAAATTGCGACTCCTAAAAAAGCAGCTACCATATCCGTAACGGCCAGAGCGCCTAAATTCTCTGATGTATGGATAAGTACAACAGGTTGGACAACCAAAGGAGAAAGATATCGATATGATCTAAAAAAGAATACTTTCACAAGAGAGCAACTTTCAACAATTATTGAATATCCAGAATTTGAAAACTTTGACGTTGAAGAACTGATGGTCAAATCGTATGACGGTGTTGAAGTTCCTTTATCCATTATCTACAAAAAAGGAATCAAAAAAGACAAAAATAACCCCGTATTATTCTATGGTTATGGTGCTTATGGAGCCTCAATAACGCCATCTTTTAATACTCAATTGCTTCTGTGGGTAGAGCGTGGAGGAATTCTGGCGGTAGCCCATGTCAGAGGTGGTGGCGAATTAGGTGAAAAATGGCATCTTGCTGGCCAAAAAACAACGAAACAAAATACATGGAAAGACGTAATTGCCTGTACAGAATATATGATTAATCAAGGTTATACTAATCCAACCAAAACAGCTATCTATAGCCGAAGCGCAGGAGGAATTTTTGTAGGAAGAGCAATGACAGAAAGGCCAGACCTTTATGCAGTTGCCATTCCGGGTGTGGGAATGATGAATACTGTTCGAAGTGAAAACACACCAAACGGTCCTGCCAATATCGCTGAATTTGGTTCTATGAAAATAGAGTCTGAAGCAAAAGCCCTGATTGAAATGGATTCTTATGTTCACTTAAAAGATGGAGTAAAATATCCGGCCACATTAACAACAGCCGGATTCAACGACCCTAGAATCATTGCATGGATGCCTGCCAAGTTTGCAGCGCGATTATTGGAAGCCAATGCTTCAAACAAACCCACTTTACTAAAAGTGGATTATGAAGCCGGTCATTTTGGAGGAGCTTCTAAAACGAAATCATACGAAGAAATTGCCGATGTACTGAGCTTTGCCTTCTGGCAGGTAGGACACCCGGATTTTCAACCTAAAAACTAATTTAATCCATTACCTTTGGCAGATTATCTCTGCCAAAGGTATAAAAACCTAAGAAAGATGATATCATTACTATTACAAATAGCAAGTGCGGCATTGGAATGCCTGATGTAAACTATGAAACTTTTAAAAAGCGGCAAATATCACTTATTGAATTTTCTGGGCTGGCAGGTCTATACTTTTAGCACCTTAACTTTTAGCAAAATTTCTTATGCTAAATTTGCGGATGGCCTGACAACCGCACAACTTAACGCCTTATATTATACACTATGGGAAGGATTTCTCTGTGCCTTATTAGGATTTGTTTTGTCGTATATAATACTGCTATTCCTTGAAACAAGGTTTAATCTTTCCAACCTAAGAAGAAAAGACTGGTGGAATCTGTTTTTTGTATTTTCATTGGCACAAATTATTTACCACTTTGCTTTATGGCCTTTACTTGACATTCCGGTTATGTATTATTTTGGCAGCAGTAATATTCAACATTTAACGCTGTTGATGAAAATAACAAATGTGCCCGGGTTTCTGGCAGAGTTTCTTGTTTGGCTTTTTATTGTACTGGCAATAAAAATTTATGAATACATAAATGAAGTAAAATTCAACAGGCTAAAATTGGAATCTTCCCTGAAAGAATCACAACTCAATTCTTTAAAAGGGCAAATCAATCCGCATTTTATGTTTAACAGCTTGAACAATATTCGCGGTCTGATTCTTGAAAACCCTTTAAAATCAAGAGAAATGATTACCCGGCTATCCGAAATGCTTCGATATTCGCTAACCAAAAACGACATCAACACAATTGCACTGGAAGAAGAAATTGAAATGGTAGAAAATTTCATTGAAATTTCAAGAATACAGTTGGAAGACCGACTAAAGTATACTCCTAAAATTGACAAAAGCCTTTTAAAAATGGAAATCCCACCCATGATTATCCAAATGCTGATTGAGAATGCCGTAAAACATGGTATATCAAAGCTCAAAGAGGGTGGCGAAATTATTCTGGACATTCATAACAATGATAAAGCCCTGAAAATTGTAGTATCCAATACCGGAGTCTTGAGCATTGGAGAAGATTCTACGCAGTTGGGTATTAAAAATATTGAAAAGAGACTGCATCTCATTTATGGAGAAAATGCTAATTTTAAGTTACTGGAAATAGAAAATCAAGTCGTTGCAGAAATAACCATCCCATTTTAAGTCATGAAAAAGATAAAAGCTGTAATTGTCGAAGATTCCCGTCTGGCCCGAAACGAGCTGAAAGAGCTTATTAAGAACCATCCGGAAATCGAAATTATAGGTGAAGCAGAAAATGTAGATTCCGGCTTCCAGCTTATCAATTCTACCCATCCTGATTTGCTTTTTCTCGACATCAATATGCCGGAAAAAGATGGTTTCCAATTGCTTGAAATGCTTGACAGGGTTCCCATTACCATATTTACAACGGCATTTGATGAATATGCTATCAAATCTTTTGAATACAATGCCCTGGATTATCTCCTGAAACCTATTAATCCGAAAAGATTTGCCAAAGCCATTGAAAAAGTGAGCCAAAATCTGGTGGAAAAGGAAGAGCGAAACAGTAAAAAACTCACTCTAAACAATCAGATTTTCCTACGGGATGGTGAGAAATGCTGGTTGGTAAAAATTTCAGATATTTATCTGTTTGAAGTTGACGGAAATTATACCAAAATATTTTTCCAGAATGAAAAAGCCATTATCAGTAAATCCTTAAATCAGATTGAAGAAAAATTGCCTGAAGATAATTTTTTCCGTGCCAATCGAAACCAGATTATCAATATGGAATATATTGGCAAAATCGACCCGTGGTTCAGTGGCAACCTGCTTGTTCACCTGCCTAAAGACACCAAAGTGGAAATATCAAGAAGGCAAACCAACAATTTCAAGGAAAAATTAAGTCTGTAATCTACCCGAAATAACTTCAAATATTTTTGTGTTTGCAAGCACTTAAACTTTAAACAATTAATGTTATTTTTGTGGAAAATACATTTATATGCTAAAAGTTGGAGTATTAGGTGCCGGGCATCTAGGAAAAATTCATTTGCGTTTATTACAACAATCTGAAAAATACGAATTAGTAGGCTTTTATGACCCTAATCAGGAAAATGCCGAAAAAGTAGCCAAAGAATTTGGTTATCAAAAATTCGACACTATCGCAAAACTTATCCATGCTGTTGATGTTGTCGATATTGTAACTCCTACCCTTTCCCATTATAAATGTGCCAAGGTAGCCATCAAATCAGGCAAACATGTTTTTTTGGAAAAACCCATATCAAATACAGTCGAAGAAGCCGAAGAAATCATTGCTTTGGCTAAAGAATACAACATCAAAGGACAGGTTGGCCATGTAGAACGGTTTAATCCGGCTTTCAAAGCTACCAAAGCGATGATTGAAAACCCAATGTTTATTGAAACGCACCGTTTGGCTGAATTCAACCCTCGTGGCACTGACGTTCCGGTTGTTTTAGACCTCATGATTCACGATATTGATGCCATATTGAGTGTTGTAAAATCAAAGGTGAAAAATATAAATGCCAGCGGCGTTTCTGTCATTTCCGATACTCCGGATATTGCCAATGCGCGTATCGAGTTTGAAAACGGATGCGTGGCAAACCTTACTTCAAGCCGAATTTCATTAAAAAACATGCGCAAGTCGCGTTTCTTCCAGAAAGACGCCTACATTTCTGTGGATTTCCTGGAGAAAAAATGTGAAGTCGTAAAAATGAAAGACGCTCCGGAAGTACCCGGCGATTTTGATATGATATTGCAAAATGCCGAAGGTGTTAAAAAACAGATTTACTTTGATAATCCGGATGTAGAAGCGAATAATGCCATTCTTGATGAATTGGAAACTTTTGCAGATGCCATCAATAACAACACCACACCAATCGTAACACTGGAAGATGGTACTGAAGCCCTGAGAGTAGCCTACCAAATCATTGATTGCTTCAAAAAATAATTTCAACACTAAATTCAAACCTTTAATAAATGAAAAACATAGCCGTAATCGGAGCCGGAACCATGGGTAACGGAATCGCTCACACTTTTGCACAAAGCGGATTTACAGTAAAACTAATTGACATTTCAGAAAAGTCATTAGACAAGGGAATGGCAACAATTGCTGCAAACCTTGACCGTATGGTAGCAAAAGGAACTATTACTGAAGACGATAAACTAAAGACAATCAGCAATATCATTACCTATACTGATATTAAAGATGGTGTTGTTGGTGTAGACCTTGTAGTAGAAGCAGCAACCGAAAACGTAGAATTAAAGCTAAATATCTTCAAGCAACTGAACGATGCCTGCTCTCATAACACCATTTTGGCAACCAACACTTCCTCTATTTCTATCACGCAGATAGGCGCTGTAGTTTCACATCCGGAAAGAGTGATTGGTATGCACTTTATGAATCCGGTGCCAATTATGAAACTGGTTGAAATCATCAGGGGTTACAATACATCTGACGAGGTTACAAAAATCATCATGGACCTGTCCGTAAAATTGGGAAAAGTTCCTGTTGAGGTAAACGATTATCCTGGGTTTGTTGCCAACAGAATCCTGATGCCAATGATTAACGAATCTATCGAAACGTTATACAACGGAGTAGCCGGAGTTTATGAAATCGACACCGTAATGAAACTGGGAATGGCTCACCCAATGGGACCATTGCAATTGGCTGACTTTATTGGCCTTGATGTTTGCCTTGCCATATTGAACGTAATGTATGAAGGCTTTAAAAACCCAAAATATGCACCATGTCCGCTTTTAGTAAATATGGTGAGGGCCGGAAAATTAGGCGTGAAATCAGGTGAAGGTTTCTATGACTATTCAGAATCCAAAAAAGCTGAAAAAGTAGCAAAACAATTTATATAAAGTTTTAAAGTTTTAAAGTCTGAAAGTTTAAAGTCTAAAGTAGGAAAGATTCTTATTTTAGACTTTTGGTTTTTGATTTATGATTTTGGATTTTAGATTTTAGATTTTGGATTTATGTTTTTAGAGCAGATTAGTTTTATAAATGAATTTATTTACACATAAACCAAACTATCCACTATCCCTTATCAACTATCCACTACTATAAACTATCCACTTTCAACTATCCACTATATTACACTTATGGCAAAAATAATTCCTTTTAAAGCAGTACGTCCTACACGCGACAAAGTGAGCCTGGTGACTTCTCGCTCCTATGACGAGTATTCGCCGGCTGAACTGGCTTCGCAGTTGGATTTTAACCCGTTTTCATTTTTACATGTCCTGAATCCTGCTTATGTAAATCAGCAGAAAATAGGACTTGAAAAAAGATTTAAGCTGGTTGCCCAAAAATATCACGACTTTAAAGAGGAAGATGTGCTCATCAAGGAGGAAAAACCTGTTTTTTTTCTTTATGAAATACAAACCAAAACACAGACTTTTACCGGAATAATTGCCGGAACAAGTATTGAAGATTACCAAAATAATGTCATCAAAAAACACGAAGATACACTACAATACCGCGTAGAACTTTTTAAAGATTATCTTCATAGCACAGGATTTAATACCGAACCGGTTCTGATTACCTATCCTGACGATGCCGAATTGACCAATTGGATACTTGAAAAAAAACAGGCTGATTCGCTTTATGAGTTCTCTACAACCAAAAGGGAAAAACACATTCTTTGGAAGATTGAAACTCCTGAAGAAATTTCATGGTTGCAGGAAAAATTTGCCGCAATAGGCAATGTGTATATTGCTGACGGACATCACAGGTCTGCTTCTGCTGAATTGTTATATGAAGAAGACAAAGCTTCCGGAAATGAGAATCTCAACTATTTTATGAGCTTTCTGATTGCTGAGAGCAACATTAAGATATATGAATACAACAGGATTATCCGCGATTTAAACGGACATTCTAAGGAAGATTTTCTTGCCCTGTTATCCAATGAATTCTGGATTAAAAATAAAGAGCAGGAATTATGGAAGCCAACCAAAAAGTTTGAATTCGGGATGTATCTCGACAACGAGTTTTATTCCCTGATTTTAAAAGACGGACATAGTTTTTCTTCTGTTTTAGAGAGTCTTGACGCACAGATTTTATATACAAAAGTGCTACATCCAATTCTTGGCATTACCGATTTGAGAAATGATGAACGGATTGATTATATTCCCGGCAAACAATCTATAGTAACGATAAAAGAAGTAATTGATGAAGGTGAATTTGAATTAGGTTTTATGCTTTTCCCAACTGATATTTCTGAAATTAAGGAACTGGCAGACAATAACCTGATTATGCCTCCAAAAAGTACCTATATCGACCCGAAATTTAGAAGCGGATTGGTGGTTTATGAATTATAATCTTTTTAAAATGTCAATAAAAAATAACCTTCTTGAAATAAAAGCCACATTGCCAGACAATGTAACGCTTGTAGCCGTTTCCAAAACAAAACCGGTGTCTGACTTAATGGAAGCCTATGAAGCCGGACAACGTGTTTTTGGCGAAAACAAGATTCAGGAAATGGCCGAAAAGTTTGAGCAGATGCCAAAAGATATCGAATGGCATATGATTGGACATGTCCAAACCAACAAGGTCAAATTTATGGCATCATTTGTGAGTCTGGTTCATGGTGTTGACAGTTTGCGGTTATTGGAAGAAATCAACAAACAGGCCCTAAAAAACAATCGGGTTATTGACTGCCTGTTACAGGTTCATATTGCGGAAGAAGAAACAAAATTCGGACTAAGCGAATCAGAACTTAACGAATTATTGCAATCGGAATCTTTTAGCCAGTTAAAAAACATAAAAATCAAAGGTTTGATGGGAATGGCAACATTCACTGACAACCAAAACCAAATCGAAAAAGAATTCAAGCATTTGAAATCTGTTTTTGACCGACTGTCCCAAACTCAAAAAACCGACAATTACGAAATGAAAATACTTTCCATGGGAATGTCCGGCGATTATCAGCTGGCAATTGAGTGCGGAAGTACAATGGTTCGGATTGGAAGTAGTATCTTTGGAACAAGATAATTAAATAATCCTGCAACAATGTTGCAGACTAACAGAAACGCATAAAAGAATTTGTACGCAATATTAGACATAGAAACAACCGGCGGCCAATATAATGAAGAAGGAATTACGGAAATTGCTATCTATAAATTTGACGGACATGAAGTCGTTGACCAATTCATCAGTCTTGTCAATCCTGAAAAGGCAATACAGCCCTTTGTAGTAAAATTAACCGGCATTAACAATGCCATGTTAAGCAGCGCTCCTAAGTTTTATGAAATTGCAAAACGCATTATTGAAATTACAGACGATTGTATAATCGTAGCCCATAATGCTCAATTTGATTACAGAATTTTGCGTACAGAATTCACCCGTCTTGGTTATGACTACCAACGCAAAAATCTTTGCACTGTTGAATTATCCAAAAAACTGATTCCTGACCAGGTTTCCTACAGCTTAGGAAAATTAGTCCGTGCATTAGGCATTCCTATGGCTGACAGACATAGAGCTACCGGTGATGCTATGGCAACTGTAAAGCTCTTTAAAATGCTTTTGGCCAAAGACCTTGAAAAAGAAATTGTCAAGAGTTTTGTCAAAACCGAAATTGAAAAAGGACTTACTCCAAAACTTCTCGATATCGTATCAAAATTACCTTCCACCACAGGAATTTATTATATCCATAAAGAAAATGGTGACCTGATTTATATTGGAAAAAGCAGAAATATCAAAAAACGCGTCAATCAGCATTTTACCGGAAGTTCTTCCAAATCTAAAAAAATACAGCTGGAAGTTTTTGACGTAACCTATGAAGAAACCGGAAGCGAACTGATAGCACTTTTAAAAGAGGCAGAAGAAATCAAAATCAACAAGCCAAAATACAATCGTTCGCTAAAGAAAACCATCTTTCCCTGGTCACTTTATCAAGAAAAGGATTTGAATGGTTATATTGCTTTAAGAATCCAAAAAACAGATGCCCGGAAAAAGGAACTGGCTTCATTTTCTAGTCCTGCAGAAGCCCAAAGTGTCTTGTTCAAGATAACGGACAGTTATCAGCTTTGCCAGAAAATAAACGGTTTGGAAACTGTAAAAAGCCACTGTTTTCCATATGAGCTCAATCAATGTAATGGTGCCTGTATTCAAAAAGAATCATCAGAAGAATATAACATCCGCGTAGAAAGCTTTTTTGAAAATAACGAGTACCAAAAGCAGAATATGATTATCATTGACAGAGGAAGAAATATTCAGGAAAGAAGTGCCATACTTATTGAAGATGGAATTTTCAAGGGTTATGCCTTCTTCGACCTCAATTATCAGGTAAACAATATCGACATCCTAAAAAATATTATCATCCCGATGAAAAGCAACCGGGATTCTAAAAACATAATTTTGAGCTATCTCAAAAAAAAGAAAGTCCTTAAAACCTTATCTTTTTAAGACTTTTAGTAAATTTGATATAAATCGACAACTACTGATTTGGAAATCACTAAAACAGAAAGGCTACGAAATAAGCTTCATGAAATTATCTATGAAGCCGATACTCCGTTTGGTAAGCTTTTCGACCTCTTTCTGTTATTGTTGATTATTGTAAGTATTGTTGCCGTAATGCTCGAAAGCGTTGTCACAATACGATTGATATATGGTCAGGAACTGGCAGTAATTGAGTGGATTGTCACTATTTTTTTCACGCTTGAATACATAGGGAGAGTAATTGCAGTCAAAAAACCTTTAAAGTATATTTTCAGCTTTTACGGGATTATTGACTTGCTGGCTACGCTGCCTAGTTATATAGACCTGCTTTTTCCGGGATTGCACTTTCTTGTTTCCTTACGTGCCGTCAGACTACTTCGAATTTTCCGAATCTTAAAACTCGTACATTTTGTTGGGGCGTCAAATCAGCTAGTACGTGCCTTAAAAAAAAGCCGGTTAAAGATTGCCGTTTTTCTCTTTAGTGTTATCGTACTCTGTATTATTCTGGGAACAATCATGTATATGATTGAAGGCCCCGAAAGCGGCTTTACCAGTATTCCTATGAGTATTTACTGGACTATAGTTACTTTAACTACGGTGGGTTTTGGCGATATTACGCCGATTACACCATTGGGGCAATTTGTTTCTATGATAATTATGATTTTAGGATATGGTATCATTGCCGTACCAACCGGATTGGTCACGGCCGAATTTATGTCAAAAGACAAGACGGTGCATCAAAACACTCAGGTTTGCCCTAATTGCAGTGCAGACCATCATAGAGACGATGCGAAATATTGTTACCATTGCGGACATAGCTTATGAAATACCTGATTACCATTATCGGCCCAACAGCCATTGGCAAAACTGCCCTGAGTATCCAACTTGCCAAAAGTTTTAATTGTGATATTATTTCATGCGATTCACGTCAGTTTTTCAAAGAAATGGCTATTGGTACGGCTGTTCCTTCAAAAGAAGAACTCGATGCTGCTACGCATCATTTCATCCAGAATAAATCTGTTTTTGAAAATTATACAGTAGGCGATTTTGAACGGGAAGCCATCAGTTTGCTGGATAAATTATACGAAACAAATGATTATGCCATATTAGTAGGAGGTTCCGGGTTATATGTGGATGCCATACTTAAAGGATTTGATAGTTTTCCGGAAATTGACCCGTCCATACGGAAAGAAATTATATCAAACTATGAAAAATCAGGCATTAGCTATCTGCAGCAGGAATTAGAAAAACTGGATAAAACTTATTTTGATACTCTTTCAAAAGAAAATCCCCAAACCTTGCAAAATCCACAAAGGTTGATGCGTTTTGTGGAAGTATCTGTCGGAACCGGTAAGCCGTATTCTTCCTTCCTGAACCGGAAAAAGAACACCCGAAACTTCACTCCAATTATAATTGGACTGGAAGCGGAACGTGCTGAAATGTACGAACGAATCAATCTGCGGGTGGACCTTATGATGCAAGCCGGATTATTAAAAGAAGCCGAAAGACTCTATCCAAACAAAAACCTGAATGCATTACAAACTGTTGGCTATCGCGAACTGTTCAGCTATTTTGACGGCGATAGTACTTTGGATTTTGCCGTTGAGGAAATCAAAAAAAATACGCGGCATTTTGCCAAACGCCAGATGACTTGGTTTAAAAGAACAGAAAACGTTAGATGGTTTGACTACAAGACTGAAACAGGAAAAGTAATTGACTATATAAAAAAACTGCTAACCTGACGCAACCTATATCAATTCTAACCATCTAATTGGAAAATAAAAACCATGAAAAAATTAATACTTCTACTCGCCACATTTCCTTTTTTATTGGCAACACAATGTGACCCTGATGATTCTCCTTGCGGACGCTTTATAGAGATTCACAAGGACGATTTGATTACTATTGAGAATCGCCAGGCTGAATATAGTTTAAATGATGTTCTTTGGTTAACCGCTTCAGTTGATAGAAACCAAGAAACATCAGACTCAAATATTGATTTGTTTGAATTGGACCATAAACTTTACTATGATGTTGTGTTAAAAAAAGAATCTGCTTATATTGAATATAACTATCTTACTTTGAGTACACGGACAACAGTTATTGCTCAAGGTGAATCCGAGAGAAATTTTTTTATTTTGATTAGGGATGGTAATTCATTTAAGAACCGAATTGGGATTAGACTTTTAGAATCCGGAAATTACACTTTAACCATTAACAATATACGCAGTTATAAATCTTATAATGGGAATTGCAACTTTACTACTTTTTCCATTTTGACAGACTTTAACGAAATGGATTCTAATTCATTTTCATTTGTTGTAAATTAGAACATATTGATTATTTATTCTAATTTTATAGAATGCCAATAAGTTCAAATTTTACATCGATTTACAGCCGTGACTGGGAATTAAATTTTACCCATTGTACTCCTAACGGTTATCTTAAATATACAGACCTGTGCAACCTGCTCCAACTCACTGCAGGCGACCATGCCGATATTGGTGGTATCAGTTTTACGGATATGCAGCAACACAATCAGGCGTGGGTATTAAGCAGGATGAAATTGGAGATTGAATCGCTGCCGAAATGGAGAGATATTGTCACTGTAAAGACCTGGATAGTTTCTTTAGAAAATTCACGTTCCGTAAGGGCTTTGGAAATGCACGTTAACGGTAAAAAAGTGATTGGCTGCGAAACCTATTGGGCCGTTTTTAATACCAAATTACGCCGACCGGAAACTTTGGCTCTTCCACATGAGCATTTTGAAAAATATCCTGAACGATTGGCTACCGAAGAACGGGTAAAGAAAATTGACCTTCCGGATTCTATGAAAAAAATAGCAGACCGAAAAGTCGTACTTTCCGATTTGGATATTGTCAATCATGTGAATAATGTAAAATATCTGGAATGGTGTCTTGACCTTGTCAATCCGAAATCAATCCTGAAACAGCAATTGAAAAGCTTTGACATGAATTTCATGAAGGAACTCGTACTTGGTGATGAAGTAGCAATTGATGAAAAAACTGATGCAGGCAAATCTATCTTTTCGATTACCAAAAACGGAAAACCTTGTTTTGCACTGGAACTAGACTGGAAATAGGTTAAAATAAAAAAAGCTCCAATTTCTTGAAGCTTTTCTCGTATTATTCTGAAACTTTGTTTTTGACTACCAGTCTAAAACCTTCACCGTGGATGTTCAAAATTTCTACATCCTCGTCTGCTTTCAAGTATTTTCTCAATTTTGCGATGTAAACGTCCATACTTCTTGAAGTAAAGTAGTTGTCATCACGCCAGATTTTTGTCAGCGCCAATTCTCTCGGCATTAAGTCGTTTTCGTGAACCGCAAGCATTTTAAGCAATTCGTTTTCTTTTGGGGAAAGTTTAATCGGTTCTTCGTCTTTATATGTCAAGAAACGCAATTTTGAATTCAGGTGAAAATTTCCAATCTGGAATTCAAATTTGGTATTGTCTGCTTTGCTATCTGAAGCCTTTCTCTGGATGATAGCTTTGATTTTCATCAATAATACTTCAGAGTCAAATGGCTTGTTCAAATAATCGTCTGCTCCTACTTTGTAGCCCTTCAGCACATCTTCTTTCATCGATTTTGCTGTTAAGAAAATCAAAGGAATGTCTTTATTTTTCTCTCTGATTTCTTTTGCTAAAGTATATCCGTCTTTATAAGGCATCATTACGTCAAGTATGCACAAATCGAAGGTGTCTTTTTTAAATTTCTCGAAACCTTCCATCCCGTTTTTAGCCAAGGTAACCTCGAAATCGTTGAGACTCAGATAATCTTTTAAAATTGAACCAAAGTTAGGGTCATCTTCGACTAGGAGGATTTTCTTGTTTACATTTTCCATAGCTTAATTAATTAGTGGTAATTTTATAATGAAGGTGCTACCCTTCCCTTTTTCGCTTTCTACAAATATTTGACCGTTATGGTCGTCTACAATTCTTTTCACGTAGGCCAATCCTAACCCGTGACCTTTTACGTTATGCAAATCTCCGGTATGTTCTCTGTAGAACTTCTCGAAAATTC
This sequence comes from Flavobacterium sp. Leaf359, assembly GCF_001423985.1. NCBI lineage: Bacteria > Pseudomonadati > Bacteroidota > Flavobacteriia > Flavobacteriales > Flavobacteriaceae > Flavobacterium > Flavobacterium sp. Leaf359. Next base: position 230,656 of record NZ_LMPW01000001.1, on the reverse strand, counting down.
TTTTTTGAGCCGCCTTACCCATTCCTTGTCCCTGGTCTTTTACTTTAATCAGGATAAAGTCCTTGACATTTTCTGTATAAATATCAATTATCGGAGCTTCCGGCGAATATTTTATCGCATTGTCCAGAATGTTTACCATTACGTTAGTAAAGTGAACATCGTTGACCAGCGTTGTTGTTCTTGTTGCATTAAAATGCGTTCTTATTGTTCCCTGCCTGTCTTCAACAATCAAATTCACATGTTCTACGGCATCTTCAACTATCGTTTGCACGTCGATTGGGTCCTTAGTAATCTCGAGCTCTTTCTTCTCCAACTTGGAAATCCGGAGCACATTCTCAACCTGGGCATGCATACGCTTGTTTTCGTCTCTTATCATTTGAAGATAGCGGTGTACTTTTTCCTTATCTTCAATAATCTTAGGGTTCTTGATTGCATCCAAAGCCAGATTTATGGTGGCAATAGGTGTTTTGAACTCATGCGTCATATTATTGATGAAATCCGTCTTGATTTCTGAAATCTGGCGCTGCTTTATCAATTGGTTCAAAGCACTTGCATAGGCAATGATGATAATCAGGGTAAATGTGATTGACAAAATCGTAATTCCTATCAAATCTGTAAAAAGAAATTTCTTTTTTTCCGGAAAGCTTACCAGCAGCTGGTACTTGCTTTTTCCATCGCTATCGGTCAGGATAGGTGTCTGGAAAGTAGAATTCTTGTCAAACTTAAAATTGTCTGACCTGATTTTTGTAGCAAGGCCATCACTGTAAATACCAAATTCGAAAGGTGTCTTTACTTCATACTGCTTCAGTTCCTGTTGCAACATTTTTTGCAACTTTTCTTTTGAAACCCTGTCTTTCAAAGGTTTTGTTTCTGCAATATCTTTATAGAACATATCGAATTGTGCTCTTTCAAGCATTTCGATGTTTCCAGATTTTTCAATTGTAATATCTGGAGTGGTATTTTTCTGGATGCCCGAATTGTCAATCGGTTTGCCTGAATATATTTCGGTTCGGCGTTTGGAAATAAAATTTTGCGCCTTAACCGAATCTTTTTTCTTATCAAAGAACGTCAGATTGATATTATAATCCTCTGCAATAATGTTGTTTGAATAAATTATAGTTTCGTTTGTAACTTTGTTCTTCTGCACAAGAACGAAGTCCAGCAATTGGCTTGGGTTTGGGTCTTTTCCAATGCTGTCACGCAAAATGTTATACTGATTTACAATTGTATAAGTTTCCTGCTGCTTTAATTTCTCTGAAACATTCCCTATAACCTGTTGTACATGGTATTTAAATTGTTCTTCGTTATTATTGAAAGATGTATTAATCAAATATAACTGAACCAAAATAATTCCTATCAAAGATAGGCTCATTAACACAACCAGTAAGCGAAACAATGTCTTATTCATCAAAAACAAAATTAACATTTTAACATTTAATCAATGAATACATTAACCAAACATTAACATCTAATTCATAAATTATTGATTTCTTAATAGGGTAATTATGTTTTCTGCAGATTGTTTTGCTTTTTCCAATTCGATGTTTTCGATTACAAAATCGCTCATAGACTTTTTTGTCTCATCATCCCATTGGTGTGACATTCGCTGTTCTACAGCTTCTCTTGTCACAGCATCGCGCTTCATGACTCTTTGTATGCGGTTTTCTTTCGGAGCTGTGACCAAAATAATTTTATCACAGTCTTTATAGCTTCCACTCTCAAAAAGAATAGCAGCTTCTTTAACCACCAGTGGATAATTGTTATGCTGTTTTACCCAATTCTGAAAATGAAGATAGACTTCGGGATGGATGATGGCATTGTATTTTTTAAGTTTTTCCGGGTCCTGAAAAACAAGTGCCGCTATTTTTTTTCTGTCGATTTTACCATTTTCCAGTATATCATTTCCAAAAAGGGCAATAACCTTAGCAATTACATCGGCAGTATCGAGTATTTTTTTCGCCTCGGTATCAGCAATATAAACCGGAATCCCGAGTGATTCTATATGTTTGGCAATAGAACTTTTTCCGCTTCCTATTCCCCCTGTCAGACCGATGATTTTTGTCATGATGTTGATAATTTATTTTTTAAAAAACAACTCCGGAAATACTTCCTGAGGTTTCTTTTTCAGCACTTTGATATTCCAAAACGATTTCAGAAAGCCCGTGCCGTAGCCATAAAACTGTGTTACTACTGCTATCAGGGAAAAGAATCCTATTTTCAGACTTTTATTCTGAAAAGTGGAAACAATAAAAATCGCTAAGAAATAAAAACCATATATGGCCAGAAAAATGCCTGTCCAGAAAAAAGAAAATACCACCGAAGCAAGGAATACCAAAAGAAAGAGCGTTGGAAAGAAAAAGGTCAGCTTACTGTATTCCGGATACCAACTATCCAATATGGGTCTGGCTTTGCCGAATTTGTTTACCTGTTTGTAGAATTTTGACCAATCGATTCTTCTTTTATGATAGACATAGGCTTTCGGGAACAATCGTGTTTCAAAATTCATTTTCCAAAGTCTTATGGAAAGGTCGGGGTCTTCTCCTGGATGGATATTCCCAAAGCCCTGGCTGGCCTCAAATGCTTTTTTAGACAATCCCATGTTAAAACTTCTGGGCTGGAATTTGTCTATTTTTTCAGAACCTCCGCGAATTCCTCCTGTTGTCAAAATTGAAGTCATGGAAAAGTTGATGGCTTTCTGTATGTCTGAAAAGCTGTCAAGAGCTTTGTCAGGACCTCCAAAACAATCCACATAATTCAGTTCCAATGCTTTTTCTGCTTCTGACAAATAATCCTGCGGGAGAATACAATCAGAGTCCAGAATCAGAAAATAATCTCCCCGGGCTTTTCTCATTCCAAAATTTCTGGAATCTCCCGGACCTGAATTTTCTTTGAAATAGTACGAAATGGTGAGTCTTTCCTGGTAAGTATCAATAATATGTCGGCACGGAATAGTAGAACCATCCTCAATTACAACAACCTCAAAGGGCTTGTCGTATTTCTGCAAAACCAAACTTTGTAATAATTCGTCGATTTCGTCCGGCCTGTTATAGACCGGAATTATAAAAGAAAATTTCATACGGAATTTTAAACTTTAACAAAGATAACTTTTATAAACAAAAAAACCATCCCGTTAGAGGATGGCTTTTATCGCTTTTTAAAAACTATTATTTTTTGACAATCTTTACATTTTTCATCACATTGCCTATTGCCGCTTTCAAAATGTAGGTACCTTTTGGTAGTTGTGAAAAATCAAGCTGTTCCTGCATAGCATCTATTTTTTTTGAAAAAACTCTTTGCCCTAAAAGATTATAGATTTCCACAGAATCAATGTTTTCAGAAGCTACCAGATTTAACCTGTCTGATACCGGATTAGGATAATATTTAAAAGCGATTGCCTCAAAATCATCAGTCTCCAGGTTAATTCCTGCCGTAACAGCAAGCCTGCCACTACTTTCACAGCCATTTATGGTTTGTGATGCATAATAGGTTGTACCACTCACCAATATTGTTGATAATGGCAGTCTGTTTCCATCTGCATCATACCAAATGATATCGCTTCCGTTAACAACAAAATCAGCCAACGTCTGTCCTGTTACGAAATCCTGTACAGGACTACCGGTTGGTTCCGCTACAGTTCCGCTACAAATTATTTGTCCATGAGAAAAATATCCTGAAAAATCAGACACTCTGATTGATGAATAAGTATACAAATTGTCTGCGGCAACTATTGAAGCCGGAGAAAATACCGCATATTCGCCATTTGCTGTTGCTGATTTCAGCATTTTACTGTTTGCGGTTATGCCTGCATCTACTATCCTGACATTTGCATTCAGTAAATTTGCGTTTCCGGCAATGAGTAAGGCTTCCCAACGGTTATTGGAAAGTGATGAAACATTTGACGGAAAAGTTCCGGAATTTGCCACAAATGCCTCTCCTTTTATCTGTAAAGCACCTCCCGATGTTGACGGGTCAATATAAAATGGCAAATAACTTCCGTCTTTTCCAACCGGATAGATTGTCACATTAGAATACGTACCTACTGCCGTTCTGTTGTTACCGAAGGTCCTTGCCAAAGGTCCGTTGATGTATGCTGTAGCAGAGCCACCTGCAATATCACCAGCCACAGTTACCGTTCCAACCGTTAGTAAATTAGTATTTGAAGTATTTACCTTGCCTTCATTAAGAGTCAGGGTTCCGCTTAATGATACAGGGGAATTTAAGGTTACACCCGCCGTACTTCCATTATTGAACACCATATTTGTAAAATTAGCGGTAGGCGAAGCAACAAGATTTCTTATGATTCCGTTGTTAGTCAGCTGTTGCAGGTTTAAACTCGGACCAAAAGCCACGGTTGATTCATTTACAAATCTTGCATTTGCAAAGAAAAAACCTGTTGTTGATGTAAGTATACCTCCAATGTTGACCATTGCACTACCGTTTAAATAAATGGTAGAGATACGGCACTCGGCACCATTATTAATCGTAAGGTCTCCATTAACCGGAACCGGATAGGTACTCGTAAGATAGCGATTTGTTCCTTCCGGACCTTCTACAATGACATTTCCTAAAGGCAAACCTGTTACCGTTGCCCAGCAATTTATTCTGAATCCGTTTGTGGCATTACCTCCAGATTGAGCCGATATGCCATCACCAAACCGGATTGTATGCCCGGAAGTTACATTTACAGAACCTTCAAAGGCTCCATCAATCCTTAAAACATCATTGGCAGTTGTTGAAGCATGCGGGTCGACTATTGTGAGTATTCCTCCAGTCCAATTCAGGCTTTCAGAATCTTCCGGAATGATGTTGATGATTCGGGTTCCATTAGGCACACTGGTTGCAGCATTACCCGAATTTCCATCCACATTGATATTCCCCCCACTTTGAGAAAATACCGAACCAAAAGAAGTCGAAATATTACCGTTCACATTCAGGGTTCCGGCAGTGACTTCTAAAACTCCCAAAACATTTAATGTATTGTTATTGTCTGTACATCCCACAATCAAATCACCTCCGGAAACAGAGAGCTTACCTCCAAGTGAAACCGTAAGTCCCTTGCAGCTATTTCCGGCTGAATTTATACTCACGGTATGGTTAGGTGCAATGCTTACTATTTCATTACAGTTAGGAACGTTTCCTTTGCTCCAAATGGCAGCATTGTTCCAGTTTCCACTTGCTATTGAAGCATTAGGCGTGTCCGCAAAAGCAAGGCCAATATAAAGCGGTGATTGGGTCAACTGCGCCAATGTCAATCCAGTTCTTTGTCCCATTGGAAGATTTGTCCCGTTGAGATGTGTTCCTTCGACTGCTGCTGTTTCCCTGATAATCCTACTGTTTCCATTGGAAGCCAAATAAGCATTTTGTCCAATAAGCGCGATGTTGTATGTAGCTGAAACAGGCACAGTGCCCGGAGTCGAAAACGTCCAATTACCGTCATATTTTGAATCCAACACATAACCGGAATCAGAAATTGACGATGCAGAAGTTGTAGCTGCATCAACATATTTACAAGCTATCTGCCCTCCTACTGTTGGCGTGACACGCTGTACATAGGCAGCCCTGTTAATTCCGGTACTGCTAATAAAAGGATATCTGCCTAAAGCGGCCGTTGGCTGACTTCCAGCAGTCAATGCAGTTCCGGTAGCCGTGTTTGCCCACCATCTTGAAAAAGTTCCCGACACGAATCCTCCGGAAGTATAGACAAGTGCTCCAATGGCATTATTTCCTGTTCCGGCAGCTACTCCCGTACCTAAAATCAGCGTATTGCTTCCCAAGGCCACTTTTCCTTTCGTGAAAGTAAGATTACCTCCTACTCTCAAATCATTAAAGTTCCAGGTTATTACTCCTGTAGAAGAATTGTTGAATGTGAGGTTCCTGATGAGATTGTTTGTAAATGTACCTGTTCCTCCAATTGTTTGAGGAATTATACCGTCAAATGTCAAAATATTATTAACTGCCGTTCCTTTGGAAAGGTCAATATTACCATTATTTGTCAGGTTTCGTGAAACCACCAGACTTTTTCCTGTCGTACCGGCAAAAGCATCCAGATTACCTCCCGTGTTGACCAACAAATTACCCTTTACCGCAAAAGTAGCAGCAGCCGTTGCATAGTTCAGGGTTCCGTTTATGGTAAGGTCGTTTATGGCTAAATTATTTACGTTAAGGGTTACTGTTGTTCCTGTTGAAACAATTGCATTGTCTGCGCTAGTCGGAACCGCATTTATATCCCAGGTAGCGGGAAGATTCCAGTTTCCAGAAGCTACCGATGTAAAAGTCCTTGGCGGATTGGATATCATAGAAACCTGGTCGATTGCTGCAGGCGGATTCACGACATCTAAAATATCAGATTTCCAACTGAATACCAGCTTATAAGAATTTCCCGGCACAACAGCAAGAGAAATATTGGCGGTACTCCAGTTTGTAGAACTTAATTTATACAATGTTCCTATTTGATAGTTTGGCGGTATCGGAACCCCTGATACAGGATTGTAAGAGGAAGGTACCAAAAAGGCTTTCATATTATCCCAGTCATTGGTTCCTGTTCCTTCACCTCCAACTTTCCATCTAAAGGAAAGTGTAATTTTAGGTTCGTTGGCGGGAACGGTTATATTCTTATACAAATGGATTACCGAACTTGTTTGCGAATATTGCCAGGTCGCACCTCCTGTTGACGATACAAAAGCACAGTTTGTTCCAGCTCCTGCAACAGGAACATTTCCAACATTCCAGCTATCAACAGAGGCATTTACTGCATTCCATCCATTGGCAGCTAATGTATTTCCATTTTCAAATCCACCATCTGTAGTTGGATTTATTAAAGTAGTCTGGGAAAAAGTGCTTGTGGAAACTAATAGCAATAAAAATTTTAAGAATAGTTTTGCTTTTGCTCTTTGTGAGATAGGGCCAAAGTAATTTTTTTCCATAAGTTAATTATTTGGGGTAAAATACTTTACGAAAGTATAAAAAAAGCCACCAAAAAAGGTGGCTTTTCATAATATTTTGATGAATTGATTATTCCTTAACGATTTTTAATGTCTTAACCTGATTGCCAACATTTACTTTTACCAGATAAGTGCCGCCGGCTAAAGTTGACATATCAATCTGGCTTTCTGTCGCATTGATTTTCTTTGAAAGAACCTGCTGTCCTAACAAATTAAATATGGCAACATCAGACATGTTTTCTGTGTAAGACAAATGAAGCCTGTCTTTAACCGGGTTAGGATATACTTTGAAGCTCATATTATCAAAAGATGTCGTCTTCAAAGAAGAATCATAGGCCGATATACCAAAACTTCCCGTACTGTCATTTGAATACTCATAAACTCTCAAATATAATGTTGAACCCGGAGTCTGTCCTGATAATGCAACTAAAGAATAAGCTCCTTCACCACCATCATCATCACAACCCACCTGAACTAAAGAACCGCAAGCTCCGGAATATACGGTAACCACCGTATCCAATCCGCTTGCACCTGTGCTTGAATTTCCTGTTTCAATAGTCAGGTTACCACTAGGCGGTACAACTACAGAGAACCAGACATCACCACCGGAATATCCGTTACAGTTTACCGGTACAGTTTCTGTAGAACTTGCTGTAGCTCCAACATTGGTTCCGTCTGTTGGAACAAAAGTTGCCGTAGGCGTTATGGCTACTGCGTTAGCACAATTATCATTTACCGGAGGACAAGCTGTCTGGTTTTGTGCCGGGCTTGTCACTACACAGTTTGCATCCTGATTGTTTGCTACTGTAAGAATTACGGATGTGTTATTTGGATATGGCCCGAATTGAACCGTACCTGCAGCCGTTACCTGTTGTGCCGGACTTGATTGATTGTCTGTAACAGTCAAAGAAGTTGCCGTACCCAAACTTGTTATGTTTGCATTAACAAAGAATCCTGGTGAAACGGCACAGTTTGATGTTCTGCTGAATGTAACTGCTGGAGCTATACAGGTATTTTCCGTAATATTCAAGGTATACGCAAAGCTTTGTGGCGATGGAAAAGTGGAAAGAACAATATAGTATGTTGTTCCGGCAGTAACAGAAAACTGATTGATTTCTCTGTTTCCGATATCACTTCCGGAAGCACAGGCAACAGCTGCCGTTCCAATATCACTACAGCTTGTATAGACTAAGATTCCTGACCATGCTGCTGCTCCTGGAATTCTTATGTTAATTGATGTGTTGGTTGTTGGCGTATAAGCATATACAACATCATCACCATTCAAATAATAGTTTGAAGTACCAGAACAACCTGAATTTCCTCCATTTGGAAAATCATAATCATCACCATACAGGTTCGTATTATCGGTTGTGGTGTATGGCAAGCTTGTCACTACAATTGGATTTCCACATACAGAACCTACCGGCGGCACCCCTATGCAAACATTAAAAGTTGAAGTAGCCCCTGTGTCTGAAGAATTACTAAATACCCTTACATAATAAGTAGTCCCTGCTGTTAATCCTGAGGCAGTACTCACGTCATTATCACTTACATATCTGCTGATTAAACCTCCTCCGCAAGTTCCTTCCAATACTTCATGCACAAGATCTGTTGGAGACCCGGCCACGTTCAAAAGC
>NZ_LMPW01000001.1:218444-222049 GCF_001423985.1 Flavobacterium sp. Leaf359 | reverse complement strand
TACCTACACCATTATCTCCTTCTCCTGAATCTGTTGCCGAAGTCAGGTTTCCTGGCGAAACTGCGGCACAACTAGCATTTGGATTTACGGTAAGCGTTACAGCTCCGGAACAGTTATCATTTGCAGGTGGGGGTGGAAATGTTCCCACACAAAGGTCAAAAGTTGTATTCGCATTAGTATTGGCTCCATAGCTAAATACCCTTACGTAGTATGTAGTTCCCGGAGTAAGACCGCTAATGGTACTTGTATCAGGGTCACTTATATTCAGGCTGATAAGACCGCCTCCACAAGTTCCTTCCAATACCTCATGTACTAAATCAGTGGTATTTCCAACTACATTTGAAAGCTGGACACGGTGTGTTGTTGCGGTAGCTACAAACGAATACCATACGTCATCATCCGGAGTTCCGGCACCATTATCCGGCTCACCGGAATCTGTTGCTGATTTAAGTGTACCCGACGTTTTCACAGTACACAATAAATTTGAATTTACTGTTAATGCTATTGCTGCGGAACAAATATCGTTCGCTGGACTGGTTGTAAATGAAACTGTTCTCCAAGGACTCTGAGTAGCGGTACAGATTGTTCTTAAATGAAAATAATAGGTTGTGCCAGGTGGCAAACTTGAAGTTGAATAGGTATTAGCTGTTATTGATGTACCGGCACCTGAAGGATCCGCACTCGTTGTATTCAAAACATATTCAAAACCTGTAACTCCTGCGGTAGCATCCCAGTTGATTGTAGCACCACCCGGATTCAATGAAGCGACAGCCAATCCTGTTGGCGCACCGCAAGCAATTGAACGAATTGTTGGCGAGCTGAAACAAAAACCATAATTCCAATCCGGACCGGCAAGATCGTCATCATAAAAAATACGATATCTGAATCCTGTTAATTGTGCCGGAGTAAAAGTAGAAATGTTAAGCCCTTCTGTTAAATAAGTTGTTTTGGGGATAGTACAAAAGTTATCAGTTATACTAGTATTGTTACCAGGAATTGAGCTTGAACCCCATGGAACCCACGTTGAAGTAGCTGCATTCCAGTACTCAAATCTCAGAACATCATTATCCAAATAACGATATCCATATTGCACTGTTATTTCTAATGTGGTTTCACCAGCTGTGAAAGCCGGTGTCAGATTGATTACAGGAGATTCGGCCGCAATATTATCATCATGCGGATTTCCTGCATCATCATCGTCATAAGCAAAAAAGGCTGTAGTTCTCGGATCAGATTCGAAAGCATTAGGATCCGAATTGTAGGTGCCCGTTATTGTCCAGGCGGGGTTTGGCCAGTTCGCTGATTGATTCAGCGTCTGGGAATTGACTTGCCAGCATAGCAGGACAAGCAATGCGTAGATTTTCTTCATATTGTTTAAAAGTTTAGTTAATACACTGCAATATAACCAATTATTTTAATATAATTTTAAGATTTAAAGAATAAATATTTATCCTCAAAAATGCCTTATTTTGCTATATTCTTACCAAAAAACATTAGTTTAAAACACATCTACGTTCAATTTATTCTTGTTTGAAAATGATAAAAGCGGTCTTCAAGGAACCGCTTTTTTAAAATATAATAAAACAAAAAATCCCGGCTACAAATACAGCCGGGATTCTTTTTAAAAAGTTATATCAAATTATTTTTTGATTACTTTAATTGTCTTAACCTGATCGCCTACAGCAACTTTTACCAGGTAAGTTCCTCCTGCCAGGCTTGACATGTCAACAGAAGCATCTGTAGCTCCGATTGGTTTTGTAAGCACTTGTTGTCCCAGTAAATTAAAGACTGATACATTAGAAATTTCTTGTGTATAAGACAAGTTTAGTACGTCAGTAACAGGGTTTGGATAAGTTCTGAAATTAAAATCATTGAATGAAGTTGTGCCCAATGAGGCATCATAAGCCGAAATTCCAAATGTTCCTATAGCGTTATTACCAAATTCATATACCCTAATATACAATGTAGCTCCCGGAGTCTGTCCTGTTAGAACTATTTTAGAATACGAACCTGTATCAGCACCGTCATCGTCGCAACCTACCTGAACCAAAGACCCACATACTCCGGAATATACCGTTATAACACTGTCAAATCCTGTTGCACCGGTACTTGAATTTCCTGTTTCAACGGTTATGTTCCCACTTGCCGGAACTACTACAGAATACCATATATCTCCTCCGGAATATCCGCCACATATTGTTGGCGCAGTTTCTGTTGAACTTGCAGTAGCAGCTATGTTTGTTCCGTCAGTAACGTTACCAAAAGCACTTGTAGGTGTTAATGCTATAGCTCCCGTACAATCATCGTTAACCGGTGGTGCCGGAGGTATTCCAACGCAAACCGTAAATGTAGTTCTCAATGTAGAAGAGTAAGAATAAATTCTAAAGAAATAGGTATTTCCAACGGTCAGACCTGTTAAGTTTACAGGTGAGTCCGGAGTATCCTGACAAACTATTGAAGCACCACCGCATGAGTCGAATACCTCCGTAACTATATCCGAAGTACCACTTCCTGTTCCATTCGTTATTATAATACTATGCGCAGTTTCTGCAGCAACAAATTTATACCAAACATCATCATCAGCCGTTCCTACACAACCTGCCAGACTTTGGGTCGCTCCAACGGTAGTTCCGCTAACTGGCGAAGAACAAGTTGCAGAAGTACCCGGAGTCAATAAAACGGCATTAGCACAATCATCATTTACCGGAGGACAAGCTGTCTGGTTTTGTGCCGAACTTGTCACGACACAGTTTCCATCCTGATTGTTTGCTACTGTAAGAACCACAGATGTATTGTTAGGATATGGCCCGAATTGAACCATACCTGTAGCCGTTACCTGTTGTGCCGGACTTGACTGATTGTCTGTAACGGTCAAAGAAGTTGCCGTACCCAAACTTGTTATGTTTGCATTAACAAAGAATCCAGGTGAAACGTCACAGTTTGATGTTCTGGTGAATGTTACTGTTGGGATTGCACAGGTATTTTCCGTGATATTTAATGTATACGCAAAGCTTTGTGGCGATGGCCAGCTCGAAAGAACAATATAGTATGTTGTTCCGGCACTAACAGCAAGTTGGTTAATTTCCCTGTTTCCGCTACCGCTACCAGAAGCACAGGCAATAGCTGCCGTTCCAATATCACTACAGTTTGTATAAACCAGCATTCCTGTATAACTTGGTGCTCCGGGAATTCTTATATTAATTGATGTATTTACTGTCGGCGTATAGGCATATACAACATCATCACCATTTAAATAATAGTTTGAAGTACCAGAACAGCCTGAATCTCCTCCATTTGGAAAATCATAATCGTCACCATACAGGTTCGTATTATCGGTTGTGGTATATGGTAAACTTGTCACTACAATTGGATTTCCACATACAGAACCTACCGGTGGCACACCTACACATACATTAAAAGTTGAAGTAGCCCCTGTGTCTGAAGAATTACTAAATACCCTTACATAATAAGTAGTACCTGCTGTTAATCCTGAAGCAGTACTCACATCAGGATCACTTACATACCTGCTGATTAAACCTCCTCCACAGGTTCCTTCCAATACTTCATGTACAAGATCTGTTGGAGACCCGGCCACGTTCAAAAGT
>NZ_LMPW01000001.1:197612-218396 GCF_001423985.1 Flavobacterium sp. Leaf359 | reverse complement strand
TACCTACACCATTATCTCCTTCTCCTGAATCTGTTGCCGAAGTCAGGTTTCCTGGCGAAACTGATGCACAGCTTGCATCCGGATTTACCGTAAGTATTACAGCATCAGAGCAGTCGTCATTTGCAGGTGGTGGTAGAAATGTTCCCACACAAAGGTCAAAAGTTGTATTCGCGTTAGTATTGGCTCCATAGCTGAATACCCTTACGTAGTATGTAGCTCCCGGAGTAAGACCACTAATGGTGCTTGTGTCGGGGTCACTTATATTCAAGCTGATAAGACCTCCTCCACAATTTCCTTCCAATACCTCATGTACCAAATTGGTTACATTTCCGGTTACATTTGAAAGTTGGATGCGGTGTGTTGCTGCTGTAGCCAGAAACGAATACCATACATCATCATCCGGAGTTCCGGCTCCATTATCCGGCTCACTGGAATCTGTAGCACCCAATAATGTACCAGCCGTTTTGACTGAACATAATAAATCTGCATTTACTGTTAAGGCAACCGCATCAATACAGTCGTCATTTACCGGAGGATCAGGGAGCGTCTTGAAGCTTCCCGTAGTCCAGGTACTAAATTCCGAACCGCAATTATTCCTAACATGGAAGTAATATGTTGTGTTTCCTGCTAAAGAAGAAGCAGTATAAGGCGTAGCTGCAATCTGAGTTCCTGCACCTGTAGGACTTGTGGCTATCTGATCCAACACATATTCATATCCCATAGAACCTGCAACAGCATCCCAGGAGATAGTTGCGCCAGCATTTGTTATTCCTGAAAAAGACACATTTAACGGCGCTTCACAACTTGGAATAGCTTCAACCAAGAAATTGTCAACATAAAAATTGTAATCTTGGGAATCCTCAACAGTTCCGTCTGTTGCATAGAACGCGAACTTAGTGTTTGCTCCAGTATAAGCAGGAAGGTTTACAGAATATAAAGTTCTTGCATTGGTTGGAGAGTTTGTAGAATCCCATGTATTCAAAACTGTCCAGGTAGCACCATTATCTTGTGATGCCAGGAAAACAACTTTGTCATCAGACCCCATCCCGGAAAAATTTGCTGCATAATAATCTTTTGCTGCATATTCAAATCTAACCCTGTAGCCTCCGGCACTCATATTGATTGCCGGTGATATTAACCATCCTTTTCTATTAGAGCTAAACAGGTTAACTCTTGCAGAACCTATAGATCCATTATTTAAAAATCCATCTGCCACCCAAATTCCCGTTCCTATACTTGTTGGTCCTGATGCTTCATCCCCACCAGCTCCCTTTGACCAACATATTGGAGGGAAAGCCGTGCCATTAAAATCTTGAAGGTAAGTAGGCGTATATGCTGCACAAAGAGTTGTGAAGCTAGTCTCAACCCAAACACTCTTGTCGCCAGGACCACAATTTGATCTTACCCAAACATAGTGTTGTGTTGCTGAAGGTAATCCCGAAAAAGTTTTTGTTGTAACACCAGCACCAACAGAACCTGTTGGAGTTGCAGATGGAAGCGGTGCTGTAGCAGAAGTACTTAAATAGTATTCATAGCCTTCTGAAGGCACAACCGCAGGAGCTGTCCAGTTGATTGTTGCACCAGTTGATGTAACATTTGCCGAAGCTAATCCTGTCGGAGCATTACATGACACATTAAAATCGAAAGCAATTAAAGGCCTTCTATAGTCAGAAGAGCCTAAAGACGTTGGCATCGTACCCGTAGTATTATTTGTATACTTCGTAGTATTAGAATCGCCTGTATTGACACATGGACTAGTATATTCGTAATTCCATGTAAGTGCCGTACTCGCAGTAGTATTAGTGTATTCAAAGAAAACAGCTAAATTTTGCGTTCCGGAGTAGGTAAAAGTGTTTGAAAAAGGAAAACTTTTCCATCCTGCCGATGACCCAACTACAGTTGCCGGGTTAGAATCATAAACCAATGTCGCTCCGGTTGTAGCCGTTGCCCAATCCAAACCTCCAGTACCCCAGGTCGTACTTGTAGTTTCTTTCAAATAAATCCTAAAATTTGGAGTTCCGGCCATTGTTCCTGTAGCAGTCGCCCTTTTGAAATAGACAGCATTTAGAACCTGACCTGCCATTCCCGTTAATTGAGAAGAAGGATAGATCACCGCAGTACGGTTCGTGGCATTCGCCCCAGCCACGCTGTACATGGGCCCGTATGTACTGGACCCAAGATCAGAACATGATGCTACTGTCCATAATTGCCCATAGGACAAATAACTGACAAACAACATCAGCAATAACGTAATTTTTTTCATAAAAAAGTATAAATTGATTAACAGACTGCTAAAATAACAATTTTAAAAGATTAAAAAGTTAAAATTGAAGGAGTGAACAAAAAAAATAACCATTATAAACAATAAGATTAAACTTATATTACGCAAAAAAGCCTGCATTAATGCAGGCTTTAGAATTTTTACGTGATAACTATACTTTTTTTATATTATAGTTAAAATATTCAATACAAACTATTCTTTTATGCTCTCAACGGCTACCATTTCATTAGTATCAGCCTTATAATCCACTCCTTCAATATCAAATCCGAACAAATTATAGAAGTCTTTTCTGTAACCTTCCAAATCTCCAATTTCCGAAAGATTTTCTGTAGTGGCTTTTTCCCATAATGCGGCTACTTTTTCCTGAACATCATCACGCATCTCCCAATCATCGATTCTGATTCTTCCTTTCTCATCGGTTGGGACTTCACCTCCTGTATACAAGCGCTGTTGGTATAACCTTTGAATCTGCTCAATAGTTCCTTCGTGAATACCTTCTTCTTTCATTACTTTATAAAGCAGGGAAATGTATAAAGGAATAACAGGAATTGCAGAACTTGCCTGGGTTACCAAGGCTTTATTCACAGAAACATAGGCTTTTCCTCCAATATCTTTCAGACTATCTGTAATTGAAAATGCAGTAGCTTCCAAATGGTCTTTTGCACGACCAATAGTTCCTTTACGGTATACCGGTTCTGTTAATGACGGCCCTATATAAGAATAAGCTATTGTCATTGCTCCCGGAGCCAAAACACCGGCTTTTTTCATCGCTTCCATCCACATAGCCCAGTCTTCACCTCCCATTACGGCAACTGTATTTTCTATATCATCTTCCTTACTTGGTTCGATTGAAATTTCTGAAACTTTTCCTGTGTGGAAATCTACCGTTTTATTGGAAAAAGTATCTCCTATAGGTTTTAAAACTGAACGGTGTGTAATTCCTGTAACAGGATTAGTTCTTACCGGAGAAGCCAGACTGTAGATTACCAAATCTACCTGTCCTAAATCTTTTTTAATAAGTTCTATTGTCTGGTCTTTAACTTCGTTTGAGAAAGCGTCGCCATTAATACTTTTAGCATACAGACCTGCTTTGTGAGCTTCTGTTTCAAAAGCTGCCGAATTGTACCAACCTGGTGAAGCCGTTTTTCCTTCCATTGGCGGTTTTTCAAAAAATACTCCAATAGTAGCGGCATCAGAACCAAAAGCACTCGTAATTCTGGAAGCCAGACCGAATCCTGTAGAAGCACCGATTACCAAAACTTTTTTGGCACCATCGATTTTTCCTTTTGATTTTACGTATTCAATTTGATTTTTAACGCTTTGCTCCGCCCCTTTTGGATGAGCTGTTAAGCAAATAAATCCTCGCATTCTTGGTTCTATAATCATAAAACAGTATTTATATAGTCAATAAATTATAATGTTAGTTTTAGGCAAAGCAAATATACCTCGTTTTTTTAGTTCAGCAAGGCTTTGGCATGATTTATAGCCGAATCGGATATGTCTTTTCCTGACAGCATCTGCGCAATTTCAATAACTCTTTCGTCGGCTGAAAGCAATTTGAGTTCGGATTGTGTCTGGTCGCCCACTACGGATTTGAATACTTTAAAATGTGTATTTCCTTTAGCAGCAATTTGAGGCAAATGCGTGATGGCAAATACCTGCATTGTTTTGCTCATTTCTCTCATAATTTCACCCATCTTATGGGCAATTTCTCCTGAAACCCCGGTATCAATTTCATCAAAAATAATAGTTGGGAGTTTTTGATATTGTGCCAGTATTGATTTTACGGCAAGCATAATTCTTGACATCTCTCCTCCTGATGCTGTTTTTTTTAGCAGTCCGAAATCTGAGCCCTTATTGGCGGCAAATAAAAATTGCAAATCGTCTTTTCCATTAGCATGATAGCTATCTGACAGCTTTACCTCTATTTTGAACCGGACGTTTGGCATTCCAAGCAATTCCAAAATCGCAACCAGCTTTTCTGTCAGCACCGGAATTGCATTCTGTCTTTTCTCACTGATTGTAGCAGCTATAGTATCCAAACTAGATTCGCTTTCTGCTATTTCTTTTTCGGCCTGCTCGATTTCCTGTTGCAGGCTGTCAACCGAAATTACCTTTTTATCAAGGTCTTCCTGTATCAGTAACAGTTCATCAACTGTTTTGACCTGATGCTTTTGCTGTAAATTATAAATGGTCTGTAATTTTTGATTCACCAACTCCAGCTGTTCCGGGTCGCTCATCAAAGATTCTGCTTTCTGACTCAGTTCAGAAACAATATCATCAAGTTCAATTGACGCGCTTGTTATTCTTTCAAACAACGAATTGTAATCTGCGGAAAAAGAAGCTATTTTTTGAAGCGACGCCTTAATTTCTTTAAGATTGTGAAGTACTCCAAATTGTTCTTCTTCGGCAATTGAAACGGCGCGGTCCAGATTTTCTTTAATCAGTTCAACATTATTCAATTGTTCAAAAACACTTTCCAACTCTTCCTGTTCGCCTGATTTCAGTTTAGCCGCAAGCAATTCTTCTAAAAGGAACGAGTTATAATCCTGTTCTTTTGAAGCTTCCTGAAGCCTGGATTGCAATGCCGTGAGATTGGTCTTCAGGCTACGGTATTTTTTTAAAAGGGATTTATATGCTACAATTTCGGAAGCATTCCCCGCCATCGAATCAATAATATCAAACTGGAAATTTTCTTCAGAAAGCTCCTGAGTCTGGTGTTGCGAATGGATGTCTATCAAATACTCACCCAGTTCCTGAAGTTCCTGTAGATTAACGGGACTGTCATTGACAAAAGCCCTGGATTTTCCTGAAGAAAGGATTTCTCTTCTGATGATGGTCTCTTTTTCAAAATCTAAATCATTGGCTTCAAAAAAGGACTCCAGATTGTAGCGCGCTATATCAAATTGTGCTTCAATAACACATTTTTCTTCTTTGTTTTTTAGCGAACTTAAGTCTGCTCTTTTGCCCAAAACCAACCCTAAAGCTCCAAGGAGAATCGATTTTCCCGCTCCGGTTTCTCCTGTTATTATTGAAAAATTCTCTGAAAAATCAATATCGAGTTTTTCAATCAGTGCGAAATTCTTTATGGATAATGACGTCAGCAAAGCCTTTACGTTTAAAGATAGTGATTATTTACGAGCTGCTTTGAGGCAAGCGCTTCGTATAAAACAAATGGATTCTTATGATTAAAATCTGATTTTACCCCATTTACTGGAATTCAATGGAGAAATCCTGTTGAGATTTTCTACCAAATCCGCAACCGCAATAGAAGGTCCTCCTGTGTAAATCGAAACGATTTCATCTGATTTGGCATCAAAAAAGACACGTGTTAGCAATGCGTTTGGGCGAATATCATATATCTGAGCCAAAGTTTTGACCGAGTTTTTGATATTTTCCTTTCCTCTTTTCAAATCTTCGCTCATCAAATCAATTCCTGTTGAATGGTATTGGTAAAGGGCTTCTCTGAAAGGAGCAAAAGTATTTGACATCAGGTCTGTAATCAGGAAATATCTCGAAACATTTCCATCTGCCTGATTCCATCCTTTTGAGCCTCCTTGCTGTGCCAGGATTGCCACGTTTTGAGCCAGTTCATAGTATTGGGTTCCTCCTTTTGGCGAAAAGGTATCGGCATCCAATCCCATAATGATATAGCTGTAGAACGCCATAACAGATACCAGGTTTGAATCGTAGCTGTTTGGGTTGAAAATCAGGTTTTCAAATTCAACATACCTGAAATTGAAGTCTTTATCGTTAAAGTTAAAAACCGGTGAGGCATACATCGAGTTATACCCCGGACGCGAGGACTGTACCTGAATGGAAGCCGAAAACTGGTCAGAATTGTATCCTGAAACATTGATAAACATTGACGATTCAATTCTTTCATTCTCTGCAAACGTCTGATTGGTCCAACGGGTCTTATTCACAAATTCATTTAGTGAACGTTCCAGCGTCTTAAAAATCTGCGTATTAGCATTCGTGATTCGGTCATAGTTTATTTTTACGGTACATCTCAATTCCTGAGCCTGAACAGAACCTGCAACGAACAACAAAAACAATAATATCTTACGCATAAAAATGTTGTATTACTTTATTTAAAATATCTTCGGCCACGGCTTCTTTTGTTTTTAAAGGCATGGGCTCAATTTCAAAATTCCTGTCGATAAAGGTAATTTTATTTGTCGGTTTTCCAAAACCGGCACCTTCATCCTGTAATGAATTGAGAACTATCAAATCTAGGTTTTTTTTCTGGATTTTCAATTTTGCGTTTTCAATTTCATTTTCTGTCTCTAATGCAAATCCTATCAGAAATTGTTTTTGTTTCACTTTTCCTAAAGAAGCCAGAATATCCTGTGTTTTTTCCAATTCGATGGTAAAGGCATCTTCCGTTTTCTTTATTTTTTGTGCGGCCGGAAACTTTGGCCTGTAATCTGCCACAGCTGCAGCAGAAATTGCCACATCAACATCGCCAAAATAACGGTGGGCTGCCTCATACATTTCCTGTGCAGAGGTTACATTCACCAGAGTAATCCCTGAACTTTTAGGCTTTAAATGCGTTGGTCCGGAAATCAGAATCACTTCGGCTCCTAATCCGGCAGCATGCTCAGCAATGTCAAACCCCATTTTGCCTGAGGAATGATTTCCTATAAAACGCACAGGGTCTATTGCTTCGTATGTGGGTCCGGCTGTAACCAGTATTTTTTTTCCTTTTAGCGGCAATTTGCTTTCTAAATCGGCCTCAAGAAAGGCTATAATATTTTCAGGCTCAGCCATTCTTCCTTCTCCGGAAAGTCCGCTTGCCAATTCTCCCGATTCGGCCGGAATCATGATATTGCCAAATTGCCTGAGTAATTTAAAACTGGCTAAGGTTGAAGGATGTTTATACATGTCCAAATCCATTGCAGGAGCAAAATAAACCGGACATTTGGCAGAAAGGTAGGTTGCTATCAAAAGATTGTCACAGGAGCCATTTGCCATTTTAGACAATGTGTTTGCTGTAGCGGGAGCCACCAACATCAAATCAGCCCAAAGACCTAATTCGACATGGTTGTTCCAAACCGCATCTTCGTCATCATTATAAAAAGTGGAATGTACCGGATTTTTTGAAAGCGTGGAAAGAGTGAGCGGTGTCACAAAATCCTTAGAAGCAGGTGTCATGACCACCTGGACATCGGCACCTGCTTTTATGAATAATCTTACTAGTGAGGCTGTTTTATATGCGGCAATTCCACCGGAAACTCCCAGCACTATTTTTTTACCACTTAAAACAGACATAGTAATTATTTAGTAGTATCTCTGTGATAGATTTTACCGTCAAGCCATTCCTGCACAGCCAGTGCATGCGGTTTTGGCAATTTTTCGTAGAATTTTGAAACTTCGATTTGCTCTTTGTTTTCAAAAATTTCTTCTAAGCTGTCATTATAGGTAGCAAACTCTTCCAATTTCTCTGTCAATTCTTTCTTAATTTCAGAGTTGATCTGGTTTGCTCTTTTAGCCATAATCGTAATCGCTTCATACACGTTACCTGTCGGTTCCTCAATCATCGTCTTATTGTAAGTAACTGTGTTTACAGGAGCATTAGTCTTTTTTAAATCCATGACTTTTATTTAATTAGAAAATTGTTGTAATTCTTTCTCGATTCGTGCCAATTTATCATCAGCATCTTTTTTATATTGTGTTGATGCATTGAATTTCATAAGCATTGCATAGGATGCTTTCGCCAAATTCAATCTTTCTTTCTTTTTGTTTTCTACACTATTGATTGCCAAAATATAGGCCGAATCAAACCTGTAGTACAAAGCGTCTTCTTTGAATGGCGTTCCCGGATAATCAGCAATAAAATTATCCAAAGCTTTTATGGCTGCTGAATAATCTCTTGTATAGCCTCCTATCGTGTGGTATTGTTTTGCATTTTCAAATGCCTTTTTTTCCAGCTTTTCGCGCAACGCTTTTACAATTTCGTTTGCTTTTGGCAGGTATTCAGAATTTGGATAATTATTAATAAATGCCTGCAGCTTGTCAATAGCCTTGTCTGTATCGCCCTGGTCCAATGAATATCTTGGTGACAATCTCGAATAGCTTTCAGCACTCAAATAGGCCGCTTCTTCTGCTTTTTCACTCTTTGGATAGCTGGAAGTAAAGCTTTCAAACTGATAGGCTGCAAGATAGTGCTGTTTTGTCTTATAATACGATTGCCCAAACATATAGAACATCTTTTCAGCAGCCGGCTTACCTCTGTATGATGGTGCTATCTGCTCAAAAAGGCGTATTGCTTTTGTATATTTTCCAGCGTCATACATTTTTGAAGCGATGTCATATTTTACAGCGATATCCTCTGATTTCAAAGCTTTTTGGTAAGGACTGCATGAAGCAAAAGCAACCGCAATTATAAGTAAGCAAAATATTCTATTCATTTTCAAGATTGTATTTACTGATTTCAAGCCGTTTGAGGTTTCTTAAAAATCAACCGCAAATTTAGTTATTAATTATAGATTAAAAAAACATTTTTTCAAGCCCCTTGAAAGAGTTAAAAATAAAAAAGATGCCAAATAAATTATGACACCTTTCTAACGATTAAATTCCGTATTTATTTTCCGGTTGTGATTGGACTTGTGAAGTTCTTCATTTCATTGTCGAACAAATAAAGTCCTCCCTTATCATCACCAATCAGATTGATTTTATCTAAAATGTAACGTGCATTTGCTTCTTCTTCAATTTGCTCTGCCACATACCATTGTAAAAAGTTATGGGTAGCATAATCTCTTTCATCCAGTGCTATGCCTACAAGGTCGTTGATACTTTCAGAAACTTTGATTTCGTGTTCCAATAACTGTTTGAAAAGAACCTTATAGCTTGACAAATCAAGTACCGGCTCTACTATCGCAGATATTTTAGCCTGTCCACCTCTTTGGTTGATATATTTTACCAATTTCAGCATGTGCATTCTTTCCTCTTCGGACTGTGCAAACATGAAAGTCGATATTCCTTCAAATCCCTGAACTTCTGCCCAGGATGCCATAGCCAGATAAACTTGTGATGAGTCTCCTTCTACCTTAATCTGACGGTTTAATGCTTCTTCTATTGATTTTGATAACATAATCTGTAGGTTTTAAAATAACTAAAGTACTGTTTTCTTAACAAATTGCTCTATTCTTCCTGCTAAATCTTCGTTAACATTCACTAATGGCAAACGTACTGTATTTTCTGACAATCCCAAAACTTTAAAGATTTCTTTAACACCCGCAGGATTTCCCTGCTCGAAAATCATGTCGATAGAATCTGCAATCTGGTAGTGGAGTTCGTAAGCCTCATCTACTTTTCGCTCCAATCCTAAACGCACCATTTTAGAAAACTCTTTCGGGAATCCTTCAGCAATTACCGAGATTACTCCTGCACCTCCGGCTAAAACCATTGGAAGTGTTACCATATCATCACCCGAAATTACCAGAAAATCTTTTGGTTTGCCCTGAATCAGTTTCATTGCCTGAACAATATCACCAGCAGCTTCTTTTATTGCCACAACATTTTTAAAATCATTTGCCAAGCGGATTACGGTTGACGGCAGCATATTACTTCCTGTCCTTCCCGGAACATTATACAGGATGACCGGAAGCGGTGAAGCTTCTGCAATGGCTTTGAAATGCTGATAGATACCTTCCTGGGTTGGCTTGTTATAATATGGCGAAACCGAAAGCACAGCTGTAAAACCTGTAAAATCTCTGGTTTTTAGCTCTTCAACAACTTCTGCAGTATTATTCCCTCCTACACCCAAAACCAACGGCAATCTGCCGTTATTGGTTTCTTTTACGGTTTTAATAACCAATTCTTTTTCTTCTTTATTCATGGTTGCCGGCTCTCCGGTTGTTCCTAAAACTACCATATAATCAATTCCATTATCGATTTGATAGTTTACAATTCTTTTTAGAGCCTCAACATCAACAGAAAAATCTTTTTTGAAAGGTGTGACAAGCGCTACGCCTGTTCCTATAAGTGACTGCATAATTATATTTTATTTAGTATTTTTAAATATTTGAATAGTTCGAAAACAAAAACTTTATAGTTTTCTGCATTGGTATTAATCATAAAATGATTTAACCTCTTGTCAATCGTTGAAAATCCTACTTTGAAATTAGCTTTTGACTTAAAAGTCGTAATCATCAAAGGTGCTTTTTCTGTATCATAGTAGCTAATCAGCATATCAAACTCCTTGTCAGTAAACTCTTTTACATTTTTATTGTCCAGCGTTCCTTTCCAGCTTAAATCTTTATGGCTAAAGCTCGGATAATTTACGGTCTCTTTTTTCTTAAACCGGTCTTTATATAACAATATCTGGATATTCTCTCTTTTGATTCCGTTTGCCAAAAGCTCTTCAATCAAGTTGACCTTATCTTCAAAATAGGTCTTGTCAATTAACAATCCGACCGTTTTTATCGTTTCGTCAGACGGGTTTCCCTTTACGTGCAGGGAACTATTTTTTAATGTTCTTTTTGCAGAAAAGTTCTTGAAAAAATTTAAAAACATAGTACTTTTACTTGTGATTACAAATTTAATTAAATAAGCCGTATTTCAGATGCTAAAACAAAAAAACTATAACGCTGCTCTGACACAATTTGTTTCAATTCTAACATTATTTCTGGTAATTTCCTGTGCTACCCAAAAGCCGTATGTTTCCAAAATTGAAGGCAAGCAGATTGGCATTACGAACACCAACCCACAAACTCCTGCTATCGAGGAATTTATAAAGCCTTACCGCGAAAATATTGATAAGGACATGAATCAGATTCTTGCCTATGCCCCGGAAACAATGGACAAAAGTAAAGGTGAATGGCAAACAACTATTGGCAGCTTACAGGCAGACATAACGCTTGCAACCGCTAACAAATTATTTCTGAAGAGAGAAAACAAACCGGTGGATATCTGCCTGCTGAATCATGGTGGTATCCGAAGCATGATTTCCAAAGGAAATGTGACTACCCGTACTGCATTCGAACTGATGCCTTTTGAAAACGAATTGGTTGTCGTTGCCTTAAAAGGCCAACAGATTGTAGAAATGGTGAATTATCTGATTTCTGAAAAAAAGCCGCACCCGCTTGCAGGTATGGAAATCGTGTTAAACAAAGATGCTTCTTCCTATAAAAGCATTACGATACAGGGAAAACCTCTGGACATCAACAAAACCTATTATGTGGCTACAAACGATTATTTATATAATGGCGGCGACAGCATGAATTTCTTCAAAAAGGGAACCATGACTTCGTTAGATTATAAGCTCCGCAACGTTTGGATTGATTATTTTAAAGAAACAGACACGATTCCGGTACCGCGAAACAAAAGGATTATTGTTGAGTAATCAGAAAGCCTAAAAGACACAAAATGAAAAGAAGAGATTTTATACAGAAAACGGTAGCAGGTTCAGCTTTACTGACTGTTGGCGGATTATCATTAAGCAGTTTTAATACGCTTAACAAAAAGCACATTACCATACTGCATACCAACGATGTTCACAGCCATATCGACCCGTTTCCGCCAACAGATGCTAAAAACCCTAATATGGGCGGTGTTTCCAGACGGGCAAGCCTGATTGAAAGCATTCGCAGGGAAAATCCAAATGTTTTGCTTTTGGATGCCGGCGATATATTTCAGGGAACTCCTTACTTCAACTATTATGGCGGCGAATTGGAATTTAAGCTGATGAGCATGATGAAATATGACCTTGCCACTATGGGAAATCATGATTTCGACAACGGGATTGACGGTTTCTATTCGCAATTACACAATGCAAAGTTTGATTTCGTGAGTGCCAATTATGATTTTAAAAACACTGTTCTGGATGGCATTGTGAAGCCTTATAAGATTTTTATCAAGGACGGTATCAAGATTGGTGTTTTTGGATTGGGTGTTGAATTAGACGGATTGGTAGACAAGAAGAATTATAAAGAAACTGTTTATAATGATCCGGTTTCCGTATCGCAGGAAATGACTCGAATCTTAAAAGCACAAGAGCGATGTGATCTTATTATATGCCTTTCTCACATTGGATATGCCTATAAAAACGACCCGGATAAAATTTCTGATTTAAAATTAGCCGCCGCAACAAGAGATATTGACCTGATTATTGGCGGACATACGCATACTTTTCTGGACAAGCCTACGATTGTAAAAAATCTGGACGGGATTGATACATTGGTGAATCAGGTAGGTTGCTATGGTATTAATTTGGGAAGGATTGATTTTTATTTTGATACAGATAAGAGTAAGATCCATAGCGGAAGGACTATTGTGGTTTAATCTTTGGTTTTGAGCGTAGATACTTTTGAAGCAGATAGGATTTTGAACGCGGATATACGCTGATTTGTATATTTAGAATAAACAAGACTCAGAATCTTAGCTGCTTAGTTCTTTAGAACCTTTAAAATCGAACACGGATATACGCTGATTTCGCGGATTGACGCGGATTTGTATATTTATAAACAAGACTTAGAATCTTAGCTGCTTAGTTCCTTAGAATCTTTAAAATGGAACACGGATATACGCTGATTTAGCGGATTGACGCGGATTTGTATATTTAGAATAAACAAGACTTAGAATCTTAGCTGCTTAGTTCCTTAGAATCTTTAAAATCAAACACGGATATACGCTGATTTCGCGGATTTGTATATTTAGAAAAAACAAGACTTAGAACCTTAGCTGCTTAGTTCCTTAGAATCTTTAAAATGAAACGCAGATTGACACTGATTTAGCGGATTTACGCGGACTTGTATATTTAGAATAAACAAGGCTTAGAACCTTAGCTTCTTAATTCCTTAGAGCCTTTAAAATCAAACACGGATATACGCTGATTTAGCGGATTTACGCAGATTTGTATATTTAGAACAATAAAAACTTAGAACCTTAGCTGCTTAGTTCCTTAGAACCTTTAAAATTGAACACAGGTTGACATGCACATTAAAAAAAGCCATTAAAATTTTCATTTAATGGCTTTTTTGTCTTTATATGGATTTGTCAGGTGGCATTTAGCTATCCTAACATTGCGATAAAATCATCTTCAGAGATAATTGGGATATTCAGTTTATTGGCTTTTTCCAGTTTGGCAGGCCCCATATTATCGCCGGCTACCACATAGTCTGTTTTGGCAGAAATAGAGCTTCCTACTTTTCCGCCATTATCTTCAATGGATTTTTTCAGGTCATCGCGTGAGAATTTTTCAAATACTCCCGAAACCACAAAGGTTTTTCCTGCCAGTTTATCTGTTGCATCCGGATTAAATACGGTTTTGGATTCGAGCTGAACGCCATAATCACGTAATCTCTGGATGATAATTCGGTTTTCCGGATTTTCAAAAAATTCAATGACGCTTTGCGCTATACGTTCGCCAATTTCATCTACCAAAATCAAATCCATCAGGCTGGCATTACTTAGGTTATCGATATTTTGGTAGTGTTTTGCTAATTTTTTTGCAACGGTTTCGCCCACATAGCGGATTCCTAAAGCAAACAGGACTCTTTCAAAAGGAACTTCTTTGGATTTCTCGATTCCGTTGACGAGATTTTCTGCCGATTTCTGAGCCATTCTTTCCAGAGGAATTACCTGCTCGACGGTAAGGTCATACAAGTCAGCGTAATTCTGCACCAGATTGTTGTTAAATAACAAGGCTACCGTTTCTCCGCCAAGTCCTTCAATATCCATTGCCTTTCTGGAAATATAATGCTGGATTCTGCCTATAATTTGTGGTGGGCATCCGTAAAAGTTCGGGCAATAATGCTGGGCCTCGCCTTCTTTACGGATTAATTCTGTCTGACATTCCGGACAGTTTGTAATATAAACTGTTGGAAGTAAATCTAAAGAGCGTTTTGTAAAGTCTACACCTATAATTTTCGGAATAATTTCTCCTCCTTTTTCTACAAAAACTTCATCACCAACACGAATATCGAGTTTTTCAATTTGGTCTGCATTATGCAGGGAAGCTCGTTTTACAATGGTTCCCGCCAATTGTACCGGCTCGAGATTAGCAACCGGCGTAATCGCTCCGGTACGTCCCACCTGATAGGAAATAGAATTCAGCCGTGTAGAAACCTGTTCTGCCTTAAATTTATAAGCAATCGCCCAACGCGGTGATTTGGAAGTATAGCCTAATTCTTCCTGATAATGCAGGTTATTTACTTTTACAACTACGCCATCGGTTTCATAAGGCAATTCATGACGGTGGATGTTCCAGTAATCGATAAAGTCAAAAACTTCCTCAATACTTTTTACCAACCTGGCCTCTTTAGGCACTTTAAACCCAAAACTTCTGGCTTTTTCAAGGCTTTCAAAATGGGTTGAGAATTTAACATCATTACCAATAAAAGTATACAGGAGGCAATCCAACGGACGTTTTGCCACTTCAGAACTGTCCTGTAACTTCAAACTACCAGATGCAGTATTTCTTGGGTTTGAATAGGGAGTTTCGCCAATCTCTATCAATTCCTGATTCATTTTGGCAAAACCTTCCAACGGCAAAATAATTTCACCGCGTATTTCAAAACTATCCGGATAATCGCCTTTTAACTGTAATGGAACCGATTTGATTGTTTTGACGTTATTGGTTACATCATCACCTTGAAATCCGTCTCCCCGCGTTACGGCACGTTTTAATTTTCCGTGCTCATAGGTAATTGAAATAGAAGCTCCGTCATATTTCAATTCACAGGTATATTCCAGCGGCACATCTCCTAATATTTTCTGGATTCTTTTTTCCCAATCCAAAACGTCTTCTTTTGAATAGGAATTATCCAAAGAATACATTCGGTTTTTATGGGTAATGGTTTCAAAGTTTTTGGTAATCATCCCTCCCACACGCTGTGTCGGGGAATTTTCATCAAAAAACTCGGGGTGTTTGCTTTCAAGCTCCTGTAGCTCTTTCAGTTTTGTATCAAAATCATAATCTGAGATTGTAGGATTGTCCAAAACATAATAATTGTAATTATGCTGATTTAGTTCTTCCCGCAATGATTGGATGGTACTCTGAATATCCATAAAAAAAATTGGCTAGTTTAGTTCTGTAAACAGAGCACTAAAATAACCAATTTCCAATAAATAATACGATTTTATGACGATTGAATTATGCCGTTGACCTGCAAATACAATTGGCCGTCACTTAGGATAGCTCCTTGCTGTATCAGGTTAAAAATAGCATCGTTCCGTTCCTCTTCATATTCTTTCTGCCCTATCTTAATCTCCACCGTTTCAGTAAACATATTGTCACTCAACCACTGCAATCCTTCACGGGTCATAAAATCGACTTCCGGAATAAGCGCTTTGAGTACGATTGACTTGATTACTTTTTCCTGACAATGGAAAAGAAAGATATAGCTTTTAGAAAAGTGTTCCAAATAATGGGCTCCTGTCAAAACGCCTTCCCAAATCAAATCAGAAAATACATCCAATTCCTGCTCGGCAACTTCCGGTTTTTCAGCCTTGATGGCATCCCATTCCTTCTTATCGATTGACTGCGTTGCCAGAAAATTGGCAAATTCCATATGGAGCGCTTCAAACTGTTCTTTTGTTAATCTTTTGTATTTCATTATTTTGCTGTAAGCTATAGGCTTTAAGCTATAAGCTCCCACAAGTGTAATACTTACGGCTTATTGCTTAAAGCTTTTCTATAATTTAAAAAAAAATCCCGACTTTCATCGGGACTTTTATATTTCAGTATTGAAAATATTATTTTTCAGCTACGATTTCGTAAGGCAAATCAACGATAACCTCTCTGTGTAATCTTACAGTCGCATTGTATTTACCAGTACGCTTAACGATTCCAGAAGTGATGAATTTTCTGTCGATTGATTGACCTTGCTTCTCCAAAGCTTCAGCGATATCGATGTTAGTGATAGAACCGAAAAGTTTTTCACCACCAGCTTTAGCTGAAATTTTGATTTCAAGAGCTTTAAGTGCTTCAGCCAATTTCTTAGCATCTTCAACAATTTTAGCTTCTTTGTGCGCTTTTTGTCTTAGGTTTTCAGCCAATACTTTTTTCGCAGAAGGAGTTGCCATGTGAGCGAATCCTTGTGGAATTAAGTAGTTACGTCCGTATCCGTTTTTCACAGTTACGATATCATCTTTAAAACCTAAATTTTGAACGTCTTTTTTTAATATAAGTTCCATGTTGTTGTCCTTATTTGTAGAAGTTAGGTTTCATTGTGAAACCAACAACTTTGTTTTTACTATTTTAATAAATCGGCCACGTATGGCATTAAAGCTAAATGTCTTGCTCTTTTAACAGCTACAGACACTTTTCTTTGGTATTTCAATGAAGTTCCTGTCAAACGACGTGGAAGGATTTTCCCTTGCTCGTTAACGAATTTCAATAAGAAATCAGGATCTTTGTAATCAACATATTTGATACCTGATTTTTTGAAACGGCAATACTTCTTAGTTTTGTTTGTTTCAATATTTAAAGGCGTAAGATATCTGATATCTCCGTCTTTTTTTCCTTTTGCTGATTGTTCAATCGTAGACATAATAATTACGCTTTAGATGCTTTTAGTTTTTCTCTTCTTCTTTCTGCCCAAGAAATTGCATGTTTGTCAAGACTTACAGTCAAGAAACGCATTACTCTTTCGTCACGTCTGAATTCAGTTTCGAAAGCAATTAATACTTCAGGAGCTACTTTGAATTCAAACAGGTGGTAAAAGCCACTTTTTTTGTGTTGGATTTCGTAAGCCATCTTTTTTAGGCCCCAATCCTCTTTTGATACCATCTCTGCACCTCTGGAAGTAAGAAAATCTTCGAATTTGCTTACTGTTTCCTTTACCTGTACTTCAGATAAAACGGGATTCAAGATGAAAACAGTTTCATAGTGATTCATAATACAATGATTTTATTTGTTATAAAATTGGGTGCAAAAGTAACTATTTATTTTTAATGCACAAGCGAAATCCAATTATATTCGATGAATTACAAAAAAATGCGGAAAATATTGTTTTTTAATAAAAAAATTGTTCTACATTTATCGTACCCAATCTATAAATTCTGATTTATTATGAAATTGAATTGTGTTGTAGTAGATGACAGTGCCATACAGAGAATGACAGTAACCAAATTGGTTGCAAATCATCCAAACCTGAACTTGGTGGGCGATTTTTCCAATGCCATTGAAACTAAAAATTGTCTTACCAATAAAGAAGTGGACCTTATTTTTTTAGATATTGAAATGCCTGTCATTAATGGATTTGATTTGCTTGACGGATTAAAAGTAAAACCACAGATTATCTTTATTACCTCAAAAGCAGAATATGCCGTCAAAGCATTTGATTATGATGCAACAGATTACCTTCAGAAGCCTATTTCACCCCAGCGTTTCAATGCTGCGGTAAAAAGAGCAATGGACCTTTATCTGCTTCGTAAAGAAAATATTGATGAAGACAGCGAACACATTTTCATCAAGAGTAACCTGAAAAAATTAAAAATCTTTACTTCGAAAATCAAATGGATTGAAGCTTATGGCGATTATGTAAAAGTAGTCACTGAAGACGAGAACCACCTTGTATTATCGACTATGAAGTCGTTTGAAAACGATTTGTCAAAAGAACGCTTTATCCGTGTTCATAAATCGTTTATCATTAATATTGACAAGGTAGACAAATTTAACAGCAAGTTTGCCGAGATTGGTGTGACCAAAATTCCTTTGAGCAGAAATAAAAAAGAGGATTTGGTGAAAGCTTTGGCTTCGGCTTAATAGAAATCAACATTTACGGCCACTTTAATCGGTCTGTATTGCGATACCGTTTCAAAACTATTCAGTATTTTCTGGATAGTTTTTTTTGTGCTTCCTAATGGCTGGTTTTGGGGAATCTTGATTAGGATGGTACGTATGTACTCATTCCTGATTCTGCCTATAGCCGGTTCTTCCGGCCCTAATACCGGTAGGTCGAGATTCTGGCTCATGACCTGATACAGCCACATGGAACCGTCTTTTAGTTTTTCAAAATCACGGTGTTTGAGTGTAATCTTGATGAGTCGGAAATAAGGCGGATATTTAAAAATATGCCGGTCATACAATTGTTCTTTGTACATCCCCATATAATCATTGTTGGTAACCTGCTGGATTGTGTTATGGTTCGGGTTGTAGGTCTGAATAATGACCTTCCCTCTTTTTGCGGAACGCCCTGCCCTGCCCGAAACCTGTGTCATCATCTGATAACTTCTTTCAAAAGCACGAAAATCCGGATGGTACAACATATTATCGGCATTCATAATACCTACCAGGGAAACATTATCAAAGTCCAGACCTTTGGCAAGCATTTGGGTTCCTACCAAAATATCGATTTCCCGATTTTTAAAGCTGTCCAATATTTTTTCATAGCCGTATTTGCCACGGGTAGTATCCTGGTCCATTCGGGCTGTCTTTTTATTGGGAAACAATCCGGCCAGCTCCATTTCTATCTGTTCCGTACCAAATCCTTTGGTAGTAAGGTCTACGCCTGAACAGTTATGGCAACGGGTTGGTTTTGCCATCGCATAACCGCAATAATGGCACCTTAGTTGGTTTTTATGCTTATGATAGGTCAGGCTCACGTCGCATTGCGGACACTCAGGAACGTGACCACAGGTCATGCATTCCAAAACAGGTGAATAGCCACGTCGGTTTTGAAACAATATTACCTGTTCGCCTAAAGCCAATGCTTCTGCCATGTATTCCAACAACGTATCGCTAAAATGACCTTTCATTCTTTTTCGGAAATATTTGTCTTTAAGGTCGACCAGTTCAATTTCCGGCAGCATTACATTTCCAAAGCGTTCGGTAATTTCTACCAAACCGTATTTGCCTCCGGACGCATTAAAATACGTTTCCAGACTTGGCGTGGCAGAACCTAAAAGTACTTTGGATTTGAAATAGTTTGCCAGAACAATTGCCGCATCGCGGGCGTGGTATCTTGGTGCCGGGTCGTATTGTTTGAACGTCTGCTCGTGTTCCTCATCAATAATGACAAGTCCCAAGTCGCGAAACGGAAGAAATAATGCCGACCTTGCTCCTATTACAATCTTTGCTTTTGGAGAATTTTCCAATACTTGTTTCCATACTTCTACCCGTTCGTTATTAGTATATTTGGAATGGAATACGGCGACCTGATTACCGAAATGAGCCGTCAATCGTCCGATCAATTGGGTTGTAAGTGCGATTTCCGGCAAAAGATACAATACCTGTTTTCCCGAGGCAATATGGCTTTCTATCAGCCTAATATAGATTTCGGTCTTACCACTGGAAGTTACACCATGCAACAGGCATACTTCTTTCTCTTCAAAAACGCTTGAAATTTCATCGAATGCTTTTTGTTGGGTTACACTTAGTTGAAGGTTATTTTCTTTTTGGTTTTTATCAAAAGAAACGCGGTCTTCCTGTATATAATATTCTTCAAAAATGGCTTTGTCTACCAATGCCTTTATCACAGCAGTTGTAGCCTGAGAATGTTCCAAAAGCTGCTTTACGGAAACAGGTTTTTGCTGTGAAGCATTGAGTTGAAAATAACTCAATAGAATTTCTTTTTGCTTTTGTGCCTTTTTATTCAGATTATCTATTAAGGCTATCAGATTCTGTTCGTCGACGTAATCTGTATGCAGACGGATATATTTAGTAAGTTTGGGCTTGTACAACTCTACTACTTCTTCCTGAACCGCCAATATTTTTTTATCAATGAGTTTTTGGATGGTAGGAAAAACATTTTTCTTTCCTAATAAGGCTACAATATCCAATACTTTAAGAGAGCTTTGGTGTTGCAAGGCTTCATAAATAAGGAACTCATCGTCAGAAAGCTGTGTTTCGTCAACTTCGGTTTCTTTTTTCTGCGATATGATGGTTTCACTTTCTAATAGTAAAGCCGAAGGCATGGCCCCACGATATACATCGCCAATGGCACACATATAATAAGA
This sequence comes from Flavobacterium sp. Leaf359, assembly GCF_001423985.1. Lineage (NCBI taxonomy): Bacteria > Pseudomonadati > Bacteroidota > Flavobacteriia > Flavobacteriales > Flavobacteriaceae > Flavobacterium > Flavobacterium sp. Leaf359. The sequence goes on along the minus strand of NZ_LMPW01000001.1, from coordinate 198,208 downwards.
AGCTATCCATTGCCAATGGGTAATCTGAATTTCGGTTACGACCGGAATTTCATCTAAAATCTGATGGATTTCTTTAGCTTCGTATAGAGCAGGTTCGTTTTGATGCAATTCTATAGCCAAAGCCGTATACACTTTGCTTTTGCCAAATGGCACCGCAATACGCATTCCTTTTTGGATGTAATTGTATTCTGCTTCTGAAACCCTGTAGGTAAAAGTTTTAGATAGAGACAGAGGAAGAATGACTTCTACAAAATACATTTAAAGGCTGTTTGGTTTTTACAAAGATAAGGGTTTGCCGGAATAGTTTTATATTCAATAATTATAATCAGAACAAAATCTTAGTACATTAATCACTTAGAATCTTTAAATTGAATGCGGATTAAATCGATGACGCGGATTTTCGCGGATTTATAAATATGGATAAACAAAACCCAGAACCTCAGTAGCCTGCCCTCCTTAGAACCTTTTAAAATTAAACGCGGATTAAACCGATGACGCGGATTTACGCGGATTTTTAATGTTAGAATGAACAAAACTTAGGAACTCAGTAGCTTGCTCCCCTTAGAACCTTTTAAAATTAAACGCGAATTAAACCG
>NZ_LMPW01000001.1:197408-197580 GCF_001423985.1 Flavobacterium sp. Leaf359 | reverse complement strand
CGGATTTCCGCTGATTTTTAATGTTAGAATGAACAAAACTTAGAAACTCAGTAGCTTGCCCCCCTTAGAACCTTTTAAAATTAAACGCGGATTAAACCGATGACGCGGATTTTCGCTGATTTTTAATGTTAGAATGAACAAAACTTAGGAACTCAGTAGCTTGCCTAAACCA
>NZ_LMPW01000001.1:97995-197366 GCF_001423985.1 Flavobacterium sp. Leaf359 | reverse complement strand
CGGATTTCCGCTGATTTTTAATGTTAGAATGAACAAAACTTAGAAACTCAGTAGCTTGCCCCCTTAGAACCTTAGCAAAAACTCAATTAAACAAATTCTTCCTCTTTAATCGATTAATAGCTCCATTTAATTCAAAGCCCAACAAAAGAATCATACAATTCAACCAGATATAAATCATCAGAATCAGGAGCGTTCCGATAGAGCCATAGAGTTCGTTGTATTTTGCAAAACGCACGACATAAATCCCGAAGATAAAGGAAGTCAGTATAATTAAAATGGTAGTAAAAACAGAGCCTATACTAAAAAAGGAATGGCGTCGGGTTTGTTTGGTTCCGAATTTAAAGAGTATGGAGGTTGCCGTCAGAATCATTAATCCAACGAATACAAAACGTCCGATGCTGACAAAATTGATGTTTTCAAAAAGGCCTTCGCTTTTCATACGCTGTATGATGTATTCGAAAACGACAATAGAAGAAACAGTCACAATTAACAGGAACGATAATATAATGGCTATACCTAAAGCCACGGCATACTGACGAAAAAAGCCACGGGTGACGGTAATATGTCTTGAAATTTCAAAACCTCCCAATATGGCATTGACACCGTTCGCCATCAAGAAGATAGAAAGCAGGAAACCCGAGGAAAGCAATCCGCGGTAACTGTTATTTAAAATATCATTGATGATTTTGTAGATGGCTTCATAGGTATTGGGCGGTACGCTTTCTTCTACGAATTTCAGGAAATCGGCTTGAAATCCTTCAATTGGAATGTATGGAATCAGGTTTAGGATAAATAGCGCAAATGGAAAAAGCGCCATGAAAAAGCTAAATGCAATCGCACTCGCCCTATAGGAGAAGGCTCCTTTGGCAATTCCGATAAAATAGAGTTCGAGCAGGTCGTAAAGCGATAATCCCTCCAACCACGGCAGCTTGATACGCTGCGTGAGATGCATTAGCGGACGAATTACGGGAATTTTTTCGAGCTTGTCTTCTATTATCTTTGTCACCTTGTTTGTTTTAGATGGCTTTTAGGCTAAGATCCATATTATAGACTGAATGCGTCAATGCTCCGGATGAAATGTAATTGACACCACAGTCCGCATAATTCCGGATGGTCTTTTCATTGATATTTCCTGAAGATTCCGTTTGACATTGGTCACCAATTAAAGCTACGGCTGTACGGGTCATATCGTAATCGAAATTGTCGAGCAGTATTCTGTAAACGTTATCCGATTGCAGGATTTCGCGTACTTCATCCAGGTTTCTTGCTTCGACTATTATTTTTAAATCCAGATTGTTTTGCTTTAGATAGTCGTTTGTCTTTTGGATGGCTTTGGTAATTCCTCCGGCAAAATCGATATGGTTGTCTTTTAGCATGACCATATCATATAATGCAAAACGGTGATTTTCTCCTCCTCCTATTTTCACAGCCCACTTTTCAATAGCACGGATACCGGGTGTTGTTTTTCTGGTGTCCAGTACTTTGGTTTTGGTTCCTTCCAAAAGTTGGGCAAAGGATTGGGTTTTGGTTGCTATGGCAGACATACGCTGCATGGCGTTTAACACCAGGCGTTCTGATTTTAGTATGGATTGTGAGCTTCCGCTAACATGAAAGACAACGTCACCGTATTTTACAGGTGTTCCATCCTGAATGAATGTTTCTACTTTCAGGTCTTTATCAACATATTGGAAAATCATTTTGGCAAATTCCACTCCGGCAATAATGCCTTCATCCTTTACCAAAAGCTTGGCTTTTCCTTGTGCTGTTGCAGGAATACAGGCCAATGAGCTATGGTCGCCATCACCTACATCTTCGCGTATTCCGTTTTCTATGATTAGTCTTAATTCGTTTTGAAACTGTGCTTCTGAAATCATCTTGCCATTTTAATTGAAGCTAAAATAATAAAATCTTTAGACTTGAATGCTGTTTGCTTTATTTAATTGCCCACAATTTACCGGGTTTTCTATTTTTTGAATTCCTGATGAGATAGGCTTATCTTTGCCGTGCAATACTTAGAAACTTAGCATCTAAAATCTTAGAAAAAAATGAACATCAAGCTTATCGCCATTGGAAAAACCGACAATAAATCGTTACAAACGCTGATTGACGATTATCAAAAACGTTTGTCTTTCTATATTAAGTTTGAGCTGGAGATTATTCCGGATATCAAAAATGTAAAGAATCTTTCGGAAGCGCAGCAAAAGGAAAAGGAAGGAGAATTGATTTTATCAAAATTGGCTGCCACAGACCAGCTTGTGTTGCTAGATGAGAATGGTAAGAGTTTTTCGAGTGTCGGATTTTCTGAAGAATTGCAGAAGAAGATGAACTCAGGTATCAAGACCCTGGTTTTTGTTATTGGCGGCCCTTATGGTTTTTCAGAGGCCGTTTATGCTAAGGCTCAGGGAAAGATTTCGTTATCTGCCATGACGTTTTCGCACCAGATGGTTCGTTTGTTTTTTATTGAGCAGTTGTATCGAGGTTTTACTATTTTGAGGAATGAGCCATACCATCATCAATAGTGGATAGTTGATAGTTTTTAGTGGATAGTTCTTGTAGTGGATAGATGATAGTGGATAGTGCTTAGTTGGGCTTGCGGTATAAACAAATTTATTTAAAGAACCTGTTTTCTCTAAAATCTTAAATCAAAAATCTTAAATCCCAAATTCTCTAAAACAAACACTTCTTATCTAAACCCACTAATAACTAAAGCCTATCAATTATCAACTAACCACTGCTCGACAGAGCTTTATTGTTTCTAAGGCTTCTTTTACATCGTGAACTCTTAAAATCTTTGCGCCTTTGAGTAGGGAAATTGTATTGAGGACTGTGGTTCCGTTCAGGGATTCCTGTGGGGTGGTTCCGAGGGTTTTGTAAATCATGGATTTTCTGGAAATACCTGACAAGATTGGCAATTCAAGCATTTGGAACAGTTCGAGTTTGTTCATTACTTCAAAATTCTGCTCAGTGGTTTTTGCAAAGCCAAAACCGGGATCGATTATGATGTCGTTTATGCCAAGGCTTCGGGCGTGGTTTACTTTTTCGGAAAAATAGTAAAGCATTTCTTTAATGATGTCGTCATATTGCGTAAGGCTTTGCATCGTTTTTGGGTTGCCACGCATGTGCATCATGATGTAAGGTACGTTGTATTTCGCAACGGTTTCCATCATTTTGTCATCTAATCCTCCGGCAGCAATGTCATTGATGATTGCCGCTCCATGTTCGATGGCATTTTTGGCCACTTCACTTCGAAATGTATCTACTGAAATAATAATTTCCGGAAAAACTTTTACCAACAGGTCGATTATGGGAATAAGCCTGTTTAATTCTTCCGCTTCGGAAACAAATTCGGCATTGGGTTTTGAGGAATAGGCTCCGATGTCAATAAAAGTAGCGCCTTCATCCAACATCTGTTTTACTTTATCAATGATAGCCTGTTCGTTGTCATTTTTTCCTCCATCATAAAAAGAATCGGGAGTGATATTCAATATTCCCATTACTTTGGGAGTTGAGAGGTCGATAAGCGTTCCTTTGCAGTTCATTTGACTGGTTCTCGTCTTTATATTTTTTGTTGGATTGGAAAATTGTCTGTTGCAAGGCTTTTTGCTTTTCGCCCTAAACCTTTTTTCACTATTTTTGGACAAATTTCATACAAAGATACACCAAATAATGAATAGTACTTCTCAAGAATTTGACCGCATCATTGGCATCTGCCGCTCTTTATATATCAACAAAATGCAGGATTATGGTAGTGCGTGGCGCATCTTGCGACTGCCATCGCTAACCGACCAGATTTTTATTAAAGCACAGCGAATCAGAAGCCTTCAGGAAAACGACGTCCGTAAAGTAGATGAGGATGAAACGGGAGAATTTATCGGTATTATCAACTATTCTATCATGGCGCTTATCCAATTGGATTTGGGCGTGGTCGACCAGCCGGATTTGGATACGGAAAAAGCAACACAGCTTTATGATGAAAAGGTAGCTTTGACAAAAGCTTTAATGGAAGCCAAAAACCATGATTACGGCGAAGCCTGGCGTGATATGAGAGTGAGTTCCCTAACCGATTTGATTTTACAGAAATTACTGCGCGTCAAACAGATTGAGGACAACAAAGGAAAAACTATTGTTTCTGAAGGTATTGATGCCAATTATCAGGATATGATTAACTATTCTGTTTTTGCCCTGATTCTGATGGGATTTGCCAAATAACAACTCATTAACAAATTAGATATAGCATTAGCTTTATTTTTGAGAAAACTTAAACTCATGGAAAACTTAAAAAAATACCTGCCCTGGACCATCCGTATCCTGATTTCTTTCTTATTTCTAATTTCGGCCGTAGCTAAATTATACCCGTCCCCTTATTTTGCTATTTCTACATTTGAAGTAAAACAGCTGTATCCGATGGGATTTTCAGAAGATTTTTCTGTTTTCTTTTCCAGAATACTAATTGGAATTGAGTTGGCATTGGGGCTTTTACTGCTTCAGCCGCATTATTTAAAGAAATGGGTGATTCCGGCTACGATATTGATGCTTGTCGTATTTACAACGCACTTAACCATTGATACCATTCAAAATGGTGGTAATACCGGAAACTGCGGTTGCTTTGGCAGCCTGCTTCCTATGACGCCAATTGAAGCTATTATCAAAAATGTTATTGCCATAATACTTCTGGCGTATTTGCTGTATTTATTACCAAAAGGAGCTACAGATAAAAAGAATTTCTGGGTACTGACAACTGTTACTCTTGCATGTATACTAGCAATTTTTATGATGGCTCCTATACAGCCAAAAGCGGTAGAAGGCAATATTGACGATGCTACTGCCCTGCCTATTGAATCTTTAGAGACTTTCCCAACACAATCTGCCGATTCTTTAGCGACAGCTACACCTGCTGAAACTAAAACTGCTGAAACTCCTGTTGTTGAAGCAGAGGCTAAAGCAGCCGATGAGCCTGCTCCGCAAAAATCAGGTTATGCGCAGTATTTCAGCAAAGCCGATAAGGGCAAAAAAATAATCTGTCTTTTTGTTCCGGGTTGTGACCATTGCCGCGATGTTGCAAAAGAATTGGCCGAAATGAGAGCAAAAAACAAAAACTTCCCGGAAGTATCTGTTTTATTTATGAACGAAGAACCTGAAAAGATTCCTGATTTCTTCAAATTTGCAGGTACTGAATATCCGTATAAAGTTTTGGAAGTGATTCCTTTCTGGAAACTTTTAGGTACCAGTAAAGATACTCCGGGTGTGATTTATCTTTGGAATGGAAACAAAATCAAAGAATGGGACGGTATCAACGAAAAGAAATTCGTAGGTTCTGAACTGCAGAATGTCTTGAAAAAAAGCTATTCAGAGCTTAAAAAATAAGTATCGTTGATTAAATACTTAGTACATAAAATAGGATATGCACTGCTGACACTTTTCGGAGTTGTCACAGTCATATTCTTTTTATTTAATGTATTGCCCGGTGACCCGGCACGAATGATGCTTGACCAGAATGAAAATTCAGAACAATTGGCAATTGTCAAGAAAAAATATGGATTTGACAAGCCTATTTCTACACAATATTTATATTACCTCAACGACCTTTCCCCTGTTTCTTTCCACAGCAAAAATCAGGAGGATTATACATTTCTTACGGAAGGAAAATACAATGCCCTGCGTTTGTTTTCCATTGGAAATAATGAAGTCGTATTGAAAACGCCCTACCTGCGCGAAAGTTTTCAGAAAAGTGGCAAGAAAGTATCGGATGTGATTGGAAATACGTTACCCAATACCTTTCTGTTGGCTTTATTTGCTATTATTATTGCCATTGTAATTGGAATTCTGCTGGGAATAGTTTCGGCACTCTACAAAGACACCTGGCTCGACCGACTTATTGCTTTGTTAAGTACACTTGGAATGAGTATTCCCTCCTTTTTCAGCGCCATTTTGTTCGCCTGGCTTTTTGGATTCCTGCTGCACGAATATACCGGACTAAACATGACCGGAAGTTTGTATGAGGTAGATGATTTTGGGGAAGGACATTACATCCAATGGAAAAACATAGTACTTCCTGCAATTGTTTTGGGAATTCGTCCTCTAGGTGTTGTGATACAACTGATGCGTAATTCGCTGTTAGAAACATTTGGACAGGATTACATCAGAACTGCCCGGGCTAAAGGACTGTCAGAATTCCAGATTATAAGGAAACATGCTGTAAAAAACTCACTGAATCCTGTAGTAACGGCTATTTCAGGTTGGTTTGCTTCGATGTTGGCAGGAGCTGTTTTTGTTGAATTTATATTTGGCTGGAACGGCTTGGGAAAAGAAATTGTAGAGGCTTTAAATAATTTAGACCTTCCCGTAATTATGGGTTCGGTATTGGTGATTGCTACAACTTTTGTGGTGATTAATATACTGGTAGATATGGTATATGCTTATTTGGATCCGAAGATTCGATTGCAGTAAATTTTATTACCAACCCTGGCAGGGTTTGAAACCCTGCCAGGGTGAAATATTTAATAAATCTTTCTGAAAACTTAGTAGTATATTTGCTTATCACATTAAGAAAAAAACAATGAAAAAAATATTCTTATCACTTCTTGTCGTTTTAGGAACCATTTCTTGTTCTAAAGCGCAAAAAAGCGAATTTTCTCCGGAAGCACTGACTGAAAAATTACAGACATTAGACGGAAAAGAAATATCCTTTAAGGAAATATTGAACAAACACAAAGGAAAAACTCTTGTAATAGATGTTTGGGCTTCCTGGTGTGGTGACTGTGTTAAGGCGATGCCGAAAGTCAAAGATATGCAGGAAAAAAGTCCAACGACAGATTACATCTTTATTTCAATGGACAAAACTGCCGACAAATGGAAAACCGGAATTGAAAAGCATGAGCTTAAAGGGGAGCATTACCTGGCTCTGGATGGTATGAAAGGTAAATTTGGAAAAGCGATTGACCTGGATTGGATTCCAAGATATATCGTCATTGATAAAAAAGGAAAAATTGCCATCTACAGAGCTATTGAAACCGATTTTGATAAAATAAACGCTACTTTAAAAAAACTAAAATAATGAGACAAAAGATTGTTGCAGGCAACTGGAAAATGCACAAAAACGCTGAAGAAACAGAAGATTTACTAAATGACCTGATTGATAAACTTCCAAACGATGTAGAAGCCCATATCATTGTAGCTCCTACTTTCGTTAATCTGGCTTCTGCCGTTGATCATCTTGAGTTTACCAACATTGGCGTTGCCGCACAAAATATGCACCAGGCCGAAAGTGGCGCCTTTACAGGCGAAATTTCTGCCGATATGCTTAGAAGCATTGGTGTTGGCATTGTTATTTTAGGACATTCTGAAAGAAGAGCTTACTTCCATGAAACGGATGCCCTTCTTGCTGAAAAAGTGAATACGGCACTAAAACATGACATGCAGGTTATTTTCTGTTTTGGAGAAGAATTAAAAGACAGACAGTCCGGAAACCATTTCAATATTGTAGAAAACCAATTAAGAGACGGATTGTTCCATCTGGAAGCCAAAGACTGGGAAAATATCATTCTTGCCTACGAGCCGGTTTGGGCTATCGGAACGGGCGAAACTGCTACACCGGAACAGGCACAGGAAATGCACAAATTTATCAGAGAAACAATCACTGCTAAATACAGCGCTACGCTTGCTGAAGAAGTTTCAATCCTTTACGGAGGTAGCGTAAAACCAGACAATGCAAAGGAAATTTTCTCCAAGCCTGATGTGGATGGCGGACTGATTGGCGGTGCCGCTTTAAAGGCATCTGATTTTGCTGCTATTGTCGCTTCTATATAAGCATCAAATAAATTAACATAAAAAAGGCCCGGATTTCGTATTCGGGCTTTTTTATTAAGGCAATATTACGCCTGCATTATGTCTTAACATTTATAAAACATCCGGATAGCACCTCTTAAACATTCTTTTATGAGACAGTAATAGCTGATTAACACCACATAGTGAATTTTGTCGGAATTAATCAACTACATACTTATGTCACACAACTACACCTCAAAAACCGGAAAAGCACTCCAGATGCTTCTTCTCCTTTTTGCAGCCCAATTTATGAATGGGCAAACCCTTATCCATTATTGGAATTTTAACAACAATGCTTCTGTAGCCACTATTACGACTCCAACACAGACATTGGTTACCGGTGCTTCGTTAACTGCCATTGCAGGAGGAATCAGCGCTATCGACTTTGCCGGAGGAACCGGACAAAATTTTGACGTACAAAATCTGAATGCCAGAAATAATGACGCTTCAGGTACACATTTACGTTTTAACGACCCGATTGGCGGTGCGTTGCAATTTGCATTGCCAACAACCGGTTATGAAAACATCATTGTAAAGTTTGCCACACGCCGTTCAGGTTCCGGAGCCGGAAACCAAAAATGGTCGTACACGGTTGACGGAACTACTTTTGTTCCATTTGCTACCATCGCTCCTAACAATGGAAATCCTGCTTTGGAAACCTTAGATTTCAGTGCTATTACAGCAGCAGACAATAATCCGAATTTCAAATTAAAAGTTGAATTTGAAGTTGGAACCGGAGGAACTGTCGGCAACAACCGTTTTGACAATTTTACTGCTGAAGGTAGCCCTCTAGGCGGTGGCGATACAGTTGCTCCAACCGTAACTTATGTTCCTGCCAATTCCAGTACAAATATTGCAGTAGACGCCAATATTACCATAAGCTTTAATGAAGCTATCCGATTAGTTAATGATGCCGCTATTGACAATACGAATGTGGATGCTTTGGTAGAATTGCGTCTGAATAATGTATCCGGAGCTTTGGTTCCATTTGATGCTACCATTTCAGGAAATACCATCACTATCAACCCTACTTCAAATTTGGCTAATAATCAGACGTATTATGTTGCCTTGCTTCCAAACACGGTAGAAGATCTTAGCGGTAATGCAGTAACAGCTGTTACTTCAAGTTCATTTACTACAATTGCAGTACAAACTCAATTCCAGGCCGGAGATTTGGCCTTTGTAGGTTATAGAATGAATGCTTCCGGAGCAGAAGACGAAGTTGCTTTTGTTACTTTTGTAGATATCCTTCCGGGTACTTTCCTGACTTTTACAGATTCAAAATATACGTCTAACACACAGCCACAATGTCCAAACGGAATTGTATGGACTGTAGGTGCTAACGAATGTATTCCTGCGGGTTCAGTTGTAAAAATCCAAACTTCAGCTTTAATTGCCAGCAAAGGAACCGTTACAGGTTCTGGTTTTGGTTTAAGTTCCGGTGGTGATCAGATTATCGTTTATTCCGGAACAGCTGCTGCTCCTAATTATATCACAGCTCTAAGTTCAAACGGCTGGGTTGCTAACAACACATCTTGCAGCGGAAGCATATCGATGCTACCAGCCGGATTGGTTGATGGAACAAGTGCCTTAAACACTTCAACTGCTCCAGGCAACGATGCAGGAAATGCAGTAAACGCTTATTATAATGGTGTACAGACCGGAACTACGACTGTTTTAAAAACGGCAATCCTGAATCCTGCTAATTGGGTAGCAATTTCCGGAGGTACAGCCCCTCAAACGTGGCCGGTTTGGAATTTTCCAAGTTCCTTACAGGTACAGAATGCTGTTGTAATAAACAACACTACTCTTCAGATTACATTTAACGCCAACCTGAATGTTGCTTCGGCTTCTAACGTTGCTAATTATACCGGAGTTGCTAACCTTAGTTCGGTTAACGTATCAAACAACATTGCTACTTTAACTTTCTCAGTTCCTTTTGCTCCTGCTACCAATTATGCATTAGTCATCAGCACTATCCAGGATGCTTCCGGTACTGCTATGGCTTGTCCTTATACTTACAACTTTAGCTTTAATGCTACCTTATCATTGGCTTCTAATTTTATTACTGTTAATGAAGATGCCGGAGTTTTAAATTTTGTTGTCAATCTTGCTGCTGCAGCAACGGGGTCTGTTGACCTGGTTGTAAAATCGGCTCCATTCAGTACTGCTGATTCCAACGATTTTACGTTCACTACAAGAACATTAAACTTTACTTCTGCCAGCACTTTGGCACAGACTATCCAGATTCCAATTATTGACGATTCAACCCCGGAACAGCAGGCAGAATATTTCGTATTGAGCCTTGAAAACCCTGTTGGATATACGATTACCGGAAATCCGATGGCTACTATCTATATCAAGGATAACGACAGAACTGCGAAAGTTCCGAACAACGATATCCAATTGAATTATATTGGAAGTTTTGACCCCTCAGGAAGCAATACCAGTACATGTGAAATTGTAGTACATGATCCTGTTTCTCAAAGATTGTTCACAACAAGTGCCGTGGCAGGTTATCTTGACATTATTGATTTCTCAAATCCAACAGCCTTGACGGTAGTAAACTCCATCAACATGAATCCTTACGGAGGTGTGACCAGTGTTGCCGTTAAAAACGGAGTTGTTGCCGTAGCATCACCAAATGCAAACGAAGCATTAAACGGTTCTGTAGTGTTTTTCAATACTGATGGTGTTTTCCAGAAACAGGTTACGGTTGGTGCACTTCCTGATATGATCACGTTCACTCCAGACGGCACAAAAGTACTAACGGCTAACGAAGGACAGCCCAATGCAGACTATACAGTTGACCCGGAAGGCTCTGTTAGTGTAATTGACATTTCAGCGGGTATTGCTTCTCTTTCACAATCCAACGTAACGACGATGCTGTTTACACAGTTCAACAGTCAGGAATCGGCTTTAATGGCTGGAGGTATCAGAAAATTAAAAGCATCAAGTACACTATCACAAGACCTTGAGCCGGAATATATCTCTATTAGTGCTGATTCTCAAAAAGCATGGGTTGCCTTGCAGGAAAACAATGCTATAGCCGAAATCAACCTGACAAACAATACGTACACTTCTATTTGGGCATTAGGCACAAAAGATATGAGTGTAGTTGGAAACGGAGCCGATATTTCTGATAATAACGGACAAATCCTTATTGCTAACTGGCCAATAAAATCATTCTATCAGCCGGATGGAATCGCTACCTACTCTGCCGGAGGTTCTAATTATATCGTAACCGCTAATGAAGGTGACGAAAAAGAATATACAGGATTCGTTGAGCGTATCACTATCGGAGCGTCAGGTTACGGATTGGATGCTGTTGCTTATCCACAGGCAGCTATGCTAAAAGAAAGCTATAATGCAGGCCGATTCAGAGTGTCCGCCTTTTCAGGCAATACAGATGCCGATACCGATTTTGAACAAATCTATGCTTTGGGCGGACGTTCTTTCTCTATCTTTAATACCGATACTAAACAGCTGGTTTTTGATAGCGGTGACGATTTCGAAATGTATACGGCTTTCACACCATCTATCAATCCAATCTTTAATGCTGATCATGAAGATAACACACCAAAAGGAAGAAGTCGCGCCAAAGGTCCGGAACCGGAAGGCGTAACACTTGCTGAAATTGCCGGAAAAACTTTTGCTTTTATTGGTTTGGAAAGAATTGGTGGTGTTATGGTATATGATGTTACCAATCCAAACGACGTGAAATTCGTAGATTATAAAAACAGCCGCAGCGTTTCTGCTTATGCCGGTGACTACGGTCCGGAAGGCATTACGTATATCAAAGCGGCAAACAGCCCTACTAATAAAGATTATATTGTAGTGGCTAATGAAATCAGCGGTACGTTGACTTTGTTTGAAATAAACACAGAAAACCTTTCTGTACCAGGATTCGAAAACGAACCTAAAACGTTCGTATTGTTCCCGAATCCGGCAGTTGACGGAATCGTATACTTTAACAGAATAGCCGATATCGAAGTTTTCGACTATACCGGAAAATCAATTCATCAGGCAAAACAAGCCCTGACAATAGATACTTCATCATTCGCGTCAGGTATTTATCTGGTAAAAACTTCAGAAGGAATTACAAAGAAACTTGTTGTGAAGTAATCCTTCTTTTACCTTCCTTTCTTCAAAAGCCGGTTTCGTCCTGAAACCGGCTTTTTATTTGCTGACTCGAATAAGATTGTATCATAAAAAAAGCCCATTCCTATCCGAACAGGCTTTTCTTAGCGTCTTTGCGCCTTTGCGAGCTATTTTCACGCAAAGGGCGCAGAGCCGCAAAAAATAGTAGTAAAATTATGTTTTATGAGGTTTAGAATTAAAAAAGCTGGCTAAAAATGTAGAAGCCAGCTTATTAACTATATATTTTTTATTCTTAAATCCCGATTTCTATCTGAAATCTCAAATACCAATTTTGTTTGGTACTTCCGTCAAAATAATTCAGGTCGTCGAGTGTCAGCTCTCCTTGTAATTTAAAAGCATGTTCCCAGATATATTTGGTAAGTCCAATGCTGTATTGTTTTGCATTAGGTGCATATTGCCTGATATCATCATGTACTTTTTGTGTAGAAAATCTTCCAATAATTTCATAATTGGTTGGGAAAAGATAACTCAATTGGTAGTCCATACCGCTTCCAACAAATACATACTTTATGTCCTGAACATCTTCGGGATTGACCGTAACCGGATTATTGGCAGTTCTTGACATATAGCTTGACATGGCAGCCCAACCGTCATATTTTACGATGGCATCCAACAAGACTGATTTCATGGTTCGCTGTTCAAACAAGTCGTCACCCAATTGTCCTTGTGTTCTTCTGGCGTGGTTGTTTTGCTGGAAAGCTGCAGAAAGCATCAGTTTTGGCTTTTTCTCGCGGGCAATATCACCTTCAAAATAAACACCGTCTTTTGAAAATGCGCCAAATGGAAGAATCTCTACTTTTCCGGTAAGCGCTACGCCATTGTCATTGCTTTTTGTCCAGTTTCTTCCTTCACCCGTACTAACGGCTGTTTTGACATTATAGGAGAACTTTTCAGCATAATCATTTAAGTAATGTGCCTGAAAACCAAAATCCCTATCAATCGTAAACTTTGCATTATTGATAGAGCGGTCCGTTAGTTGCAAACCTCCGGATGAGTTAACCCTTTGCCTGTTTCCCGGAAGTTTGGTCTGCCCAAAACTAAAACTCCAGCTTTTGTTAGGCCTGTAATAGACTACCGCATCACGGATAATATTAATATTTTCACCTTCTTCAATTTCACCTACATCGCCCGGAGCAAAGGAAAGCTGTAAAGCGTATAGAAATTTTGGGTTTCCGACATAACCGTCAAAACGTAACCTCAATCGTCTGATTTGCCCGTCATAAGCTGCATCTTCCCCTTCATTTTGTATATATGTTACCCTGTTCTGCATCCTGAAACGGATGTTGAGTTGAAAAAGGCTGTCGGGAGACGTTAATCCCAAACCGCGACCGAAATTATAATAGGGTAAGGTGGGAAGTTTCAGGTCATTGTCTTTTGTAGTAACTTTAATGTCCTGTGCTTGTGCAGACAGTCCTAAGAACAATAGAAAGAGAGGAAAAATTTTCTTCATTTTAAGTTTTGATTGGTGTAATTTTCGACAAAGGTAAATTCACATTTTGGAAACACTTAGGACACAAATATTATTTTTCTTTGTGTAAAAATACACATACGTTATCATAGCGCAAACTTAATATTAATTTTAACCGCCGAATGTTATGATAATATTACCTTTGCAAAAATTTTATGTTATGGCAAATACCTATCTGGGATATCACTTCAAAGTAGAACCAAAAGAACTGGGTTCGGAAATTCTTGTAGCTGAATTGGGCGAAAAACCTTTTGAAAGCTTTATCGAGACTGAATTCGGGGTTACGGCTTATATCCAGAAAGCACTTTGGACCGAAGATGTCCTTGAGGATATTTTTATATTGACTTCACCTGAATTTACCGTAAGCTATACGATAGAAGAAATTGAACAGGTAAACTGGAATGAAGAATGGGAAAAGAATTTCGAAGCAATTGATGTTGATGGAATTTGTCATGTACGTGCCCCATTTCATGAAAAAACGGATGCCCAATATGATATCGTTATCGAACCTAAGATGTCTTTTGGTACCGGGCATCACGAAACAACACACATGATGATTCAGCATTTGCTTGAAACGGATGTAACGGGAAAGAAAACGTTGGACATGGGCTGCGGAACAGCGATTTTAGCCATTTTGGCTGAAATGAAAGGTGCCCAACCTATTGATGCAATAGACATTGACAATTGGTGTTACCTAAACTCTATTGAAAATGCCGAGCGTAACAATTGCAAACATATTACCGTTTATGAAGGCGATGCCGCTTTACTTGCCGGACGCAATTATGATGTGATTATCGCCAATATCAACCGAAATATATTACTGGAAGACATGCAGCAATATGTTGATTGCCTGAATCCGGGAGGCACGCTTTTCCTAAGCGGTTTTTATGAAGAAGACATTCCGGTGATTGATGCTTCGTGCACTGAGAAAGGACTAACCTATGTTAAAAAACATCAAAAAAACAACTGGGTGGCCCTGAAATACGTAAATTAGCCAAAATTTTGATTATGAGCACTAAAGAAAAAATTTTAGAAGAAGTACTGGTTGAAGAACTGACTTCCTTAAACAATGAAATTATTCTTTATAATGACGATGTGAATACCTTTGACCATGTTATCGATACGTTGATACGGGTCTGCAATCATACTTCCGAGCAAGCAGAGCAATGTTCCATCATTGTGCATTATAAAGGAAAATGTACCGTGAAAACCGGTTCGCTGGACGAATTGAAACCACAGTGCACCCAGCTACTTGAAGCCGGGTTAAGCGCTGAGATAGTTTAAGTGAAAATGAATAGTCCAACCAAACTCGCCAACAGATTTCGCGAAGTAATTTTAAATGGTACCTGGATTGCAAATACCAATTTTAAAAATGAATTAGACGATTTAGATTGGGAAATTGCTACTGCAAAATTTCAAAATCTAAATACGATTGCTATTCTTGCTCAGCATATCCATTACTATATAAATGGAGTAAAAAATGTATTTCTTGGTGGACATTTAGAAATAAGCGATAAATACAGTTTTGATTTTCCTGACATTAATTCCCAACAGGAGTGGAAAAATTTTATTGTAAAATTTTGGAATGATTCTACAGAATTTGCTCAACTGATTGAAAATTTGGATAAGGAAAAACTAAATGAACCTTTTGTTGACGAAAAATATGGAACTTATTTGAGAAATATTGACGCAATGATTGAGCATTCTTATTACCATTTAGGACAAATTGTTTTAATAAAAAAAATTATTCAAAATAGTCGGGGCTAAACCTCGCCGATTAGATAAAAAAGGCTCCCAATGGGAGCCTTTTTTATCTAATCAGTTTTTGGTAAAAACTTTTACGACTTTCACCGGAACGCCACTCACGTCAACCGTATTTTCATACCGGAGTTCCGAACCGTTTAATTTTGTAACCTGATAGGTGTCAGTCCCAATCGTTAGCGTATTCCCATTTTTAGCCCATGTCGACTGGCTGGCGTCTTCTACACAGGCATTGTTCTGGTCTTTGTTCATCAAAACATTCCGGAAAATGCCTCCTTCTTTAAACTCAACGTGGTCTTTTTCACAGCCGTTTTCATGACCCACATAACTTTGGTCAGTCGGAGTGCCATTTCCTGTTGTTACGATAGTTTTGTTATAATTCCATTTACCAACAATAGTTCTTTCGAAACCACCATCATCTGAATTACAGGATGCGAATAATAAGCCTGTAACGGCAGTCATGCAAAACAAAATTTTATTCTTTCTCATAGGGTTGTGTTTTGAAAATATAACTAAAAAACCAGCTAAAAATTGTGATATAGTGGCAATACATGCAAAAGAGGCTTGCAAAGTTTTCATTTCAAATCGTATATTCGTAATACTAAAACCTAACCCCAACACATTTTGTCCAAAAAATTACTCCTATTAGTCCTGTTCAGTTATTTTCTGAGTTTTTCCCAGGAACTCCCTCCTATCCTGAAATATGCCTCCAACATGTATGGAGCCGGCAACCAAAACTGGATGATAACCCAGGACAGTAACCAGTTTATCTACTTTGCCAATAATGAAGGACTCCTGGAATTCAATGGTGCCAACTGGACGCTTTATCCATCGCCAAACGAAACCATTATCCGGTCAGCAAAATCCATCAATAACAGGATTTACACAGGTTGTTATATGGAGTTTGGCTATTGGGAAAGGAAAAAAGACGGCTTATTAAAATATACTTCGCTAAGCAAACCCATAATAGACAAAATGCTCGACGATGAACAGATTTGGAATATCATCGATTATGACCAATGGGTCATCTTCCAATCGCTCAACCAGATTTTTTTATACGATACCAAAACCTCCAAATTCAAGATTATTTCTCCGAAAGGAGCCATTTCAAGAGCCTTTAAAGTTAACGATGCTATCTATTACCAAACCTACACAGAAGGTCTTTTTGAAATTGAAAACGGCGAAGGCAAACTGATTTCCAATGACCCGGTCCTGTTAAAAAATAAAATTGTAAACATTTTTTCCAGAAATGGCGGTCTGTTATTACAAACGCAGTTCAACGGTTTTTACACCTATTCCAACGCCCGGTTCGAAAAATGGCATACCGAAGCAGATGCAGACCTTTCTGCCAGCAGTATTTACAGCAGTCAAATTCTTTCAGACGGAAGCTTTGCCCTGGGCAGCGTTTCCAATGGCATATTTATCATCTCCAAAGAGGGAAAAATGCTGTATCATATTACCCAAAACAAAGGATTAAGCAATAACACGGCACTTTCTATTTTTGAAGATCATGACCATAATATCTGGATTGGACTCGATAACGGAATCAATTGCATCAATATCAATTCGCCCGTGCGTTCTTTTGCAGACGATACCGGTATACTGGGCACAGTCTATACTTCCATTCTCCACGATGGAAAATTATATGTAGGGACCAATCAGGGATTATTTTATAAAAATTACGGTTCGGCAGAAGATTTCAAATTCATCAATGGCACCAAAGGGCAGGTCTGGACGCTCTATTCTTATAAAGGCACTTTGTTCTGCGGCCATGATTCCGGTACATTTATCGTTAATGGAAACACGGCAAACTCTATTTTTATTACTTCCGGAACCTGGAAGTTTGAAAATGTGCCGGGTCGGGAAGATTTATTGCTTCAGGGCAATTATTACGGAGTTTCTGTCATTGAAAACAAAAACGGACAATGGATTTTCAGAAACAAAATAGAGGGCTTTGACTACTCCTCTAAACATTTCGAGATTACGAAAAACTTTGAAATATATGTAAGCCATGAATACAAAGGTGTTTTCCGTTTTCAGGTTGACCGCGACCTGCGAAAAACAAAGGAATTCATCACCTATTCTTATCCAACAAAAGGGAAAAATGCCGGACTGACAGAATTTAACGGCAGTATTTACTACTCCTATAAAAGCGGTATTTTTAAACTTGATCCAAAAACAAAGAAATTTGAAAAGGATACGGTTTTAAGCCGTGTCTTTGAAAAAGACGGTTATACATCGGGCAAATTGATGGTCGATAATTCAAACAGGCTGTGGTTCTTCACTAAAAATTACATCAATTATTTTTCATACGGAAAATTGAGCAGCCAGCTTAAGCACAATATTATTCCTATACCATCTTCTCTTACCAACTCAATGCTGGGTTATGAAAACATTACCCAGATTTCTGATTCTGTTTACCTAATCGGGACTACAGACGGTTATTATACCATCAATATTGATGACCTGAAATTCAGCAAATACAAAATTTTCATGTCGGGCATTATGGTCAACAAGTCCAATGAAAGTCCAAGACATGCGTTGATAGACGGGCATTCCGACTTTAAATTTGCCGACAACAATATTACCTTTTCATATACGGTTCCTGAATTCAATAAATATATTAATGCAGAATACCAGTTTCTTCTTGAAAACTATCAGGACCAATGGAGTGAGTGGAGCAATAAGCCAACCATAAATTTTAAAAATCTTCCACCCGGTGATTATACTTTTAAGGTTCGTGCCAAAATAGGTAGCGAATTGTCTGAAAACACCATTTCTTATACGTTTACTATCCTAAAGCCCTGGTACAGGACTACCCTGGCCGTTATTATCTACATCATCATTTTTATTGTCATGGCTTATTTCATTAACCGTGCCTATAAAAATTACTACCACAGGCAAAAGGAAAAACTAATCGAAGAAAATAACCGACTGCTCGAAATCAAGGAACTGGAAAGCCAGCAGGAACTGATGAAAATCAAAAACCAACAGCTTGAACAGGACTTTGAAAGCAAAAACCGTGAACTGGCGGCTTCTACAATGAGCCTCATCAAAAAGAACGAACTTTTAAGTCTCATTAAGGAAGACCTGAAAAGAACTTCGGAAGAAGGAAACAGGAATATCAAGTCTGTCATTACCACTATCAACAAAAACATAAGCGAAGAAGACACCTGGAATATTTTCAAGGATGCATTTAATAATGCCGATAAGGATTTCCTGAAAAAAGTTAAAAACCTGCATCCTTCCTTAACGCCAAACGACCTGAGACTTTGTGCCTACCTCCGGTTAAATCTTTCTTCAAAAGAAATTGCCCCTTTACTTAACATTTCTGTACGAAGTGTTGAGATAAAACGATATCGTTTGCGCAAAAAAATGGATTTATCGCACGAAGATGGACTTGTAGAGTATATACTTTCGATATAACAAACCACAACAAACAGCAAATTTACCTATACATTACCACAACAACAACGTTGTAATTGGCTTTTTAGCAGTAAGAACGATGGTGTTAGCGAAAGTTTAAAAATCTCTTAAATTACTGTTAACGCTCGTTTCTTTTTGTCAATAACGAAATTAAAGTCATATTTTTTTGAATTGTATATTTTTTGTTGTGGTTCTATTTGCCATATTCTCAAACAAGACTTCCTAATTTTAGATATCACAAAAAACAAAATATATGAAGTCAAACTTTTTCCTCATTGCTTTCCTCCTGATTTCATCTTTCTGCTATTCGCAGGAGTATGAAATAAGTGGTAAGGTAACTGAAGCTCAAACAGGACTGCCACTACCTGGAGCAACTGTCGTCGTAAAAAACGGGACATTACAAACAATAGCGGATTTAGATGGAAACTTTCAGATTTCCGGCGTTCCATCGGGTGCTACTTTAGTATTTAGCTACGTTGGATTCACTAAATATGAATTCAAGGTAACTAAAAACGAAACAATCACGGTAACACTGAATCCTGATGCGGAATCACTCGAAGAAGTTGTGGTGATTGGTTACGGAAGCCAAACCAAAAGAGAAGTAACAGGAGCTGTTGGAGTTGTAAGCAGCAAAAATCTTGAAGATTTGCGTCCGGTGAAAATCGAACAGGCTTTACAGGGAACTGTTTCCGGAGTGAATGTAACTACACAATCCGGAAGACCCGGCGGAAATCTTGATGTCAGAATCAGGGGTATCGCCACAAACGGTGAAAACAGACCAACCTTTATAGTAGACGGTAACATCATTAAAGATATCGGATTGCTGAATCCGAATGATATTGAAAGTCTTACCGTATTGAAAGATGCCCAGGCAGCCATTTACGGAACTATTGGTGCCAATGGTGTTATCCTCATCACTACCAAAACAGGAAAGAAAAACTCAAAAACAAGAATTTCCTACAACACTTACATGGGTTCTCAGGAAACCAGCAGAAAACTTCCATTATTAAATGCAACAGAATACGGACTGTTATTGAATGAAAGCTATGCCAATGCGGGCAGTCCTCTACCATTTCCTAATGTTTCTGCACTTGGAAAAGGAACCGATTGGCAGGACGAGGTTTTTGACACCGGAGTACCAATCGTTAGCCACGACCTTTCGGCCAGCGGTGGTTCAGACAAAGTTACCTACAACATTAGCGGCTCGCATTTAGATCAGGGAGGTATCATTGGCGGCTATAAATCCAATTTCTTGAGAAATACAGCGCGTTTGAACCTTAATGCTGATCTGACAGACAAATTAAGAGCCAAAGCAAACGTAATGTACCTGTATACCAGCTCACGAACTTTCAACGAAAATGCCTTGGGTTCGGTTTTATTTAATGCAATTAACACACCTTCCATCTATAAACCTTATGACCAGAACGGAAATCTTACCCTATTGCCAAGTGGCGATGTGAATATTCCGGGTAGTAATATTGGTTTTGAGGTTATCAACCCATTAGCACAGATTGAAAACACCTTTAATTCCTATAACCTTAAAAGAGTTAGCGGTTCCTTTGCTTTGGAATATGACGTAATTAAAGATTTGACTGTTACGGGCCGTATTGGTTTTGAAACGTCAAACAGCGAAGGAAAAACCTTTAACAAGCTTATCAATTATGGTCCGGGAAAAGTCTTTAACAATCCGCGAAGCAGCGTAGACCAAAGTGCAGTCAATGACAACAGCTATACGTTTGATTTATTTGCAACTTATAAAAAGACATTGGCCGAAAACCACAATTTTGCACTAACAGCCGGTACAACCGTTTTTAAAGAATATGGAAACGGATTGAACGCAACCGGATTTGACGTACCCAACAATTCATGGCAATTTGCCGATATTTCTCTGACAACTGGTTATGTTGACAGAAAAGCAGCAGGTTCCTATGCTTATGACGAAAGAAGATTATCACATTTCGGAAGATTGCAATACGATTATAAAGGTAAATATTTATTATCTGCCATGATTCGTAGAGATTTGTCTACCAAATTCGGACCTTCCAATCGTGTAGCCTATTTCCCTTCTTTCACGGCGGGCTGGGTGATTTCTGACGAAAGCTTCTTTCCTGAATCAAAAACTATCAATTTCCTGAAATTAAGAGGAAGTTACGGAACCCTTGGTAACGATCAGATTAAATCAAATGCTTATATCTCATTATTGGGTGGTGAAGCCACTTACATCTTTAACGGACAGCTCGTTAATGGAAATGCCATTGGACTACTGGCCAACCCGGATGTTAAATGGGAAGAAGCCAGAAAATTCGACGTAGGTTTGGATTTCCGCCTATTCAACAACAAAGTTGAAATCGCTACCGATTATTTTATCGATACCCGAAAAGACCTTCTGATTGTAAATGTGCCTATTAGTGCCATAACAGGTATTGCAGCTCCTGGAGCATCTTCGCCTGTAATCAATGCCGGAAGTGTTAGAAACAAAGGTTTTGAATTTGCAATAAACTATAGAGAGCAGGTATCAGACAACTTCTCTTTCAACATCAACTATAATGTTACCACACTAAAGAACGAAGTCACTGAAGTCAATAACGGCACCGGATTTATTGAAGGTGGTCTTTTCGGAACAAGCACCCTAACTTCAAGAATGCAGGTGGGTCACGAAATGGGATACTTCTACGGTTATAAAACCAACGGTATTTTCCAGAATCAGGATGAAGTTGATGCGCATCCGTCACAACTGGCTTTGGGAGCAGAAGCAAAACCGGGTGACCTGCGTTTTGTAGACGTCAATGGCGATAACAAAATCGACGCTAATGACAGAACTGACCTGGGAAGTCCAATTCCGGACGTGACAATGGGACTGAACTTCAGCCTGAACTACAAAGGTTTTGATTTCACTGCCTATGCTTTCGCATCTATCGGAAACGACATGGTAAGAGCTTATGAAAGAACCCAGAATGACGTCAACAGAATGAACTATACATTAGGCAGATGGACAGGCGAAGGCTCAACCAACAGCGTTCCCAGAGTAACTACGGCAGCTACAGCCAACAATGTATTCTCTGACTATTTTGTTGAAGACGCTTCGTATTTGAGAATCCAGAATGTACAATTAGGCTATACGATAAATTCAGCCTTCACAGAAAAGGCAGGAATATCCAAATTGAGAATTTATACCGGCGTTAACAACCTTTACACTTTTACAAAGTATATGGGTTATGACCCTGGAGCTTCAAATGGAAATCCGATTGGCGGTGGTGTTGACAATGGGTTCTACCCAATACCAAGAACGTATTTGTTTGGTGTAAATGTTAATTTTTAATTGATGACAAAAATGAAAAAGAATATAATCACAGCCTTTATGGCACTAACGCTCCTCACTACCGTTTCTTGCGGAGATGATTTTATTGACAGGGAAGTTCCCTATTCGATTGGGGCAGACAATTATTTCAATAATGAGCAGGAATATCACAATGCGCTGATAGCTGCTTACGATATATTACAATCTACCTATGTGAATGTTTTGTTGGGCGAAATTGCTTCAGACAATACGTTGTCCGGTGGAGAAAGTGCGAATGACGTTATCGGATTCCAGCAGGTAGACGAAATGATTCATACGCCGGTAAATGCTAACGTAAAAAACGTATGGGACTGGATGTTTGCAGGAGTCAACAGAGCCAGCTACATCATGGAATTCAAAGACAAAACTGATTTCCCTAACAAACCTCAGATTATTGCAGAAGCCCGTTTCCTGAGAGCCTATTTCCAGTTTGAATTGGTAAAATGGTTTGGAGGCATTCCGCTAAAACAGGATGCAAGATTTAAACTGGGAGATGAAAAGACCATTCCAAGGTCATCAAAAGCAGAAGTATATGCTTCTATTGAAAACGACCTGATTTTGGCTATTGCCGATTTAAGTCCGACTGCTCCACAGGTGGGACGTGTTACAAAAGGTGCGGCTCAGGCTTTATTAGGAAAAGTATACCTCTATCAGGACAAATTTGATTTGGCTGCCCAGACATTGGAAAATCTGATAACGGTAACCGGAGGCTATTCACTAATCTCAAACTACGATACTATTTTTGAAGAAGCACAGGAAAACGGGGTTGAATCTGTTTTTGAAATACAGTATACTGATGTTGAAGGTGCAGGATTCGAATGTCTTCAATGTAGTGAAGGAAACGTTGCCGTAGGATTCAACGGTCCAAGAAATTATTCCGGACCAAGGTTTTCATCAGGATATAGCTTTAATGTGCCAACACAGGAAGCAGTAGACATTTACGAAGCAGGCGACCTGAGAAAAGATGTTGCAATTTTGGATATTGCAGCCTGGGCAACAGCAACAGGGGCTACCTATGGTGTAGGCTACAAGCATACAGGATATTTTAACAAAAAATACATTCCAAGAACCCGAAGTGCCAATGCAGCCGGAGACTTGAACCTGACCAACCCAAACAATTACAGAGCTATCCGTTATGCTGATGTGCTTTTGATGGCAGCAGAAGCCTTTAACAGAGGCGGAATTGACGATACAAAAGCAAGATTCTACCTTAACCAGGTAAGAAGACGTGCCTTTGGAGATACCAACCATGATATCAACGGAACCGGAACAACGCTTACTTCACTGATATGGCAGGAAAGAAGAAGAGAACTTATGGGTGAAGGACACCGTTTCTTTGACCTTGTAAGAACCGGAAGGGCAGCAATTGAAATCGACGGCTTTACTGCTGACAAAAATGAAGTCTTCCCTATTCCTTTCGAAGAAATTCAGTTTTCAGCCGGAAACTGGCAGCAAAATCCCGGATACTAAAATTTAAGACTTATGAAAAAATTCAAATCAATAATAAGCTTAGTGTTGCTGACAATCCTTATAGGATGTTCCGGCGACGATACGAGCCTTGATTCTGTTACAAACGCACCAGCACCAACCAATCTCTCAGCATTGTTTACCATCACACAGGACAACTCCGGATTGGTAACCATCGCACCAAGAGGTGAAGGACTGGTTAAGTATGATGTCTATTTTGGCGATGCTACGGCAGAGCCGGCAGAAGTTAATGTTGGAGGAACTGTAGACCACACCTACGCAGAAGGCCAATACAATGTGAAAATTGTAGCGACAGCCATCAACGGACTTACAAGCGAGGTTGAACTTCCTTTAACGGTTGCCTTCAGGGCTCCTGAAAATCTGGATGTAACTATCACTCCGGTAGTTGGAGATTCCTTTTCCATAGGCGTCACAGCTTCTGCCGATTATGAAACTTTCTTTGCAGTCACTTTTGGTGAAGACCCGCAACAGGAGCCTGTGCAGTTCATGCAGGGCGACCCTGCTGTAACGCATACTTATGCCAACACGGGTACGTATACCGTAACAGTAACGGCCTACAGTGGTGGTGTTGCTACTACAACCTATACTGAAAACGTGGTTATCTCCAACCCTATCTTGCTACCCTTAACTTTTGAAAACGCAGCATTGAACTATTCTTTTAGCGATTTTGGAAACGTTACTACCAGCAAAGTAAATAACCCGGATGTTTCAGGAATCAACCTAAGCTCTAAAGTGGGAAGAACAGTAAAAAACAACGGAGCAGAAACCTGGGGAGGAACTACTATGGTTTTAGATAATCCAATTAACTTCTCAACTTTAAACAAATTCAGAATCAAAGTATGGTCGCCTCAGGTAGGCGCTGTTGTGAAGCTGAAAATAGAAAACCTTACAGATGCCGGAATCAACCATGAAGTGGACCAGGTTACTACAGTAGCGAATGCGTGGCAATATCTTACCTACGATTTTTCAGGAGTCAACACCTCACAATCGTATTCAAAAGTCATACTGTTTTTTGACTTTGGAAACCCGGGGAACGGGGCAAGCTATTACTTTGATGATATTTACCTGACAAACGGTGATGAACCTAAAACACTGCCATTGACATTTGAATCTTCCACAATCAATTATGGTTTTGGAGATTTTGGAGGTGCTTTTGCCACAAAAGTTACCAATCCTAACCCTTCAGGAATAAACACCACGGCAAATGTTGCCCGTGTCGTGAAAAATGCCGGGGCAGAAGTTTGGGCCGGAACAGCAATTACGCTTACAGAGCCAATCGATTTCTCAGTATACCATAAAATAAAAATCAAAGTATGGTCGCCTCAGGCAGGAATACCGGTACTGTTGAAACTCGAGAATTCGACAAATACAAACATCAACATCGAACTTCCGGTTACAACAACTGTTGCTAACGGTTGGGAAGAACTGACCTATGATTTCACAGGAATCAATACTAATAATGCCTATCAGAATGTAGTGCTCTTCTTTGATTTCGGAACCAACGGTACCGGGGCAACCTACTACTTTGACGACGTCAAACTTTCAAATTAAAAGGGATGAAAAACATACTAAAAAATATCGGAAAATTAGCCCTGCTGCTAGCTATGGTCAGCAGCTGCCAGGATGACGACAAGACTTTTGGCAGTCTCGATGCTCCAAAAAATATAGAATTAACCTATGAAATCGTAGGTAAAGATGCAGAACATCCGGATGGAGACGGTTCCGGAAAAGTAATATTAAAAGCAACCGCAGATAATGCTGTCAGCTTCAAATATCTTTTCAGTGACGGAACATCCCAAAATGCTCCGGGTGGGGTTTACACCAAAACCTTTACCCGCAACGGAGTAAACACCTACACCGTTAATGTAGTTGCTTTCGGAAAAGGCGGAACAGCCAGTAATACCTCATTTGAAGTTACCGTATTCAGTAATTTCTCAGACCCGGAAGCCATCACGCTTTTAACAAACGGAAGCTCAAAGAAATGGTATTGGGCTGCAGCCGTACCGGGCCATTTGGGTGTTGGTCAAAATGACGGGGATATTACGAAAAACTTCT
Source organism: Flavobacterium sp. Leaf359 (assembly GCF_001423985.1). Lineage (NCBI taxonomy): Bacteria > Pseudomonadati > Bacteroidota > Flavobacteriia > Flavobacteriales > Flavobacteriaceae > Flavobacterium > Flavobacterium sp. Leaf359. The sequence continues at coordinate 171,846 of NZ_LMPW01000001.1, read as the reverse complement.
ATCCTAACTACTATGCTGCGGCTCCTTTTGAAAAAGCAGGTTCTCCGGACAGTAGCTGTCTGTATGACAATGAACTTCGTTTCTTCGTAGAAAATGGCGTTTTGAAATATGAATTAAATAATGGCGGTAAGACCTTCTTTAATGCTGCATTCTTAGGTGTTGGAGGTGGTTCAGGAGGCTCAGACCTTTGCCTGAACTACAATACCAACGGTGTCAAAACGGTTGCCCTAAGTCCTAGTGAATCGCTGGTACCGGCAGATAAAAAACGTGGTACATCGATGACCTTCTCTGACAATGGATTTATGGGGTACTACATCGGACAAAGTACTTATGAAATCATGGAGCTTACAGATAGCAAATTGGTTGTAAGAGCTGTTATGGGAGGCAATCCTGCCTTAGCCTGGTATCATACTTTCAGTAACCAGCCACCGGTTCAGGGAGGCGGAAATGACCCGGATTACACCAATATGGTTTGGAGTGATGAATTTAATGTTGACGGCGCACCAGACCCTACAAAATGGTCTTACAATCTTGGTGCCGGCGGATGGGGCAACAGTGAGTTGCAGCATTATACTGACAGACTGGACAATGCGGTTGTTCAGGGAGGCGTATTGAAAATCATTGCTAAAGCAGAGAACTTCTCCGGTTCCAACTATACTTCTGCCCGATTAGTTACAGAAAACAAATTTGAGTTCAAATACGGTAAGGTTGAAGTAAGAGCCAAATTGCCTTCGGGTGGAGGAACATGGCCTGCTATATGGGCACTTGGTGAGAACTACGCTACCAATATCTGGCCGGCTTGCGGAGAAATTGATATCATGGAACACAAAGGCAATTCACCTAACACGATACACGGAACCCTACACTATCCGGGACGTTCTGGCGGAAATGCCGATACCGGAACCACAACGGCCAGCAATGTCTCATCAGAATTCCACATATATAAAGTGATATGGAGTCCAACGTCAATCAAATTCTATATTGACGACCAGCCGGCTTACCATTCATTTGTAAATTCAGCCTCTACCCCATTCAACAGTGATTTCTTCCTGATACTGAATGTGGCTATGGGAGGAACCTTTGGCGGAACTGTCGACCCTGCATTTACTCAATCTGCAATGGAAGTCGATTACGTAAGAGTCTACCAGTAATCCAACTCTTACGCTTCTAATCAGGGAGGTTAGCTTTGCTGGCCTTCTTGATTATTGCCTATCATAAAATTTCGAAACCAATAAAATGAAATACAAAACAATACGATACGGATTTGCCGCAGCCGTGCTTTTGGCTATGGGATGTAGCAGCTCCAGACAACATAACTTTTCAGAAAAAAACAGGCTTCCCATAGACCGGAAAGTAGACTCTGTATTAAAGCTGATGACTTTGGAAGAAAAAGTAGGTCAGATGAACCAATACAACGGCTTTTGGGATGTTACCGGACCGGTTCCTAAAGACGGGCAGGCTGCAAAAAAATACGAAAACCTCAAAAAAGGACTCGTAGGCTCCATGCTCAACGTCCGTGGAGTTAAAGACGTAAGAGCTTTGCAGAAAATTGCGGTAGAAGAAACCCGCTTGGGCATTCCGTTAATTTTTGGCTTTGATGTCGTTCACGGTTATAAAACCATTAGTCCTATTCCATTGGCAGAAGCCGCTTCATGGGATTTGGAAGCCATGAAAAAATCAGCCGAGATTGCCGCAGCAGAATCTGCCGTAGCCGGATTGAACTGGACTTTTGCCCCTATGGTTGATATTTCCAGAGATGCCCGTTGGGGACGTGTTATGGAAGGTGCCGGTGAAGATCCTTACCTCGGAAGCCAGATTGCAATAGCACGTGTGAAAGGATTCCAGGGCGACAAATTCAATGAATTCCGCCTGGCTGCCTGTACAAAACACTTTGCAGGATACGGTTTTGCCGAATCAGGCCGTGATTACAATACGGTTGACATCAGCGATAATACGCTGCACAATATCATTTTGCCACCGTTTAAAGCAACCGTTGATGCCGGGGTGTTGACTTTCATGAACTCGTTCAACGAGTTGGAAGGAATTCCGGCCACCGGAAACAGCTACCTGCAAAGAGAGCTGCTTAAAAAAGACTGGAAATTTGATGGTTTTGTGGTTTCAGACTGGGGCTCGCTGGGTGAAATGATTCCCCACGGTTACGCAAAAGACCTTAAAGATGCTGCCATGAAAGCCGCCAATGCGGGGTCTGACATGGATATGGAATCTTACGGTTATGTAAGCCATTTGGCAGATTTGGTCAAAGAAGGTAAAGTTTCCGAAGACAAAATCGATGATGCCGTGCGAAGAATCTTAAAAGTAAAATTTGAATTGGGGCTTTTCGACAATCCTTATAAATATTGCGATGAAAACCGCGAAAAAGAATACACCGGCAAAAAAGAATTCCATGAGGGTGTTCTGGACATGGCAAAAAAATCAATCGTGCTCCTGAAAAATGAAAACAGCCTGCTTCCTCTAAAAAAACAAGGACAGAAAATTGCGGTTATCGGGGCATTGGCTAACGACAAAACCAGTCCGTTAGGAAGCTGGAGAATTGGTGCCGACGACAATACTGCCGTTTCTTTTCTGGAAGGTATGGCCAACTACAAAGGCAACCAGATTACCTATGAAAAAGGAGCCGATGTAGCACTTGGCGAGCCAAGATTTATGCTGGAAACAAAAATAAATACGACTGACAAAAGCGGTTTTGAAAAAGCTATAGCAGCTGCAAAACAAGCCGATGTGGTTATTATGGTATTAGGCGAACACGGACTGCAAAGCGGTGAAGGACGAAGCCGAAGCGACATTACGCTTCCGGGTGTACAACAGGAACTGCTGGAAGCAGTTTACAAAGTCAATCCGAATATTGTACTCGTATTGCAAAACGGACGTCCACTGGCTATTCCATGGGCCGCAAAAAATATTCCCGCCATTGTTGAAGCCTGGCATTTAGGAACACAAAGCGGCCATGCCATTGCCCAGGTATTGTATGGAGATTATAATCCTAGCGGCAAACTGCCAATGACTTTTCCTAGAAATGTAGGCCAGCTTCCTATCTATTATAATTATAAAAACACCGGAAGACCGTCTACAGACAATCCGGAAAGCGTATTCTGGTCACATTATACAGATATTGAAAACACGCCGCTATATCCTTTCGGATACGGACTGAGCTATTCTAAATTTGAATATTCGAACCTGAAACTTGATACTAAGACATTACATAAAAACGGAAAAATAAAAGTTTCTGTCGATGTAAAAAACAACAGTACGGTTGACGGAAAAGAAGTCGTACAATTATACATCAGAGATTTGATAGCCAGCGCCACGCGACCTGTAAGAGAATTGAAAGGTTTTGAGCTTACCGAAATAAAAGCCGGACAAACCAAAACTGTCACGTTTACCATTAACGAAAAAACCATCGAATTCTATTCAGCCAGAAAAATATGGGAAGCCGAACCCGGAGATTTCCAATTATTCGTAGGTGGCAGCTCTATGGCGACATTACAGGCCGATTTCAATTACAGCAACTAAAAAAATCATCATGAAAAAAACAGCAATCCTACTACTGCTCACCGGCTGTTCCGTTTTTGGACAGGTTAAAAAAGGAAAACTTATTTGGGAAGAAAATTTCAATGGCAACAAGCTGAATGAAAAAGTCTGGAACTATGAATTGGGTGATGGTTGTCCAAACATCTGTGGCTGGGGAAATAACGAACGCCAGATTTATACGAAAGAAAACCATAAAATTGTAGATGGCAAATTGATTATCACGGCAAAAAAAGATGGTAACCAATACACCTCTACCCGAATTACAACTGCCGGAAAAAAAGAATTCAAATACGGCTATATGGAAACACGCGCTAAAATTCCTGTTGGTCAAGGCATCTGGCCTGCTTTCTGGATGCTCGGTTCCAATATAAAACAGGTTGGATGGCCTAAAAGCGGTGAAATAGACATCTTAGAATATGTTGGTAAAGAACCACATATGGTTTATACGACACTACACACCAAGGCCAATCACGGTGACAACGCCAGTTCACACAAAACCCGGTTCGATAACATCGAAGAAGGCTTTCATACATTTGGTGTAGACTGGACCAAAGACAAAATGGATTTTTATGTAGACGATACTTTAGTCTTTACTTTTAATCCGTCAGATAAAAACGAAGACGTCTGGCCTTTCAACCAGCCATTCTACTTTATACTGAATGTAGCCGTTGGCGGAAACTTTGGCGGGCCTGAAGTAGACGATACCATTTTCCCTCAAGAATTTATCATTGATTATATAAGGGTTTACTCCAATAAATAATTAGTTTAAGTTTTGAGTTAGTAGCAATCGCAGGGAATTCGTTTCCTGCGATTGTTTTTTATAAAATGACCATTTTTCATTTTACGCCTTTGCGCCTTCGTGTTTTTGCGAGCAATTATTTTCACGCAAAGACGCAGAGCCGCAAAGCCTAGAGTCACATTTATGGCCTCTATTTTGATGTATAGTTTTCTATAATCATCTCTTTTCATTTAACTTTGTAATGCAAAAGCAGAAACCCGGCTTATGATGAACAACGTTAAAACCCTAAGAGAAGCAAAGAACCTCACCCAAACAGAACTTGCTGAAAAATCCGGACTTTCCTTACGAACCATCCAAAGGATTGAAGCCGGGAGTATTCTCAAAGGTTTTACATTAAAAGCAATTGCACAATCTTTAGAAACCCAGCCGGAAAACCTGATGGGCGAAACAGAAGAAAATACCGGAATCGACAGGGCGAAACTAATCAACCTTTCCGCTTTATTTGGACTTATATTTCCCTACGGAAACGTTATACTTCCCTTAATCCTGACTTATAAAACCAAAGACGCAAAAAATAAAGAATTAGGGAAAAATATAGTAAGCATCCAAATTGTTTTATCGGTTATCGCATCGCTACTCATGATTGTGAGTCCGTTCCTTCAAAAAGCTTTTTCGCTACGATTTCCGCTCTTCCTGATTTTTTTAATAGCGATTATAGGCATAAAACTAATAGTCATCATACAAAACGGAATCAACCTGAATCGAAAAAGTGAACTGTATTTTAAGCTTAAAACCAGCTTTTTATAAGGAAACACTATCTCATTTATAGTTACATAAGAAAATTTTATAATTCGCTTGTTTCATATTATAAAAAAGCTGTAATTTTGCTTAACGGTGTTAAACCATTTAATACCCAATAAAAAATGGCAAGCAAAGATCGAATTTTACGACAAAAAGAAGAGACCCGGAATAATATTCTGGATGCTGCCTATTATATTGTGAAAGAAGAAGGCTGGCAAGGCCTCAGCATGCGTAAAATAGCAGACCGCATAGAATATACTGCACCAATTATTTACGAGTATTTTTCCAATAAAGAAGCTATACTACAGGAACTCACCAAAAAAGGTTTTTTATGCCTGACAAAAGACCTGGAAAAAGCAAAAGCAGTTTCAGCAGACCCTGCAGAACAGCTTGAGGCAATGTGGATGGCTTATTGGAACTTTGCCTTTGCAGACAAAGAACTTTATCAGGTAATGTTTGGAGTAGAAATGACTTGCTGTATGCAGCGTGTTCCTGAAGCCGAAGGACCTTTTCAATTATTTACGCAAGCAATTGCCGAAATAATGAAAGGACAAAAACCTTCTGACGACGTTATAAAGCAAAAATATTTTACTTTTTTCTCAGTTATCCACGGACTGATTTCTATCAATATCGTAGGCAATGGGTTAGCATCTAATATCAATAATCAAATATTGAAAGATGCCATCGGAGGGATAATTAAATCAATTCAGGTAGTAGAAGTCTAATTTTTTTGACATCTGCTTAACACTGATAAATGATTTAATAAGAATAATTTAATAATGGATTAATCACGAAAAATTTTTTAATCCGTTACTTAACAGTGATAAATAATTTAATGCCAATCTGTAATTAACAGTTTGGCCTGAAAATCTATACCTTTTTTCGTTTACTTACTTAACAATGTTAGATTATTTAATTCAGTTATGACTATTAAAAACAAACTAATACCAATGGCAATGTAGCGCGCTGGAAACCCGTGTTGCTGTTCTCAGGAAGAACACCTCACACCAAACAAAAAAGCTGACTTTCAGGCCGTTGGCTATAAACAATTATAAAATGAATCAGCATGTTAAACGCTAAAAAAATGCAAAGCAAAAAACAGAAATCAATCAAAATGTCCAACAAATTCAAAAATCATAAAACAATGAGAAATACGATTCTAACCAGCCTTCTGCTTGCAGCCATACTGATAGGATGTTCCGATAAAAACCAGGGTCAGGCTGCCCCACCTCCCCCAACTTTGCCGGTTTATGCTATCCAAAGTGCTACCACTACTACAGATTCTGAATATCCCGCTTCCATTCAGGGAACCGTTGATGTTGAAATTCGCCCACAGGTGAGTGGAAATCTGGAAAAAATTTATGTTGACGAAGGGGCTTTCGTTACTAAAGGTCAGCCGTTGTTCAAAATAAACGAACAGCCTTTTCGTGAACAGCTAAACAATGCGCTTGCCAGCCTTCACGGTGCTGAAGCGGCTTTGATAAATGCGCAGTTGGAAATTGATAAGCTAACGCCTCTTGTTCAAAACAAGGTTGTTTCTGAATACCAGTTAAAAACGGCCAAAGCTTCTCACAGAATTGCTTCTGCCAATTTAGACCAGGCAAAAGCAATGGTAGGTTCAGCAAAAATCAATTTGGGCTATACTACCATCACAGCACCGGTTAGCGGTTATATTGGAAGATTGCCAAAGAAACAGGGAAGTCTGGTTTCTGCAACCGATATTGAACCATTGACAAAACTTTCAGATGTTCATGAAGTATATGCTTACTTTTCATTGGGCGAAACCGATTTTATCAATTTCAAAGCACAATATTCCGGAAACACTATCGATGACAAAATCAAAAAGCTGCCACCGGTTTCATTAGTGCTTGCAGACAACAATGTATATGCCCAAACTGGAAAAATCGACATGGTTGACGGCCAGTTTGACAAAAACACAGGCGCCATCACACTTCGTGCTACTTTTCCTAATGCTAACGGGACTTTGCGTTCCGGAAATACAGGTAGAATCCGTTTAGGAATCCAACATGACGATGCAATTCTGGTACCACAATCTGCTACAATGGAAATGCAGGATAAAGTTTTCGTATTTACAGTAAATAAAGAAAACAAGGTAACCAAAGCACCAATCACCATTATTGGTAAAAGCGGTAGCAATTATCTTATTAAAGACGGTGTAAAATCAGGTGACCAGATTGTACTAAGCGGCATTGACAAACTTCAGGAAGGTCAGGCAATTCAGCCTGAAAAATCGAATAAAATTGCTCAAGTAATTAACAAAAAATAATTAAAGCTAAAAATGTTCAAAATATTCATACAGCGACCTGTACTGGCCACTGTTATCTCTATCCTATTGGTAATATTGGGTCTGCTGGGACTTTCGAAATTACCCCTACAACAATTTCCGGATATTGCCCCACCGTCAGTTTTAGTAACGGCGGTCTATCCGGGAGCCAATGCTGAAACCGTCCTACGTTCGGTAGCACCTTCTTTGGAAGAATCCATAAACGGTGTCGAAAACATGACTTACATGAGCTCAACAGCCAGTAATGACGGTACTCTAGCCATTACTGTTTTCTTTAAATTAGGTACAGATGCCGACCAGGCAGCCGTTAACGTACAAAACCGTGTGGCACAAGCTACAAGCCAGTTACCGGCCGAAGTTGTACAGCAAGGTATCATTACGGCAAAACAGCAAAACAGTTTTATTATGGCAATTGGCATGTATACCGAAGACGAAGCCAAATACGACCAGACTTTTGTTGCCAACTATGCACAAATCAATATCATTCCGGAAATCAAACGTATTCCCGGAGTAGGTTCTGCCGCTATTTTTGGAGGAACGAAAGACTATTCTATGCGTGTCTGGTTAAATCCGACACAAATGGCAACTTACAATGTAACGCCAAACGAAGTTATGGCGGCAATTCAGGACAAAAGTTTAGAAGCCGCGCCGGGTAAATTTGGAGAAAGAAGTAAGGAAGTTTTCGAATATGTTATCAAATACAAAGGAAAACTGACCAAACCGGAGGATTACATGAACATTGCAATCCGTTCCAATGCAGACGGTTCAATCCTGCGCCTGAAAGATGTTGCCAGAGTCGAGCTTGGTGCCTATTCCTACAACAGTTTGACCCGTTTGAACGGTAATAAAGGAGTCGTAATTGGTATCATACAGTTGGCGGGGTCCAACTCAAACGATATTCAGATTGCGATTAACAAACTGATGGAGAAAGCCTCCAAAGATTTCCCAAAAGAAATAAAGCACAATATATTTTACAGTACAAAAGTATCTCTTGACCAGTCAATTGCACAAGTTCAGCATACTTTACTGGAAGCATTCATACTCGTATTTATCGTTGTATTCCTGTTCCTTCAGGATTTCAGGTCGACCTTAATTCCGGCTATTGCAGTTCCGGTAGCCATTTTAGGTACGTTCTTCTTCATGCAATTATTCGGGTTCTCTATTAACCTGCTGACGTTGTTCGCCTTGATTTTGGCGATTGGTATTGTCGTCGATGACGCAATTGTCGTCGTCGAAGCCGTACACGCCAAAATGGAACACAAGCATTTGTCTCCAAAAATCGCAACGCATGAAGCCATGCACGAAATTACCGGAGCAATCATCTCGATTACGCTGGTCATGGCGGCGGTATTCCTGCCGGTTGGTTTTATGGAAGGTTCAACTGGAGTTTTCTATCGACAGTTTGCCTTTACAATGGCAATTGCAATTGTAATTTCTGCTGTAAACGCCTTAACATTAAGCCCTGCCCTTGCCGCTTTATTTTTAAAAGACAATCATGAAGCGCATGACAAGGAAAAGCCCTATTCCAAACCCGGATTCAAGGAAAAATTCTTTATCGGATTTAATAAAAGTTTTACCGCTTTAACCAATCGTTATGTGGGCGGATTAAAGTTCTTAATCCGTAACAAATGGGCAAGTTTGGGTGGTCTGGCTGTAATTCTGATTGCAACAATTGTAATGGTTCAAAGAACCCCAACAGGATTTATTCCAACAGAAGACCAGGGATTTATTGCCATTGCAGTAAACACGCCTTCCGGAACCTCTTTAGACGGAACCCAAAAAGTAATGACCGAAGCCGAAAATACGTTAAAAGCTTTGGAATCATCCCGATTTGTAACCGCCATTTCAGGTTTCAACCTTTTGACAAACTCCACGAGCCCATCATCAGCAGTTGTTTTCGTATTGCTGAAACCAAATGAAGAACGTGGTGCTATTAAAAACATTGATGAGATAATGAATCAGGTTCGCGGCCAATTAGGCGCCATATCCGGAGGTAATTTCTTCGTATTCAGTTTTCCAACCGTACCTGGATTCAGTAATGTGGAAGCTCTGGATTTAGTATTGCAGGACAAAACAGGCGGCAAACTGGATAAGTTTAGCGGTGTTTCTCAAAATTTCATCGGAGAATTAATGAAACGTCCTGAAATTGCTGTAGCCTTTACCTCTTTCAAAGCAGATTATCCGCAATTGCAATTGGATATCAATGATGAAAAAGCAGACCAGTTGGGCGTAAAAGTAAAAGACATTTTGCAAACAATGCAGGCTTATTTTGGTAGTGCCCAGGCTTCTGATTTCAACAGATTCGGGAAATATTACCGGGTTGTGGTACAGGCCGATATTGCAGACAGAGCCGACCCGACAACTATTGACCGTGTATTTGTAAAAAATAAAAATGGTGAAATGGTTCCTATAAATACTTTGGTAAAACTAACCCGTATTTATGGTTCTGAAACCGCTTCGAGATACAACCTGTTTAATTCGATTTCGATTAATGCGATTCCGAAACCGGGTTTCAGTTCCGGAGATGCCATCAAGGCCATTGAAGAAGTAGCTGCACAGCAGTTGCCTGCCGGTTATAGTTATGAATTTTCAGGACAAACCCGTGAAGAGATTTCATCCGGAGGACAATCCACAACCATTTTCCTATTGTGTCTGGTGTTCATTTATTTCCTGCTTGCGGCACAATATGAAAGTTATATTTTGCCTTTAGCGGTAATCTTGTCCATCCCAACCGGAATCTTTGGAGTATTCGCAGCTATTGGTTTGACCGGTATTCAAAATAACATTTATGTACAGGTTGCACTCGTCATGCTTATTGGGCTTCTCGCCAAGAATGCTATCCTAATCGTGGAATTTGCGGCTCAAAAAAGAAGGTCCGGCCAGGCATTGGGCAAAGCGTCAATTGATGCGGCGAAACTACGTTTACGACCAATCATCATGACTTCGCTGGCCTTTGTTGTGGGATTGATTCCAATGATGAGCGCCACAGGTCCATCAGCACAAGGTAACCATTCCATCAGTATTGGTGCTGCCGGAGGTATGCTTTCAGGAGTAATTCTTGGTTTATTTATCATCCCGGTTCTATTTATCATATTCCAGTATTTACAAGAAAAAGTTAGTGGAAAACCAATAGCCGTAATCCATAACGAAGAAAAATAAAAATGAAACGAAACATCAATAAATATATAGCTGTACTGGTTTTAATCACCACACTCACAGCATGTAAAGTTTCGAAAGATGTCGAAACTCCAAAAGATGCCTTGCCCGAAAACTTCAGGAATGTTAGCTCGCAGGACACTACCAGCATTGCCGACCAGAGCTGGAAGGAATTCTTTACAGAACCTTCGCTCCAAAAACTGATAGACAGTGCTATTGTCAGAAACAATGACCTGCTTATCGCTCAAAAAAATATTGAAGCGGCGCAATGGCAACTAACACAGTCCAAATGGGGAAATGTTCCGAAGCTCAACTTTGAGGCTACGGCCACATCAACCCGGTTGTCTGACAATAGCCTGAACGGATTGAGTACCAGTACATTTTTGAAAAAGAAACATATCGAAGATTATAATGCGGCACTCAACCTGTCATGGGAAGCAGATATCTGGGGTAAAATCCGAAGCCGTAAGAAAAATGCTTTGGCGGAATACCTCCAATCTGAAGAAGCCAAAAAAGCATTGCAAACTACTATTGTAGCGAATGTTTCTACAGGATTCTATAATCTTTTGATGCTGGATGCCCAATTGGAAATAGCCAGAAAGAATCTTGCGTTGAATGACAGCACATTGTTTGTCATCAACCTGCAATATGAATCCGGACAGGTAACCTCTTTGGCGAAACAACAGGCAGAAGCGCAACAGTCTATAGCTGCACAGCTTATTCCTGAACTGGAGCAGGCGATTGCCTTGCAGGAAAATGCGCTAAGCATCATTACCGGAAGCTTTCCGGGTGCTAAGGAAAGGAAAACTACGCTTGGGGCCATCGCTTTAAAAGAAAATGTATCTGCCGGAATTCCTTCTTCATTAGTAAGCAGAAGACCCGATGTTAAAAATGCAGAACTGGCTTTAAAAGCGGCAAACGCAAAAGTAGGCATTGCCAAGGCATCACTCTATCCAAGCCTGAACATTACGGCTGCAGGCGGACTCACCTCTTTTAAATCGAGCAATTGGTTTAATACTCCCGCTTCGCTTTTTGGAACTGTAGCCGGAAGCCTTGCACAGCCATTGCTAAATGGAAGAAGTCTTAAAGCCCAATACGAAATTTCAAAAATCGAAAGAGAAAAAGCCGTACTCAGCTTTAGGCAATCGGTTCTTGTAGCCGTTGGCGAAGTAGCAGATGCGCTTGTAAAAGTTGAAAAACTAAAAGAACAGCAAGCAATAGCTGCCAACCGTGTTACTACATTGCAAAATGCAGTAAAAAATGCAGACATGCTTTTCAAAAGCGGTATGGCTACTTATCTTGAAGTGATTGTGGCACAAGGAAACCTGCTGCAAAGCGAGCTGGAACTTGCCACATTAAAACGCACTAGCCTTGAAGCCGATGTTGAGCTTTACCGCTCCTTAGGTGGCGGCTGGAAATAACGGCTACCCATGGCCCTTTGAAATCAATTGCCTGGAAATTCATTCAGGCAGTTGATTTTTTTATTTCCAAAAACCAAAATCTTTTTTCAAAATAGCTATTTTTATATTAAGTAAATGAATCACATGCAGGACACTTTCTTTTTTCAGGCCATGATTTATCTGGCAGGAGCCGTTATTATGGTTCCCATTGCCAAAAGACTTGGCCTGGGTTCTGTGCTGGGATATCTTCTGGCAGGAATCATCATCGGGCCGGCCTTTTTAGGACTCATAGGAACCGAAGGACATGACATTATGCATTTTGCCGAATTTGGTGTTGTTATGATGCTATTTGTCATTGGACTGGAACTCGAACCCGAACGTCTTTGGAGAATGCGGAAAAAAATAGCCGGCATGGGAGGTTTGCAGGTTGCCGGGACAACACTCGTCCTTACAGCTGCTGCACTGGCCTTTGGATTGGACTGGAAAACCGCATTGGTTTTGGGAATGATAATTTCCATGTCTTCTACCGCTATAGTCATGCAGACCCTTAATGAAAAAGGCTGGATTAAAACCGTAGCCGGACGGAGTTCCTTTGCCGTATTGCTTTTTCAGGACATTGCTATCATTCCTATGTTGGCACTGCTACCCTTGCTCGCCAGTAAGGAATTACAACAGGCAGCGGTAACCGCGCATCCCACTTTGATGGATGGTTTTTCAAAATGGACACAGGCTCTTTTCGTACTTTCTTCAATAACCATAGTATTGCTTTCCGGAAAATACCTCTTACGTCCTATTTTCCATGCCATGGCAAAAACAAAACTAAGTGAAATGTTTACCGCAATGGCATTACTTGTTGTGGTAGGCATTGCTGTATTGATGACCTCCGTAGGATTAAGTCCTGCATTGGGTGCTTTTTTAGCCGGAGTCATGCTTGCCAACAGTGAATATAAACACCAGCTCGAAATTGCCATTGACCCTTTCAAAGGACTTTTGCTGGGGCTTTTCTTCATTTCTGTAGGCAGTTCGATAGATTTTCAGCTTTTGCTGTCAAAACCATGGCTTATTATGGGACTCGTGGTAGGTATTATCATCATCAAAATTACAGTATTGTACCTTCTGGGTAAATTCTTCAGAATTGGACATACCCAAAACTTTATTTTTAGTTTTGGACTTAGTCAGGTGGGCGAATTCGCTTTTGTGCTTTTGAGTTTTTCATTACAGGAAAACATCCTCAGCAAAGAAATCACAGACCTTATGATGGCTGTGACTGCACTGAGCATGGCCTTTACGCCGCTGCTGATGATGTTTAATGAAAAGGTACTGATGAAATCCAAATGCTCTATGAGCGGAAGCGAAGAAGAAGCCGAGAGTGATGTCGATTCTGAAAGCAATCCTGTTATTATAGCCGGATACGGTCATTTCGGAAATACTGTTGGACGATTCCTAAGAGCCAATAACATACAGGCTACCGTACTCGACAATAACAGCGATAATGTAAACATGCTGCGAAAACTCGGATTCAAGGTGTATTATGGCGACGCTTCACGACATGATTTGCTGGAGATAGCCGGAGCCGGCAGAGCGCAAATTATCATTATTGCCATAGGCAATCGCGAAAAAAGAATGGAAATGATAGAAATGGTCAAAAAACATTTCCCGAATCTTTACATACTTGTACGTTCTGAAAACAGAGACGATGCCTATGACCAGATGAATGCGGGGATTATGCACATTTACAGGGAAACTCTCGACACGAGCCTGCGTGTGGGTATAGATGTCATGAAATTATTAGGACACAACACTTATGAAGCCACACGTTCTGCCAGAACTTTTTTTACACACGACGAAAAAACGCTTAAGTATCTCGCCAGTATCCGCAATCAGGACGAATACATCAGTGCGGTGCGTGAAAAAATTGAAGAATTGGAACAGGTCATCCTTGCCGACAGGGAAGCCATGTCACTGGAAAATACTGAAAAATCAATGATTGCATAAAAAAAGCCCCGGAAAATTCCGGGGCTTTTTTTATGTTTTTAGTCGCCAATTAATGAGGCAGCTTATTTTTTAATAACCCGTAAAGGAACGTACCAATCAAGGCACCTAAAAGTACAATCCCAATACTGTAAAAACCGGCTCCAATCAGGATAAATATAGGTCCAGGACAAGTTCCAATCATGCCCCAGCCCAATCCGAAAATGGTTCCGCCAATAATGTAGTTTTTAAATCCTTTATCCTTATCGGCAATCTGAATCTGTTTGCCATCAAGCCCAACCACTTTATTTCTTTTATAAATCTGGATTCCAACAACACCCACCGCAATAGCTGTCATGATAATTCCAAACATATGAAAAGATTCAAACTGGAACATTTCATAAATTCGGTACCAGGACACGGCTTCCGATTTGGTTAATACAATCCCGAAAAGAATTCCAACAAGTAAATATTTTATAAATTTCATCGTACTGATATATTTTATTTTCCGTTCACCCTGCCAGGGTTTAAAACCCTGGCAGGGTGAACGGAAAATATTAAACTAAAAAATCAAAGGCAATAAAAAGTGAGCCGCAATTAATCCACCGATAAAAAAACCGATTACGGCTATCAATGAAGGCAACTGCAAATTACTCATTCCGGTAATGGCATGCCCGGAAGTACATCCCCCCGCATATCTGGAACCAAATCCAACCAAAAGTCCACCAAAAAGCAGGAATCCGAATATTTTTGGAGTAAAAACATTTTCAGCAGAAGTAAACAATTCCGGAATCAGTTTTCCATTTGGCGCATCGATATTCATTTCTTGCAATTTGGCTACCGTAGCCGGATTCAGATTCACTCCGGAACCATCGCTTAAAAAATGTACAGCTATAAAACCGCCAATCATGGCTCCAAGTACAACTACCAGGTTCCAACGCTGCGACTTCCAGTCAAACCTGAAAAAATCAGAAAATTTTCCCGCTCCGGAAATGGAGCAAAGCGTGCGAAGATTGGACGACATTCCAAATGTCTTTCCAAAATAAATCAGTAGAAGCATTACCGCTCCGATTAAAAAACCGGAAACATACCAGGGCCAGGTGCCATAAAAACTATACATAGCTCAAATTATTTGCACAAAAATAAACATTCGCTCCCATACCTCGTAATATTCCCGTCTAAAATATAGCCCAATTAAAATAATCATTTAATTTTGACTCTGAATTATATCCACACATAATGAAAAAATTTGCGATTGAAATCAAATGGGGCATCCGGTACATCTTTTGTTATCTGGCATGGGCTATTTTGGAAAAAACGTTAGGCATTTATGGCGAAAACATGAGCTTTTATATGTTGTCTTCCCTATTGTTTTACATTTTCGCCGGACTTATCTATTCGCTGGCATTAAGAGAAAAAAAGACTAATTATTTTAACGGACACATGGACTGGAAACAAGGTTGTGCCACCGGACTTTACATGACCATTGTTATTGCCTTATTGATGCCTTTAGCACAGGCTTCCTTCCATGAACTGATTGCACCGGAGTTTTTTGAAAACATGATTAATGCTTCAAAAGACAAAGAAGCTGCCGCCAACTATTTTAATTTAAGGAGCTATATCATACAGAGTATCTTTTTTACGTTATCTATAGGAATGGTAATCTCGGCTATCGTAGCCTATTTTGTTCAAACAAAAAAGCAAACTAAATGAAAATCAGAAGCCTTATCCTGGTCTTATTAACAGGAATCCTTGCCGTTTCCTGTATCAGTACCCGTTCAACTATCAAGAACATTGATGACAACGCACCGGAACCTGTCATTACAAAAAATGGCTGGTTTTTGCTTACAGAATATAGTAAAGACAAAAAATACGGCTACGACAAGGACTATCCTATCAATGTATATTACCGAAGCATAGCAGACGAAGACATAAATCCAAAACGCTTTTTAGATGCCTTGACCGGACCAAAAGGCGAAACCATAACGTATAAAAAAATTGAAAGCTGCTGCCCTTTCCCAACTAAAAGAAATGAAATGGGCGCCGGATTATTAGATGTTTATGAAGTCACCTGGCCCGGAATTGCAAAACCCATCCGCCTGTATTTTAATATCTTCGAAAAAGGATATCTTTATGTACCGAAAGGATTTGGACTTAAGAAAAATGAATAAAACGAACTTATTTTCACGAAATAACAAAATTGAAGAAAACTTGATAATAACTTCTCAAGGAGTTTGGGTTGTTATCCTTGATTTTATGGCAATAAATGAGTTTTAATTTAATCTTTTTCTTTTAATCTAAAAATTTGAAATAGAATATTTGTTTGATACTGACCCCACAATTACGCAAAATGGATGTTAGCAGAAGATTTACAATTTTTCATATTTCGCAATCAGCTCTGATACAACCCATTCTGAATTAATATTGTTGTAAAATTTCTGTTTTATTTTAATAGTAACTTTATTGTTATCGTAGAAGTTTAATTGATAAGGATAAGGATATTTATTGTTAACCAACCATAATGAGTCAGCTACAAATAAATCGGAATAATTGTGAATTATTGTTGGTGTGTTATTATCGAATATTATACTTTTAGAATAATCGCCAGTTCCGTATCTTAATTCTATAATTGTTTGTTCAGGATTGTAATTATCTTTAGGTAATCCCAAACGAAGAAACCACTCATTTGATACACTTGATTTAACAAATTGTAAATCATGTAAAGGTTTTCTATTGCCTAAAAAATAAATATTCAATTCATTTTTAAAATTAAGTGTAGCAATATTATCATAGTTCAAGTCTAATGGAATATTAGATGTCAATGCGGTTAGCTTATAATTCCCTAAATACTGATTTACAGGAATTAAATCATCACTATTACAAGAAAACAGTATCAAAGTTGTAATTAGGCAAAGATTTTTTTTCATCTTTTCGAACATTAAGTATAGCTACCCTTTAGTTTATATTAATTGATTATCGGAAACTTTACACCATAAGGATTCTTATTTTTATGACAATAAATGAGTTTTTAATTTAAACAATCTTTTTCTTTTAATCTTAAAAGCCCCCTATCTAAGATAGGTAGCTTTCTATATCAAAATATTGGATTATTCTTGTTGACAAAAAGCCTATTGTCGTATAATTATATTTTTAATTTGTTCATAATTTTTTGTACTTATTATATACTTTTTATAGTCTACTGGCAATTCTATACCTTTCCCACTTTTTGTATTGTATAAAACAATTCCGTTTCCAAATCTTATTCCAACTCCATAATACCATGGAATTATAGTCTTCTTTATCCCTTTATAATCTATATTGGAAATATTTATTGTTTTTTTTATCAAACCTATTCCAAATGAAATAGAAATAGTATCATCATCGATAATTATTGTCATCTTATAGGTAACTAACATAATGACAAGAAAAATAAAAACAATTATTATGGTCATATATAACGGGATAGGTTTTGTTCCAAGCTTATATAGATAAGCAAATATTGTAAAAGATAAAAACAACAATGCTGGTATTATTGATAACCAAAAAAATTGAACTTCTTTGTAAACTATCTTTCTTTTTTCCATAATGTAAATTTTAAGTTGTGTTGAAAAGGTAAAATATACAATAACAAAACTCCTATCATTACTAGGCTAAAACTATATAGGCCTAAAAAAACACCAATACTGGTATGAAAGAAAACACCTATTGGAAGAAACGATATTTTTTTTCTCCTGTCAAGTAATAAAATATATGATAATAATAAATGAGATAAAATAACCCACCATGTCAGAAAAAAAATAAATTCAGAATTAATCAGAGGGCTAACTAATGACAAAATACTATCACTTAATCCGAAATAAGAATTATTGAAAATATAATATAATGCAGTACCATTCTTCCAATCATTCAATTGGTATATTTTTTCAATTCCTGTATTTAAATATATAAAACAGCTTTGCAAACTAATAAACAAAAAAACAAGATGCCCTATAAATTTAATTATTGAGTTAGGTTCTTTTTTTGGTTTTTGCCAATGATTTTTTCGATTATCAAATAAAGTCAATGGAATAATTAAAAAGGTATAAATAGTAGCTATTTGCTCTCCACCATCTAACAATATACTTGAATTGTTAAAACTATATGTTATCCAAAAATGCAAAACACCTGTTATTTGCGGCATATAACCACTAATCACAACTAATAGGATTATTAGGGATATTATTTTACCTAATAATAGATTATCATAGCCTAAAATCCCAAAAAAGTTGAGTCTATTATGAATGAAGTCCGAATTTGAAATTACTTCTATTGCCCTTTTATTAAAAAGGTAATCCATATCATTGAAAAGAAAAACTGTTAGAAGACTAAAAGCAATAAATGTTCTTCCAATTCCATAAACTCTTGTATATGGATTAATAAAGATTTTACTTTCAATCCATTTATTAATTTTATTCAATTGAGATATAAACATACTTCCCATTTGTTACTTCTTTTAAATCATTCCATTCCCATTGTATAGGTTTGAAGTAATAAAGAATATATTTTCCTTTTTCAAAAAGCTTTACATTATTATCTTTTTTTAATAAAAATGCTTTTCCTTTGAAATCTAGTTCCTTTATTTCACTTTCTGTTATTTCATTCCATAAACTATCTGGCACTCTTTTTATTAAACTTCCTAACTCATATGTTAATCTTCTAGACTTCCGAGAAAATCCAAAATAATTATATGCAGAATTATTTTTTAGATTGACTTTTTTGATCTTATCATTTTCTTCTTTGACAAAATATAACATCATTTGCTCATCTTTAGGGTCTTTCGTAAAAAAAGCAAATGATTCGGGAAAAATTGTTATTACTGTATATTTGAATTGAGGGTGTAGTATATTACTTAATACATTGATTTGAATAGAACTAATAAAGACTATTATTAAAATGGATAGAAAAGAGAAAAATATAACCACATAAGAGAAAAAATTAAAAATTGTTTTCATTATCCCTTTATTAGAATTAAATCTCTTACAATTTGCCCTCCTTGTAATCCATCTTTTGAATCAGGCTCTAATGGAATAACCCAATTATGAATAAAAATAAAGTTAAAATAGAAAATAACTATTTCTCCAAAAATAGCTACAGTTGCTAATATTACATATGCCAAAAAAATTACTACCGTTACCAGTAATAAAACCACAAGTCCTAGAGCTACATTTTCTGTATGATAGTTATATAAATCAGGTTCTCCATCAATAAAGTTTTGTAAATCTTTATTAAATCTTTGTACTTCCGAAACTTTTTCAAACTCGTAGTTTTTAGGGCTTATATTACCTTTTGCCTCAGCAAGTTCGAGAACAGACAAACCTTCTTTAAACTCATAAACTTTGTATGATGCAGATTGTATTAAGAGTGAGCATTCTTTTAGCTTTTCAACTACATTATCCGGCTTTTTGCTTTCTATACTTGCCTTGAGCTCATCAAAAATCTTAGGGTTTAATATTTTTATTTCTGACATTAAAGAATCTGACAAGACATCGAATTTGTCAAGTTTTTCAATTCTTTCTTTAGGTATATTAGTTTCCAAACTGGCAACATAAATAACATTTTCCTTAAAAATTTCTGAATTTACTTTTAGATTATAAAGAGATGGAACATGGTTGACTAAATCTCCCTGAAGAAAAAAAATAGCCCTGAAAATTTCCTCAGAAGTATAATCTTTTACCCTCTTTTTTAAGTTTTTATCAATTCTGACTTCTTGTTGGTCATCATTATTTGAACAAGAAGTAAAAGATAAAAATAGTGTTAGTAATGCAAAAAATAGGGATAGGGAATTTTTGAATTCTTTAATCTTTTTCATATACATTAAAATTTAAAAATTATAATTATACCAAGTATTGAAGTTTCTGCTGTAAGGTTATTTACTTCGAAATAATTAATAATCCTAATATTTTCTTACAAACAGATAGTTTATCATATAAATCAACAAATTGCTTATCCAATATTAATTTTGAAAATTACAAATTAAACGTTTGATTACCTCTACACAAAAGGGTAGAATTAAGGCATATATATAAATTCCACCCTTTTTGGTTGGCTATAAACAAATCATTAAAAAGAAAAAAGACAGCCGATAAATCCCTGTGTTTTTGCTTCTTAAAGTTTTAACAGAAATTATCTTTCGATTGATATAATTTGTAAATTTGCGCTTTCAAAAAACAACATATGAATTTACAAGATATCCCAAAAATAAAGCATCTCGACAGTAATAACTTTTTTCTTCTGGCTGGTCCTTGTGCCATAGAAGGAGAAGAAATGGCACTTAGAATTGCTGAACGACTTGTTGAAGTTACCAACAAATTACAAATACCTTACGTTTTTAAAGGTTCTTTCAAAAAAGCCAACCGTTCCAGAATCGACAGTTTCTCAGGAATTGGTGATGAAAAAGCCCTGAAAATCTTACGAAAAGTTTCTGAAACCTTTGATGTTCCAACCGTTACCGATATCCACACCAACGAAGATGCAGCTATGGCGGCAGAATATGTGGATGTGCTTCAGATACCTGCTTTTTTGGTTCGACAGACAGACCTTGTCGTTGCGGCTGCCAACACCGGAAAGACCGTAAACCTGAAAAAAGGTCAGTTTATGAGTCCGGAAAGCATGAAACATGCCGTACAGAAAGTATTGGACTGCAACAACCAGAAAGTAATGGTTACTGACAGAGGAACCATGTTTGGATATCAGGATATGATTGTAGATTACAGAGGTATTCCTACCATGCAGCAATACGCTACAACAGTCCTTGACGTAACCCACTCTTTGCAACAGCCAAACCAAACGGCAGGTGTAACCGGTGGAAGACCTGACATGATTGAAACCATCGCTAAAGCAGGAATTGCAGTTGGCGTTGACGGAATTTTTATTGAAACCCACTTTGACCCTGCCAATGCAAAAAGTGACGGAGCCAATATGCTGGACCTGAAATATTTCGAAGGACTCATGACCAAGCTGGTAGCCATTAGAAAAACCGTAAATAATTTTTAAACCGAATAACCTAAATTTTTTAATAATAAATAATTCCCAATTTTGAAACATCCATTAATAGTGGGTGTACTTACTTTTTTTTGTGCTTTTTCACAGTACACCTTCGCCCAAGAGCTGGCAACGAGTCCTGAAAAATACACTGCCCACAACAAAGGAAAATTCTTTATCTATTGGGGTGGCAACAGAGAATCTTACACAAAATCAGACATTACCTTTAAAGGCGATGGTTACAATTTCACAGTAAACGATGTGAAAGCGCATGACAAGCCTAAAGGGTATCACTTAGATTACCTGAATCCGGCCAGAATGACTATTCCGCAAACCAACCTTAGGATTGGCTACTTCATCAGTGACCATTATAATGTTTCCATTGGTGTTGACCACATGAAATATGTAATGACTCAAGGCCAAACTGCCAATGTAACAGGAGAAATTAATCTTCCGGCATCAGAAGCAGGAGCCATACACAACGGTACGTATAACAATACACCAACTGTTATGTCTGAGGACTTTTTGAAATTTGAACACACGGACGGTCTTAACTATGTGCATGCACAAATCAACCGTGTGGATGATATTTCCAAGCTTTTCAGAATCTGGAATACAGACAAAATCCAGATTAACCTGACAGAAGGTATTGGCGGCGGACTTCTCTATCCAAAAACAAATGCTACTTTGTTAAGCAAGAAAAGACATGACGATTTCCATATTTCCGGATACGGAGTATCTGCCCAGGTGGGTTTGAACCTGACTTTTTTCAAGCACTTTTTTATTCAGGGTGAATTGAAAGGCGGTTATATTGACATGCAGGACATTAAAACAACTTCCAGCAATGCCGATAGCGCTTCACAACACTTTGGATTCTTCCAGAGAATAATTACCGTAGGCGGAATCTTCAGGCTATAAGCACTTTAGAAAAATAATTTAGAGTCCCCCGAAAATTTCGGGGGATTTTTTTTGCCAATTCATTTTTATTATCTTACTTTGTTATTCAAAGTACTTTATATGGAGACAAACAAATATCTCAATGACATTTCAGAAATCAAGAACATGATGAACCGTTCTTCAAGGTTTATTTCCTTGAGCGGTCTGTCTGGTGTTCTGGCCGGTGTGTATTCCCTGATTGGTGCCTGGATGGCTTATAAGACCATTTATAGTGACAGCTCTGATTTAGGTAGTTATAAAAATCTGGTCGTTCCAGAAAGTTCCATAAAGAGACTTTTCGCTATTGCCATTATTGTTATACTCCTATCCATAACAACAGGAATTTCATTAAGTATCAAAAAGGCAAAAAAAGAGAATGAAAATATTTGGGATGCCTCTTCCAAAAGGCTGTTGATTAATTTTGCCATTCCTTTGGCAACCGGAGGTTTTTTCATACTGTTTCTCATTGAAAAAGAAATCTACGGATTTGTAGCTCCCCTAACCCTCATTTTTTATGGTCTTGCCTGTGTCAATGCCAGTAAATATACTTTGGGCGACGTTCGTTATCTGGGTATTACATTGATTATCATTGGCCTGATTTCTTCCTATTTTATTGGATATGGATTGTTGTTTTGGGCACTTGGTTTTGGTGTCTGCCATATTTTTTACGGGTTTAAGTTGTATTTAAAGCATGACAAGAATTAAAATTATATTTAAAGCGCTACAAATACTATCTTTGGCAGTGTTGTTTTCATGCGGAGGAACCTGGGAAAATGATGAAACGGTTTGGAAAAAGACTTTTAATTCGGAAAAGCCAAAAGAGGTGACTATAGTAAATTCAAAAATTTGGGTTTCGTCTCACTGGAGCTATGAGTTTCAATCCTTTATGGAAGTAAAATCGAATAAAAAACTGTTGGATGCCTTTGAGAAACAGTATGAGTTGGAAGACAGTCAGGAGTTTGAAGTTATAGAAATAACCGAAAAACCAAAATGGTTCACCCCTAAAACAGAAGAACATTATATCATAAAAAAAAGCAATCTTTATAATGACTTCAGGATTTTTATTGATAAGCAAACAAAGAATCTATTTATAACCTGTTCACAATTATAGTTTGAAAAATATCATCCAAAATATAAATAAGGCGTTTGACCACAGAATCCGACTCGGGATTATGTCTGTACTGATGGTCAACGAAGCTGCCGATTTTAATATGCTGAAAGAGCTTTTGGGTGTCACCGACGGTAATCTGGCCAGCCATACTAAGGCGCTGGAAGCTGAAAATTACATTTCTATTGAAAAACAGTTTATTGGGAAAAAACCAAACACACGTTATATTGCCACAAAAGAAGGAAAAAAAGCCTTTAAGGAACACATTGACGCCCTTGAAAAACTAATCCAGAAAAGTTAAGATTTTTTTTATCGATTTACTTTGAAATACAAAGTACTTTTAAAAACACCATGAGAGATTTATTTATCGAAAAACTATACGACATCAGTAAAAAGCCTTATCAAAAGCTTTTGAAAAAGAATGAACCTTGGAAAATTACCCATGCAGAACTGCTCCTTATGCCGGAACAAACTTTGGGATTCCATCTAGGCCATTTCCTATCCAAACACGGCTTTGAAATACAATCCAAACTCGAAGACCATGACGTGTTTCATGTGCTTACCAATACAGGAATTACAGTTACTGAAGAAATAGGCATGCAATACTTTTTGTTCGGAAATGGTAAACGGAGCCTGTATCTGTACATGGTAATAGCCACAGGAACGCTTTTCTATCCTGATAAGATTGGCTATTTCGAAAATCAGTACTTACGGGGTAAAAATGCGTTCCAATTCCATAATCTGGATTATTTCAAGATGCTTTCGATTCCTTTAAAAACAATACAAACCACTTTTAAAATCAAATAATTATGAAAAAACAAACAACCTTAAAAAACTGGTGGAAGATAAATTACAAATGGTCGCTTTCTTTGGCCGCCTTTATTATTGCCTGCTTGATACTGGCCTACAACATAAGCCGGGGCAGTTTCAAAGACATGGCCCAGGCCTATGCAGACCCTACCCTGTTTCAGAATGCCATAACCAAAGCCAATGAAAACACGAAAGTAATACAGGTTTTTGGAGCGCTTGAGCCTATAGACAATCTGGCTATACTTGAAGGCAACACAAAATATACAAACGACAACAAGGCA
Organism: Flavobacterium sp. Leaf359; assembly: GCF_001423985.1. Taxonomy (NCBI): domain Bacteria; kingdom Pseudomonadati; phylum Bacteroidota; class Flavobacteriia; order Flavobacteriales; family Flavobacteriaceae; genus Flavobacterium; species Flavobacterium sp. Leaf359. The sequence goes on along the minus strand of NZ_LMPW01000001.1, from coordinate 147,770 downwards.
ATTGAGGCCACAGTAAGGGTAATCGGAAAAAAAGCACAGGGCAAAATGGATATTTCTGCCCAAAAAAACGGTTCAGAATGGACTTATGAACTTATTAAACTTAGGGTACAAAAACCGGACAGGAAATAACCGTCATCAAATGCTAAATATTCCAATTTTCTAAATCCGTTAACTTTAAAAATCATTTTTTATGAAAACCGAAATTTCTTTTCTTCAATCAACAACAGCCCGATTAATCCTGATAGGTGTACTTACAATTGTTCTGTTAATTCCATTGACATTTGTACAGGATTTGATTACCGAGCGTTCTTTCCGAAAACAGGAAGTCATTTCTGAAATTACAGCAAAATGGGGCGACAGCGTCCTGCTTTACGGACCAATAATCAAAATTCCTTACACGGTGCATTATCCCGTAAAGAATACGACAGAAACAGTTTCCGAAACCGAATATGCTTATTTTTTTCCGGAGCAGCTTAATGGCCAAATCGATGTAAATACGACTGCGAAAAAAAGGAATAATTATGAAGCAGTGGTTTTTAGTTCGTCCATGAAGTTTGATGGAACTTTTACCAAACCCGATTTTAGCTCAAAAGGTATTGCTACAGAAAATATACAATGGGATAAGGCTACTTTACTGATAAGAGCCAACAATCTTAAAAGTATAAAAGACGGTATGAAAATAAAACTGGGAGATAAAACCATGTCTTTTGAAACGGCTACCAGTGACCCTGCAACGTCAGTTTCTACTTTAGAAACACCCAACTTTGCTATTTCTGAATATTTTACAGACGTAAAACTGAATTTCAATTTTAATGTTGCCTATGATGGAAGCCGGGAATTAAAAATTGTTCCTATTGGGAAAACAACTTCAGTAAGTATGAAATCCAACTGGAAATCTCCAAAATTTACAGGCTATTTTTTACCGGGCGGCAATTTAAAAAAATCGGACGATACCGGTTTTGAAGCCAGCTGGAAAATTCTTGATTTTAACAGGCCTTTCGCTCAAAACTATTTTGGCGACTTCCCGGAATTGAAAAATTATGCTTTTGGGGTTGATTTTATTATTCCGGTTGACGAATACCAAAAGAATGAACGTGCTTCAAAATATGGCTTTCTCGTAATAGGCCTTACATTTCTAATCTTTTTTGTCATCCAATCCATCAGTAAAATCAGTATTCATATTTTCAATTACACTATGATTGGATTGGCTCTGGTTATGTTTTATACGCTTCTGATATCTATCACAGAACATAGCAGTTTCCTGAAGGCCTATTTAATTGCCGGAATTTCTGTAGTACTGATGATTTCGCTCTACTCCGTTTCTATCTTAAAAAGTAAAAAATTTGCTGCTTTTATAGGTCTTTCACTGACAGCGTTGTACACTTTTATTTTTGTTATCATCCAACTTGAAAATTATGCGCTTTTAGCTGGCAGTATCGGGCTTTTTGTTATTCTGGGATTGGTAATGTACTTTTCAAGAAAAATTGATTGGAATGCGATAAAAGAAGAAGTTTAATTAGGAGTTAAAACTTAGCGTCTTAGCAACTTTGCGAGACTATTTCACGCAAAGTCGCTAAGACGCAATGTATTGAATGTTATACTTATTAAATATTACTTCTCTAATTCCCGAACGGTAATATAATTATCATCTTCCATTTTCCAGGAATCTCCTTTTATCTTAATCGTTTCGCCTATGGCTACTGTACGGTATTGTTTCGGGTCTTTCAGATTAGGAATACTGATTGTGGCATAATAAATCTTTCCGTCTTCGGCGGTCAGGATAGCCGTATAGCCGTCTTTCCCCTTGTTGATTTCATTGACTTTGCCCTGTACGGCAATCGTGTCGTTTTTTTCTTCTTTTCCTTCTTCCGGTGTCCTGATTTTCACGACTTCCGTTCCGTCTTCCTTAACGGTTGCCTGTTTGTTGGAATTACAGCCGGAAACAGCAATTGCCGCCACTAGCACAAATGATTTTAAAAATAGTCTTTTCATAGTGATATAATTTCCATAAAGATAAAGATAGCATCGTTAAAAAAGACAAAACAAGGCATAAAAAAAGCCCTGATAAACCAGGGCCTTATTTTTATTTACCCTCAACAAAAGGTTGGAGGTATTCAAATCTTTTGGTTAGTTTTCCATTTTCGGTTATTTTGGCACGTTGCAATATGCCGTCCTTGTCGCCATTAAAAAAGGCAGGAATGACATGTTCCATAAACATTTCACCAAAACCTTCGCTGGCATCTTTTGGCAGTTCGCATGGCAGGTTATCAACCGCCATAACTACAATTGCAGCCGGATGATAAATCTCAACTTCCTTGTGCTCACTTGGCAAATAGCCATACAATGGCTCAGCAATGGTTGAAGCTTTGATGGTTGACGCAATCGGACCGTCAACATCACAAGAAATATCGGCTACAATCTTAATTTTATTGTCTTTTGAATTAAGCATTTCTCTGGTCAGAATAACCGGAGCGCCGTTACCGTAGAAATGTCCGGCCATAAAAATATCTGCAACTTTTGAAAAACGCTCAAAATCTGAGGTATAGTCTTGCGGGTTATTATAAAAATCTTCTTTATCGATAACCTTTCCGTCAATACGTTTGTTATAATCCAATACATCAATTTGGGTATACACAGGCTGGGTGTATTTTTTGGACAGAAAATCTTCCGGTGTTACTTCCTTTACCTTCATCCCGTCAAGGATTTCCTTAGCTCCCATGCCCACTTTTCCGTGTCCGGTCAGAACTATCTTGATTGGAGGCAATATTTGTCGCTTTAATCGTGCCACCAAATCACTTTTTCCTGAAAGTGTTTCTGCTTTTGGCAGGTTAAACAATTCAAACTTAATTCCAAATGCCCTTATTCCATTATAGGCTCCAACTATTCCCGCATATCTTCCAAAACCTATAAGCCGTCTGTTATCGGTATCAACTATCGTTTCATGGTCATACAAATCGATATTTTTTTCCAGAATAGCCTGTAAAAGTTTGCGGTTATGGGGTTGTTTTTTTATGGTATGGGAAAAGAAAAAATACTTTTTTCCAGGAATCAATGCCTCAACAGGAACCTCTTTTACGCCAAAAAACACATCACAATCTGAAATATCATCAGTTACATTCAAGCCTTGCGACCTGTATTCATCATCATTAAATATTCTGATATCAGAGCTTTCCACTTTCAGCTCCACTTCCGGGTGTTCTTTTAATAATCTTGAGGCTTCTTCCGGGGTAAATACTACTCTCCTGTCGGGTGGGTTTTTTCTTTCCTTAATAATTCCGAATTTCATAATAGTTTTTAAAAAATAAAGGGTGGTGTTTAGGTTAATTTCAGAAATGATTGAAAGCTTCTCAATATTTTAACAAAAACATTTCTTTGATTACAACTTTGTAACTACAACGTTATAATTTGTTCCAAATATAACATTAACCGCTAGCCCTCCAAAACTTTTATTCATAAAATATTGAGGATATTTTGTCATTTATACCCTAAAATGTTAAAGGAATATAACAATACAATAAGTTGCTTTTTATTTTGTTAAAGTAGAAACCATAATGTGCCTGTTTTTCTATATTTGCTTCCCAACCATTATAATTACAATGACATTTTCAAAATATATATACCCTTTGCTTGCTTCGGCATTGTTGCTTACATCATGCCAGGAAAAAAACAAACAGATTGCCTCTAACGAACCTGTTGAAAATAACACCGATGCGCTTTCACCTTACAGTATAAAATCAAAAAAACTTCCGGCCAGCTATGTTACTCCCAAACAGGAAAGTCTGGAAAAATTTTATGAAAAAAACTGGCCCAACAACTCTATGAACGGCGGTTTTCTGGTAGCCAAAAACGGGCAGATTATTTTTGAAAAATATGAGGGAAAGTCTAATTTTTCTAAAGGTGAAGACATTAGCGCCACTACTCCGCTACACATCGCTTCGGTTTCCAAAGTATTAACGGCTACAGCCATATTGCGGCTTATAGACCGGGAAAAATTACACCTGGAAGACAAGGTGAATGCTATACTGCCTTCCTTTCCTTATGAAGAGATTACTATTAAAATGTTGCTGAATCACAGGAGCGGCCTGCCTAACTATGCCTATTTTGCTGATGATACTAAAGTATGGAACCGTTCCAAAGTGCTGCACAATCAGGATATTCTTGATTTGCTGGCACAGCACAAATTCGGCCTGTATTTCAAGCCTGACAGAAAATTTGGCTACTGCAATACCAATTATGCCATTCTTGCATTGGTTATTGAGAAGATTACGGGAAAAAATTACCGTGAGGCCATGAAAGAGATGATTTTCGAACCGCTCGGTATGAAAAACACTTATGTTTACGATTATTCAAAAGACAAAGAAACGGCAAGTCTTTCCTATAAAGGCAACAAAGTACTTTATGAACTGAATCATCTGGATGATGTGTATGGCGACAAGAATATCTATTCTACACCTCGCGACCTGCTCAAGTTTGATATGGCCACCTATTCTGACAAGTTCCTGAATCCGGTATTGGTTAGCGAAGCTTTCAAGGGTTACAGCTATGAACACCGCGGTACTAAAAATTACGGTCTTGGTATTCGTATGCTGGAATGGGAAACCGGAGAACAGCTGTTTTATCATAACGGATGGTGGCATGGAAACACTTCTTCTTATGTAAAGCTGAAAAAAGATACGGTAGCCTTGTTTGCCATTTCAAACAAATACACCCAAAAGACGTATAAAATCTGGAAATTGGCTCCTCTTTTTGGTACCTATCCTATTAAACTTGACAAAGACGACGTAATCAATTAGCCTGAATTGGAAAATGTATTTTTTTAAACTACTTTTGCGGTATGGTTTTTGCATTATAGCAAGAGTTCTTAAACATATTGGGGTCGACTGGTTTTGACAGCGAGTCGAATTGAAAAGTAAGCACGTCGAGAACTGGGACAATTCTCGTTACTAAATGGTCCTACACTTTTACACGGCGAAAATAATTACGCTTTAGCTGCTTAATCTGAATTATAGTACGATTTGCCTAGTTCCTGCAAGGCAGGAAAGCTAGATTCTCCTTGAAAGCCTTGGTTTGTGGCGTTCTTAAAAGGGGAACCGTAAAAATAAACCTAGAAACAGTCAAGCTTCGGGGCTGTTTTGACAACTAAGAAGATAAGCATTGTGTGGCTGTTCCTGGCCTTGCACAATGACGAAAATCCAATCAGGAACTAAACGTGTAGAAAGCCTTTTGGTTGCTTGTTTGGACGGGAGTTCGACTCTCCCCGACTCCACATTGTACTTTAAATCAAATGACGAAGTCGTTTGGTTTTAGTAAAAAACTTCCTTAAATACCGCATGAAGCCTGCAATTATTACAGTTGCGGGCTTCGTCGTTTTTAATCGGCAACAAACAGAATTTATAAAAATGCACAGAAAGTTTGTGGCACTTTCTGTGGCACTTTACGGTTGGAGTTGCTACCTAATTTGCTACAAAAAGCTAAGGCAATATTCCTCCCCTCTAGTTCATCTAGATGTGTTCTGGATAGGTATGTTGTTTGATGAACGAAATCGATTCTTGGTGGAGGGAAAACCGCTTTAAAAGAAAATCAAAATTGGACAGCTTATCTATTTTCCAAGTACTATTCTTAGAGTGCTTTTGGTAACTCCTAAGTGCTTTTGCGAAGCAAAAGGAGCCTTTCTTCAGGGTTACTGATGAAGGGGTAATAAAGGGGCAACAAGAATCTGGTGTTCTATGAGAGGTAAGCGTCAGACTACAAATCCATAGTGTCTACTGAACAGTTTGGAACGTACAGGGAAGGATAGTATTTCCGAAATACACAACTTGACTATTCTGATATTCAAAATCATTCAGAAGGCTTAAAAAAGGCAATAAGGGTTGCACTTCATTACCTCGAAGCCCACAAAAAAATCCTCATCAAATTGATGAGGATTTTTTTTTATGAAACTAATTATTAAATATTTCTAACCGATAATTCGTAGCCATCTTTCTATAGCAGCTCTGGCCTTTAGAAGCTAAAATATTTCAAACGTAACAATGATTCTGTAATTCATTTTAGATTTTGAGTCCATTCATCAAAATGAATCTTACCCTTTTGGTGATCTCCTTCGGGTACCAAACCTGATTTAGGAAAATCATAAAACATATATTTATGCTCGTTGTCCGAAATTACGGTTTTATGCTGCCCAGTAACTTTTATATACCTTGAAACAAATTGATCCATAGGGGCAAGCTCAGGACCAGCAATTTCAATGGTTCCGTTTTTAGCTGTTTCTAAAGCAAACTTCAAGACAAAATTGGCGACATCTTCAGCTGCTATAGGCTGGAAATCAAGTGTAGAAACATTAACAACATCCTCTTTTCCCTGAACTGCTATAATTGTAGAGACATGCTCATGAAATTGCGTCGAGCGAATGATGGTATAAGGAATACCAGCGTTCTTGACAATATCCTCCTGATTTTTTTTCGCACGCATGTATCCAATATACTGTACGCGGTCTATACCCACAATCGATAAAACCACATGATGCCTAATTCCTGCCAATTTTTCAGATGCTACTAGGTTCTTGCCAGCCGTCTCAAAAAAATTAAGGGCGTTTTCTTCTTCAGGGGATGAAGAATTTGAAAGATCAATCACAATATCGGTACCTCTTAACGCTTCAGAAAGTCCTTCTCCAGTGATGATGTTAATTCCATGTGAAGGTGAGCCTATTACGACTTCGTGCCCTTGGTTTTTTAATTTGCCAGCAACATTGGCCCCTATTAATCCTGTCCCGCCTACTACTAGTATTTTCATTTTTTTATGTGTGATGTGAGTTAAAATTTTAATATGGAATTCGTTAATGCAAAGTTGAATCATTTGCATACACGAGAAAACACACAAACCACAGCAGAAGGTGGACAAATGGCATTAACTTAGAAAATAATCCGCAACACTTATAAAAGGAAATCGCTGGGCGGAGCATTGTGTTTTCTATATTCCGTAGGAGAAAACCCAGTTTTCTTTCTAAAAAGCCGCATGAAATACTTTTCATCTTCGTAGCCCAGCAGATCAGATATTTCCTTGACGCTGTGATCGGTGTAATAGAGCATTCGCTGCGCTTCCCTTAAAATCTCCTTTTGAATAAGCAAAGATGCTGATGAGTTGGTTGTTTTTTTTACGGTATCATTTAAGTAGCTAACGCTGATATGAAGTTTTTCGGCATAATCTGCAGGCCTTTTAAGGTGATGGTAATTATGCCTGACAAGATTCATAAATTTCTTCGTAATCATTACCGAACGGGACGCAAAGTTCGCCGTACTCCCCATCGGTTTGCTTTGGTAGCTTAGCCCCGCCTGGGCAACAAATGCGGATAGCAAAGGATGGGAAACATCCTTATATGTTGTACTATTGATCTCTTCGAGTGCCATAATGGATTGTATGACAGACTTGAACCAATCAAATTCTAAATCTGTAAGCCCTACAGATATCATCTCCTCCAAACATTTGTCAAGCGTAGCTCGTACAGATACTTCGATCAGATTATTTTCAAAGGAAATATACCACCCGCTGCCTTTTGAAACACTAAGTACTTGATGGACCTGCCAAGGAGGCGAAATGAAAAGTGTTTTGGCTGGCATTATAAAATGCTCAAAATCTAAAAGCACTTCAAGAGCACCATCTTCGATCAGCATACAGGTATAATGGTCATGCCTGTGAGGATGAAGCGCATCTGTGAAGTCATCTGATAATTCATCCCATGCCTTAACTATAAAACCTTCGATGCCTTGCAGCCTACGCAGAATAATAGGCACACCTTTATCCGATTTGTTTACTTCTATAGAAAAATTTGCCATGCTTCAACGACTTTTAGAGAAATAGCAATGATAAAAGTAAGAAATAAAAATTTCTCTCTTTTTTCACATTTGAGTTGCAACATTTTTACCATAAAAAAAAGGTAAGGCAAAATTCATCCTTACAGCACTTTAAACTAACAAGTAAAAATTTAAACTAACAATTGTAAAGGTTATTTATATTTTAAAATTATTTGGAATACATTACATTAATCATGTGAATTATAACTATCTTTGAATCAACTAATAGGGTAATATAGTTCTTTCAAATCAGATGGCTTCGTGTAGGGGCCTTTGCATATAAAACATACCAGTTTTGCCGCCGTGGCACATTCGTGGCACTCGGAAAAAAAAATCAAAAAACAGGGCTTTGGATATCAAAAACGGCATAGGTGTCGGACCCTTCAGCTCCACCAGGTAACCAAAATTTATCTTGCAAGGGAAATGCTGTCACAATCGACAGCATTTTTGCTAACCGGAGTTTTTTATGGCACATTCGTGGCGCAGCACCTTTCCAAAAATCAGGAAATCAACGTTTATAGGGGCGCTAGGGCAATAGTTCGACTCTCCCCGACTCCACGAAAAGCGACGATTTAGCTCTATTAAGCTAAATCGTCGCTTTTTCAATTAAAACACTCAAATACCTTCCTCAGAGTATTTAATAGCGGCAGCATGTTCCTCGGAATGATTGCTTAGACAGTTTTCAACAGCCAATACTTTAGATATTCTGCGATATCTTATCATTGATCATTTCATGCATTTTCCTGATATTGCCAATAGTTTCACTTTTTGTAATACTCAGTACAGGATTATTCTTAATAAAGGGTTTGGCTATCATTTTAAGCAAAAACGGCTGCCCCTTAAGCAGGTTAGTGGTATCTTTAAATGTCAACCTCATGAAGGGACTTTCGACAGGCCCCAACAGTTCAGCTTTTTTTATGTTTTCCCATGGTACAAACGCATTATAAAGCATTTGCTGGTTAATAAATATTCCATTACCGGCCACCCCAAATGAAGGCTTTTTAAGATCTTGCTTGAACCGCAAATAAAGATAGATAACCATAAAAGCAATGGCAAAACGACTACCCCACGTATATATGGTTGCAGGCCACCCAACGTCGGTTACGTACCGTAAATCTTTATACCTCCACGAGGTTACCAAGGCGCGGCGGGTATACTCCCAAAAAAACAGCTTGCAAATTGCAGCAGGAATGGCGCACACGAGTATGAGCACCGTAATATTTCGAAAGGATTTATTAATCGCTTGCCTGTTATGCGCAGCGGTTTCAATTAGATTCAGATTTTTCATTATACTGTTTTATTTGATTAATCTATATTCTCTACTACGTAATTTTAACCGGATCAGGAAAATCATTCTCCGTTAAATATGTCACTGTTATTTTTACTGGTTGCCCTTGTAGTTCCATACTTTGGAAATCTTCATCTGCTTCAACCTCACATAGAAAAGCTTCTTCCGAAATTGCATCACCCAGAATAATCCAGGGATGTCCAAATTGTGTTTTCGCGTAGTAAATTTCCATTTTCGTGTTTCCCTTAGCGGAATATAGTGCATCGCCCACCGGATAACCTTGGATTTCGCCAATTAATATAAGGCTTGCCAGAGTTAGCAATTCCAAAAGTAAGAAACAAAAACAAAAAGGAAGCAGATAATAAACTAACGTTAATTTTCGTGATACAAACGTTGGATATCCGCTAACAACTGTTTTTGAAGCTGATATCCCTCTTGCCACAAAAGCTAACTTAGTAATCCCGTTTTCCTATTTACGGCCATTTTTTAGTTATTAAAGTGATTTCTTTCACTTTGCGAAACAAATACCGCCTTAGCTTCTGCATCTTTACTGCCATCAGTAAGGTTTGTCGCAACACCTATGAAAGGAAATTTAATAATGACATCGGAAAATGCGGATGCCTTCGAGATGAGCATCGGCATGCCGGACAACACGATAAAGGAAATGCGTCGTGTATCTTTTGAGAGAAAACTTCTTTAAAAACTGTCAAGCAGTGTTGGCTGCTTTTTATATCTACAAAAATCCAATATATAATTTAACCGACTGACGTACTATGGCTACAACATTGCGCCTTTCGGCTACAGTGCTCTATAGGTAATGACAGAACTTTGTATCATCAAATGTTATTACTATGGATTTAAAGAACAGTACTGTCCTCATTACAGGAGGAACCAGCGGTATAGGCCTCGAACTTGTAAAGCAGCTTACTGAAAAGGGAGCCCAGATAATTATTACGGGGCGCAGACTTGAGGCTTTGAATGAAACAAAGAAGCAATTCAGGAACATCCACACTTTTCAGAGCGATGCGGGCAGTCCGGAAGATACAAGGCGGCTTTTTGAAGAAGTTACCCGACAATTTCCAGACCTTAACATCATTATCAATAATGCTGGCGAAATGCGGCTGATTGACATGTTGGACTCTTCCAAAAGCCTAGAAAACCTGATGCGTGAAATTGACATCAATCTTTCGGGAACCATCCGGATGGTACATCAGTTCCTGCCCCATCTAATGGAAAAACAATCTGCAGCTATTGTCAATGTCTCTTCTGCCATCGCATTTTTGGCCTATTCTTCGGCACCTGTCTACAGCGCATCAAAGGCGGGAGTTCACGCCTTCACCATGGCTTTACGCCTGCAATTGAAGGGAACGAATGTAAAAGTGCTTGAATTTATCCCGCCGGGAGTCAATACTAACCTGCAAAATGAATGGATACTACAGCCGAACCCACGCCAGATGATGGACCCAGACAAAGTAGTGCAAGTGGCTATTAAGGGACTAGAAAAAGATACGCCCGAAATCATGCCTGTTCTGGTAAAGATCATCAGGTTTCTGGGGCATATCATCCCTAAAGCACTAATGAACTTCGGCCACAGGGAATTTCAAAGATTCAGACAACTTAATAATCAACTAAAAACATAAAAATGAAAAAAAATGCTTTTGCAGTAATACTGCTACTCGTATCGATTACATCCTTTGCTCAGAAATTACCTGCCGACAAAATCGTAGGCGTTTGGCAGTGCGAAGATTATAAAATAGAAGTATTCAAATCAGGTAATACCTACTCGGCAAAGCTATTGTGGTCCAAGGACATGTTCGAGACAGATGGCAAAACACCCAAGAGAGATAGTAAGAACCCGGACTCAAAAATGAAAAACCGACCGGTACAGGGCATCACCCATATTACGGGATTGGTATATGAAGATGGTGTATATGTAGACGGAAAACTCTACAGCATACAAGATGGCAATACCTAGAGCCTCAAAGGCAAGCTTAAGACCGCTGATGAACTTGAGACCAGAGGTTATAAGGGAGTGCCGATGCTTGGGAAAACTTTTAAATGGAATCGTATAAAATAAGTAAGATGGAAACAAAAAATAACGACACGCTATCAAAGTTCTGGTTCATGGCTTCCAACACTGTTCCTCCGATAGGTTTTTTTCTGTTTTTCAAGCACAGGAACCGCCACCCGAACAAAGCACGCAAGGCATTGGCAAGTGCCGTAATTGGCGTGCCAATCGCAATAGCCATGGGCTATATAATGAATGCTTACCTCCTTAAATAATATAATATGGTTAAAAATATAATCTCATTAGTTCTGCTGATTATATCGGTAGCACTTAATGTCCGACATTCTTGGGATACGTTCAATTACAAGGGCAATCCGGAGTCTGTCAAAGCAATGGCGGATCTTGGCATAGGCGAATCCGCCGTTCCTTTCCTTGGGGCCCTTGCTCTGCTGATTGCGATACTTTTACTGATTCCAAGGACATTTTTTCTGGGAAACCTGCTCAATGCTTTTGTAATTGTCCTGATTATGTCATTGGCGTTGCGTGCTGGCAATTACAAGATGGCACTGTTTGAGATTCCGTTTCTTGCAATGCCATTAATTATGATTGGGTTGGGATACCCTTTCAAAAAATAACTTAACTTGCATTATGGCAAATTCGACACCTTACAGGATAAAATCAGTATCGGAAATACACCGCTTAATGGGGCTTCCCAGCCCCTGCCACCCACTTATCAGTATTGTTGACCTTAAAGGCCTTCGGAATGATACTGGTATTGATGCGGTTATCTTTGACCTTTATGTAATTTCTATGAAAAGGGGCTGCGATGGTCTGCACTACGGCCAGCAGAAGTATGATTTTGACGAAGGGATTATGGCCTTTTTATCACCAGGACAAGTGTTGCGGGGCGAAGACGGCGGTGTGCCTCCCCATCTTGAAGGCTGGATGCTTTTTGTGCATCCTGATTTTTTATGGAATACCTCACTGGCCAAAAAGATAAAGAAGTATGAATACTTTGGATATTCGACCAGTGAAGCCCTGTTCCTTTCCGATAAGGAAGAGACTGTTATCAATGAAATTACAAAAAATATCAGGGACGAATACCATTCCAACATTGACAAATTCAGCCAGGACATCATCATTTCCAATCTTGAAACGTTGCTGAATTATTCGGAACGTTTTTACGAAAGGCAGTTCATCACACGTAAAGTCACCAACCATAAATTGCTGGAAGGCGTTGAAGAACTGCTGGAAGATTATTTTAGCACGAATGAACAGGCATTACACGGCATCCCTTCTGTCGATTTCCTTGCCCGAAATCTTGCAATCTCTCCAAAATATCTCAGCAGTATGCTCAAGCAGCTCACCGGGCTTACGGCCCAACAGCACATACAGATGAAGATACTTGAACAAGCCAAAGAAAAGCTTTCAACCTCTGGACTTACCGTCAGTGAGATAGCATTTAGCCTTGGGTTTGAGCATTCACAATCGTTCAGCAAGTTTTTTAAAGGTAAAACAAAACTCTCTCCTTTGGAGTTTAGGCGGTCGTTCAATTGAATACTTGCTACCTCCGTTTCTGACAGCTATTAAGGCAGGCACACTACTTTCTGATTATTCGGAATACCCACTAAAAATGAAAATATACAGAAAAACATCTCCTATTCACTTACTTAATATTCTTCCCAATTAAGTAAAACCAAGGTAATGCGGGCTGCTTATTCTGCTCATCACATTCCTGATAGCTAGTCACCCTTATCTTTCAACTTTTTTCGGTGGTTCCGTCCCCAGTCTCCCATAGCATTGGCTACTTCTTTCACGCTAAGCGCATATTCGGTAATCCTGTACTCTACTAATATTGGCGACGTGTCATGCACTTTCCTGGTGATCAGCTTATTGGCCTCGAGCGCCTTAAGCTCTGCGGAAAGTACCCTGTTGGTGATTTTTGGTACAAAATCCTTTATGTCCTTGAAACGGTGGTTTCCATGCTTGATTGCGATGATTATTGGCAGTCTCCATTTTCCGCCGATTACATATAATGTGTCCTGCACGTGCAGGATCAGCTCTTTTATCTGCAATGCTACTTCTTCCGTCATGTCGGTATCCTTTAGTATATCGGTTACAAATGTATACTAAAAACCAGATACCTTTGCAGGAGTAATAATTAAAATTTTAAACCATATGAAAACAGCGTTCATTACTGGAGCGAATAAGGGAATTGGCTTTGAGACTGCAAGGCAATTATTGCAGCAAGGCTATCGTGTATTCATAGGCAGCCGCGACAGGAAAAGAGGAATTGAGGCCGTAGGAAAGCTTATCTCCGAAGGATTTTCAAATGCAGAATTTATCCAGATAGATGTCACAGATACCGAATCTGTTGAAAGAGCCCGGGCGTCTTTGGGTGAAAAAACAGACACACTGGATGTGCTGATCAATAATTCGGGAATCAACGGTATCGAATTCGATGGTGACAAACCCCTGATGCATATGGCAACAGAAACCGATGTAGCCAAATTCAGGGAAGTATTTGAAGTCAACGTATTCGGGGTTGTCAATGTAACCCAGGCATTTATGGATCTGCTCAAGAAATCAGATGAACCCAGAATTGTCAACGTAAGCTCCAGCCAAGGTTCGCTTACCCTTCACAGCGATCCTGATTTTATCCATTACAGGCACAAAGGTGTCGTATATCAGTCCTCCAAAGCGGCATTGAACATGTATACACTTGTCCTTGCCTATGAACTTAGAGACCTGCCGTTCAAGGTCAATGCGGTAAGCCCGGGCTCGACAAAGACAGATTTCAACCATCAGCTCGGGCAGGGTTCTGTTGAAGACGCAGCCAGAAGAATTATAAAATATGCCACAATAGGCAGCGATGGCCCGACAGGCAAGTTTTTTTCCGAAGATATGAATCCTGAAACAGGGGAAATTCCGTGGTAAAACCAGCAGGTAATTTTAATTCAATAAAAAAATACCAATAAGGGCAGTTTCTTATTGGTATTTTGCTTACTGCACTATTTTTGGTTTCTTTCAATTTATTGCAGCCTTTGTCATTTTAGCACTGATTGATTTTATACAAAATGATTCCGCGATGCCAATGATCGTGCATTGTTATCTGTTCTTTGATAGCATTGGGTACTTCCATAGTCCTGGAAAAAATAATGGAAATTGGAAGTATTACCGCTCATCTGGCAGTACCACAGAAAATCTGATCCTGTTTTCCTTTTGATCGACCTGAAACGTGCCTCCATTATTTTTGACGTATTCCTGGCATAATATCAGGCCAAGTCCAACGCCCTGTTCATTTCCGGTACCACGTGTAGCGCTTGCCATCTTATTCCCAATCCTATTGTCGATATCTATTCCAAGATTATCCGCAACCTCATTTTCCGCCGAAAATTGTACGCCTTCGGGTATAGATTGCAGCGTAAACCAGATCCTTCCGCCTAAGGGGGTGAATTTAATTGCATTATCGATCAGATTCCGTAACACAAGACTGACCTGATTGCGATCAGCGCTAATGATGCTGTTGTCCTCAACCAACCGTTCCAATTGGATACCTTTCTGTTTAATCAGAGGAAGATAGAGCACCAATAATTCATCAAATACAGCCTTTAATTCAAAACGGTCCTTTTTGGTTATCAGACCGTCCATCTGGCTTTGCGCCCAATGCAAAAGGTTATCCATCGTATAACTGACTGATTTGATTGTTTTTTTATTTTCTTCGAGTAGTTCCTGCAATTCCTCTGGAGTCAACAGCTGCATGTCGCTCAACGACAGGATACCTAAAAGGCTGTTCAACGGGCTTCTAAGATCGTGTGCAATGATTGAAAACAGTTTGTTCTTGATGGCATTGGAACTCTCCAGCTCCTTGATAGTACTATTGAGCTGTAACGTACGTTCGTGTACCTTTTCCTCGAGGCGTTGATTCTGTGTTCTTACCAAAAACAGATTTTCGTCCCTGACCTCTTGTTCTGTTTTAATAATCACTTTATACCGATCGCCCAGTGCGAAGGAAAGCAATAGCAGTTCGAGGGTTGAGCCAATAGGCACCAGTTGAATTGTGAATTCGCTGGACGGGATAAGTCCGCCCAGGCTTAGCGTAACCATCGCTACAGTCACCCAGATAAAGAACCAGGCCACGATATAATACTTTGCAGGTCGGTGTCCGTTCCGATAGGCAATTACACCCGCAATCCATGCCACTACGGCTACTGTGACGGTCAGGAATTGAGCAATAGTTGTTGCCGTGTGTTTGAATCCCAAAGCACTGACAAAAAAAAGAATCAGGCCAAGGCCGCCAATCCCATAGAAAATACCCAGCATCTTAGGTGCTCTTTGCCGCAGGTGAAGGAACTTATTGCAGAACAGTAGCGAGGCTATTACCGAAAAGCTCAAGAGAACATGTGGATACTGATTAAAAAAGATCCTTATTTCATCGCCAAAAATAAAACCATATCCCCTGATATAGATCAGCAGGTAGCTTGATAACGTAAGGACATATAATACGTAATAAAGATAGGTGATGTCTCTGACGCTGACAAACAGGAACAGGTTAAACAGCAACAGCCCAATCAACAACCCGATATAGATATATTCGATTCCCTGTTTGAACTCCTGCCCCTGTATCACGCTTTCTGCCGTAGCCAACTTTATTGGTGCCAGCAAGATATTATTTGTCTTCAATCGTAGATAGATCGTTTTATTTTCAATCTTTGAAGCAACTGGCAGATTCAGCATAAAGTTGTTTCGGACGATTACATTGGGCTGGGTAGTCCTAAGGGATCCCGTCTTAAAAAGGACTGTTTGGCCTTTACTATCGGTTGTGTAGGCATCGATATATTCGATATTGGGCGCATCAATGATGAGATACAGGGGCAAGTCCTGCTTTGCAGTGTAACTGATTTTTATCCACCATGCCGAAGAAGTGTTGCCAAAATTCAGGATTTTGTCCTTCCCTTTTGTAAATTCGGTATCGGCTAGTTTTTTGACATCGGCTAATGACATCGCTGAACTTTTATCTTCCAGGTAGTAAAGTTCGTCACCTATATTTTGATAACTGAAATCATTGGCCGACTGTCCCCTACAGCATGTGGCAAAAAACATCAAAAATAAGGTTATTCCAATAGTGAAATGGATGTTTGACCTCAAGCTAATTCTATTCAATAAACAGCTCATCAAAAAATTCCGTTGCAACATATTCCAAAATCTAAAATTAGCAGATGACAAAAATAGTACAAAACGGTATGTTCTTCGTAAGGTTCTATATCGAAGTTTTTGACATCCACACGGCACACAGTCATTTGTTGGTGTTACAGCTCTTTTCAGGGAAATTCTAGTATTAATATTAACAAAAACAAAACATTTGATAAATTCAGATGTAAGGAATAATCCCTCAAAAGGCAGCTCGGAGAGTTATTGCTATTCAATTTTTTACAAGCCTTTTTTAATACAATTCAACAGAAATCTCATCAGTATGCAGCTTGAATATAAATGCGGGTAATGTGACTGGCAACTTAGAAGCTTTCTCGATATGACTACAAATGTTCCTGATTTGGCTACATTCATAGCTAACAAAATCAGGAACTTTGCTATGTAAAATTTAAAAGATATAATTATGCATACAAATGAGAGAAAAACAGCACTGGTTTCAGGTGCTAACACTGGTGTCGGGTTCCAGATAGCCAAAGCTTTGGCTGATAATGGATACACGGTATATTTCGGTTCCAGAAACCTTAAAAAAGGAGAAGCGGCTGTTGCAGCCATCGGTGGCCTTACTAAAGCCCTTCAATTGGACATTACGGATAACGACTCTATACAAGCGGCAGTGAACGTCATTGAAAATGAATTCGGATACCTCACCGTACTTGTGAATAATACTGCTATTTCAAATGCAGGAAAACCTGGACGGACTATGCAGGAAATTTTGTCAGCACAACTTGCCAGTATCACGTCGATAAATGAGATGAAGACCGTTTGGGAAACGAATGTCTTTGGAAATCTGGCAATAACGCAGGCGTTTTTGCCATGGAATTGCTCCCTTATTTGCCATAAAAACTGAAGACAATTATCGTAAAATTTTACTGCATTTTTTAATTTTAGTACGCAGTCTTTTCGTTACCTCTCTCATTTCCGATTTGGACAAGTGTTTATCCTCCGCTGTATTTTTTAATGCTTCCTGATAAAAGGATTTTGCCTCTGAAACACGGTTTAAATGGAACAATGCATCTGCTTTTATTTCAAGATGACCCCAAAAATCCGGGAACTGCTTTAATTTATTGTCCTGTTCTTCCAGAATATTCATCCATTCCCATTCGTCATAAACAAAGCTAAGTCCTAATCCAAAGCCTACTACCGGAGTAGCATTGTGGGCAAAGCCTGTCAAATCATTAAAGCCAAAAGAAAGATTCTTTTGATTTCTTAGTGTTTTTTGTACCTTAAATACGTTTTTTCTTAAGGAAATTTCATCCCATCTCTTATCACCAACGGCTAAGTAGAAGCTGCCATGAACAAGGCTTGCCTTTTCAAGTAATAGTTCGATAACATCATTTTTGTTTGGCCAGTAAGCCGGACTAATTGCTATACAAGAATTAAAAACATCATTATCCTTCAGAAATGCGTACGTTGCAAAATATCCACCAAAAGAATGACCTGCTATGGTTGTTTTATTTGCTTTCCCATAATTATCTTCAAGCAAAGGAATCAATTCTTCTTTAAGAAAATTTAGCAGCTTGTCTTTCTCCAAAAGTTCCGTATTCCTGTTTTCGTGAATTATTCCAATCAAATAGCTCTGTGGTATTTCTTTATTAGCGATTAAATTGTTGGCAGATTGTAGAAATGACCCATTGATATTTTGGTCATCTGCATCCATATATACAATATAGTTGCTTTGTTTCTCCTCTGTCTTTGTAGGTGAGGGTTTTGTTATAATTACTTTTCTTTTGGCATCAAATACTTTTGAATGGATCGTTATTGTATCTGAAATACTCAAGTGTGAATAGCTTTGGGAAAAGCAAAAATTACAAGCAAAAAGTTGAATGAACAGAAAAATATTCCCTTTTGAAACAGTCGTTACCCAACCTGTTTTGAATGTTTTTTTAGCATTTTCTATAAAGTCTCCCAAAAGTGTAACGTATTGCATGGCATTTTTTTTATATTTCAAAACTAAGCGAAACAATAACGAAAAAATTGTAAAATTGAGACATTAGCAATTTAAGGTTTTGCAATGTATTTCTTTTCCAAAACAGTTAGGTGGTAAAACAGAAATTCAATTGTGAGCTCTTAATTTACGCCTGATGTGGTAGATTCTCAAAAGTATACTGTCATACCAAAGTGCCGCGGCCAGTAAGGCAACCGGAATGTATAGCGTCCTGATTCCAAGTTGGAGAAAAATAAAACCGCCCAAAAGTCCCCCTATAAAAAAGCAGCCGATGATTGCGGCTTTCAAAAGGATACTCTTTCTTAAGATAGCACGCTCAGACAATCCTCTGTAAAATAGTAACTGTGAGAGCTCTATGCCCAAATCGGTAAATAATCCGGTCAGGTGGGTGGTCCGTACTACAGATTGGGAAACTTTGGTCACAAGCGAATTTTGTAGCCCCATGGCAAATAGCAGTAGACACGAAAGGAAAACTTTTGAAGGGAACTGGTCGTTGTCCATAGGCGTATCAGCAAAGCTAACCACCAGAAGCACAATAATTTCCAAACTTATAGGCAATGCATAGGAATGGATTACATTCCGTCTGGCAGCGATTTCAATTAAGATATTTGAAACGAATGCCCCGGCTAAAAAGAACACAACATAGAAAAAATATACCCAGACAAGACTGTAATTTTTTGTAACAAATTCTTCCGATAAGAAAGCAAAATGACCGGTAACGTTGGTCGTCAATGTGTTAAGACCCAGCACTCCGACAATATTTACAATGCCTGCAACCCCTGACAAAAGTGAAGCCAGCCTGAGGTTGTGCAAATAGGTTCTCCCCTTTCCCGTATGTCTAAACATCCTGTTAACGCTTTAAAAGCAAATTTATAAAAAAGGGGGCTAAAAGTGTGTTTAGGAGTAGATTTGCAAGCTATTTTTCAAAAAACCAACAAAATTCTTCCTATATAGACAACTCACCCTGAAAAGCCAAAAGATATAGTCTCCTACTCAGTATGTTGATACTTGTTATGGATTATTCAATCTTTTACCAAAATATGGGCAAAAATCCCGCTAATAAAAATTTTGTAATTTTACAATATGCTAAACATGAGTAGCTTTAATTAAAGTTCAAGAATGTCACGGGTATTTTCTCATAAATAAACAGATTTATGTATCACCAGTTACTTCCCATACAGCCTGCGTTGGGCAGATATATTGCGAACGCCTCATATTTTCAACAGAATCCGGAGGACTTTTGCGAATTTAAGATGGTTCCCCGGATTTTTTCAACATTGTTTTTTGTGATAGAAAAGAAGCAGTCTCTTGAAATGTTGTATGGTACTGAAAATTATATATTCCGTCCCAATTCTGTTTACGCCTTTGGTGTGGGAAATCTTCCTGCTTCATTCCATGTTTTGTCTGAAATCGAAGTTATACTGGTCCAGATGCAACCTGGTATTTCCTGTCTATTCCACAATGATGATGCGCATATTTTTGCCAACAAGCGGTTTGATATAACAGATATCGATCAAAATACCCGAGACGTGAATGAAAAACTGGCTTATGCCGATTCTGTAGATTTAAAATGGCAGTTGGTACAGGAGTATCTTATCCGAAAATTTAGGGTGAATCTTCCCTTAAAATATGGCGCGGTTGCAAAAGCCATCAATATTCTGTGTCAAAAATCGGGTCATTTTCCTGTGGAAAACCTAAGCGAACAAGTGTTTACCAGTAACAGGAACCTGAATTATCTTTTCATGGAGTATATCGGTTTTTCTCCAAAAAAATATGGCGATATGATTCGTTTTAATTCATTTGTAAATCTTTACGCCCAAAATCCGGAAATACTGTTCGATATTGCACTGCGATGCGGCTACCACGATCTTTCTCACCTCAACAAAGATTTTATGCGATACATGGGGACTTCGCCGTCGGATTATTTTTCAAATACCCATTCCGACATCAATAATTGGTGTGAACTGGATTATCTGAAACCCTGAAAATTTCCGTTTTTTACAAACAATGATGCGTCGTGTAATCCTAATTTTGTTTTAAAGTATTAATAGAAAAACGAATGTCATGAAAAAATTGTTTGTCTCTTTGCTATTTCTTTCGCCATTCTTTATTGCAGGATGTTCAAAAGATGATGATAATGCTTCTATTGCAAACTGCGAAGCAAAAAATTACGGGGTTGTAAAAGTATCTTTTGGTGACATCAATATAAAGCACGGTATATTGGTAACTCAAATTGGCAGTGAAAGTATTACCCGAGAAAAAATAATTGAAGCAGGAAAAGGGAGTGATACCATCAGATTAGTACCGGGGAGTTATCATATTAATGTAGCAAGTATTAACAACTCCAATCAGGCTATAGAAGATCAGACTTTTACCAATAGAAACATCGTTCAGTGTCAGGAAATGAGTTTCCATGTAGCATTTTAATCTAAAGATTTCAGTTTGGTTCTTATAAATTAAGATATTGGATCCGTTTATCAGCAAGCAGAATAACTATGAAGAACAACCAATTATTGATAGCATTCTTTTTTAGCGTGGTAGTAATATCCTTGGCAGGATTTTTCAATTCCTATATCCGTTTTTTACCGGATACAACTAAATTCCCACCGGTTATTCATATCCACTTTGCGGCCTTCATATGCTGGTTTGCCCTGCTGCTTGTGCAGCCGATTCTTATCTGGCGAAAGAAGTATGCGTTACACCAAAAGATTGGCAGAATCTCATATTTTTTGGCCCCCGTTCTAGTAGTTACCATTCTTATACTGGTAATCCGCCAAACAAAAAGGGAAATGAACATCTCAGAAGACAAAGCTGCGATTACGGCCTTTATCGGACTATTGGATGCTATTTCGTTTTCGGCATATTACCTGATTGCAATGTTCAACAGAAAGAATCTCCGATGGCACATAGCTTTTATAATTGCGGCTTCCCTTATTATACTTAATCCCGGAATGTCAAGATTGCTTAACCATATAAAACCGGGACTGGGTCTGCCGGCCTCAGTTTTACTTCCTTTTATAATTTCAATAAGTATTGTACTCATAGAAAAAATCAGATGGAAGAAACGTGTTCTCCAAAGTCCTTACTTCCTGTTTCTTTGCTGCTGGATATTTGAAATAGTCTTGTTTATTACAATACCCAAGACTGACTTTTGGCATTCACTGATAAGAAAACTGATAAATTCATAATCATAGTATAGCCGATTTGTTTCCATATGCCGCGAAATAAAGTCCTTTAAATTCAAGTGTTGACCATTTTTGTCAAGCTTTCTTTAAACTTTATTCTAATCCAAAAGGTTAATTTTTATATTCCTGTGAGAATCTGCAGGCTTTTTTTATACTCCAATGAAATCAATAAAAACAGGACGGCTCTTTCAAAATCCGGTTTCCTCAATCCTGCTCTCTCAGGATGAATTGCCAAATATTTAAATGTACCGTCCTAAAGAAACAGACTAACTATTACTGTTTTATTCTTTTATAAATTTTGTTGAAACATAGCTCCCATTTTCAAGGCTAATCCTTAAAAAATACATCCCGTTTAAAATTCCGGAAACATCATAAGCATAAGGTGAAACCTGATTTACAGTTATTCTTTTTCCCGTCATGTCATAAACCGAAATTTCCTGTAGGGTTTTATTCATCCGGATAGTAAGAATGTCTTTAACCGGATTGGGGAAAATGGTGGCTTCTACAGCTTTATTTTCCGGAAGTCGCAATCTACAGTCTTCAATATTCATATACGAATCTACCAACATTGGCGAAGACATTTCGGAACAGCCATTAACTGTAGTCAACACCCTGTAGGCTCTTCCAGGTTCAACCTGCAAGGATTGATTTGTTGCCCCGTTTATAGGGCTTGTTTCATCATACCATTGATAGCTATCTGCGGGCTGTGTCCAAAGTGTTCCAGTTTCATCCGGGCAAAGTAAAAGGTTTGGGTAAATGGTATTCGTGTGGGTACAAAAATTTACGGTACGTTCAAAAACCGACTCTATATTCTGACCTAAAAAACATTTGTAGGAAGTCAGTCTGATTGTATAAGTCCCATCCGCAGAATAACTATGTGTTGGCGTGCGGTCTGTTGCAGTTGTTCCGTCACCAAAATCCCATATAAAGGAATTTCTATAAGTGGTTTCATTCCTGTTTATTTTTATCTCATTATGGCCGGTTCCTATTACATAATCAAAATCTGAAACCGGGACATATCTTCCTATATACCATTGTTCCATCTGGTCAAACACTAAAGTTTTAGCCACATTTCTTATAATGGATGCCGTATTTGCATCCAAATCATAATTATTAGAAATCTGTCCGGGATTTTTTCTGAAAATAGTAGCATAAAAGCAACAGGCGGCAAGATAAGAACCGGCAACAGACGGATGGCTGCCATCAGCCTGATACAACTCTATGGAAGGGTAATTTTCCCTTATATGTTTCCAGACTACTCCCACAGGTGTAATTTCTGATTCGAACAAATCCGACATACTTATATATCGGTTCGTCAATTGGGTCTGCATTCCGTCATAAGTACACACGGCCGGATTTGCAGAACAATTTTGAGTATCCCCGTTTTTATATCCCCAGGTCATAAAAGACATAACCTGTGCACAAGGCTTATTTGCTTTTATAAACGTTGTCAGGTTATTAAACCCGTTCATGAATCCGCTTGGAATTATAAATGCCGGCCGTTGGCTTTGCTCCTGTAATATGATATAATCCCAATTTTGTGACCTGATTTTGTTTAATGAAACAGTGCTTGCAAAATGGTCTTCCAAAGTATATCCTCCTATTAAATGGCTGTCATAAACTAAAACATCACCCACACTGGCAGCCAATTCAGAAATTATATAGGGCAGGTCATTTACATAAGTATAACTGTTCCCTAAAAATAAGACCTTTCTTGTCTGATTCTGACCCGATGCTTTTACCGTTAGAAATAATAGTATTAACAGGACTAAATTTTTCATAGTATGAAGAAGTATTAAATGAGCCGCTAAAGCCAAACCAATTCAAAATTACATGTTTCTTTTTATATAAAATTGTACAGAAACGACATAAAGCTAATCCCTTATTTATAAAAGATACCAGATTTAATTTGTAAAAAATTCTGTAAGGCTTCTCAAAAAAAATATAACACCCATCAACAAGGTATTTATGAACTTTATACTAAAAGCTAACATAAAGACCTATGGAATCAAAAAACAAAAAAAAGAAAGATTTTTTTGAAACTTTCGCTTCAAAAGTTGCCCATGCGACAGGCTCTACAGCCGCTTTTCTGATTGCTTTTGCTATAGTAGTAACCTGGGGAATATGCGGTCCTGTTTTTAACTATTCCGAAACCTGGCAGCTGGTAATCAATACCGGAACTACAATTATCACTTTTCTGATGGTTTTTCTTATCCAGAAATCTCAAAACAAGGATTCGCTTGCCATGCAGTTAAAACTTAATGAGCTTTTGGCTTCCAGCAAACTGGCCAGCAATCGCCTGGTAGATATTGAAGACCTTACCGAAGAAGAAATGCTAATCATTAACAGGTATTACAGCAAGCTGAATGAATTGGCAAAAAAAGAAAGGGCACTTCACGAATCGCATTCACTTGATGAAGCCAAAGAAGGACATCAATACAAAATACGCCTCAACAAGCCCAAAAACAGCAAACGTTCTGTAACAAAAAAACCACAAAATCCTAAAAAAACTTAATCCTTATATCATGGCCATAGAAAGTATTTTAGAATGCAGCAAACTTATAGCCGGGAAAAAATTAAAGATTGCTTTTGCTGAAAGTGCAACCGCGGGATGGCTCGCATCGGAATTTTCATTCGTTCCGGAATCCGGTGAGATATTTTTGGGTGGTATTGTCTGTTATGATGTTTGTGTAAAAGAAGAGCTCTTTGGCATTCCTAAAGAAACCATCGAAAAATATACGGCAGAATCTTCTGAAGTAACAGAACTGCTTGCAGAAAAACTGGTGAAATTTTTCAGAAATGATATTTCGGTAGCCATTACCGGATTAACGTCACCTGGCGGTAGTGAAACTCCGGAAAAACCTGTGGGAACTATGTTTATCCATATCAAAATGCAGGACAAAAAATATATTGCCCATAGAGAAGTATTTACGGGCAGCCCAAAAGAAATCATATCCCAGACTATAAACAAGGTAGGACTTTTGCTTGTGGAATTATTAAAAGATTAGAAGTAATTCCGGAAGACCAAATAGCCTATGTAATACGAATTTTTCGTAAATTTTCTATTGATGGTCCATTCACCACTTTGCCTTCATGCGTAAATCGGGAACCATGACACGGACAATCAAATGATTTTTCATCATTATTCCATTGTACGATACAGCCCAGATGCGGACATACTGCATTAAAAGCACTTAGCTTATTGTCATAATCGCGATATACCGCTATTTTACGTATGCCATGGGAAAGGACACCACCCTGCCCCGGTTCAAGGTCGGCAATATTTTGGAGGTCGGGGCTGCCTATCCAATCCATATATTGTACAGCCATATTGCCAGCTTCTTTTAAAAAATCGATGGCAGTGCTTAAAGTAATGCGTGAAGGACTGTACAATTCCTGCCATCTATTAGGAATGCCTCTAATACTATCTGTGATAATCATACCGCCCAATGTGGCGTGTGTCATTCCATTTCCGGAATCGCCTGTTATGATATAAATATTTTCATCACCCGGATTTTTACCCATAAATCCTAAGGAATCTACAGGTTCAATAATCTGGCCGGACCAGCGATAGGATAAATCTCCAAGCATAGGAAAACGCTCACGCGTCCAGGCTTCCAGTTTGTCATAACGTGCAGACTCCAGAAGGGACTCCTCATCTCCCTGCCCTGTTTTATGGTCTTCTCCACCCACTATGAGCAGGTCATTTTCTGAATCATATTCCGCTACCCGGGCATAATGATACGGTTGTGATACCCATTTGGAATCCATGTCGCCCGTATCCCACCATAAAGCATAAGGAAGCAGACCTTTCCTGATTTTGCCGGCAATGACATAACTTCTGTAGGCATGCTGTTTGGTATGCATCGTCAGAACATCATTCACAGGAGAATTTGTTGCTACAACGATGTGGTCTGCCCTAAAAGCAAATCCATTTACCGTAGCTCCTTCTTTAGTGATGCTTTCAGCATGTGCTTCTGTGTATATGATACCTCCATAATGTATTATCGCTTTTGCAAGTCCACTCAAATACTGAAGTATATGGAATTGAGCCTGATTAGGAAAAACAATACATCTTTGGTCACTACCTCCCGCCATAGTTGGAATTTTTGGCAACAGGGTTGTGGAAAGTCCTGCTCTTTGTGAAGCTTCCAGTTCTTTATCGAGATTCTCTTCCTTGTCTGACGGATGCAGGAATAAATAACCATTTACTCTCCTGAATGCACAATCAATATGTTCTGTCCTGATAATTTTCTCAATTTCATCAATTGCCGCCGTGTGGCTTTCTGCCGCTAATGCGGCCGCTTCTTTTCCAAAAACCCGTTCCAGATAATAATAACGGTCATCAAGTGCATTACTTAAATGGGCCGTAGTTCTTCCGGTTTCACCGCTTCCTATAAATCCGTCTTCCACAACTATGACTTTTTTTCCTGCTTTTGAAAGAAGATAGGCAGTCGTAAGTCCTGCAATACCACCGCCAATAATCAACACTTCGGTTTTTGCAGGACCTTCCGGTTTTTTAAAAGAAATTATGGGCGTAGTGTCTATCCAAAAAGACACATTATCGCCTGAAGAAATGAGTGCATCGCTGAAATTATCCATAGTGTTTTATTCAATTAAGAGTACATGCATCTAAAAAAATTTTATTGTCCGTCATTAGTGTCACCTCCGGGTGAGGTTTTGCTTCGCGGACCATGTGCCCTGTTTGCCTTCTGGTTATTATAGCGGCTGTCTCCGTTTTCAGGAACCTGACTGTCAACTATCGTCTTCCCTTTATTGAGCTGCCCATCTTTTGTGTTTGTTACTTCATTGTCGTCCGAACTAAAATCACCGGAACCACTATATTGATTACGGGCCGTATCTTTATCGTCTGTAGCTTTTGCAGCTGTTTTGTTAGCTGCCGGCTTTTCTTTTTTTGATTGCTCTTTTTGATTATCCTTTTTCATGACTGTATTTTTTAAGTTATCCATTCTTATTCCGTTCTGTCCGGAAAAAGATTGTCCTATTAAATTTCCAAATAAAAACTACTGCGGGCATTATATAATTTTAAAATAAACTTACATGACGTTTTTTGAACGCATCAGGCCTTAAATTATATAATAATTTCTCAGCTTTTTAGTAGGTAAAAAAGACAGGGACAGATTAAATTTGGATACAGAAATGTCTTTATTTTAATTATGAAGAAACGCATCCATAACCAGACTTCTTTGTTCGGGCCTGACTATGCCTATCTTGTCGTGCTTTCTCCTCCGGACGACATTAAGGCTGATATAGCCCTGATCAAGAAAGAACTGAATGCTATTGCGGATATTACGGAAAAGAATGTCCATTCTATTGCCCATATTACCCTAACAGACCGACGTACAGACGACGAAGCCTTACCTGAAATTATAAAGGAACTGACATCCGGAAGCAAGCCTTTCCCGATAAGAGTGCAGGGTTGGGATTATTTTGACCACAAAAACAGCGTTACCGTTTATTTAAAAATCAATAATCCGGAACCTATTATAGAGCTAATGATTTCTGTGAAATCCAAAGCCAGGACTCCCCATATTAGCCTGGCGAAAAAAATCCCTTATAAAACATTTGAGGTACTAAGACCTTATCTTGAAAAATTGGAGTATTCTGCAGAATGGACTTGCAAGGAAGTTACAGTACTTAAAAAGCTGATGTCGAAAAAAGAACTTGGATTTAAGGACCGGGTGTCGATACCGCTGCAATAAGAGTGCCTATTGCCATCTATTCCAGTTCAATGACATGCAATTTCTGCCTGGTGTGAAAAAAATACAAATGCCATTTTTCATTAATAGCATAATAACGTTTGCCATCTGAAGTTGCCACACCTTCCACCTGATGGAAAGGAATCCTAAGCTTAATCTGTTTGTTTCATATTATCTGCAAAAATTGTCGTCTTTAGTTTCAGTAACAGACACTTTCATAGTAATTGATTTTAATGACTTGTTGTTTGGTTTCACGGCAGGATTTGGCAGACAGGGCTTAAACCCGATTTGATTTTAATAATTCCTTCATTTCAAGTGCATTTAAGATGCCTGCGGTGCTGGCAGTATTATTGAAATAGATGAACACTTCTTTAAATTTATTTGTGCCGAGAATCTCTCTTTGAGCTTTTTCTAATATTTCCCGGTCATAGGCTGAATAAAATAATTTAGGATTCCCATGAAATCTTACATAGCCAATGTCAGAAGTCACCATAATATCCGAAGGCAATTTAGGATAATTTACACTGCAAAAGGTTATGTTTCTTTGCTTTAAAACATCAAATACTTCGGATATCCACCAACTTTGATTACGAAATTCGACTACGTTTTTAAATTCAGGGTTCAGGCTGTTTACTATCAGTTCCAGACCTGAGGCACTATAATCAAAACCTGGCGGCAATTGGAATAAAACACAACCTAATTTCCCGGCAAGTCCTTCACTGCTCACCATATAAAAGTCTTCTATTAGCTGTCTGCATTCTTTAAACCTGTGAATATGGGTAATCTGTTTGGGTGCTTTTATTGAAAACAGGAAGTTTTCGGGTGTTTTATCGTGCCATGACTGCAAACTTTTAAGTGTGGGAAACCTGTAAAATGTCGAATTGAGCTCGTAGGTAGAAAAATGTTCGCAGTAATATTCAAACCATTTGGTTTTAGGTAAGTTTTCCGGATAGAAAACACCTTTCCAGTCAGCAGTATTATAGCTGGAACAGCCTATGTATATATTTTTCTTTTTCATTGGTATAGTATCTGGCAATTCTCACAAAAAAAGCTCCTGCGTTTTTTCACTCCTGTATATTTCTTCAAAATTGGGAGGTCACATCGGAGACATGTTTTTTTGGTATGGGCAAGCCAATGTTTTTTAAGTTCAAACTTTTTTTTCCATTCCAAAAACTGAAAGCTGTAATTTCTGGCTTCTTTTATAATCTCGTCCCTTTTTTTCGAAGGGATTTTTCCGACTAAGGATTCCGGATGAACACGAACCCTGTACAGTACTTCATTTTTTATAATGTTGCCAACACCGGAAAAAATGTCCTGTTCCAACAGAGCATCGCAAATTTGTTTGTTCAGGATGTTTTTTAATTTTTCTTTGGCCTGTTTCGGATTCCAGCTTTCATTCATTACGTCTGCACTCCAGTCATAATGCAGGTTAACATTCCCTTCCAGTATTTTTACAGAGGAAGAATAAAAATTTATTTCACCCGATGGAAAAGTCAGGTTCAGGCGAACCGGAGCATCTTTGGTTTCGTTAATTCTATAAGTTCCAAACAGCAGGAAATGGATACGGACTGTAAAATCTTTAAAACAAATCAGAAAGTGCTTGCCCCAGCTTCGGAAAGAAATTACCTTTTTACCTAACAGCCTATCCTGATCAATTTTGCTGTTTCCGGAAACGGAAATAATTTTTTGACCTTCAAACTGCCTGGCTTCTTCTTTTAGAATGACTATGCTTGGACCTTCTGGCATTTTCTTATATTTAAATAATGAATCAGGATTGCCGTTTTCAACTCCGGATTACGTTTGTCTGCTTCTCGCCGGTCCAAAAGCTTCTAAAGCTTCATGCCGATACTTAAAATTAAGCACCTCATCAAAATAGTGCCTTATACTATTCCAAGTTTTGTTTGTATGTTACTGCATGATTACAAGTGTATTGGAGCATTCAATCCTACAACATTTTGAAGGAAAAATATAAGCCTCAATAATTTTTATTTTGGAAATTAGACAATACCATTCCAGTAAGATTTGATTTAAGCACACCCGATGGAAACAATAACTATAATAGGTACTCTTGCAGCCATTTTCACTACTATTGCCAATATTCCGCAGGCTTATAAAATAATAAAAGATAAGACCAGCAAAGGTGTTTCTGCCGGAACTTATCTGGTTTTGCTAATCGGAACATCACTTTGGACAGCTTATGGTATCCTCAAGGCGGACTGGCCGCTTATTATTACGAATTCTATTTCTTCTTTACTGAGTATCGTTATACTGATTCTCCACCAGATACCTGACAGGAAAATAAAGAAAGTAAATAAGGCGCTTTCAAATACTGGCGGCAAAAAATAAATCCGGATATAGGGATATAGGCATCAGACAACAAATACAAATGTTTCCCTGTTTAATTCTGCCGATTGAAACTGCCAGTTCATTTTTATTACTTTCCTTAGGGTTTCTTTGAGTGTTTCAAAATCATTGGGTTTTTTGACATAAATATTGGCTCCGGCAATCAGTGAATCTTCAATATCTTTTTCAGCCGAGGATGTGGAATAAATTACTACAGACAGTTTTTGATATTTTTCATCTTTTCTTATTTCACGTAATATGTCTATACCTCCAAGGATAGGCATATTGAGGTCAAGAAAAACAATGTCCGGAATTTCTGTTGTTGTATACAGATAATCCAGTATTTCACGTCCATCTTTAAATATCGTAAGATTTTCGCCGGAATCCAGTTCATTGAATGCCTCTTCAAAAAGTAATCGGTCATCTGTATCGTCATCTACAAGTATAATTTGCATTAATTTGTCTGAGGTTTTCATTGTGTTTAGTTGATAGTGTTTAGTTTTTAGTGTTTAGTTGATAGTGTTTGCTTCTGTTCCAAAAAATACTATGGCATAAAAATTGCTACTATATAGTTATCCGAAGATTAAAATTCAGTTAACGGAATAGCGTTGCCAGCTCTCTGATAGAAAGCATTTGCTAAATTGATGTTTAGGAATAAAATAGTCCGAAAGGATTTTGATGTAAAAAATCTCCTCAATTATGAGGGTAGAATAAAAGATTAACTAAGATAAGTATTGTTAAATAGAATTAAAAGAATTTAACATTTTATTTTTCAGGTTACCTGAGAAACGTATCTCTTTAGAACACAAAATATTGGAAAATTATTAAAATTTATATCCCGGCAAATTAAAAAAAGAACTCTCTTTTTATATATATTTGCTCCACAGTGCGCGTCACTTTGATTCATACATTTTACTTCACAAGCATATTGCTTACTGCTATATCTTCTTAGGTCCAGCGAGAATATTGATGTTTATTTATAAAAACCTGTTCGTACAATAACTACGTTACGAATAAAGAAAATAACAACAAAAATTTTATACAATTCAACCTAAATCTCAAGGTGGAAATATCGAATTACGATTCGTTTTTTCCATGCAATAACAATTTGGCTTTGCTGTAAAATGTGTTTCGGTAAAAAAGGCGCACAAGTCATAACCAAGAATGAAGAAAAAAACAGATGAAGGCTATATGTCTCATCTCGAAAACGAGTTGAGGCAACGAAATGCGGAATTGGAAAAAAACAGAGAGCTCTTGCAGGCTACTCTGGACAGTTCATTGGATATGGTTCAGGTTTTTGAAGCTGTCCGTGATGAAAAAGGTAAAATAATAGATTTTATATGGGTCCTGAATAATTATACTTCAGAAACCTATTATGGTGATGTTATAGGCCAAAGCCTCTTGAAAAACAATCCGGGTGTTGTGCATACCGGAATATTTAACAGCTTTGTTGAGGTAACTGAAACGGGCATACCTCAACAATATGAGAAGCATTATGTAAATGAGCAGTTTGACGGCTGGTTTTACCAATCAGTTGTAAAACTGAATGATGGAGTGGCAACTTCAACTTCTGATATAACGGCACGAAAATTGGCCGATGACAGAATAAATGCGCTCAATAAGGAACTCGGCCAGAAGAACCGTGAACTTGAATCCTTAAACTCGGAGCTAACTACATTTAATAATATCGCCGCAAATGATTATAGGGAAACCTTGCAATCATTATATATGTATCTGGAATTTATTATCAAGACAGATGCTCCCAATATTAGTAATGCCGGAAAGGCTAATATTAGAAAAGCCCAGGGCGCGATACAGAAACTAAAATTGCTGACAGAAGACATTGTTTCATTTTCCAGAATTCCGGCCATGGACAGCAATCTGACATCTGTTGATTTGGAAGAACTTCTCAATGCACTGCTTTCAGATATGGCACAAAAAATTAGTGAAAAAGAGGCAATTATCACACGTTGCGGGATATTGCCGGCCATTACAGGATATCCTTTATTACTGTCGCTTCTGTTTTATCATTTGATTGATAACGCGCTAAAATTCCTGCCGAAAGGGAAAAATCCGGAAATTAAGATAAGCAGTTCTGTATGTTCTGAAGGAGCATGCAAAGGAATGTATGAAATATGCATTGAAGATAATGGTATCGGGTTTGACCAAAATCAGGCAGAAAATTTATTTGCCATTTTTTTCAGATTGCATGACAAAAGCATATACAAAGGTTCCGGAATCGGGTTGGCTGTCTGCAAAAAGATTATGGATTTGCACAACGGACATATTGTTGCCATATCTGATGGAAATGGGGCGGTTTTTAAATGCTATTTTCCTGTTTAAGTAAGCATAAAAATTATAAAGCCCGCGTTGCGGGCTTTATACTATTCTGAAAAAACAGATCTGGTTAATCTGGCCTTCGCCTGCCTTCCTCAAGTGCAGCTGAATCTCCGGACAAAGAAATGGCTGTATTTTTTACTATTTTTTTTAGAAATCATTAACATTTGTTTAAGTAGTGGATTTATAATTTTATTTGTCCCTTAATTTGCACCAAGAATGAAAAACCTAAACGAAAAAATGCACATTATTCTTGTGGATGATGATGCGGAAGACCGTATGATTTTCGAAGAGGCATTCTCTCAGTTGAATTCCGGGAATCAACTCCTGATGTTCCAGAATGGCCTTGAGGTATTAAATTACCTGAATGAAAACGAAACTGTCCCGGACATTATTTTTCTGGACCTGAACATGCCCATTATGGGTGGTCTCGAAACACTTCGGGAAATCAGGAAGAATGACCGCTACAGACAATTGTCTGTTGTAATCTATTCGACTTCTTCCACAGAAAAAGATATTGAAGATACATTGATTGCCGGTGCCAATGTCTATATTACAAAACCCAATAATTTTGAAACTCTAAGAGATACAATTGCCAAGGTAATTCATGTCAACTGGCAATTTCTTTCTTCGGGTCTGGACCGCGATACATTTGTATTTGTTACCTGATAGTAGTGCAAAATGAAGTAAACCTCTTCTAATGGTAAATATACATTTACAAAAGACACACTATGAAAACTATTGACAACCATTAAAAACAGCGCATTGAAATACAAAAGAATCAGATAATAAAATAGCATATAATCTAAAATCATTATATTTACCGCATCACTTTAATTCTCTTCATAAAATGAAGTTACTGTAAAAAGTGACCTTTATTAATGACGAGTAAAATTATAGGCGTGGGAAACTATATACCTTCCCAGGCCATTACCAATCTATTTTTTGACAAGCATCACTTTTTAGACCAGGCGGGAGATGCCTTAAAACAAGACAATGCAACCATTGCCAGTAAACTGAAAGAAATTACCGGTATTGAGGAAAGACGTTATGCGCATCCTAATCAGGTCGCTTCTGATTTAGGCTTTTTGGCTGCCCAATCTGCCATAGAAGATTCAGGAATCGACCCGGAAACACTTGATTACATTATTTTCGCGCATAATTTTGGCGATGTCCGTACAGGAACAATCCAATCTGATATGGTTCCAAGCCTTGCATCGCGTGTCAAGCATCTTTTAAAAATCAAAAATAATTTTTGTGTAGCCTATGATGTCTTGTTTGGCTGTCCGGGCTGGATTGAAGGCATGATACAGGCGCATGCCTTTATCAAATCGGGAATAGCCAAAAGATGCCTTGTTATTGGAGCGGAAACCCTTACGCGTGTAGTCGATGCGCATGATAGGGATAGTATGATTTATGCTGATGGTGCCGGTGCCGCTATTCTTGAAACCAGTAATGACGAATCGGGAATAAAATCACATCTCTCCGGTTCTTTTACCCTTAACGAGAAAGATTACCTGTATTTTGGAAAATCGTATAATAATGAAAACTGTCCCAATATACGGTACCTGAAGATGGATGGTAGGAAAATTTATGAATTTGCCCTTTTGAATGTTCCCGGTGCCATGCAAAAATGCCTGGATGACAGCGGTTATTCTATTAATGACCTCTCTAAAATAATCATCCATCAGGCCAATGAAAAAATGGACGAAGCAATCGTAAACCGTTTTTATAAAATTTACAAAACTCCGGTGCCCGAAAATATAATGCCCATGGTAATACACAAGCTTGGAAATAGTAGTGTGGCTACAATTCCGTCACTGTTAACCATGATTTTAAAAAACGAGCTGCCACAGCATTCAATCAAAGAAAACGATATTGTTCTTTTTGCTTCTGTAGGAGCCGGAATGAACATTAATGCTTTTGTGTACCGTTTTTAAAAATAAAAAGGTGTATAAATTAAATTTTATACACCTTCTTACAAACAAATACAGGTAATTATCTTCTTTTGACATTTACGGCCATCAAACCTTTTTGACCTTTTTCAATATCAAAAACAACCTTGTCGTTCTCATTAATTTTATCCAATAATCCGGTACTGTGGACAAAAATATCCTCGTTGCTTCCGTCTTGTGAAATGAATCCAAATCCCTTAGATTCATTAAAAAATTTTACTGTGCCTTCTTGCATCTCTTTTTTTATTTGTTATTTATTGCTTTTTATATCTGTTGCCTGATATCCTTTTGGTGTTTTTTCTTTTTTATAATGTACTACATCATGTTTTTTAACAGCTTCATTTAATTGTCCGTAATGGAAAAAAATATTTTCATTGCTGTTTTCTTCTGTAATAAAACCGTAGCCTTTCTCGCTCATATAGGAAACTATGCCCGAAAAAATTGTGTCTTCCGTAATCATTTCCGCCTTTTTAGATTGCCTGGCTTTAGCAGCATCCTCTTCCCTGTTCTGAGCGTGGGGTGGCAATGAAGTGAAATTTCCATTGATATCGACATAAACAATCATATCATCAAGCTCTTTCCCTTTATTGTTATTTGTTTTTCGTTCTTCTCTTCTGGAAATTTTATCCTGCTGCTTCTTTTGTTTTTTTTTATTGTTTTCTTTTTTAAAAAACGAATCTGCCATATTGGGTACTTTTTATTTAAATGGAAATGAGGATTTACTTTTAGGATGGAATTATCATTCCCATATAGTTCATCCTGTTGCATGAACATAGGCTAATCATATCCGTTGGTTAAAAGCCTAACCATCCTTGAATCGTTTACAAACGAATAATGACCAAAATGAAATACTGATTTCTAATAGTGTTTTTTTCTGGAACGCGTATCGTTTTCTTTTGGCATTGCTTCTTTTACTGCCATTGTACGTGAGTCAAACTCAGAATCGTTCAGGTTGTCTACAGCATTCTGCGCTTCCTCCTGTTCAGGCATTTCAACAAAGGCAAAGCCTCTGGAATTTCCGGAAAATTTGTCTGTAATGATTTTAACTGAAGTTACTTCTCCATAGGAAGCAAATAAGTCGAACAATTGTTCTTCTGAAGTTTTAAAACTCAGATTGCCAACAAAAATATTCATAAGTAAATAATTTTAAGATTAAAAAATGGCACCTGAGAAAGCAAAAACTGAGAGAGAGAAAAAGAGTGTTTTAAACTATTCCAGAGAAGGCAACAGAAACCTGTTATATAATATCGCAACAAATGTAGTCAATGATAATTGATAATCAACTAAATATATTTTTTTATTTTAAAAATAAAAAGCTATTGAAATCAATTCGAGAAATTTCCGGCTTTTATCCGGAACATTATTTATAAAAAACTTCCTCTGTAACTTTCAATAAGCAAGGAAAAATATCATATTATTATTCTTACTTTATCAAAAACCGCTTCGCATGATTTTAATCCTTATTTTTACAAAAAAATAAGAAGATGCCCAAATTATTCCCCTTAAAAAATATTTTGTTTTTGGCTCTGTTTTTACTCTGCATTTCCTATTCCCATTCCCAAACCCAGGAAATACAGAAACTTCAAAAGAGTCTGCCACATGTAAAGGACAGTATTTCATATGTCAACAAAATCAACCGTATTGGTATGCTGATGCATATGAAAAATCCGGACAGCAGTTTGATTTATGCGATGAATGCCAGGACTGTTGCCGGAAGAATCCGGTATAAAAAGGGAGCCGTTGATGCAGAAAATGTAATTGGAATCTCATTAGCCTTAAAGGGACTTAGCAATGAGGCCTCAAAAATATTCGGCCAGGTTCTTGCCGATTATGAAAAAATGGGCGACAAACAAAATACGGTGCAACTCTACATGAATTTTGCGAGCCTACAGATGCAAATCGGAAACCAGCTTCGGGCCGTAGAATATAACAGGCAAGCTTTGAAAATAGGAAAAAGCATCCCGACAGACAGCATCATGAGCAGGGTATATGCCAATTATTGTATGGCAAATCCACAGCTTTCTGAAGACAGTGTTCAGTATTATCTGGAACGCTCCAATAAAATTGGTGAAAAACTAAACGACCAGTCACTTCTTATAAGCAACAAGCAAATTCTTGGTATTTTTTATATGATTCGGGGCGTCAGAGATAAAGCCTTACCGTTATTGGAAAGTTCGCTTCAGGAGGCAAAAGCAGCCAAACTTGAGCGATTACAGCTTCAGGGGCTTAACGCTATGGCTGAATTTAACGCTAACAACCCGGAATTAGCCCTGAAATATATGGAGGAGCAGATGGCCATAATAGAATCTAACGGTTATGACGAATTAAAAGCCCCGGTCTTATTTTCGATGCTGCGGTTCGCAAAAATGAGCGGGAATATTGAAAAAGAGCGGGAATTAAGCGAAAAGATGATTGCCGCACAATTAAAGCGGCAAGCCAGCCTGGAAAAATTCATTGGAGATTATGTGCATTACTACCAAATCCAGGAAAATAACAAGGATTTGGAGCGGTCACAAAAAGCATCACGACAGACTATCATAATATTGACCGTCTTTTCAATAGTGTGCGGTATTTTGCTATCGCTATTATTCCGGGCGTATAAAAAAATCCGAAATGATTCTAAAAAGAAAGCCGCATTATATGAAATCATCGATAAAAAGAATGCTTCCTTATCTGAAGCCGATGCCATGAAATCTAACCTGGTTTCTATTCTTGCACATGACTTCCGTTCGCCTCTTATTTCAACTCTCTATATGGTAAGACTCTTAGAGCGTAATACGGAACTTACCGAATCTGAAAAGGAATCTTTTTATCTGACAATCAGTAATGATATTTCCGGAACGCTGGAAAATTTTGATGCTACCCTGCAATGGATCAAACGCCAACTTGGAGAGTTCAGAATTAATTTTGAAACGGTGGATATCCGTTCGTTACTTGACGAAGCTATTAGCGGCTACAATGCACAGCTCAATGAAAAAGGAATTACGGTTATCAATAATGTGCCGGAAGGTATTTTGGCCACATCAGACAAGGAAATGCTTCAATTTGTAAATAGAAACCTGCTTTCCAATGCTTTAAAATTCTCACCTAAAGGTAAGACTATTGCTGTAGACGCATTTAAAACCGATTCTGAGATTGTTATCTCCGTAAAAGATGAAGGGCCGGGCTTGTCAGATACTCAGATAGAAAAACTGTTTTCTATTAGCAGTAAGGGTGGCTCAATGCATGAAGGTGCCGGCATAGCACTTTCGTTCAGTAAGGATTTTATAGTAAAACTAGGTGGAAGGATTTGGGCGGAAAACCGTAACTCGGCTGGTAGTATCTTTAGTTATGCTGTTCCATCCAACCCTGTTGCCAAGGAAAGTATACAGTCAAAAATTGTAGCTTAATTATACCAGTTTGGGACAGGCAAAAAATAAAATTACTCCCACAATTTATTAATTTACCTGTCGCAGTAAACTGGTATAGGGTGCGTATTCCCCCATCTTTAATAGTTCAAAGGTTTGAATTCTTTTGTGAAACTTAAAGCAAGAAGTAACAAAAGGTCATATTTGGGAGTAAGTGGTTGAATTGAGGAGTAAGTGGTAAATTGCTTTCAAAAAACATATTGTTATTTATTTCTATAGAATAACTATTTTAGTTGTGTAATTTATTTTTTCATGCATTTACGCATAACTCTATTTTTTTTGTTATTTACTGTTTGTGTATCCGGACAGGATTATGCTTTAAAAGAAGCCCAGATTCGCGACGGATTTAACACTTATCTTTTCTCGAGCTCGGCTTTTGTTGATAATAGCCGGTTTGTGTGGTATGCCACCAATCGTGATGGGGATTTTTATAGATTTGACGGAAAAAACAAGCTCAGGTATCAGTTTTATAAGGATGGAAACAGCCATGACGACAACTTTTATCTTTCCAAAAATGCATGGATTCAAGACCATAATAATACCATTTGGGCTGCCGAACTGGATAAGGCTTATATCATTACGGCAGATAAACTTCAGGTGGATCGCATTCAATACCCTACGGAAAAATTAAGTTCCAAAACCTTTATTGCCAAAGACGAGATGGATAATCTTTGGATTAGTAATGGCTCGCGCTACCTTATTAAAATTACACCCGACAGAAAGGTGACTCAGGTTACTCACCCTCTTTTGAAAGATAAACAAGAAATTGAAATAATCAGGGTTTTAAATAATGGCAGAATCATTGCAAAATCCGGATACAATCTCTTTTATATTGATTCAGGAGGAATACATTTTTCTGTAAATATTCATACCCTGGATAAGGAAATCAACCCTGAATTTACTCTTTTTGAAAACGGTAAAATTGTAACCGAAAACAGCAGTGGCTATTATAAGTACAACAATAGGTCCTACAAATACATCTATTTGAAAGGACTGGACATACAAATATTCAATTATCCGTATGACGAAACCTGCTATTTAGGGAGCTGTAACTGGAGTAGCAGAGCTTTGGTTGTAGATTCAAAGCTTTATTTGGCAGATGATTCGAATCTCTTTATTAATCAGATTAATAAGAAAACTAATGAGATTACTACCATTGACACCCTACACTTCAAAAAGCAAATTTCAATAGCCAACAACAAGCATTATCCTAATTTTATATGGATATCCGGCTATGATGAACTCTTCAAATTATTAATCATACCAAATAATTTTAAAAGGAAACTGCAATTCGATGACAAGCAGTATAGTACGAGAGGCATTGTTTCAGATTCAAAAAACAATCTGTTCATAGCTACCTACGAAGGTCTTTTCAAACAGGAAAAGGATAAAAAACCGGAACAATTTTTAGTTAAGGGTGAAAAAAATGGTTTATATGATATTCTCGTTTTAGACAAAAACGATTCTATCTTATGGGGTTCACAAGAATACCATTGGATTAAAAAGGTAAACCTGCTTACCCATACGAAAAAAGACATTGAGTTACCAAAAGGTTTCAAGGTTGAATACATGAAAGAAAAATTACCT
The DNA here is from genome assembly GCF_001423985.1 of Flavobacterium sp. Leaf359. Lineage (NCBI taxonomy): Bacteria > Pseudomonadati > Bacteroidota > Flavobacteriia > Flavobacteriales > Flavobacteriaceae > Flavobacterium > Flavobacterium sp. Leaf359. The sequence continues at coordinate 108,937 of NZ_LMPW01000001.1, read as the reverse complement.
GATGAATTATGGATTGGCTCCAACAAAGGCTTGTATATTCTCAATAAAAAAACGGAAGAAATAAATCCTTACGTAGAAGATGGTTATTATTTGGGAAATATTTCCGTTCTCAGCCTTACAGAGGGTAAAGATGGTAAAAAATGGATTGCAACCCGGGATGGGCTTTTCTTAAAGGAAAAAGGAAAAGATTTTATAAATTACAAGAGTATTAATCCAGCCTTTGATTATAAAAGCCTGTTGACATTACATGAAGACGAAAAAGGCAATCTATGGATTGGTACTGACGGAAGGGGAATCGTTTTCCTGGACCCAAAAACAAATTGGTTCAAAAACCTGACACAATCTGACGGACTCTCAAATAATATCATATGCGGCATATTGGAAAGCAAGGAAGCGTTATGGTTTTCAACCTATTACGGGCTTACCCGATTTGACAAACAGAAAGGTTTTTTCGCCTTATATTATAAAGAAGACGGACTGGCTGACAATGAATTTAATCTCAGATCTGCCTACAAAAAAAATGAGAATGCATTTTATTTCGGAAGCCTAAACGGTATCGTCGAATTCAATCCCGGAAAAATAGAACTCAGGGGAAAACATCCCCACACTATTTTTTTGTATAGTTCAACCTATTTTTCCAGTGACAGGAATAAAAATGTAACCGATTATTTAAGTCTTAATAAAAAAACAATCAACCTTCCTTATAATAAAAATTATTTTTCGGCAGTATTCTCCATTAATGAACTGTTTTACATTGAAAAAAACACCTATCTCTATAAAATAGAAGGACTCAGAAATGAGTGGATAGATGCCGGAACATCCGGGCTTGTTGAGCTTCCCAGTCTACCGCCCGGAAATTATGTATTACGGGTAAAGGGAAAAGACGCGAAAGGTATTGAAACCCTCAACGAAGTAAAAATCAACCTCCATGTTGAACAGATTTTTTATAAAACGCCACTTTTTATCATCTTAATGGCATTGTTAGCGCTTGGTTCGATAATCTATTTCTTTATCAGGCGTAACCGAAGACAAAAAAGATTTTTTGAAAGGGAAAAAGAAATCAAGGAACTAAAATCCAGCGCCCTAAGAGCACAGATGAACCCTCATTTTGTATTTAATATTTTAAATAATATGCAAAGCGTTCTGATTTTAAAAGGAGAAGCCGAAGCCAACAAATATTTTGGTGCTTTTTCCAAACTTTTCAGACAAACGCTCGACATTTCAAGGCAGGAACTCATCACGCTCAAAAGCGAAATTGAATACCTCAACAATTACTTACTACTCAACAACCTGCAGCTCAACGATGAATTAAAATATTCTGTAAAGGTTCAAAACAGCGTTAGGGATACCAGTACTATTTTTCTACCAGGAATGCTAATCCAACCTTTTGTAGAAAATGCCATACTGCATGGGCTTTCCAAAAAACAGGACAAAAAACTAACGATCAGTTTTTCTATGGAAGAAGGCTATTTGGTGGTTGTTGTCGAAGACAATGGAATTGGCAGAATTATGGCCGCAAAAAATGCTGTAAATAAAAAAGAATCGCACAAATCATGGGCTACCACAATAGTCAATGAGCGCATTAACATCATGAACTATCCCAACAATAACGCTAAAGCTGTTATCCTTAAAATTGACGATTTAGAAAAAAACGGAATGCCTTGCGGCACACGGGTAACCTTAAAATTACAACAGCCTTAAAGCGATTCTTAATTTTCACTTAATTATTTAACTTTATTGGCAGGTTTACAAAATTTTCTTAACTTTAGTCCTCCTCCAATTTTAAACATATGCAAGCCCATAAAGCCCTCATAATTGACGATGAAGTCAACAATATAGCCTTATTAAAACATTTCGTCACCAAATACTGCCCGAGTATAGAAGTCGTGGGCGAAGCCCTGACCATATCAGAAGGCATTTCAGAAATCAGGGAGAAGGAACCGGATATTCTTTTTTTGGATATAAAATTAAACGAAGGCAATTCCTTCGAAATCCTTGACCAATTGGACGACCTTAAAGCGCAGGTAATTTTCGTTACCTCATATGATGAGTATGCCCTCAAAGCTTTTAAGTATAATGCTGTGGATTATATTCTAAAACCAATCATTATAGAAGATGTAATTCTGGCCGTAAACAAGGCTATAAAAAATATTGAGCAACAAGACTTTTTTGATTTTGGAAAGCTGACATCATTTTCCGGCGAACCCGTTTCTTTTTCTGAAAATAAAGAATATATAGCAATTCCTTCCCTGGATAAGGTTGATATGGTTAAAAGCAGCCAGATTACCTATATTGAGGCAGACAATAAATATACTGTTTTCCATACCATTGAAGGTAAAAAATACACCTCAAGTAAAAATCTTTTAAGTTTTGAGGAAACATTGGACAAAACCCGCTTTTTCAGAATACACCATTCTTTCATACTCAATATTGAGCACCTTGTTACGATTATCAAAAAAGATGGGAGCTATTGCGAAATGTCGGACGGCACGTTATTACCTATTGCCAGACGTAAACTCGAAGATTTTCATCGATTTCTCAAAATCAAAAACTAGACTTTCTTTTCCTGTTTTCCTTTTACAGCAGTTGTTTTCAATTGATTATCGGAAACTCTACACCAAGAAGATTCTTATTTAGGTAAAGTAGGTTTTATAACTTGTCCTGTTTTACGGCTCTTCACCCTTGTATGAAATAATGGCTCGCAAAGGCGCAGAGCCGCAAAGTAATTAAGCCTTATAAAAGAAAAAATTACGAAAGTAACCCTTTTCAGGTTTTCTTTGATTTTATATAGATTCTTTAAATTTGTCTAATCATTTTGATCTGTGACTAAATTCACTATTCTGTTGGTATGCCCCGCGCTATAGCCACCTGTTTTTTAAATACTCCGGAAAACCACTTATTCCCATATTCTTCCAGTTATTCGCAATAGCAACCAGTTATTACTTTGCGATTGGCTTTATTATTATAATCTGCAATCTTTGTATAAGCAAATTTCAAGAAATGAGATTTTGCCAAAGGCAGTAACATATTATATGTTCGTAGCTATAGTGTCTCTCACCAACAACGTTCTTATAAAAGTTTAGTTTAGATAAAAATCGAAAAACTAGAGAGACACTATAACTATGCTGTCTAAAAAACAGTTATTTGTTTGATATAAAAACATGCAATAAGAAAGCGGGCTCTAAATTTTTCGTAATGGATTATTTTTGATAAAGACGCAACAATTAGGAATAAATAAAAGCCGCTTTCTTTTATCAATTGACAATAAATACACAACTTATAAAATAAACAAGTGCCTCTCATAACATTCTCAATCCTCAGATATGTTACTATGAATTGTAGATTTGGGCTTCTAATTATTCATAATATCTAGTTAAAGAGGCACTTTGTATTAAAACGGAGGTCATCCTACCATCTTCATAAAAAACATCATAGTTTATGTAGAAAAAATACATCGTTATACAAACATGAAACAGATGGCCTCCTTTTTATTTTTTCACCAAAGGCAAAAAATTCTTTAATGACTATCGGGTCGTTTATACCAAATCAAAGAACAATGGATTTAGTCACAGATCAAAATGATTTGACAGATTTAAAGAATTCATATAAAAGAAAACTCGAAAAAGGGTCACTTTCACAACTTTTTCTTTGATAAGTAAGGCTTAATACTTTGCGACTCTGCACCTTTGTAAGCCACTATTTCACGTATGGGCAAAAACTTGAATGACTTTTGGAAACTTTATTCAAAAATAAATTTCTTACCTGCTTTGCGGCTCTGCATCTTTGCGTGAAATAGTGGCTCACAGAGTCGCAAGGTTTAAATGAAGCGTGAAAAGCTGCCCTTTACTCACGATAAATTTCATAAAACTGTGCAGGCAGCAAAATCATAACTTTCTCACTGTGTTCTAATTTTTTTGCTTTGGAAAAAAATCACTCCAGATATACCCCATCATAAACCACAGACAAAACCTTAAATCTCGGGACAGGAAAATAACCGCCGAAATCATTCCAATGGGTAATATTAAGCCAGATACCATGAGGACCGGCAGATAAATTAAAGACTCCGGAAATTTTAAACTGTAACGAGGAGTTTATATAATGTTGCTGTACAATCTGGAAGAAATTTGTGGCTACTCCGTCAATAATTATTTCACAACGGAAATAAGGACTTCTAAAATTGCTAGGATATGAAACATCGCCAGCCAATCCTACAGCAATATTTAAAATTACGGGGCTGGCAACAGGCATGGTAAACATTGTCTGGCTTTCGGGAATAAGTGTAGGATTGCTGCCAGACAGTGTAAATTCTGATATATTAGAGCTTTCTCTCTCCATTCCGTATGCATAGTCCAATACCTTTTTAACAGTCACAGATTCTGTTTTTCCATCCATAATTGCTAATAATTCCCAGGTACTGCCCGTGACTGTACCCCTACTGATTAATTTTACATAATTACCCGGCGGCACCGTTACTGAAGACATATTGGCTGTTCCATATATAGTTTCCTGTGCCGGAGCAATAACGGTTAGCATGTAATTGCTGGTATTCTTTATACTGTAAACGCGTCCTTTTAAAGAGCCCCATCCGGCCGGAGGAAGATGGAGCATAGCGTCAGCATTGCCGTTATAGGCCGTATAATAATCCGTATAGCCCAGGACAGCATTTCCGGTTATAATTCTATAATCGGCCGCGACAGAGCCGTTAACTGTCAAGCGGCTGCCGGGGTTTTTGGTGTTTATTCCGGTATTTATTGCCATGTTTTGGGCAAAACTTCCGGTTGCCGAAGCAAAGAAAAACAGTAGTATGAAATATTTCGTATAGTGTAACATCATAATTTTTTTTTAATCAGGGGCTAAAAAAGAGATTAATTTATGTCCGGGTTATGCTGTCAACACTTAGCAAGACCGATAAAACTCCTAACACATGATTATTCGCAGACCCAAAACTATTCCAGGTAGAGATTTTGGCATAAAAAGTATGCCAATATCCTCCTGCAGGCGGAGGCACGAAATTGTATTTACCGGACAAGTTAAACTGCATGCCCTTACTATTCTCCTGCACAACCTGAAAAATGCCTGTTGGCATATCGTTTATAAAAAGTTCGCAACGATAATAAGAAATAACAGAACCCGGTGGATAAACCGGTGTACCGGAATCTACAAGAGCAAGCCCTACTGTAAAGTTTAGAAATAAAGCTCTGGGTTGTTTATCCACGAAAAACGAACCCATGCTATCCGGAATTACAACATCTAAACTACTTGAAGGCCCTATAGTAAATAGCGATTGATAACTGCTATTCTTTGGCACTCCTATTGCAATATTTGACAGTCGAGTCATTTTTGAAGACAATTTAGTAGGCACCAACATAGAAAGCTCCCAGGTAGTTCCGGTGGTAGTGCCCTTGCTAATCAATTCAGCATAATACCCGGGAGGCAACACTATATAATCTACATCGCCTGTGGCGTCAATCTTCTCACCCGGTCTTTCAGAATAAACCATAAGCTCAAGGGCGCTTATATTCTTAATTCCGTAAATGCGTCCTTTAAAATTGCCAGGCCCGCTAATGGCCTCAGGGAGTCGTATTATACCTCTATCACCAGGTATACTACTAGTTGAATTATAGGCAATATAAAAATCGGAATCGTCTAATGTAACATCGTCACTAACTATCTTATAATCGCCTGCAAAAGAACCGTTAACAGTCAAGCGGCTGCCCGGATTTTTGGTGTTTATTCCGGTGTTTATCGCAGTGTTTTGAGACATCACGCCCGTGCTGTACAGCAACAGGATTAAAAAAAGCTGTTTCATAATAAAATCTTTTTGGCTCATAGTTCTTTAATTTATATATACGGCACTTAGCAAAAGTGACAAAACTCCGAATGTATTGGTAGTTCCCGACGGAACTCCTCCTCCAGACCTCCATAAAGAAAGTTTGGCATGGATAGTATGCTGTCCTGCAGACAAATCGCGTACGCCAGACATGCTGAACTGTAATTGTGACCCTATTCTATTTTGCTGTACAATCTGGAAAATACCCGTAGCCACATTATCTATATACAGTTCGCAACGGTAATAAGGCATTATATAGATCTGTCCAGATACAGGAGATTCTAAATCATCAATTCCTAACACACAGTCTAAAAATACTGTTTTGGGTTCAGACAAGGTAAACGAATTACTGCTACCGGGAATTACAATGTCTAAAATACCTGGATTGCCTCTTACTATAGTAAATCTATCCTGAGGAGAGCTAACTGAATTCCTTGCTACAGAACTTGTAACATCTACCAGTTTGGTCACTTCAAAAGATGACACTGCGGGCACCCGCATAGAGAGTTCCCAGGTAGTGCCTGTGGTAGTACCCTTGCTAATGAATTCAGCATAATAGCCGGGAGGCAGCAGTATACTGCTTACATCTGTTACGGCATCTATTTTTTCTAAATTATGTGCAGCAACCGTAAGATTCCAATTGCCGGTTGTATTCTTAATCCTGTAAATACGTCCTTTAAAGTTGCCCTGCCCACTAATGGCCACGGGCAGTTGAATTATGCCGTCGGTATTTCCATTATAGGCAATATAAAAATCGGAATCGTCAAGGATAACATTGCTGGTCGCTATTTTATAATCGGCTGCAAAAGAACCGTTAACAGCCAAACTGCTGCCCGGGTTTTTGGTGTATATCCCGGTGTTTTGTGACATTACGCCTGTGTTGTACAGCAACAGGATTAAAAAAAGCTGTTTCATAATAAAATTTTTATGGCTTATAACTAAAATTTGCAGTCAATTTATGACTGCTTTGTATTTGGATTGTTATGCTGTCATTACTACGGACACAAATCTACTTAATAATTAATGAGAATTTTTTGAAAAACGGTTTAAAATCCCGGATTCCAAAAAACTTTTTTTACTTATTCTGCCTGGACAAGATTCCCGCTAATTGTGTTAAACTTTTATTCATTATTCCGGCATCTTAATTTCTTTATCTTTACTAACCGTAAAGCATCTAGCAAAACATAGGCTATTAATATAAAATCTCTTATAATCAATCCAAATATACCCCATCATAAACAACAGACAAAACCAAAAGACGTTGAGTACCTGTATGACCGTCATCATTCCAACGGGTAATATTGACCCAGATGCCATGAGAGCCGGCAGATAAATTAAAGACCCCGGAAATATTAAACCGTAACGAGGAGCCTACATGTTGTTGCTGTGCAATCTGGAAAAGATTTGTGGCCACTCCGTCAATAATTAATTCACAACGGTAATAAGGACTTTTTGAAAACACTCTCGGATAAGTAAAATCAGCCAGCCCTATAGCAACATTTAAGAATACAGGCTTGGCAACAGGCATTGTAAACATTGTCTGGCTTTCCGGAAGGAGCACAGAATTGTTGTTTGACACTATAAACTCTGTTGGAGATATCGGATAGCCACCTATATCCATTCCAAAAGAATAGTCCAATGCTTTTTTAACAGCCTCAGATGTCACTTTACCATCCATAATTGCTAATAATTCCCAGGTAGTATCCGTGACTGTACCTCTACTGATTAATTTTACATAATAACCCGGTGGCACCGTTACTGAAGACATATTGGCTGTTCCATATATCATCTCCTGTGCCGGAGCAATAACGGTTAGCATACTATTTGATGAAGTATTCTTTATAGCATAAACACGTCCTTTTAAAGAGCCCCATCCGGCCGGAGGAAGATGAAGCATAGCGTCAGCATTGCCGTTATAGGCCGTATAATAATCTGAATAGCCCAGGACAGCATTTCCGGTTATAATTTTATAATCGGCCGCAACAGAGCCGTTAACTGTCAAACGGCTGCCCGGATTTTTGGTATTTATTCCGGTATTTATTGCGGTGTTCTGGGCAAAGCTTCCGATTGCTGTAAACAAAAAAAGCAATATGAAATATTTTGTAAATTGTAACATCATAGATTTTTTTTAAATCAGGTACAAAAAAGAGATTAATCCACGCTGAAGGCACTTAGCAAAAGCGACAAAATTCCATATTTCAGATTCCGCGCCTGTCCAAAGTCATGCCAGGAAGAGAGTCTGGCCTCAATAGTATGTGTGCCTGCCGGCAAATCATATACACCAGACATGCTAAACTGAATACTTTTACTATGCTCCTGCACAACCTGAAAAATTTGTGTGGGTGAATTATTTATGAACAGTTCGCAACGGTAAAAATGATAATAATCACCCGGTGAGAAAAAATTTATAAGACCAAGCCCTACTGTAAAGTTAAAAAATACAGTTTTGGGCTTATCCAGGCTAAACGTTTTCTGAGTACCCGGAATTACAACATCTAAAGTGGTTGGAGGACTTAAAGTAAATGTTGATTGCGGACTGCTATTCTTTGGCATTCCTATTGCAACATTTAACAGATGAGTCATTTTTGAAGACTGTGCCACAGGCACCAACATAGAAAGTTCCCAGGTAGTTCCGGTGGTAGTGCCCTTGCTAATCAGTTCAGCATAATGACCAGGCGGTATCGTTATATAGTCTACATCGCCTGCGGCGTCTATTTTCTCCAAACCCAATGCTTCAGGAGTGACTGTAAGGTAACCGCTTTGCTGGTTCCTGCTTATATTCTTAATTCCGTAAATTCGCCCCTTAAAATTGCCAGGCCCGCTTATGGCCTTGGGGAGTTTAATTGTAGCTTTGTTATCCCGGTTATAGACAATATAAAAGTCGGAATCATCTAGTGTAAAATCGCCGCTAACTATCTTATAGTCGCCTGCAAAAGAACCGTCAACAGTCAAGCGGCTTCCCGGATTTTTGGTGTTTATACCGGTGTTTATTGCGGTATTTTGAGACATCATGCCCGTGCTGTACAGCAACAGGATTAAAAAAAGCTGTTTCATAATAAAATTTTTTATGGCTTATAGTTCCCTAATTTATATGTGTGGCACTTAACAAAAGTGACATGACTCCAAACTGACTGGTAAAAGAATAAGTTCCACCGACTAACCATAAAGAAAATTTGGCATGGATAGTATGCGGTCCTGCAGGCAAATCGCGAACGCCAGACAGGCTAAACTGCAACTGGGAGCCCTCTCCATCTAGTGGTACAATCTGGAAAAGCCCCGTAGCCACATTATCTATATACAGTTCGCAACGGTAAAAAATTGTTGACATCTGCCCCGGTTGAAGAGTTGCTAAATTATCAATTCCTGCTGCAAAGTTTAGAAATACCTTTTGGGGTTCAGACAAGGTAAACGAAGTACTGCTCTGGGGAATTATAACATTGGTAATAGGCTGTGAATATTCGTTTCTTATTATAAACCTATCAGTGGTACTCAAATTCCTTGCTACAGAATATGCAACATCTACCAGTTTGATTACTCTTGAAGACCGCACTATGGGCACCAGCATAGAGAGTTCCCAGGTAGTGCCGGTGGCAGTGCCCTTGCTAATCAGCTCAGCATAATAGCCGGGAGGCACCACTATACCGGTTACATCTGTTGCCGCATCTATTTTTTCCAGATTCTGTGCAGTAACCGTAAGATTCCAATTGCCGGTTGTATTTTTAATCCTGTAAATACGTCCTTTGAAGTTGCCCGGCCCGCTAATGGCTACCGGCAGTCGAATTATGCCATTAGCATTTCCATTATAGGCAATATAAAAATCGGAATCGTCAAGGATAACATTGCCGGTCGCTATTTTATAATTGCCTGCAAAAGAACCGTCCACGGCCAAAATGCTACCCGGGTTTTTGGTGTATATCCCGGTGTTTTGGGACATCATGCCTGTGCTGTATAGCAACAGGAGTAGAAAAATCTGCTTCATAAAAAATCTTTATGGCTTATAACTAAAATTTGCAGTCAATTTATGACTGCTTTGTATCTGGATTGTTATGCTATCATTACTATGGACAAAAATCTATCCAATAATAATGAGAAATGTTTGAAGACCGGTTTAAAATCTCGGATTCCAAAAAACTTTTTTTACTTATTCTGTTTAAGTACTATTTTCTCTAATTGTTTTTAAACATTATAGTATTCTTTTTTTATTGATTATTTTTTATTCTCACCCTATAGATAAGCAGGCACAAGGGCCGGTTTGAAATCCCGGCCCCTGAAACCTGTCTTTTTTACTTCTTTTGATCAAGCAGTATTTTCTCTAGTCGTTTTAGACGTTCGTCCATATTCTTTGCATTTTCTTTTAACTGGTCTATTTCTTTATCTTTGGCTTCCAGTTGTTTCTGTTGCTCAATAGTATGCAGATATAATTCTTCTACTTTTTCCAACATCTGTATAGAAAGCTCTGACATGTTAAAGATGTATTCGCCTTTATCATTTTGACGTAAATCCTTGATGCTGGTAATACCCGGCAGGTGTTTGTTTTCGTTGATAAACTTTTCTACTTCTTTTATGGATTTGAAAGTATAGTCTTTTTTCAGTTCGGAGGTACCGTTAAAATAATCTTCAAATACATAATCGGCATAAGTAGAGTTGGCTGTTTCTATTGAACCGTTCACGGCAAGGAGGACATTTGTATTGGTAGTACCAAGCATATTCGCAGTACCTATACCTACCTTTCCTGCACTCGAAACATGCACTCTGGTGGTACCATTGGTGATAAGTTCAAGGGGTCTGGCCGAATTATTTGCAGTTCCTACTACAAGTCCTGTAGAAGTACCGCTTGAAACAAGTTGAGAACGGGAATTCGAGTCCTGATATAAATCCACAATACTTGTTCCTGATGACACTCTTATGTTAGACCTGCCTGTTGTTGTAGCATTTGTTAAATAAGCCCCAGTAGAGAAGTCAAATATCGTTTCTCTTGTTTCAGGTGTTGTTGCCCTGAATCTAAGAGTCTTACCATTTGTATTTACTATTCTATCGGTTGCCAAACTGCCATCAGTTGTATAAATGTTATCCAGAGTATTTTTGTTCACCCATGTTGGTGCGCCAGTTGCG
>NZ_LMPW01000001.1:97487-97908 GCF_001423985.1 Flavobacterium sp. Leaf359 | reverse complement strand
CTGAATAATACCGTCTGTAGACAGTGTCTTGCCTAAGCCTGTTGCTGTCGTATTTACAGAAAGCGTACCGTCTGCAGCTACTGATAAGCCCGTTCCCGGTTTTACGGCTCCTGTTGCGGAAGCCGTTGCAGGACTTACGTTTACCGTATAGGCCGTATTGTTGCCACTTGTTGCGGAAGTTACTGTGGTCGCCGTTCCTGCCACTACAGAACTGGTCTTTTGGTTGTTCTGAAGTGCTGTTGTGTTTACTGACAATGTTCCGTCTGCCGCGATGTTTATTGTTGGTGCCGTACTTGCTTCCTTTACCACTCCTAAATTACTGGCTGTGGCTGTAGGTACGCTAACCTTATAATCTGTAGTATTGCCGCTTACTGTTGAAGCTACCGTAGTATTGGTACCATTGCTTAATGTTGTCAATTTT
>NZ_LMPW01000001.1:97331-97413 GCF_001423985.1 Flavobacterium sp. Leaf359 | reverse complement strand
CGTGTTGTTTCCGCTGACAGTAGATGTTACCGTAGCCAAGCCGCTACCCGTAACCGAAGTCGTCTTTTGGTTGGACTGTACG
>NZ_LMPW01000001.1:96935-97255 GCF_001423985.1 Flavobacterium sp. Leaf359 | reverse complement strand
TGGTCGTGCCGCTTACTACCGAACTGGTCTTGTCATTGGCAGCCACTACCGGAGCCAGATTCAATGCGGTGCTCGACACTCCGTTTACAACTGTAGTCAAATTTGAACCTGATAAAGTAGTGGTAACCGTGTTCACTGCCGCTGCCGTTGCTACTACTCCGTTTACGGTTGATGTGAGTGTGTTGGTACCGTTATTAACCAATGTGTTTGTGGTAGCAGGCACCAAAGCAGACTGGTTCACCCATGTTGGTACACCGGTTGCATTGGTTGTCAGCACCTGGTTGTTACCCGCATTGGCTAACTTGCCGGCCGTAATTGTA
>NZ_LMPW01000001.1:96505-96851 GCF_001423985.1 Flavobacterium sp. Leaf359 | reverse complement strand
TACAGCTCCTGTTGCGGAAGCCGTTGCAGGACTTACGTTTACCGTATAGGCCGTATTGTTGCCACTTGTTGCGGAAGTTACTGTGGTCGCCGTTCCTGCCAATACAGAACTGGTCTTGTCATTGGCAGCCACTACCGGAGCCAGATTCAATGCCGTACTACCCACACCGTTTACCGTTGTGGTCAGGTTTGAACCGGATAAGCTGGTAGTAACGCTATTCACTGCCGCTGCCGTAGCCACTACCCCGTTTACGGTTGATGTGAGTGTGTTGGTACCGTTATTAACCAAAGTGTTTGTGGTGGCAGGAACCAGGGCTGACTGGTTCACCCATGTTGGCGCGCCTGTC
>NZ_LMPW01000001.1:95672-96465 GCF_001423985.1 Flavobacterium sp. Leaf359 | reverse complement strand
TATCTTGGCTACCGTTACTGCATCATCAGCTATCTTGCCTGTAGTTATGGAATTGTTCGCAATACTTAATGCTGCGTCTGCCAGAACGGAGTTTGCCAAAGTGCTGGCACTGTTCACCTGAATAATACCGTCTGTAGACAGTGTCTTGCCTAAGCCTGTTGCTGTAGTATTCACCGAAAGCGTACCGTCAGGAGCAATATTTATTGTAGGATTGGCAGCTGCCTGTTTTACAACTCCCAGAGTTGTACTTGCCGTTGGAACACTAACCTTATAATCTGTAGTATTGCCGCTTACTGTTGAAGCTACAGTAGTATTGGTACCATTACTTAATGTTGTCAATTTCTGGTTTGACTGAACATTTGCTGCCGATACATCTACATTATAAGCCGTATTGTTTCCGCTGACAGAAGATGTTACCGTAGCCAAGCCGCTACCCGTAACCGAAGCCGTTTTTTGGTTGGACTGTACGGACGAAGGATTTATTTCAACAGTATAGGCCGTATTGTTGCCGCTTGTTGCTGAAGTTACTGTTGTAGTAGTACCGCTTACTACCGAACTGGTCTTGTCATTGGCAGCCACTACCGGAGCCAGATTCAATGCGGTGCTCGACACTCCGTTTACCACTGTAGTCAAATTTGAGCCTGATAAAGTAGTGGTAACCGTATTCACTGCCGCTGCCGTAGCCACTACCCCGTTTACGGTTGATGTGAGTGTGTTGGTACCATTATTAACCAATGTGTTTGTGGTGGCAGGTACCAAAGCTGACTGGTTTACCCATGTTGGTGCTCCTGTT
>NZ_LMPW01000001.1:95367-95557 GCF_001423985.1 Flavobacterium sp. Leaf359 | reverse complement strand
CTGAATAATACCGTCTGTAGACAGTGTCTTGCCTAAGCCTGTTGCTGTCGTATTTACAGAAAGTGTACCGTCAGCGGCTACTGATAAGCCCGTTCCCGGTTTTACAGCTCCTGTAGCAGAAGCCGTTGCAGGACTTACGTTTACCGTATAGGCCGTATTGTTGCCAGTTGTTGCAGAAGTTACTGTGGTC
>NZ_LMPW01000001.1:94826-95262 GCF_001423985.1 Flavobacterium sp. Leaf359 | reverse complement strand
AGGATTGTTAGGGTTAGCATTATTGACAGCAACCGTAGTATTGGTACCTGCAGCTACTGTTGCCGTTTTATCGGATGCATTAGGAATGGTATTAATATCTACATCAATTCTACCAGTAACAGTGTTTAATTTTAAACCCGCACCCGCTAAAGCTGTCGGACTTACATCTACCTGATAATTAGTCGTATTGGTATTTGGTGTAGTAATTGCCAAAGTAGTATATGTTCCACTACTTACTGTAGTATTTTTTTGATTAGCTGTAATCAATGTTGATTGGTTCGTCCAGGTTGGTGCGCCTGTCCCATCTGTAGTCAGCACCTGGTTGTTACCCGCATTGGCTAACTTGCCGGCCGTAATTGTACTGCCTGCAATATCGGCATTCACAATAGTACCGTCCAATATCTTGGCACTGGTTACCGCACCATCCTTAATGTTA
>NZ_LMPW01000001.1:94340-94743 GCF_001423985.1 Flavobacterium sp. Leaf359 | reverse complement strand
TACAGCTCCTGTTGCGGAAGCCGTTGCAGGACTTACGTTTACCGTATAGGCCGTATTGTTGCCGCTGGTTGCTGAAGTTACTGTGGTCGCGGTTCCTGCCAATACAGAACTTGTCTTGTCATTGGCAGCCACTACCGGAGCCAGATTCAGTGCCGTACTACCCACACCGTTTACCGTTGTGGTCAGGTTTGAGCCGGATAAGGTGGTAGTAACGCTGTTCACTGCCGCTGCCGTAGCCACTGCTCCGTTTACGGTTGATGTGAGTGTGTTGGTACCGTTATTAACCAAAGTGTTTGTGGTTGCAGGAACCAAAGCTGACTGGTTCACCCATGTTGGTGCGCCTGTCCCATCTGTAGTCAGCACCTGGTTGTTACCCGCGTTAGCTATCTTGGCTACCGTTACC
>NZ_LMPW01000001.1:94043-94278 GCF_001423985.1 Flavobacterium sp. Leaf359 | reverse complement strand
ACTGTTCACCTGAATAATACCGTCTGTAGACAGTGTCTTGCCTAAGCCTGTTGCTGTCGTATTCACAGAAAGCGTACCGTCTGCAGCAATATTTATTGTAGGATTGGTAGCTGCCTGTTTTACAACTCCCAGAGTAGTACTTGCCGTTGGAACACTAACCTTATAATCTGTAGTATTGCCGCTTACTGTTGAAGCTACCGTAGTATTGGTACCATTGCTTAATGTTGTCAATTTC
>NZ_LMPW01000001.1:93619-93939 GCF_001423985.1 Flavobacterium sp. Leaf359 | reverse complement strand
TGGTCGTGCCGCTTACTACCGAACTGGTCTTGTCATTGGCAGCCACTACCGGAGCCAGATTCAGTGCCGTACTGCCTACACCGTTTACCGTTGTGGTAAGGTTTGAACCGGATAAGCTGGTAGTAACGCTATTCACTGCCGCTGCCGTAGCCACTACCCCGTTTACGGTTGATGTGAGTGTGTTGGTACCATTATTAACCAATGTGTTTGTGGTGGCAGGCACTAAAGCAGACTGGTTCACCCATGTTGGTACACCGGTTGCATTGGTTGTCAGCACCTGGTTGTTACCCGCGTTGGCTAACTTGCCGGCCGTAATTGTG
>NZ_LMPW01000001.1:93334-93533 GCF_001423985.1 Flavobacterium sp. Leaf359 | reverse complement strand
ACCGTTGGTAATGTCAAGGTCGGTTGAACTAAAAGTGTTCCCTATTCCTGAAGCCGAAGTATTTACAGAAAGCGTACCGTCTGCAGCTACTGATAAGCCTGTTCCCGGTTTTACTGCTCCTGTTACGGAAGCCGTTGCAGGACTTACGTTTACCGTATAGGCCGTATTGTTGCCACTTGTTGCTGAAGTTACTGTGGTT
>NZ_LMPW01000001.1:92781-93268 GCF_001423985.1 Flavobacterium sp. Leaf359 | reverse complement strand
AGGATTGTTAGGGTTAGCATTATTGACAGCAACCGTAGTATTGGTACCTGCAGCTACTGTTGCAGTTTTATCCGTTGCATTAGGAATGGTATTAACATTTACAGTCAATGTTCCATCAGCAGCTACGTCTAACCCGGCTCCTGCTTTTACTGCTCCGGTTGTTGTTGTGGTTGCAGGATTAACATTTACTTTATAATCTGTTGTATTTCCTGCTGATGTGGAAGCAACAGTTGTATTTGTACCATTACTTAATGTCACAATCTTTTGGTTTGCCTGAACGATGTCTTGTATGTTGATGGTATGCGAAGTACCCGTATTGTCTACATATGTAAAACTGGTTCCGTCATAGTAAACATTACCGCCCACCGAAGTGTTTGTAAGGTTCGTAATCAGCTGGTTCAGCACGCTTGTATTGGTGATAATGTCATTGAAGTTGCTTACAACGTCTGCAGGAACGTCGATGGTGACCTGTGTTCCGGCTTCGTTA
>NZ_LMPW01000001.1:92520-92685 GCF_001423985.1 Flavobacterium sp. Leaf359 | reverse complement strand
AAGGATTGTAAGGGTCTCGTTCGCATCGATGATGTTCTTTACAATCGTGCTTACCGAGTTGTCATTCATGATGTCCTGAAAGTTCTGGATGACATCCGCAGGAACGTCGATGGTGGTTACCGTACCGTTTTCCGATGTATAGGTATAGGTACCGTTATTGTTGTC
>NZ_LMPW01000001.1:92239-92411 GCF_001423985.1 Flavobacterium sp. Leaf359 | reverse complement strand
CGTGCTTACCGAGTTATCGTTCATGATGTCCTGGAAGTTCTGGATGACATCTGCAGGAACGTCGATGGTGGTTACCGTACCGTTTTCCGATGTATAGGTATAGGTTCCGTTATTGTTGTCTACCAACGTGGTTACCGTCTCGTTGCCCGTAACCAGCTGCGACATGTCAAGG
>NZ_LMPW01000001.1:92014-92150 GCF_001423985.1 Flavobacterium sp. Leaf359 | reverse complement strand
AAGGATTGTAAGGGTCTCGTTCGCATCGATGATGTTCTTTACAATCGTGCTTACCGAGTTGTCGTTCATGATGTCCTGGAAGTTCTGAATGACATCCGCAGGAACGTCGATGGTGGTTACCGTACCGTCTTCCGAT
>NZ_LMPW01000001.1:91778-91860 GCF_001423985.1 Flavobacterium sp. Leaf359 | reverse complement strand
CGTACCGTCTTCCGATGTATAGGTGTAGGTGCCGTTATTGTTGTCTACCAACGTGGTTACCGTTTCGTTGCCCGTAACCAGC
>NZ_LMPW01000001.1:91524-91600 GCF_001423985.1 Flavobacterium sp. Leaf359 | reverse complement strand
AAGCAGGGTCGTGTTGCCGTTCTCGTCCTTGTAGCTCAGCTTTTTGGTAGCAGAATCGTAGCCCAGGATGGTAAGC
>NZ_LMPW01000001.1:90874-91460 GCF_001423985.1 Flavobacterium sp. Leaf359 | reverse complement strand
CGTGCTTACCGAGTTATCGTTCATGATGTCCTGGAAGTTCTGGATGACATCTGCAGGAACGTCAATGGTGGTTACCGTACCGTCTTCCGATGTATAGGTATAGGTACCGTCGTTGTTGTTAACCAACGTGGTTACCGTCTCGTTGCCACGAACAATGTCCTGGATGTTGATGGTGTGCGAAGTACCCGTATTGTCTACATAGGTAAAGCTGGTTCCGTCATAGTAAACGTTACCGCCCACCGAAGTGTTTGTAAGGTTCGTAATCAGCTGGTTCAGCACGCTTGTATTGGTGATGATGTCATTGAAGTTGCTCACAACGTCCGCAGGAACATCGATGGTGACCTGCGTTCCGGCTTCGTTGGTATAGGTATAGGTACCGTCGTTGTTGTTCACCAACGTAGTTACCGTCTCGTTGCCCGTAACCAGTTGCGACATGTCAAGCAGGGTCGTGTTGCCGTTCTCATCCTTGTAGCTCAGCTTTTTGGTAGCAGAATCGTAGCCAAGGATTGTAAGGGTTTCGTTTGCATCGATGATGTTCTTTACAATCGTGCTTACCGAGTTGTCGTTCATGATGTCCTGGAAGTTT
>NZ_LMPW01000001.1:54369-90837 GCF_001423985.1 Flavobacterium sp. Leaf359 | reverse complement strand
CGTACCGTCTTCCGATGTATAGGTGTAGGTGCCGTTATTGTTGTCTACCAACGTGGTTACCGTCTCGTTGCCACGAACAATGTCCTGGATGTTGATGGTATGCGAAGTTCCCGTATTGTCCACATAGGTAAAGCTGGTTCCGTCATAGTAAACGTTACCGCCCACCGAAGTGTTCGTAAGGTTCGTAATCAACTGGTTCAGCACGCTTGTATTGGTGATGATGTCATTGAAGTTGCTCACAACGTCTGCAGGAACATCGATAGTGACCTGTGTACCCGCCTCGTTGGTATAGGTATAGGTACCGTCGTTGTTGTTCACCAACGTGGTTACCGTCTCGTTGCCACGAACAATGTCCTGGATGTTGATGGTGTGCGAAGTACCCGTATTGTCTACATAGGTAAAGCTGGTTCCATCATAGTAAACGTTACCGCCCACCGAAGTGTTCGTAAGGTTCGTAATCAGCTGGTTCAGCACGCTTGTATTGGTGATAATGTCATTGAAATTACTTACAACGTCTGCAGGAACATCAATAGTGACCTGTGTTCCGGCTTCATTGGTATAGGTATAAGTACCGTCATTATTGTTGACGAGTGTTGTTATCTTTTGCAAATCTGATAAAGCTATCCTCACGTTATTCCCATCACTATCGGTCAGAATTAAATCCTGCCCGTTTTGTGTCAGGCTGACATTGGTCGTGTTGGTATCATCGCCATTACTAATCATTTTGATCCATTTGTTCTCATACCAATAGTAGAAGCCCGGTGTAACACCAAAAGGAGCAGTTCCGGTTTCTGCCGTGTTAAAAACCAATAAGCTATTGGGCAGGGTTCCCGTATTGACGATCGGGTTCATACTGTTGGTACTCTGAAGTGCCACCCTTGGTATAAGAATACCTCTTTTCTCTGGTTGCCCGTCAACAGTTACTTCTAACTGTGATGAGTTATTAGGCGTTCTGGTTCCTATTCCTACCTGGGAATAAGCTGCAGAGGCTCCTAATATAGCAATGGCGGTGAGTAATAATTTCTTCATGATCGTAGTTTTAGTTTATTCTTAGTGCTGGCCTTACTATCTCCGTAAAACACGGCCAAAGGCTTTTTGATTTTAAAATCTCTTATTGATTATTTGATTTTTAGGATAACAAACTCGCTTCTCCTGTTTATTTCATGTTCCCTTTCCGTACATTCCACACCATCAGAACATCCATTTCTTAACTGTGTTTCACCGTAACCTTTAGCAGAAAGTCTGCTGGAATCTATTCCGTGTTCTATCATATACTGCTTAACAGCATTGGCTCTCCTTTGTGAAAGCTTCAGATTATATTCCCGGGCACCCCTGCTGTCTGTATGGCATCGTATCGCTACCGTCATGCCCGGATACTGTCTCATGACGTCTATTATCTTCTCCAGGTCGAGAGCCGCATCAGGCCGTATGTTTGCTTCGTCAAAGTCAAAGTAAATATCTCTGATACCGAAGGCGTCTGCGATATTTCCTTTTTGCCTGATTTCAGTAATTCGTTTTTGAAGAGCGATATCTACCTCTACAAAACCATTTGAACCATCCGCTTCAATATTTTTCTCGTCTGTCAGATAATCTTTCTTTTCTGCACGTATATGGTATCGTTTGCCCTTTTGCAGTTTTGTCTTAAAAATGTAATTACCCTTGCGGTCTGTGACAGCTTCTTCCAATAATTTAAACTTATCATCATAAAGGCCAAGTTTTACATTTTCCAATCCCTTATCATTTATCGAATCCCTTACCTGTCCTTCCGCAAATTGTTCATTTTCCAGTTTCCTGTTTTCTTTCAATCTGTAGATATCGTCATATCCCATTCCTCCGTTTCGGTTGGAAGAGAAGAAACCACCTTGTGATTTGGTATCAATCATAAAGGCAAAATCATCCTGACCTCCATTAACAGGAGTACCTACATTTTGGGGTTTCTCAAATCCGTTTTCACCCATCTTGCTTCTGAAGATATCCAGTCCTCCCAAACCGGGATGCCCGTCTGAAGCGAAATACAATTCATTTTCGTCGGATATGAATGGAAAGGTTTCTTTGCCTTCCGTATTGATTTCTTTTCCTAAGT
The DNA here is from genome assembly GCF_001423985.1 of Flavobacterium sp. Leaf359. Lineage (NCBI taxonomy): Bacteria > Pseudomonadati > Bacteroidota > Flavobacteriia > Flavobacteriales > Flavobacteriaceae > Flavobacterium > Flavobacterium sp. Leaf359. The sequence continues at coordinate 88,754 of NZ_LMPW01000001.1, read as the reverse complement.
TTTCAGGTTTGCCAAATGTACCGTCAGCATTTATGCTTACCTTATAGATATCTGACTGTCCTATGGAACCTGGTCTGTCTGAAGCAAAATAAAGCGTCTTGTCGTCGGGACTAAGTGCCGGATGCGCCGTATTAAATTCATCATTATTAAATGGTAACTCGGTAACGTTTCTCCATTTTTCATCTTCAAATGTCGCCTTGTATATTTTTAGTACAATCCTTCTGTCTTTGCTTCTTCCATTCTTGCCGTTATTGTAGTTATTGCGGGTAAAATATATGGTCTTCCCATCTTGTGTAAAAGCGGGTGTAGCCTCATGGAAACCGCTACTGATTTCATTTGCAAATCTTTCCGGAGCTTCCAGAGTACCGTCACTTCTCACCTTTGAAGCATATAGATTCGTGAACGGAAGTTCTGTCCACCTGTCTATTCTTTTTGCGGCACCTTTTTCTTCTCTTGAAGAAGCAAAGATGAGAGAGCCTTTATAAAAAGTGGTGCCATAATCCTGTCCTTCGGAATTGATTCCTGCGCTTTCAATGCTGTAGCGTCCGGAATTATCCAGAATAGCAGACAGATAATCCTTGTCTTCTTCATACAATTTTCCTCTGCCGTCAATGACATTCTTTTTTGAAAATCTATCCATCATCTGCGCCGATTTTTCATAATCGCCAATAGACTTCAGTGTCTGGGAATACCTATAGAAATACTCAGGTTCGGGTTCTTCACCTAACGCAAACAGTTCCGTATACCATTTGTTTGCTTTTTGAAATTCCGCATTGAAATAGTAAGCGTTGGCCAGTTTTTTAAGCAGGTCTGGCGAACTGTATCCTTTTGCGACTATGTTTTCATAAACAGTAATGGCGTCGATATAGGCAAAGTCATCATAGAGCTTATCCGCTTTTGCCACCTTTCTTTCCTGGGCAACGACAGAAAGTGTAAAAAAAACAGACAGCCATGCGGTCATTACGAGGGTAATTTTTTTCATAAATATCCAGGAGTTTAGAAGAATCGAGGCGTCATTACCTTGTCATATTTTTTAAACAGTTCAAATCGCAGAAATATCTCATGGGAGCCTGAATTATAGGTTGCCAGCCTGGTGGTTTCTGCATCATAGGCATAGCCTGCAAAAAGCCCATCAGTCAACTGAAATCCAACCATAGCACTAACAGCAGCACTCCATCTGTAGGCTACTCCGCCCGTTATTTTTTCATTGAAGAGAAAATTGGCCGAAAAATCTGCCTGAAGAGGAGCTCCTTCCGCTATTTTAAAAAGTAAGGACGGTTTGAATTTCAAATCCGGATTTAATTCAAAGACATGTCCTCCCATCAGATAGAAATGCATATTTTGCCTTGCTGTAGAATAATTTCCATTATCCTGGTAATGTTTGGTTTCAAGGAAAGCAGGTACAGACAGCCCTACATAGGTATCTTTTGAATACAGAAACGCACCCGCTCCAATATTTGGAGTAAAGGAATCTTCTATATTACTTTGAAATCTCGGGTCATTAGGGTCATAGATATCCAGTTTGGTATAGTCTACGTTTAACAGATTGGCGGTTGTTTTCAGTCCAAAAGCCAAATTGAACTCTTCCGAAAGCCTAATCATATAAGAAAAATCGACCGAGATATTATTCTCACTGGATGGCCCTATCTTGTCGTTCACAAAAGAGAGTCCAAGACCAACATTGCTATTGCTTATAGGTGAATGTAAGGCAAATGTGCCGGTTTTTGGTGCCCCTTTCAAGCCTATCCATTGTGCACGATAGAGCCCAAAAATGCTCAACACATCTCTGGAACCTGCATAGGCAGGATTGATGTTCGCCGTATTGTACATATACTGGGTATACTGCGAATCCTGCTGGGCAAACCCGACTACTCCAATAAAAAGAGCGAGCAAGGCAAGCTTGTAACTGGTTTTCATGTTTTTTTGTTTTCTGATTAGTTATCGTTCAGATATAGGTAACCTGCCTTTTCAATATTTCTTTTGTTTCCGGATGGGGAAGAAAATTCATAGGTTAGCACATAGAAATAGGTTCCGGAAGGCAGTTTGCTGTCCGGCTGTATAGTTGCCCTTCCATGTGAAATGCCATTGAATACATTCCCATCAGAATCATAATTTGTAGTTTCAAAGACTTTCACGCCCCAACGGTTGTAGATAGTCACCCTGTTGTTTGGATAGTGCGTGATACCATCGATAAAAAAGTAGTCGTTTTTGCCATCACCGTTTGGGGTAACCCCGTTGTAGATTACGATGTTTCCTTCTGGTTCTACTCTTCTTTTTACTTTAGCCAGTGTAAATACGCCAAATCCCGAAGTTGTGAAAAAGGAGGTTACGGTTCCTGTGCCCCTATTGCCTCTATCGACAATTCCACCTTCATCCACCCACAGGTTCTGCTCTTCGTTCCATCGAACGATGGTCACTTTTTCTTCCTCTACACCGGAGCCTTCAAGACCACGCCAGATAAACTCCGGAGTTGTCAACTCGTCCCAGGTAAGGGAAAGCATAATTTCAGTTTCTCCGTCCAATTTGTCAATTGTCCAGTATTCCGTATTGTCAATCACTTCTATATTCCCGGCCTTGCTGGCATGCGGATACAAAGTATTGGAATTTTCTAGAAAATATTTTCCCATGAATGCATCGGTAGGTGCATTGGGAGATGTAGGTGCTATTTTGGCCGGTCTGTGATATCCTCCGTTACCTATTGGAAACCAGAATTCTTCATCACCATTTTTTTGTACATATCCGTCAATATGACTGTCATTGTCGGTATTGGAATGGGTTGCCTTGTTTTCATAAACAGCAAGACCGTCACCTTCACCTTTTACAATACCGTTCAGCAAATCAGAATTGCCTGAGATGCTTATTGTTCCAGAAAGTTTGAAAGGAGGTTGTGGCGAGCTGTTGTTGAAAAGCACATCATAAAATTTAAAGTAGTCGCTTGGTGCATTTCCGGAAATAGACTGCAGCCTGTTACCCTCAAACAGGGTATAGCCACGTTGCCCTGAAGTGAAACCTATTATTCCGTCATTGTTGAAATTTCGGAAAACATGAAATTCTCCGTCATTTGTAAAAGTTGCTGTTGAAGTATTGTCAAAATCCAGATAGGTAGAAAGCGTGGTTCCCGGCAATACTGACATTTCTCCCGTATTTGCCATCTGTGCCCGCAAGCTCCCCCAAAAGAGCAATGCTAAAAATAAATTCACAATTGTTGTTGTCCTCATATTATCCTCTGGTATGCCTTATCCTTACTTTAACTTTTTTGCCGCGCCCAGCGGGATCCGTACGAAGAACTTTACCCCTAAAACTCTTACGGCTTTCCCGCTTCCGCAGCCTGAAAAAGCGCCCGATAGTGCCGTCTCTACCACAATACAGCACTCATGCAGGACGAGCGTCCTATAAAAGCATGTTGGGCCTTCTTTTTATCATGTATTTTTTACAATCTTTATACTGATAACATTTTTGTCCCAAAAGAATAACATCAACCTGAGAACATTTTTCATGGATATATCATCCGATGATGAAAAACACCTACAAGCAATAACTTATTCTATTCAGAATATTTTAAGTAGGGATTTATATAATCCTAAAGGATTTGTAGAAAGCTGGGGCATAGCTTTATGATTAAACAGAGGTTAAATAGCTCTCAATCACAGTACAAAGATGTGATAGTTACTGAGAAAGTAATAGCAAAAAGTAATAACTGGCAGTATACAAGCGTAACTGGCAACATACAGGAATAACTGGTTAGGCCAATTATGGGGATTTATAGAAATTTGCCTCTTTTGCTTAATCATTTCTTAAAACAGGTCTTAAAAAAAGCTTCCATTCTTTAACCCTAACTTAATCTTTTTCTAATTGCTGAATTTTTTTGCGAACCTACTTTTGTGCCATCAAACAACATAACACATCATGAAAAAATTCTATCTCTTATTGCTGCTTTTTGCAGGATGGATGGCTGAAGCTCAATCCCTCTATCCCTACCTGCAAGCTCCCACTACCAATTCAATTTATGTCAACTGGAAAACAGAAAGCAATCCGGAATCTATAGTAGAATACGGAAGTACGCCAAATGCGCTCACCCTATCAGCTACCGGAACCAACAGCATATTTACAGACACCGGATATCCGGCCAATTACTATTACCACAGTGTAAAAATATCAGGACTTAACCCAAACACTAAGTATTATTACCGCGTCAGAACCGGAACCAGCACTTCACAGACTATGTCATTCAAAACGCTACCGCTTCCGGGACAAGCCGCTACATCTGACGGCCACCTGCGTTTTTTGGTTTTGGGAGACAATCAGATGCGAAACGTTCCGCGATTTGACACGCTTGTTGCCCAGGCCAAAAGAAAAATTGCAGAAAAATGGGGAATCACGGCAGACCCTTGCGATAATATTGCATTGACAGTTATGGTAGGTGACCAGGTAGATGTGGGGACTTTAGACCATTATGAAAACGTACATTTCAAAAAGAATAAGGCTTTATCCGGCTACCTTCCTATTCAGACTCTGGTAGGAAACCATGAAACTTACGGTACATTAGCCATGCAGGCCTATTATGACCATTATGTACTTGATGAAATGTCGTATAGAGGTATTTCATCCGGAACAGAGAATTATTATGCCAATCAGGTAGGAAATGTTCTTTTCATAGCTATGGATACAGAACATACCGGAATCCAGCAATTAAACTGGCTTACACAGGTGGTACAGGCTGCTGATGCTGACCCGACTGTTGACTGGATAGTTTCTTTAGGACACAGACCTTATCAGGCAGAACAGTATGTGGGCGATATTTCTCCATGGATCCGAAATTCAGCTATGCCGGTTTTGGTAACTTCTGCAAAGCACATCTTGCATATTGGAGCCCACCACCACTTATATCACAGAGGCCAATTAAAAAATACGCCAACCTACCAGATTATTTCCGGAGGTGTGGCCTGGGACCAATATTGGGGCATGGCGGCAGAAAAAGATTTTGACGACGTACAGAAAACGATTTCCAACTGGATGTACCAAATTATAGATGTTGACGTCAATAACGATACTTTTGACGTGGAATCCTACTCTATTGGTAGCGCCTATACCTGGAAAAACAATGAACTTATGGATGAATTCCACCGTTATAAAGGATTGGATTCACCACAACAACCAACAATATTGAACGATTTTAATGGTGGTGATGTAGAGTTACCGCTTGAAATTTCAAGTTCTGCCTATACTACTACTTCCGGCCAGTTGTTAAACTCGACAGAGTTCCTGATTGGAAAAACAGCCGATTTTGAAATCATTGAAAAAGACATTTACAGAGATTATGAAAACCTGTATGGCCCTTTAAACGGTCAGGTTGACGTATCGAAAGATATCAACGCGGGCATCGATATTACAAAAGTGACTCTGGCAGCAAATGAAATTCCTAACGGACAGTATTTTGTAAAGGTACGCCACAGAGACAGGAATTTAAACTGGTCTCCATGGAGCGCCGTAAAGTCATTTAATGTAACCAACAGCGGTTTTGCCAATACGCAAATTCAGTTGGACACTATTGCCTACAGACCAAACACTCCAATAAGTGTTTCTTTTACTGATGGTCCGGGAAATCAAAGAGACTGGATTGCTTTATATAAGGTTGGCCAGACACCGGGAAGCGCCAATCCTTCACAATTGTGGACTTATGTAAACGGTCAGCGAAGCGGAACCGTTACTTTTAATGGCTTGACACAGCCGGGAAGGTATTATGCAACGTTTTTAGAAAATGACGGCTATACAGAATTGGCCGGTAGAAAAGAATTTTATGTAGGCCCATTGGTAACGCTTTCTTCTAATGCCCAAACCTACGCTTCAGGGAGTCCGGTTACACTATCTTTTGCCAACGGACCCCGACTTACCAATGACTGGATTGGAATTTATAAAGTAGGCCAAACCCCAGGCGGACCTGCTTCTACACAATGGCGCTATGTTACTACGGCTTCCGGAAATTTTACTTTCAACAATTTGGCCGATGGTTATTATTTTGCCGCATATTTCCTTCAGGACGGCTATAACAGTGTTGGAAACAAAGTATTTTTCCAGGTTGGAAACCAGATTACACAATTAAGCATCAACAAGACCATCTACAACCTCAATGAAAATATTATTGCAACCTGGACAAATGCCCCGGGTATTGTTAAGGATTGGTTGGGAATCTATCATGCCGGAGACGACCCAAATGTAGACGAACTGGTAAGTTTTACCTATTTTGAGGGACTTTCTGAAGGGACAAAAGTTATACAGGACGACAAGCTGCCTACAGAAGCCGGAGATTATTTCATCGTAATGTTTACAAACGATTCTTATAATGAAGTATCCAACCGAATTTCTTTTGTGGTTGAAGAAGCATTGGGAACAGGTGAGTTTTCTTCTCAAAATGGGGTAAAAGTATATCCTAACCCGGTTAAGGAAGGCGAAAAGACCTATATCAAATCAAAATATCCAATCGACCAAATCGATATGTTTGATATGACCGGAAATCTGTTCTATTCTTCAAAAAACATTAATGATTACAATTATTCGATTATCAACCAAAGTTTGCCTTCGGGAACTTATATATTAAAAATTCACTCTAATAAAGTGTATACTGTAAAGGTTGTGGTAAACTAATCAAAACAAAAAACTCTATAACAAAAGCCTCCATCTGGAGGCTTTTGTATTTACATTTAGGATTCTCTTAAGGTCATCCGACAAAAAGTTTTTGTAAATTCAATCCAATAAAAGTGACTATGAGAGATATTGCCAACCGCTTTCCTGAAAATCCGTTACTAAGCCCTAAAGACCTGTTGGCCAGCAACAGCCAGTTTCAGGTGATCTGCCTGCTCAATCCGGGTGTTTTTATTTATGAAAATAAAATCTGGCTCATTGTAAGGGTTGCCGAAAATATTACCCAAAAAGAAGGTTCCATTTTCTTCCCTGTCGTGGATGAATCCGGAGAAATTGAAATTCTTGAAATATTACTGGACGACCCCCATCTTATTGCTAATGATGCCAGGGTAATTAATTACAAAGGAAATGACTATTTAACTACTCTTTCCCATCTTCGGCTGTTGTGTAGCGATGACGGTATCCGTTTTAGCGAACCTGAAGGTTATCCAATCTTATCAGGAATAGGATATCAGGAAAAATTTGGTGTTGAAGATTGCAGGGTCAGCAAAATAGATAATACCTACTACCTGACCTATACTGCTGTTTCAAACAATGGCGTTGGTGTTGGTTTGCGGACTACAATCAATTGGAAAGATTTTGAACAGAAAGGAATGATTTTTCCACCCCATAATAAAGACTGTGCTATTTTTGAAGAACGTATCAATGGTAAATATTACGCCCTGCACCGTCCTAGCAGTAAGGAAATTGGAGGTAATTACATCTGGATAGCCGAATCGCCAGACGGCCTGCATTGGGGAAATCACCAATGTATTCTCAAAACCAGAGAAAATCATTGGGATAGCGCCAGAGTTGGTGCCGGTGCTGCTCCAATTAAGACAGAACGCGGATGGCTGGAAATCTATCACGGCGCCAATGCCGAAAACTTCTATTGTCTGGGTGCTTTCCTAATGGAACTGGACAATCCTTCAAAAGTAATATCCCGAACTGTCGAACCCATAATGGTTCCAACAGAAACTTATGAAACCAATGGCTTTTTTGGTGGCGTAGTTTTTACGAACGGCCATATTATTGAAGGAGACAGGCTGACCATTTATTATGGTGCTGCCGATGAATTTGTTTGTGGTGCCCATTTTTCAATCCGGGAAATTTTATCTTTGTTGGAATAAGTACTATCTCCAAACAATGACAATTACTCAAAAACACACCTTCATCCTGCTGTTTTTCCTGTTACATACGGGATTATATGCCCAAAAAGAAATTGCAATTACCATAGACGACCCCAACACGACGGTTACTCCAAAATTAGAATGGCAGGAACGAAATAATGCCCTTTTGAAAACACTTAAAAAGCATCATATCAAAGCAGCATTGTTTGTGTGCGGCATGCGCGTAGCCGATTCTAACGGCAGGGACTTATTAAAGCAATGGGACGACCAGGGTCATATGATTTGCAACCATTCCTATTCGCATCTGTATTTTAATTCCAAATCCAATTCCAATTCCTTTAAAAAGTTCAGCGCCGATTTTAACAAGGGCGACAGCATAATCAAACCCTACCGGAATTATGCCAAATACTTCAGATTTCCATACCTGAAAGAAGGCAATACGGTTGAAAAAAGAGATTCGATGAGAGTATTCATGTCGCAAATCAATTACAAAAATGGAGCGGTTACGATTGATGCTTCGGACTGGTATATTGATGCGGAAATAGCCAAAGCATTAAAAGAAAATCCTGATGCCGACCTCACTCCCTACAAAAACTACTATATCCAACACATCCTTGACCGAGCTACTTATTATGATGCTCTGGCTGTTCAACTGTTCAACAGACCGGTTAAGCACACGCTCCTACTACACCATTCTTTGCTAAATGCTTTGTTTCTTGACGATTTATTAACGGCTCTCAAAAAGAAAGGATGGAAATTAATTGATGCTCAAATGGCTTTCAAAGACCCCGTTTTTGAAAAAACTCCGGATATTGTGCCTTGTGGAGAAAGCATTATCTGGCAATGCGCCAAAACAACAGCAACCCTTTCTCAATCATTGCGCTATCCGGGCGAAGATGCCGAATATGAAAAGATTCCGCTGGAAGAAGCTGTAAAAGCCTATAAAAACAGTCGGAATTAAAAATAAAAAAAGCTCCTGATATCAGGAGCTTTCCGGGCACGTTTATTGCAGACCAGGCAAAGAGTCTTAGGCTTTCGCCTTAGGCGCTTCTTCTTTTTTTACTTTAGCCACTTCAGCCTTTTTGGTTTTTCCTTCGGCTTTCTTCATTTCTTTGTTTGTTGCTTTTGCTTCAACTTTTGCTTCTGCTTTTGCAGGTGCTTTTTGTTGTGCATTTACCATAGCGCTGGTTCCTAGAACTAATACGGCTAACATCATTAATTTTTTCATGATTTCTATTTTTTTAATTAAACAAGAATTGTGTTTGTTTCTTAATTACAGGTCAAAGTTAGATTCGTTAAATGAAGATAAGATGAAGATTTTATCGTTAGCGATTAATTTAACATTTTATTTTTTCACTTCCTGAAAAATCAGTCTGAAAGTTGTTCCCACATTCAGTTCTGAACTTACCTTTATTGCTATTTTATGCAGATTGGCAATGCTTGAAACGATTGACAGCCCAAGCCCCTGCCCATCATCTTCCAGATTTATTTTCATAAACCGATTAAAAATCTGTGACAATTGTGTTTCGGTCATTCCTTTACCCGTATCTGAAATGGAAATACTGTAAAGCCCTTCTTCAAAAGAATCTGAAACCGAAACACTACCGCCGTTGGGCGTAAACTTGATGGCATTGAAAACAATATTATAAATCAATATGTGCATCAGCGTTTTATTCCCTTCAAAAACAAAATGTTCTTTTACTGTATTACTCACCCGAAGCTGCTTCATTTCAATACGGTCTTCAAGGTCTGCCAACAGTTCAGAAATCAAACTCTGGAAATCGATAGGTTCAAAATTGGAATACTGGTGATTTTCTATTCTTGAAATGAGCAAAAGATTATTAATAATACGTTTCAACGTGTCCAGATTCCGGAGTGAAACAACAATCTTATCGACACCTTCATCATTGATAGATTCGTTGTTGAGCAGGTTTTCCAGCCTGTTCTGCAAAACCGAAACGGGCGTCAGCAATTCGTGGGAAACGTTGGCAATAAACTGCTTTTCCTTTTTAAATTGTTCCTGTATGCGGTCCATCATCTGGTTCAATCCATCATCCAGAACAATAAAATCAGATGTAGTCGTATGCACTTTAGAATGGTCAAACAATTCCGGTTCATTAATAAGGTTAATCTTTGTGTCAATTATTTTCTGGAAAGGCTTTAGCAGATAATCAATAAATACGGATTGGGCAAAATGAGACACAATGAGCGTTGCCGTAAGCAACAATAAAATAACCAGATGAAACTTATCCAACAATTCGTTTACCTCACTAAGCCGCTCTCCTATTTCAAGCACATAGTGGGTGTTTTTATAAGTGAAATGATGGTAAAGTACCCGGTATTCATTCGATTCATTTTCTACAATCCGGGTTTCGTCAACAAAATAATCTTTTGAGCGCACCGCGTTGTTGGAACGGTATAACTGGAGAAATTCGCTGTGAAGATTGGAGAAACTAACATACAGCTCCGTACTGTCATTCCGTTCTATAAAAGCATTGATTTCGGAAGTATTAAGATTTTTGACAAACTTATCCCGTTTTTCAACCATCGAATTTTCAATGTTCTTATAGGCCACCTTTTTAATTACAAAAGACAGCGTAAACCACATGATGATTAATAGCAACAGGCGGATTACGGCACTGAATATCGAGATTTTATTTTTGAGCTTCATGTTTAGCTTATAATTCTATAGCCTACATTGCGTACGGTTTCAAACCATTCGATAGAAGCGTGTTTGTCGAGTTTCTTGCGCAGGTTCCGTACGTGTACATCTATAAAATTAGAATCGGAACTAACTTCCAGCACATCGCCCCATACATGTTCTGTAAGCTGCAGCCGCGTAATGACACGGTTTTTATTCAGTACCAGATATTGAAAAATATCAAATTCTTTTTTTGTCAGTGCCACGGCATTTTCCTGATAACTTACCTTATAATCCTGCAGCCTGATTTTGAATCCGTGGATATCGAGTTCATTAACCGTAAATCCGTGGATTCTACGAATTACGGCATACAATCGGGCACCCAATTCCGTCAGGGCAAAAGGTTTGGTCAGGTAATCGTCTGCGCCCAAATCAAGACCGTTAATCTTGTCGTCAAGCTCGCCACGGGCTGTAATTACAATAACTGCCATTTTTGATTTGGCTTTCCGTACACTTTTCAGCACGTCAAACCCGCTACCGTCAGGCAGTCCCAAATCAAGCAACAGTGCATCATATTGGTTTACCGAAACCTCTTCCAGAGCTTCTTCGCAAGTAGCCACCCATTTGCAGACATAACCACTCTTGTCAAGATAGTCAATTAACTCTACTGCTAATTCTTTGGTATCTTCTACAATCAGGACATTCATAATTTACTTTATAATCATTTTGCAGACTGTTCTAAATACCCTTAGCGGTCTTTCTCCACCATTTGCAGAAAATCGCCTGCATCACTAAAAACGGCATCATAAAATTTTGAGTCGCTGGTAAGTCCCACTTCATAAGTATAGTAATTCGGTGTTTTTCGTATTCTTGCGGCTTCAACAATTTTATAGGTCGGATAATTTTTTTTAAGGTAAGACTGGATAGTTTGTGGCAACTTGTTCGGTTTGACCGCATGCTCCAACACCTGTAGTTCGCCTCTCAGATTATAATAGGCTGAAACCCTGGTGCCCTGAACGGTAAAATCTGCTACATACAATTCTTCATTGCCATCATCACCGTCAAACTCGCTCCTCCATACGGCATTTGTTTTAGGGAATTCCTTTTCAAAAGCAAAACGTGCTTCGTCAGGCGGTGAATAAGGTTGTTTTTTGTCGGTTTGTCCATAAAAACTGGCCGTAATGAGCAATAAGGTTGCTAAAAAAGTATTTTTCATAATGCATAGGTTTTAAATTATACAAAAGAGACTCCATAACGAATTTACCATTTTTTATCTGATTTTTGGTTTTGTATGGTAAGAATCATAAACAAATATAGCTTGTAAAAATGAAGAGAAAATGAAGATAATTTTGGATTTGTGATTTATGAATGCTGACTTAGGATTTTGGATTTTTGATTTTAGCCACAGATTTTAATGATTACACAGATTTAAGGTATTTATATAATCTCTCTGTAAAAGAAAAACATTTACCCATTACCAATCAACTAAAAACTATCGCCTATCAACTATACATTATCAACTATAATAACTCAATTGGCCGCATTAAAAAAATTGTAAATTAGCCACATACAAACCAAACCGTTGGCAACTATTTTTAACAAAATACATATTCAAAAAATATTCGGCAGACAGAATAAAGAAACTGTTCATAACATAATGTAAGTAAAAAAACTGACAGTGAACCGTTTGTGTAAAATTCAACTGCAGGATTCTATTAAAAAAGAACGAATGAAACCAACCTTTAGATGTGGGACAAGAAAAGCGATTGATGAGTTATCAGAAGAACTAAATATTCCGCATAATTCTTATATGCAGGACTGGTCTTATACAGAAGGAAATCCTGATGACATTGAAAAGTACATTTCACATTACTACCTGACAACAGACGATGACAAGAAATTTGTTTTAATGGAAATTATAATTCAGGCAACAGAAGACCAAAATACTGAGGAACTTTTTATAAAGTATTGCGAAACAATTAAACCAATTTTAGAAGCCAACTTCAAGCTTCACGAATTTACTATTCATTACTGGGCTTGCTTTGACAACGAAAATATTGATGACTGTTGGAAAATCGCAACTCTAATGCGACAATTATGGACAGACAAATCCAAACTAAAATTACTTTTTGTTTGCACGGTAAACAGAATGAGAAGTGCAACTGCACACAAAATATATGAAGACGATAAACGTTTTTGGGTAAAATCAGCAGGCACAGACAAATCAGCAAATACTGTAATTTCCAATGAAATATTAAGTTGGGCAGACAGTATTATTGTTATGGAAAAACATCATAGAAATTTCATAAGACAAAAGTTTCCCGAAATTTATAAAAATAAAAAAATTGTATGTTTATACATTCCGGACGACTACGATTATATGCAGGCAGAACTAATTGACATACTAAAGAATAAAGTGGAAGATGTTTACAGACGAAGACTTATTTGATATAAAAAACAACGAACCGTTAATAAAGATTTTACGTTACTTTAGTAATGAAATTTGCTTTACACCCGAAATTCTCCATTTTTAAAATTTCCACACACAACAAAATGAAGCCAGAAAAGAGATATGAAATATTAAATTCATTGCCTGCAAACGGACCAATGTATGTGTCGGTGACTGACAACGGAGAACCTTTCTATTCAGAAGGATTTCCTGTTCGTTTTTACAAGGCAGACGGAACGGAATGGCTGGCAAACTTTCAACCGGGTTGGACAGACCTGAAACAAGTAATAGAGTTTGAGCATACTCAAAACTTATTGGTTATAGCTAGTGGAACTTGTTATCTGATGAACCCGGAAGAAATAAAACCTATTAAAGTATTTGGGGTTAGTTATTCAGCCATTTTTCAAGCCAGCAAAGGAAGACTTGTCTTAAAAGACCAGACCCAACTGACAATCATTGAGCCGGATGGAACACATTGGAATACTGAAAGAATTTCGTGGGACGAATTAGCTGAAATTAATATTGAAAATAATTTGGTATCCGGACTTGCATACCATCCTATGCACGATACTGACGAATGGGTTGCATTTAAGTATGACCTTGATACAAAAACTTTGACAGGAGGAAGCTATCATTCATTTGAGAACAAAAAGCTTTGGTAAAAGTATGGTAACCCAAAAAACGACTGCATATTAATTTGTGATTTTAGATTTTTGATTTAGGATTTTTGATTTTAGCCACAGATTTTAATGATTACACAGATTTAAGGTATTTATATAATCTTTCTTAAAAAAAAATTGTGTAACCTTCACAAATCAACTAAAAACTATCCACTATACTCTATCAACTATCCACGACCCGATAATAGTAAAACGGCTACCCAACAAAATGGTTGCCTCTTACCTCAATATTTCGCAGGAAACCTTGAGCCGACTGAAATCAAAAGTGTAACTACCAAACACTACTCATGATTGATTTTTGATTTGGGATTTTTGATTTTAGATTTCTATATCTAATCTCTAATTTCTACCATCTGCAATCTGATTTCTGATTTATAAAGTCCGTTTAAGCCTCTTTTTTCTCATCCCGCAATGCATCTATACTGTATGGGCCGGCACCAAAATAGGCTAACATAAGTGCCGCTCCAATAATCGACATATTTTTCATAAATGTCATCAAAACCAACTGGTGCAACATAGGGTCACTGACAGTCCAGAAATCGTGCATGATAAAAGTAACCGGAATCAAAAAGATAATAATCAGCCAGGCACCCCATTTGGCCATAAAACCAAATAAAATACTAAGTCCTGCCGCCATTTCCAGTACGCCAACAAGTGGAATCAGTATATACGACAGCGGAATTCCTTTAGCGGCTGCCTCATACACAAACGTATCTGAAAATTTAGCAACAGAAGAATACATAAAGATGATGCTGAAAAGAAACCTACCAATTAAAGGGATATATTTCATGATATTTAAAATTTAATGAGCTGTAAATAGCTGTATTAAATTTACGGCTAAGTCAACAATAACACTTCGTGCCATTCCGTCCGAAATTGGTCTGAAACCCGCCTTTTCCTACAACAGTCTAATACTGAGTTGACCGCAAAAAAGAACTCTCACATAAAATGACTAACTTTACGACACTAAAGACGATTGATTTGGAAAAAACTGGCATCCGAAAGCTCTCAATCAGCGATATTCTGGAAATATTGGGTGATGTGCCGCAATCTGAAGGGCTCCATGTTTATATGGGAAAAGGTGCCATTACAACCATTCCGTTTCCTTATCCGTATCGCTCTGATAATTTTTCGGTGATGCTCATCCTTTCCGGAACGATGAAACTCCAACTGGACCTTATCTCCCATACTGCCAATCCAAATGACCTGATTATTATTTCGCCAAGAACCATCAACCATATCCTTGAAATTGGTGGGAATCTTGAACTGATTGCCGTTAGCTTTACGTTAGATTTTGCCCGCCAATCCAACCGGAATAAAAATGAAATCGATGCCTTTGAGTTCTTTGCTTCAAAAGCCATCCCTAAGCTTACCTTTAGTGAGGAGGAATGCCGGAATTTTATTTTTCTGGCCCGTTTACTTATGCAGGAAAACATTGAAAAGAACCATGAGCCCTATAGCGATGAAGTGCTTCACCATACCTTTAGCCTGCTCATGTATATAGTGGCTTCACGCTATAAAAAAGAAAACTCCGGACTAAAACCGGAGCTGTCCCGTCAGGAAGAACTTACCTTAAAATTTCTCAAATTGCTTGACACCCATTTCAAACAGCAGCGCAGCGTGCAGTTCTATGCCGATTCGCTGTGTGTTACAAGCGGACATCTTACCAAAATTCTAAAAGAAGTTTCCGGAAAAACAGCCGGAGAACTGATAGAAGAAGCCCTCCTTTTGGAAGCCCGCATACTGCTGTCTGACCCTATGCTGACCATTGCCCAAATTGCAGACGAACTCCGGTTTAGCGACCAGTCTTCCTTTGGAAAATCTTTTAAGAAAAACATAGGGCTTTCACCCACAGAATACCGTAGAAAAAACAGACGGTAGAGGCTTTGCAACTTTACAACTTTACAACTTTGTGACTTTACAACTTTGCAACTTTACGACTTTACGACTTTGCGACTTTACAACTTTATATAAAAGTAATTCGCCCCTTTTGTCATTTGGTACAAACTTCCTGACAGTGATTAAATATTTATATCTTTGAAATCCTTATTATTATCAAAAAACTGCCATGCGCTACAACCGGCTGCTTCTATTTTTGCTTTTATTTTTGCTATGCTTAAACGGCATGGCGCAGCCTTCTTCACAAAATACATTAATCCAGAAAGGTTGGGATGCGCTTGTAAAGGACCATGACGACGAAGCTTTCCGGTATTTTTTCCTATCCTATGAAAAAGCAAAAAAAGACAGGAATGAAACAGATATGGCAGAATCACTGCTCTATCTCGGCATCTGCTCTTTTGGTTCCAGCTATGAAAAAGGACTTGACTACGCTTTCCAGTCGCTCAATATTTACAACCGGTTGGAAAAAACCAATCCCGATGTGGGACAAATTGGCCGCAGCAAATGCCTGCAGCTTATCAGCACCATTTATTCACGACAGAAAAAATATGCACAGGCCAAACCCATCAGCCGTGAAGTAATCAGCATTCTGGAAAGCCGTGAAGACAAAAGCGGTACTCTGGGTCTTGCCTATTCCAGTCTGGGTTCTTTATACGAACAGCAACAGCTCAAAGATTCAGCCTATTATTTTTACAAGCTGGCCTTAAAAGACTTTGAAAAATCAGACAATCAGGCTTATTTGCCCAATGCCTATATCAACATAGGCGAAAGCGAAATGGGACGCCACAACGACCAAAATGGTCTGGACTACTTTCAAAAAGCACTGGAGATAGCCAATACCACAGAAAATAAACAGGCTCAGGCTTCAGCACTTCTGGCCATTGGCAGATGGCACCTGAATCACAAACACAAAACAGAAGCTTTGTTTTATTTCCAAAAGGCACATGTGATATCGGAAGCACTTTCCGACAAGCTTTTTGAAATCATGACCGTCGAAGCACTCATCGAGCTAAACGAAAAGGAAAAAAATTACTTCGAAATGTCCAGGCTTCAAAAACGCCTTATTTTCCTGAAAGACCAACTCCATTCCTTAGAAAGGGAAAAAATAGTCAAGAGCCTTGAAATGCAATTTGAAGTGGCTGAAAAAAACAGAAAACTTGCCCTGGTTTCAAAGGAAAAAGAAGTGGCAAGGCTTACCAATTATTTGTTGGCCATTTGCATTATTGTACTCCTGACAGCATTAGTAACAGGATATTTATACCTTAAAAGCAGAAACAAGCGCGACAGGAATCTGCTCAAAACCAAAGAAGCTCTTCTGGAAGCCAAAGAAAAACAGCGCGAACTGGAAGAGATACGTTTCCAGAACGACCTGGACCATAAAGAAAGCCAATTGAGCGCCATCACCCTACAAATGCTGCAAAAGAACGAATTGTTAAGCGATATCAAATCGGCTATAGAACAGCAGCCTCAATCCGAACAGCAACTCATCAAGATGGTCAACCGCCATTTTGAGCAAAACAACAATTGGGATGATTTCAACCTCTATTTTGAAAGTATCAATAAAAACTTCTACACCCGCCTCAAACAACTGTATCCGGAAATCAGCGCCAACGATTTGAAAATATGTGCGCTTATCAAGCTGAATCTTTCCATCAAAGAAATGGCTTCCATACTGAATATTTCTCCGGACAGTGTCAAAACTGCCCGTTACCGACTGCGTAAAAAATTACAGCTTGCGGCAGACGAAAACCTTACCAACTTTATACTTTCGGTCTAAAACAAGACTCTTGTCTACTAACTTTCTACCATAATACCAGGGCTTGTCTACCTTTTGTCTACCTGATTTTTTCGGGGCTTAGCAACGTATCCGTTAATTTTGGATAAAAGTTTTTAGTTGTTTAAGAAACTCCCGGGAATAGATTCCGTGTTTCCAAAAATCTTCTTCCGGGAACTTAAAAAAACAAAAAATAGCCCAATCATGAATAGAAAAAAATGTATATGGTTTATAGGTATAATCCTGCTGATTATCTGCGGAGCTTATCTCTATAACGGTGTCCTGTATAAAGAAGCCCGTAACATTGCGGAAGAAAAGCCGGCATTCCGGCTTTCTTCTTTGCAATTGCTCAGTAACTACAAAGCAAATATGTCCGTATCGGATTCAAGCTACCTGAACAAAACACTTGAAATCAGCGGAAAAGTGACCCAGATTTCCGATTCATTACTAACCCTTGATTCCGGCATATCCTGCAGTTTTGCCAAAAACTTAGCTCCGGATATTCACGGCAAGGAAATAACCCTGAAAGGAAGATGTATTGGTTTTGATGAACTGATGGAAGAAGTAAAACTAGACCAATGTATCCTAATACAGTAATAGTATCCATGAGAAATATAATCTTAACCTTGGCCTGTTTGTTATTGCTTGGCGGTTCTGCCTGTGCCCAGGAAGACCTGCTGTCGCAACTGGATTCAACCCAGGTACAGGATACTTATGCCACAGCCGCATTTAAAGGATTGCAGGTCATTACGTTGCAATCGACCAAAATGCCCGCTAAGAAAGAATTTTATTTTGTCGTATCACACCGGTTTGGAACCGTAAAAGGTGGTATTTCTGAGTTTTTCGGGTTTGATGATGCCACAACCAAAATTGGCGGTATTTACGGACTAACAGACTGGCTTGCCGTTAGCGGTTCAAGACATACGCTTTCAAAAGTATATGAAACATCCGTAAAATATAGATTGGCCAGACAAAGTGACCTGTTTCCGTTTGAAATTGTGGGTTATAATACGCTGGACATCAACAGCCTGCTAAAAAAGGACGATTACCCCAAAATTGAATTTTCAGACAGGCTGACTTATATCACCCAGCTGATTGTGTCCCGAAAAATATCGGAAAGGCTCTCTCTGGAACTCGTACCGTCATACATACACAAAAACCTGTACAATCCTGAAATAGAAAACGATAACCAATTTGCTTTGGGCTATGGCGGCAGGATGAAAATTAGTAAAAGGCTCTCTGTTAATCTGGAATATGCTTATAATTTTAACAAGCCTGATTTTTACAAAAACCCGCTTTCTGTTGGACTTGATGTAGAAACCGGAGGTCATATCTTCCAATTACTTTTTACCAATTCTCAATCGATGACAGAAAGCGGTTATTTAACGAGTGCTACCGGAGATTGGGGCAAAGGCGATTTTTTCTTCGGATTTAATCTATACCGTGTTTTTTAATTGAACAGACATGAAAAAGATATATTTATTATTGGCCCTGACGCTGTTTTTTGCTTGTGATTCCAATACTTATGAAGATTTGGAAAAACCAACTACTGTTGACGGACCGGTCACTTATCAGAATACCGTTAAAGCGATTGTAGACGCCAATTGTATACGATGCCATTCGCCCGGAGGTGTTTCCTCTTTCCGCCCGCTCACAACCTATCAGGAAGTCAAGGATGCAGTGCAGAATACCAACCTGCTGGACAGGATACAAAGACAGAACGGAGAAACAGGACAGATGCCGCAAACCGGAAGAATGCCACAAGATAAAATCAACCTGATTCTGCAATGGAGAGCCGACGGCCTACCGGAAAACTAAACTGAAAAATATGAAAATACTAAAAAACAAATTACCGATACTGCTATTGTTTCTGTTAGGAACCTTTTCTGCCAAGGCGCAGAAATATGTCACCAAAAACGGAAACGTAAAATTTGAAGCTTCCGTTCCTTCATTTGAAGAGGTTGCGGCAGAAAGCAAAAGCACCTCTGCCGTTTTAGAAACTTCTACAGGAGACTTTGCCGCACTGACACTAATGAAAGGATTTCGTTTTAAAGTAGCCCTGATGGAGGAACATTTTAATGAAAATTATGTGGAATCTGACAAATATCCTAAAGCAACGTTTAAAGGCAAAATAGAAGAATTTGATGCCTCACAGATTACTACCACAGAAAAGACAGTGACCATTTCAGGCGACCTTACCCTACACGGAAAAACCAAAAGGGTATCAAGCACGGCAAAAATCTCAAAATCCGGAACGGGTTTTAAAATAACCGGCAACTTTATCGTAAAGCCGGAAGATTTTGGGATTGAAATTCCAAAAATTGTCAGCAAAAAAGTAGCCGATAAGGTTACTGTAGATTATAATTTCTTACTCAATAAGCAATAAAAATGAAAAAACTTTTAGCACTCCTGTTTCTCGTTACTGTTTCTGCCATTGCGCAAAACAAGGGCCCAAAAGATGTTTTCGATACTGCCCGATATGGCACTGTTGAAGAAATAAAGGCATTGGCTGCCAAAAATCCGGATACCATCAATAAAGTCAATGCGATGGGATTTACGCCATTGATTCTTGCCTGTTACAGGGGCAACCTGACCGTGGCAGAATACCTGACCGAAAACGTAAACAATATTAATTACAGCAGTTCCAGCGGTACAGCACTGGCCGCGGTTGCCGTAAAAGGAAATATCAAACTGGCAGAAGCCCTGCTGAAAAAAAAGGCCGACCCGAATATTGCCGATGCAGCCGGAATGACACCGCTGCTTTATGCTATACAATTCAAGAATAAGGAACTTATTGAATTGTTACTGCGTTACAAGGCAGATAAGACACAAAAAGACAAACAGGGCAAGGCGCCTTTTGAATATGCCGTAGATACCAGAAATCAAGAAATCATTAACCTATTTAAAAACTAAGAAAATATGAAAAAAACACTACTCACAGTAACTCTTGGACTTTTAGCGCTTGTGGCGCAAGCCCAGACAAAAACCACCGGAACGGTAAACCTGCTTGCCGGAATGACGGCAAAACTGGACCTGAACAGCACTAACTCTACTGCTACCCTAACGCTAACCGGACCATCAGACCGCTGGTTTGCGCTGCAATTCGGTTCATTTAGTAACGGACAAGGAATGGAAGCCGGACAAGATGTGGTATACTATAACGGAACCACGTTGATAGATGCTGTACATAATGGTATTGGTACGCCACCAACTGCTGACACGAATAATTGGACAGTAACGTCAAACACGGTTGCTTCCGGAACCAGAACTATAGTAGCTACGAGAGCTTTTGACACGGCCAGTTCTAGCGATTATACTTTTGTATATGCTAATACTTCTATTGATTTTGCTTTTTCAAGAATGAGCTCTGCCAGTTTTTCTTTAGCATATCACGGAGCCAACAGAGGCTACCAGATTGATGTTCCTTTGGCTCCTGCTTTGGGTGTTGACGATATAGAAGCTGCAAAAAAGTTTGCTATTTATCCGAATCCTTCCAGCAGTCAGTTTTCAATAAGAACAGATGAAGATATTAAGTCTGTTGTGATTTATGATGCAACCGGAAAACTAGCAGCCCGCTTTTCCAACCACAAAGAAATGCTTGACATCTCTTCATTGCAATCCGGATTGTATTTTGTAGAAATTGAAACAACTAATAATGAAACTTCTATTGAAAAACTTATGAAAAAGTAAAATTGCTGTTTGCTTGGTTTCATTAGGTGAAAGGGCAGTCGTAAGGCTGCTCTTTTTTATTTAAGATTTAAGATTTAAGATTTTTGATTTTTGATTTGGGGTTTGGATTTATGATTTGGGATTTTGGCCACGTTTAAAGACTCACAAATCCAGGAAGTTTACTTTCTCCTTAGCTCCCGGAATCTTAACCCTTCTCACTTTCAACTTTCAACTTTCAACTTTCAACTTTCAACTTTCAACTTTCAACTTTCCACTTTCCACTTTCCACTTTCCACTATCAACTATCAACTACCACCTTTCCTTATTTTTTCATCAAAAACTTTGCAACAGCATGATAAGCCGGAATAGAATAAGCATCATTGGCGCTATTTGCGGCAACCGGATGAGAAGCAAAACGCACAATAACCATATCTGCCTTTGGGTCAACATAAATCACCTGGCCATGTACACCCCGGGCGCAGAACGCACCATGTTCGTTATGCGTAATCCACCACATATTTTTGTAGCTCCATCCTTTCAGTAGCGGATAACCCGCTTTGGCAAAGGCATTTTTGTTGCCTCCCTTTTTGATATCTTCAATGGCTACTTTCGGGATAATCTGATATCCGTTTGCAAAACCGTTATCCAGAATGAGTTGGCCAAAACGCGCCATATCTCTTAATCCCAGATTAAAGCCTCCACCGGCAAAAGGCGTTCCTGTAGCATCAACAGACAGGTAGGCGTCCTGCTCAACACCCAGTCGTTTCCATATCCTTTCAGACAATACCGTTGCCACATCTTTCTTTGTGGCGCGGGCAATAATCCAGCCCAGTACATCAGAATTTACCGTCTTATAGCCAAAAGCCTTGCCATGCGTACCTTTTTTCTTAACCAATGGCAGGTATTCATAATAGCTTTTTGGTCCTTTATAATCCTTTGGTTTGGGCAGCGGATTTCCCGCAGCCGAAAACTGCCATATCTCCGCATTCGGGTCTGCATAATCTTCACTAAACTGTAGGGCAGTTGTCATATCCATAACCTGCCGAACCGTGGCATCTCCAAACGCTGATTTTTTAAGTTCCGGAATATAGTCGGTCACTTTTTTCCTTTCATCAATAATTCCTTCTTTTGCGAGCAGTATGCCCAGAGTCCCCGTAAACGATTTTGTTACAGACATAGCGGCATGCTGTCCTTCAGGTGTCAGGGCTCCAAAATATTTTTCGTATACTATTTTTCCGTGATGCAATATGATAACCCCATCTGCATAGGTCTTTTGCAGGCTCTCTTCCCAGGTCATCGGTTCTTTTTCTCCCAATGGAATAAAAGTGACGCCTCCAATATCTTCGCGAAGTGCTTCCTGTAGCGGATTTGAAGGCCCTAAACCACGGGAAACATTAGTTGTAGGCATAAATTGTCGCATATGTGCCACACTCCACCGCAAGCCCGGAAATTCAAAGAAACTGCCATCTTCAAAACGCAGTATGCGATTTTCCGGCGGCGGCGAACCAACCATCCATCCCATTTTTACAGGGTCACTTTCTGCAGCAGTCGGGTAAACGGTTTTTTCCTGTGCTTTGGAGGAAGTACCATACAGCAGGCAGGAACAAAAAAATAATCGGGAATAAAAATAAAGCTGTTTCATCGGTAAAGATTTAGGTTGGTTGATTAAGCTAAAGGAAAAATTACAGTGAAGACGTTTATAAATCACTGTAATTCAACCTAAAGTTACAATATATATTCTAAAACGGTCGAATATTTTTAAGGATTTTCTGTATAAAAAATACACCTTCCCATCTGCTTCTTTATCTTAATGTAAATTGTATTTCGAAAAAAACTGTTATTTTTTAGTTGTTTTCTTTTAGAAATATAAGATAAAATTTGCATTTTTGTCTTAGGCATGTTGTGTTATGCCACTTCCCCCGCCAGATTAAATAACGATGTATCTTTTAGATGCAACTATCATAATACCTACGACCCATGAAAGTATTCCGATTGGCCTTTTTATTTTTGTTGATTTCCAACAGTTCTTTGTTTGCTCAGGTTCCCGTAACCGACCTTGATTTTGCCATACTCCGTTGTGAGAAGGCTTTTGAATCCGGAACAGAAGAGGATATCAAAACCAATTTTCCATTACCGGAACAGCAGGAATTGCTGCTTAGCCTTGACAAAAGCAAAACGAAAATTGTACGCAAGGCAGGTCCGTCAAAAATACTTGAAAGCGATAAGAAAAGTGCATTGGTATTGCTAACGGGTACTTTACTTTTTGGCAATTCAGGAAACGAAACCCTTTACTCAGGACACTACTCCGGCATATACCGTTTTAAATACAGTGGCGGAAAATGGACCATTGCAGAAAAACTGCCAATTGACCGCAAGAATCTCCTGATGGGACATATCATAAACGCTACTATTGACCCTGGCAGCAGCAGTTTGACTGTGAGCGACAGCATGAAAATCCTGACTCAGGAATCTTACGGATTTACGGTAGTGTTGAACCATAAAGCTAAAATAACAGCGTTACAGGTGGATGGTAAGGATGCCGATTATGTATTTAACGGTGGTATTCTTTGGGTGCGTACCAAAACCAATGCCGAGCAGCAGTTGGCACTTTCCTATACGCTTGTGGTTGACAAGTCTGAGAAGGATAAAAATTCCGGTTATTTTGATGATACTTACGGACATGTGAGAAACCAGTTTTTCTGGCATCCGTTTTTTAGTTTTTCAAGTCCAAACGACCGCGCTAATTTTTCGGTTCGTGTAACCATCCCATCAGCATACCAACTGGCTACCAGCCTGCCACAGGAAGAAACCGTTTCAGAAAACCAGAGAATTGTTAAGGCGCAGTCTGCCGGTCCAACATTTGCATTGGGGCTATACTATGACAAGAAATGGAAAACATATCGTTATAAAAAGAATGATTACCAGTTGGAAGTTTTCTGTGATGCGGATTTCAAACCCAATCCGGATATACTCCATAAGAATTTCCTGGAAGCCTATGATTTGCTGGCTGAAAAATTCGGAAGTCCGAGAGGACAATATCTTGCCATTGTACAGGACCGCTCGAATGCCTCAAATGGCTGGCTTAACCGAAGCAATGATATGATTGTAGCTGCCAAACAGGGTAGTGATTTTTTAAGAGACAAACCCTCACCCCGCGCTCCGTTTGCTCATGAGGTAGCCCATGCATGGACCACGCCTATTGGTCCTGCTACCAATTTCCTTTCGGAAGGTTGGGCGTCTTATGCAGAACGTTATTTTCTTGAAAAGCAATATGGAGAAGCTATTTTTAAAGACTACCTTACAAGCTATAAGAATATTTATTTCTCGGAAGGTTTTGATACCAAAGTTTCTTTATGGGACGATGTTTCCAATGATGGTGTTTCCTATTACAAAGGTGTTTGGGTGTTTTATATGCTTGAACAATTGCTGGGGAAAGAGGATTTTGAAAATGGACTGAAAGCTTTTATGCAATCCGGAGAGCCTATGACGATACCGTTTTTTATGGATAAGCTTACTAAAACGACCGGTAAAAAAGTACAGCCTTTTTTAGAGCCGTGGCTTAAAAGCAAGCAGGTTCCTCATGTGCGTGCTGTTTTGAAAGATAATGCCCTTGTGATTAGCCAGGAAGGTGATGTATTGCCTTTTTTACTGGAAGTAGAATTTACTTTGGGCGATGGTACAAAAACGTTGAGTTCTTTCCCTATCAAGGATAAGCAGCATCGTTTCAAGCTTTCCGGTGCTAAGTTTGCCGGTGCTAAAGCGATAAAATTAGACCCAAGCGGCAAACTGCTAATCAAAATTCTGGAATAGCTGTCTTATCGTTCATAACCGCAGCGCGTCTTCCCTGCTTTTCGGGCTTCCCTGAGGGTTATCTTCTCTATTTTGTAGGTGCAGTTCTGCAAACCTTCACAGCTTTCCGTATAGTGAAATCGTTTTCCGTTCGGGCTGTTGCAGATGTATACTTCTTTCCTTTTTGAGGTTGATGCCTGAATAAACAGGATGCTTAACAATACCAATAGAGATGATTTCATTTTACTGTTTTATTGGAGGACAAGACAGTAAAAATAAATAATTTTATTTATTATAAATATTTTTGTTTGTTAAAATATTAAAATGATGAGTCATTAAGAAAAAAAAGGGCCTGGGTCAAGAGCTGTTTAAACCTTAGTGCCTTTTCTCCTTAGAAACTTTTTACCTTATCAACTTATTTCCCTTGAAAATGATTTCTAATTAAAGGAATTTGTACCAACATTGCTAATAGTAAGGCTACTGCTGCATACATAGTTGTTTTAGAAGAATCCAACTGGTTTGCCATGTTTTGGAGTTTGTTAGCGTAGGCCATGTCAAAATCAATATTGAATATTTGTTGCTGTGAGCCATCTGTGAAATAAGCATAACCAAACAATCCAATAATAATGGTAATCAATACAATCCAAAAAGTTTTTGGCAGTAAGGGCTTATAGGCTGGAATGGTCTTTTCCGGAGCCATAGCAACCTGTGCCATCACACGGGATGTAAAATCAAAGGATGGCGTTTCCAGCGGCAGGCTTTTCATTGCCTTGTCTGCCAGTTTTTCCAATTCGTTATTTTCGTTCTCTTTCATATTCGCTAATAATTTCAGGTTCGAGTCTGGCTCTTACTATTTCGCCTAGCTTCTTCCTGCAACGGAAGAGTTTTATTTTTACATTATTCGCTTTAATGCCTATTATCTTGGCTATTTCTTCAAGCGATTGTTCTTCAAAATAATACAGGGTCAGCAAAAAGGCATCTTCGCCCGGTAATTGCTGCAAACACTCCTGTATAGCACGGTGGCGTTCTTCCCCGTCCATGGCATCCAGTACATTTTCTGCTGCTGCCAGTTGGCGTGAGCCATAATTATCTATATCAACTGTTAAAGGTACCGTTTTATGTTTCTTAATCCTATCCAGACAGGTATTATAGGCTACCCTATAAATCCATGTTGAAAATTTTGATTCCCCTTTAAATTTTTCCATTGACCGGAATACTTTTACAAAAGTGTCCTGCGCTGCTTCTTCAGCCTCTTCGGTATTTTTAATCATCCGTAGGGCTAAGGTATATACCAGGGTTTTATAGCGTTCCACCAAATGCGTAAATGCCTGGGTGTCGCCTTTCATAATCCGGTCAATATAAAACTGGTCGTTAGGTAGTGCCATATGGATGTAAGACGATACAAACTGCTGATGGGTTACAGCTAAAATAAAATTTTTATTGGTTAGTGGAAAATTTGTTGTGAAGTTTGGTGCTAAGGTACTAAGGTACTAAGGTACTAAGGTACTAAGGTACTAAGGTGCTAAGGTGCTAAGGTGCTAAGGTGCTAAGGTAGAAAGTTTAGGTAAGTATAATTGGGCATAATAATATTTTTTTTCAAAAAGTTGTAACCTAAATCCGAAAGCTGTCGTCATAAGGTACAGATACAATCAATAACATTTAAAAATCATCAATCATGGAACGAATTATTATACCTGTTTGCTTATTTGCTACAATTTTTGGAGTTTTCTATATCTATTTGAGTACCCGCAACCGCGAACGTCTTGCTCTGATAGAAAAGGGCGCTGATGCCAGCCTTTTTAAGAGCAGTCCGCAAAATGTACCGGTTTGGAAATTGCTACTTCTGAATCTTTCACTGTTACTTATAGGCATAGGAATCGGGCTTCTTATTATTTCTATTCTACATGCATACACTTTGCTTGACAGCGAGGCTGCCAATACAGCTATAGTGTTTATCATGGCCGGAATAAGCCTGTTCACAGGTTTTACACTTTCCAAAAAATTGGAAAAATAATTTTTAGGTTTGATTATATTAAAAAACGCAGGAATATCCTGCGTTTTTTTGGTTGATTGATTGGCTGGTTGGTTAACTAAAAGGTTTTTCTTTTGCAATTTTCAACTCTGAAAGAAATAGTTTCATTCAGCGAAAACCATCTTATTTTTATAACTAAAGAAATATCGTATACAATTATCCAAACCTACTAATAACTATTTTAGTTTTATTACGGATTTCCATAAAGTAGAGAAAAAAAGTCAAAAAGTCGAAAGTTGGAAAGTTGGAAAGCTGGAAAGCTGGAAAGCTGGAAAGTTTTTGAAAATAAAAAAACGCAGGATATTCCTGCGTTTTTTTATTTTCTTCAATAGGCAATTAATCCTTTTTCAGGAATTTTCCATCTTTTGTAAATTCCAAATCAATGCCATTGGTCAGGTCTACATCTACATCTTTATGGCCATAATCAATATGGGTGATTTTTTCGTTTGGATAATTCGCTGCTACATAATCCCTGATTGATGCAGGAATAAAGGCTGTGGGTATCGGATTTTTGCCTCCATCGACTTCACGATAGGAACCGTCTTTCCAGAATTCTACTTCTGTACCGTCCTGCAACTTGACTTCATAGCCTTTTTCACCATGTTCTGCATCTTTTTTGGCTTTTTCAATGCCTGTATGACTAAAATGTTCCTTAAGAAATTCCTGTGCCGGTTTTGGCAATTCATTTGTGGCTATTTTCTTTTGGGCCAATGCCGGTATTGCCAATCCAAGCAATAGTACGGCTAAAGCAATTTTTGTTTTCATAATTCATTTTTTTAGGTTGTGTTCTTACTAAGTTAACATAACTTCAATGGCTTTCCTATTTTTTTAAGAAAGGTTTAGTTTTTTGTTAGGAATTTACAAAACAAGATCATCAAAAACACAATTACCTAAATATCAATTAGTTAAAATACAGCTTTTCAATCTCAAAGCAGGTTCACCTTTATAAAGATGAACCTTTTTGCCTTCAGGAATCCTAATTTTGGGTCAAAAAAAACAATTGCTATGAAAAAATGTTACTTACTGCTGACCCTGATGGGCTGGCAAGCGAACTCGTATTCGCAAACGTTAAACCAATCGGCCAACTGGCCCAATCCGGCCTGGACAATTACCGGGAATTACAATGAGGATTCCGAAGCTTTTGAATCTGACCCCAGAACTGCATCGAGCTTTGGTTATAATGACCGTTTTTCCGGTAATCCGCATGAGGACAATATTGCGGCCGAATCGCCTGTAATTAATCTGAGTGCTGCTTTTGCAAACGGCGAAACCTTATTGGAGCTTACAATGCCCTATGGCTATCGTTATAAAGCCAATGATGCCTTACGACTGGAATATTGGGATGCTGCCGTTTCTGCCTGGATTCCGTGGGGCGAAAATATTCCCGGCAATGCAAATACGTCTTTTGCTGTCAGCAATTTTTGTTCGCTTCCTAAAACCCTTTATATTTCGGAAATGCTGAACATTTCGGGTTTTACAACGGCACAGCTCACAGGATTCCGTTATCGGTTGTTTTATGATGATGACCCGGCCGGAGCTGCCTGGAACTATGGTTTTTGCTTTGACTCGCCAACATTACGTTCGTGGTCGTGTGCGGCTCCAACCCGGCTTACCGCTACCGGAGTAGGTTCCAGCCCGATAACGTGGGACAATGTTCCGGGCATTGCAGGCTATGAATATGTTTTGAATACGACAAGTGCCGACCCGACAGGTGCGGGAACGCCTACGTTGTCGAATATTTTTTTGCCTTCCAATTTGTCTTTACCGCCAAGCACCAAGCATTTTTTCCATGTTAGGAGCGTCTGCACGGCCTCACAAAGTCCGTGGCGAACCGTTTCGTTTACGACCAGTCCTGTCAATGACAATTGTACGGCAGCGATTGCCCTGACGGTCAACCCGACGGCCGTTTGTACGGTAAAAACAGCCGGCACACTTGAATCGGCTACAGATTCTGACGAACCTCATGTGGGTTCAGGTCGTCCTGATGATGATGTGTGGTATACGTTTGTTGCCACGGCAACTTCGCACCGCATCGAATTGACGAATATTACCGGAAACGGCTCGGAAATAATCGTGCATGAAGTCCTGGAAGGTACCTGTGGCGGCGGACTGATTAGCGTGCACCTCAGTGACCCTGACCTCAACCCTACTTCGAGTACTCCGCGTGCGCTGACTATAGGCAATACTTACTATATCCGCGTATTTACGTATGCATCTGATGCCAACACCCAAACTGATTTTGACATCTGTATTACTACTCCACCGCCACCTCCTGCCAATGACAACTGTTCCGGTGCCTATACGCTTACTGTTAATCCAACTGCTACCTGTACGGCTGTTACGGCCGGAAGTCTTGTTTCGGCTACAGATTCCAATGAAGGAAATCCTGAAATTGGAACACCAAACGATGATGTGTGGTTTAAGTTTACTGCTACACAAACAGCGCATCGTGTTACTTTACGCAACGTAAGCGGCATGCCAAGAGATTTGGTAGTAGAAATTTTGCAAGGCAATTGCGGCAACCTGACAAGTATGAAAATCAGCACTTCTTATGCCAATACCGTTTTCGGCCTCACGATTGGCAATACCTATTATGTAAGGGTGTTTAGCGAATCGCCTGATACCGGTGCTACTACCACATTTAATGTTTGCCTGAGCATTCCTCCTACAGGCGCCATTTGTGAAAAACCAATTGTAGTTTCGGGATTGCCTTATACCACTACTGATAATACTATCAATTATGGCGATGATTATGATTTTCCACAAGGAGGAGAATCGGGCTGCGAAGGAACCAACAACCATTATCTGGGTGGCGATGAAACCGTTTATGCCTATACGCCTGCTGCGAATCAGACCATCAATATCCGGATTCCTGGCGCTCCGGGCTGGACGGCTATTTTAGTTTATACGGATTGTAATGCTATTGGTACCGGGGCCATAGCCTGTGCCAACGGGGATTTTGAAATTGGTGACAGGGAAATTAATGAACTTGCCGTGACAGCGGGAACTACCTATTATATCTTACTGTCAACACAACCGGCACCCCAGAGTTTTGCCTATACGCTGAATATTACGGAAGAATCGTTGGGAACGAAACCTTTTGACGATAGCAGCTTTAGGGCATATCCTAATCCTGTAAAAAACATACTGAATCTTTCGTATAAAGAAGAAATGACAGCTATCAAAGCATTTAATATTTTAGGTCAGCAGGTGCTTTCTAAAAACATCAATGCAACCGAAAGCGAGGTTGATATGTCTGCCTTGCACAGTGGTACTTATCTGGTAAAGGCCTATGCCGGCGAAGAAGTCAGGACATTCAAGGTAATCAAGCAATAACAATCCCGAAAAAACATAAAAAAGCCGCCCAACGGGGCGGCTTTCTGTATTTAGGAATGTATCAGGATTATTTTTCAGGATTAAGAACTCCTATGAAGCTGTTCTTTCCGTCAAAGAATTTGTTGGCTGCCGCCTTCATATCCTGAACTGTAATCTTATTAAGTTCTTTTTCAAAATTCAGGAATCGCTCAACGCTATCTCCTGAGAATTGAAGCTGTTGCAATTTGCCAATCCAATACTGGTTTGTTTTGATTTCTTCTCTTCTTCTTTCGATAATAGCAATTTTTACTTTTTCTAAATCTTTCTGTTCCGGACCATCCTTTTTAAGCTTGGCAATTTCTGCTTCTGTCTGTTTCAGGATTGGTTCAACACTTTCCGGTCCGGTTGGCAATTGTGTCTGGATGCTATAGTTGGAATAAGGCTCTTTGTCCATCGAACCCTGGAAACCACCGCTGTAGATTGAACCCATTTCTTCACGAAGCTTTTCGATAACGCGAATAGTAAGAATGTCTCCAATCATGTTGGCTTTCAGCGCCATGTCTTCACTATATGGCATTTCTCCAAAATATTGCGCCACCACAAGACTCTGAGGTTCTGTTCCTTTATTGAACATGAATTTGTTGTTTCCTGGTTTTAATCTCAGGCCATTATCCACAAATTTAGGCTCTTTTCCGCTTGTTGGCAGGGAAGCCAAATACTGCTCCAATAAAGGTTTTAATGTATTTTCATCTATATTTCCTACGAAGAAGAAGTGGTAACCGTCTGCTTTTCCAAATTCATTCTTGTAGATTTCAACAGCACGTTGCGGGTTTATGGACTTGATTTGCGCCTCTGTTGGAATTACCATTGGTCGAAGCGGATTGTTGTTGTACATTACATTTACAAGCGTATCCACAAAAGCTGCCTGTGGATTGGATTTGATAAACTTAAGCTGCATCTGCATCTTGCTAACATATCCGTTAAACAGACTTGGGTCAAGACGAGGCTCTGTCAGTTCCAGATAGTTCAATTGTAAAAGACTTTCGATATTCTTGATATCAGACCTTCCTCCTATTTCATTGGTAGTTTCACCCATAGATTGCCTTACAGAAATATTCTTTCCTGTCAATGATTTGTTCAGGTCTGTTGGCGTGAACTTGCCATAACCCATAGTTTCAATTACAGAAGTCAGCATAGATACTGTTGCCTTATCTTCAACTCCATACGCATTTGTACCTCCTTTTTTAACACCTGTGAAAAGGATTTCATCGCTCTTGAATGTAGTTGGTTTTACGGTAACTTTAACTCCGTTACTCAAAGTGTAGGTAGTCGCTTCTAATTTGGCGTCTTTTTCCACTTTAGTAATTTTCCCTTTTGCAGGCATTTTATCCAAAAGAGTAGTGCTTATGGCAACTTCTGCTTTTTTCTCTGCTTTTTGGGTAAACGATTTTTGTATAGCTGCCAATAAAGTAGCGTCATTGTTTATAAGCGCATCTTTTGTTTCAGAACTTAGCACATAAGCAAAAAATTTCTCCTTGTCTTCTTTTGAAAACAGTTTTTTGAATGCAGCTGTTACTTCTTCAGGCGTAATGCCCGGAAGCAGGGTTTTGTATAGTTCCAGTTCTTTTTCGATACCAGGAGCCGCCTGACCTATGAAAAAGTTTTCTTCATATTCGCCTAAATAGGCTGCTGAATTAGTCGTATTGCGTTCGTTATACTGTTTTTCAGCATAGCTTAGCAAACTCTTTTTAACCAATTCCAACTCATCTTTCGTAAAACCGTATTCTTCAATGCTAAGCAATTCTTTTACCGCAGCATTAAGAGCCGTAGTCAAATCAGCCACCGGTATTACCGTTAAGCTTAATGCCTGATAGTTTCTGATGTAGGTTGAATTGCTTGTCTGTGCAGCTAAAAATGGAGGTGTTGCTTCTGAAGCAAGGTCACGGTAACGACGGTTGATAGCGCTAAAGGCTAATTGTTCAACCAATGTATTTCTGTAATCGCCTACAGTTTTGTCTGCTTCTGTTTTTCTTGGAGAGAAATTAAGCGACAATCTTGTTGTAGTCTGCTCAGGGTCTGTAAGGAACATAACTTCCTGTTTAGTATATGGACCTGCACCGTGTTCTACACGCTGTCTTGGGTTGCCTGGATTCACAAGCGAGCTGAAATATTTTTTCACCAAAGCTTCACCTTGTGCCGTAGTCACATCTCCCACTACTACTACAGCCATCAAATCCGGACGGTACCAGTCTTTGTAGAATCTTCTCAACACATCCGGCTTGAACGTTTTTAGTAATTCTTCTTTCCCTATTGGAAGTCTTTCGCTGTATTTAGAATTCAAAAGCGGCGGAAGGAATTTTTTTCTTAGTCTGCTAATCGCACCCAGATTTGCTCTTGCTTCTTCAAGTACAACCTTTCTTTCCTCGTCAATATCCTTGTCTGTCATCAAAGCACCCTGAGCCCAGTCTTGCAGGATTTGGAAAGCCGTTTCCAGATTTTTAGGATTGTCTGTAGGAATTGGCAGCATGTAAACCGTTGTATCAAATCCGGTTTCTGCATTCAGGTCGGCACCAAATTGTACACCCATTGACTGCAGATTATCCACCAGTTTGTTTTTTGGGAAGTTTTTGGTTCCGTTAAACAGCATGTGCTCTGTAAAGTGAGCCAATCCCTGTTGGTCATCGTCCTCCATAATAGAACCTGTATTTACAAGCAGACGAAGTTCTACCTTTTTCTCAGGCTTGCTGTTGGGACGGATGTAATATTTCATTCCGTTTTTCAAAACCCCTGTAGTTGTTTTGGGGTCTGTAACCAGCTTCTCGCTAAGATTCTGCGCGGTTGCGCTTTCTACAGCCATGAGGCAAACTGCCCCATAGAAACCAGCCGATAAGATGATTTTAAATAATTTGTTTGTCATTTTCGGTTATAGTTTTAAGCTTAATAGTTTACCAATAACATACCTCTATGCTATTACAATTACACATTTGTCATACATTATTATTTTTTGTTACAAATTTTATAATGTGTATTGTATCAAATTATTTTAAAAAATTGTTATGTCTTTTGTTTGTGGGGATTTTTGGGAAGAGAAAATTTATTGGTTATAAAAAAATATTTAGTTTATTTAGGAGCTTTAAAAAATTACGGCTCTGCGTTTCAGCGTGAAGATAGTTTCTCGCAAAGGCACAGAGCCGCAAAGACATAATTGAGCTGTTTTTAGTTTACCTCATTTTTTTAGAATTAAAGGAACCCTATTCGAAATAATTTGCTTATCATATAATTCATATCCCATTTGCTCTATGGAATCTTTGACAGTCTTAGGCAAGGTATTTTTAAAATATTCGTTAATGATAGAATATTTCATATAAACATAATATTGTTTATTTGGTGCCATCATGTCAGTTTTGTATCCATAATAGCAACTAGGTAGAAACTTTTGTTTTGGAAAAATCTTTATTTAGCTTTATTCAATAACCTTCATGGGTACTGTATTTTTGCTTTCTAAAATACCATGATAGACTTTTACATTATTGGCTTTTATCGTTTGTAGAATATCTTCCGGCAAATCTTCTTTATATTTAACTGAATCACCTGGTATAAAAAATTTAGAATAATATTCCATATTCCTTTTTAGATGCGCGTAGTTCATCCTAGTATCTTCATACCTCATGGAATCTGTTAAATTGACATATTGCTTAAAAAATAATTTTTCTTTTGGATGTATCAAAAAAAAATGCCTTTTATCTTTTGTTCCATAATAGCTTAATTTACCATCTTCTTTCAATCTTTCAGTATCTTTAATTAATCTTTTTGATTGTATAATATTACAACACGAATCACAAACAGATCGGTTGTAATGTTCAAAGGGCAATTTTTCTGTATAGCTTACTTCCTTATTGCTTCCTACTTCATTTAAAATTATATAAATTCCATTTTTATAAACTTTTTTTAATAATAAATCTCCGCCAAAACCTTGTTTAAAATAGTAAGTCCGATCTGAATTGTTCTTAATAGAATAGTTTATGACATTAACCGTATCTTTAGATTGGTCGTATGGAAAGGCAACCAAGGTATCATTTAAAACTTCCAACTCTAGGTCATCCCTTTTTTCATTTTTAGAAGAACAGGAAATTATGATTAAAACACAAAAAGCAATAAAACCCTTTTTCATATTATTGTTATTTTTTATAAGTTATTTTTGGTGTTAAATTTCGATAATCAATATATCTACTATAACCCTCAAAAAAAGAACCTGCTCCCATTTTTATTTGAAACCAATACGCATCACGTTCTTGATAATTTTCCACAAAAGCATAACCATATTTACCT
>NZ_LMPW01000001.1:51959-54293 GCF_001423985.1 Flavobacterium sp. Leaf359 | reverse complement strand
TTATATCATTTACACTTTTACTGCTATATAAAAGATAATAATTCTTTGGAGAATTGTTGGTTAGGGTTATTTTTAAATCAGTGCTATCTTTTATTGAAGTGTTAGTTAGCCTGATATCTATATCGGATCGAATCTCTTTTTGATTATATTTTGCACATCCTATAAAGAAGAAGCAAATAAAAATTATCTTTTTCATAGTAGCGAGGCATTAAATTTTTCCAATATATTGCAGTTCAACATTATTTAAGAACTTATAGTTCCTCACTTTTTTAATATCAAAGGAACCCTATTCGAAACAATTTCCTTTTCATATAATTCATAACCCATTTGCTCTAAAGAATCCTTAATGGTTTTAGGCAAAGCATTTTTAAAATATTCGTTACCAATGTAATAATATGCATAAACGTAGTACTGTTTATCTGGTAACATCGTATCAGTCATATATCCGTAATAACAATCTTCAGAGACGTTCGTTTTCATCCTGAAAGGGATGCTTAGTTTTATTTTTTGTTTGGGTTTTAGCTTTAAAATATCTTTAGTTGTATGAACTGGGCTATCGTATGGACACGATCCTTCATACAATTTAAGATCGATACTTGAATTTTCATCGTCAACAATAACCGCACTTATGGTATATAAAGCTCCACTGTTGTTAAATTCTTTCATTATATCATTTACACTTTTACTGCTATATAAAAGATAATAATTCTTTAGAGAATTGTTGGTTATGGTTATTTTTAAATCAGTGCTATCTTTTATGGAAGTGTTAGTTAGTTTCATATCTATATCGGATCGGATTTCACTTCGATTATATTTTGCACATCCTATAAAGAAGAAGCAAATAATTATGTTTTTCATATCAGCGAGGCATTAAATTTTTCCAATATATTGCAGTTCAATGTAGGCTTCCCCTTTTTATAAGACTATATAAAGAAAACTGTTTTAATCAACAATTTTTATTGGCACTTTATTTTTGGATTCTATGATTCCATGATAAATATCGTATCCGTTCTCATTTATGGTTTTTAAATCAGTCCTAGATAAATTTTTTTTATAATTTGTGGTGTCGCTATAAATAAAAATTTTAGCAAAATATTCTTTATTTTTTTCAATATTGATTGATAAATACTGTAAAGGATTTCCATAAGGGAGATTGACATACCATTCAAAATACAAGGTTTCATATGGATGAATAACAAAATTTGCCTGATCGTAATAAAATCTACTCAGCTCATATTCAGGATAATCAAGACCTTTTAATATTGCTTTTTTTCTATCATCATCAAGAAGATCACATTCTGACCTTTCTTTAATATGGTCTTTAATAGTTATCCTATTATCTTTCTCATCTAAAAATATCATATATGCATTATCAAGCCATAGGTAATCCTTTCCTAACGGCATTTTTGAATTCAGATATCTATTAAAATAATAAGATTTATTATCATAATTTGTTAGTTTATATAAAATTATATTTTTAGATTTTTTTAAATAAATAGAGTCGTTATTATCAAATTTAATCCCCTTTCTTTCATAAGAGTAAATTTGTTTATTTATGATTTCGAGTTCTAATCCCTTTTTACTATTACAGGAAATCAAAAATAAAAAGAGTAATAATGTCGATGTTTTTTTCATATTTTACTTGTCGAGTAGCTTAGTTAATCTTAAAATTTCAGCAGCTGTATCTGATGACCCATCCCCTAATCTTTGCACAAATCTATAAGCCTCTCTTTCTAAAAACATTAACCCACGAGATTGTGTACCATACATATGATTATAAGATATTTCTCCATAACTCATTCGAATTCTATCCACTTGTGTATATCCTTTAAAAATGAACGTATATTGAAGAGCATGATAACTCTCATGAAACAACGTTCTTGCTAATTGATAATTAGATCTAAAAGCATCTCTATATAATGATATTGTATTAGTCTCATCAAAATATTCTGCACTTGCAGATCTATTTTTAGAATCATTTGTAATATCAATTTCAATTTCTGGGGATGTTGCTAGTTTATATATCTCCGCCAAGTTATCAACATCATTAAGAAGTGCTTTTACCGAACTCATGTTTACTGCAGGTTTTGCATCAGGATCTACTTTATGAAATCTACTTCTAAAAGAGCTTCTTTCATCCAAATAACTTTTAAAATTATGGGCCACATGGTTCAAACCGCTGGTAATTACTCCCTGCCTAAATCCATCAATAAATTTCCCTCCGGCAGCAATCATAGAGCCTTTAAAAAATTAGGGTTTCTGGCATAAAAACCACTGGAATTGCCAATGTGCTGAAATCCAATTTTTTTTTCAAATAACTTATTGCATTATAGC
>NZ_LMPW01000001.1:50935-51937 GCF_001423985.1 Flavobacterium sp. Leaf359 | reverse complement strand
AACTCATTTTTTTAAAACCAAAGGAACCCTATTCGAAACAATTTGCTTATCATATAATTCATAACCCATTTGCTCTAAAGAATCTTTAACGGTTTTAGGCAAGGTGTTTTTTTTAAAATATTCGTTCCCAATGTAATATTTTGCATAAACATAGTATTGCTTATTTAAATCTATAGTATCGGTTACATATCTATAATGACAATATTTAGAGATGTCCACTTTCATTCTGAAAGGAATGCTTAGCTTTACTTTTTGTTTGGGGTTTCAGTTTTAAAATATCTTTAGTTGTATGGACTAATGCATCATAGGAACATGTTCCTTCATCAAGTAGTTCAGTAGACAAAACCTTTTTTTTATCAGTGACAATGAATGACTCGAAAGTATATAAGGTTTGACCCTTATTAAATTCCTTCATACTATCATTGACACTTTTTGTATTATATAAAAGATAATAATTCTTTAGAGAATTATTGGTTATGGTTATTTTTAAATCAGTACTATCTTTTATTGAAGTGTTAGTTAACCTGATATCTATAT
Source organism: Flavobacterium sp. Leaf359 (assembly GCF_001423985.1). Taxonomy (NCBI): domain Bacteria; kingdom Pseudomonadati; phylum Bacteroidota; class Flavobacteriia; order Flavobacteriales; family Flavobacteriaceae; genus Flavobacterium; species Flavobacterium sp. Leaf359. Next base: position 51,400 of record NZ_LMPW01000001.1, on the reverse strand, counting down.
CGGATCGAATCTCTTTTTGATTATATTTTGCACATCCTATAAGGACGAAGCAAATAAAAATTATCTTTTTCATAGTAGCGAGGCATTAAATTTTTCCAATATTTTGCAGTTCAACATTAATTAAAAACTTATTGTTCCTCACTTATGGTNNNNAACTCATTTTTTTAAAACCAAAGGAACCCTATTCGAAACAATTTGCTTATCATATAATTCATACCCCATTTGCTCTAAGGAATCTTTGACAGTTTTAGGCAAGGCATTTTTAAAATACTCGTTAATGATGGAATATCTCATGTAAACATAATATTGTTTGTTTGGCATCATCATGTCAGTATTATATCCATAATAGCAATCTTCAGAGACATTCGTTTTCATCCTGAAAGGAATACTAAGTTTTACTTTTTGTTTGGGTTTTAGTTTTACAATATCTTTAGTTGTATGGACAGGTATGTTTATGAGACATGA
>NZ_LMPW01000001.1:22306-50870 GCF_001423985.1 Flavobacterium sp. Leaf359 | reverse complement strand
TTATATCATTTACACTTTTACTGCTATATAAAAGATAATAATTCTTTGGAGAATTGTTGGTTATGGTTATTTTTAAATCAGTGCTATCTTTTATTGAAGTGTTAGTTAGCCTGATATCTATATCGGATCGGATTTCACTTCGATTATATTTTGCGCATCCTATAAGGACGAAACAAATAAAAATTATCTTTTTCATATTAGCGAGGCATTAAATTTTTCCAATATTGGTGTTCTTGGGGGTTATATAACAATGAGCCATGATTTAATTCCCATTGATAGGCTCTGTCTTCAGAAATTGCTCTAGCTCCCTCACTCTTATGTTTATTATACCACTTAGTATAATTCCCGGATACTGCGTCAATAGCATGGCTTAATTCATGTCCCATAGTCGCGGCTAAATTATGGTATGTGTTTTTTGCATAAGTATTAAGTTTAATAAGTCCTGTAAACTTAACTGTATAAACTTCAGTTTCTAAATTCTGAGTTACTTTTATACCTGCCTGTCCTGCCGATGACTGCCCACTTTTGCTTTTTAATCCTTCTACAAATTCAAAATCAGGAGAATTCGCTTGGCTATACATATCCGGAAACACTTTACTTGCAAAGTCTTTTGCTCCGGCATTGTCTAATAAAGCAGTTGCATTCGGATCATAACCTGCATTTTCCAGAAGTTCATTTATTGTTTTATACTCTTGTATTTTACCTACTACCATATGTGCCACATGGTTTAAACCGCTGGTAATTACTCCCTGCCTAAATCCATCAACAAACTTTCCTCCGGCAATAGTACTGCTTAATCCACCACTTAATCCACCTGCTGCAATCATAGCACCTTTAAACAGATTAGGGTTTCTTGTGGCTGTACTGGTCCATTTTGTGTAATCATCATCAAGATAAAAGCCATCGACATTTCCAAGATACTGAAGCCCACTACTAATCAAAGAACTTACTGCCCCGGCAGCAAAACCGCTTAAAAAATCTCCTCCGTTGGCCATTGACAATAAGCCACCTGTAAAACCGTGCAATCCTGCCTGCACTACGGCTGTGCTAAAGGCGGATGAAAAAGCTCCTTTCATTACTTCTCCTATACCTAAGCTTATCGCTGCACTTACACCTCCTACAACGCCCGCTTTTCCGGAACCATACCAGAAAGGTATTTTATTGATGGAGTTATTGATTCCATTAAGCACTACTGCAACTGCAACCCCTATTAATACCTCTACTATAAACTCACCACTAGGGTCAGTATATAATAATGGGTTATTTAACGTATACCCGTAACGGTTAAAATTCTGCGTATTATAAACATCCTGTACATAATTGTCTGGCGACAGGAACCTGCGTAATGCAGGATCATAAAGCCTACCGTTCATATGGATGAGCCCTACCGTTTTTAGGTGCTCATGCCCTGTATACCCCCTATCAATCAACAGGCTGTTAATCCAACCCAAAGCATTTGGAAGCACAGAAGTGTCGCTACTTCCAAGCTTTGCCTCTTTCAGGTTGCCCCATGCATCAAAATAACGTCTTTCTATTACATTTCCATAACCGCCTGAAATGGCCAGAATGGTATTTTGGTTATCCCGATGTAAAAAATACTTTCCGGAGCTTACCTGCCCGTCAGCAAAAAGCTGGTCCACTTTCATGTAATTGGCCGTATAGGCATCACCGGTAATATACGTAATAATTTTGACAGTACCGTTCTCTTTGACGATTTCGATGCTTTTATCCGATGAATAAAATTTTCGGTTTGGTCTTGCCGCAGCGGTGGCATCCATGCTGCCATAATAAATGGCACTTCGGGTTTTCAGTATCGAATAGTCATAAGAAATCCGATCCTTTCCTTCCAAAACTATTTCATTCGGATTCTTAAACGCATTATATTGTATTTCTGCAAATCCTCTGTTGGTATTCAGATTGCTACCGTTCGCATTAAAATCAACACTCTGTAGCCTATAATCCTGCGTATTATAGTTATAACTACCCACCTCGCTGTTGGAGGTCATGCGTCCACGCTTGTCATAAGTATACTGCTGTACGACGCTTCCGTTTACGGATTCTGACAATAGTCTGTCCAGATCATCATAAGTATAGGTTTCGTTTTTGCCAAAAACAAGATTATTCCGACTCAACAATATACCTTTCTGTACATCATAATTATAATCGATGTTGATTAAAGTGCCATTACGCCTGTTGTGTCTGATTTTTTCCAAAGACAGGTTATTTCTATTGTATGTAACGCTCATACCATAACCGTTACCAAAACTCATATTTGTGATTGCTCCTTGTGCATTGGTCGTACCAAGTTCCCAAATTACTGCTGAAGTTTCAGCATCGGTCTGACTAATTAATATTCCCCTGGAATCATATTTGTTACTCACTTGTGAAGTGGTTGTATAATTAGGGTTGCTAATAGTCGTTTTGAATTCGGTCATGTCAACTCGCCCATAGTCGCCATACGTTAGTGTTGTCAGGTAGGTAAAATCAGGAGTCTGTTCTTTTTTTCCGGTTATCCTATGATACGGATCGTTATAAAAAGTCGTATAAGTGTAGGACTTCCCGTTATAGGTTCCTGAAACCACAGTTGGAAGCTTGGTAGTACTGTCATAACTGTAATTTTTTGCTATAACAGTATTCTCTGCTGGGCTCGATGTGTTTTCAGAAATGATCTTGCCAAAATCATCATAAGTATATTCCGTATAACCACCTTTTGGATTTATTTCTTTTTTAATCCGGCTGAAATTGTCATATTCATAACGGTAGGTTCCGGCTGAAGGATCAATGAGTTTGGTCTTGTTTCCCCAACCGTCTATTTCAATTTTGGTAATGACACCATCATAATTAGCTTCTTTCAAAGCTCCATTAGGGTAATATTTATAAAATATTTCTCCGCCACCGTCCTGATGCTTTATGATATGGCCCATTGCATCAGCAACCTTTATCATTTTTTTATGTCCGTCTTCAACGGTTACTTTCAATCCTTCATAACAGGTTGTCATGACTTTTCCTGTAAAAGAAGTATGTTTGACCGCCCTGTCTATTGCATCATATTCAATTGTATTCCATAATATAGGGTCACCGTCAAAGTAAGGTTCACTTTCTTTGATCTTTTTTCCAAACAGATCATATTCAGTTTCTGTAATGGCCCAAAGTCCGTTGGCTGTCTCGCTTTTAGTCTTAATTGTCCTGTCAAAAATATCTTTAATGCTAATTATTTCAGCTCCTCCTTCCTTTTTAACAGAAATAGAATAGTAACCCAATGGTTCATTAGGTGTTATATTTTTGGCAAAGGTTGTCTTTTTACCTAAATAATCCGTTGTTTCCTTTATATTCCCCCAATCATCATAACGATAGGAAGTTGTATGCCCCAACGGTGACACCTCAGACAAAGTCTTTCCAAGAGCATTAACATTGGCTGTACTTATCATACCTTCGGCATCTGTTGTCTTACGTATATATCTGTTCGTCACATCATATTCATAAGTTGTAGTAACAGGTGCAATACCATTAGCAGATACGGCCTGTGATTTGGTTCCTCCAAAAGGATAATAAGTAAAATCAGTTACAATTGGCAACGTAGCATTACCATATTTTTTGGTCTGGTATACGGTTCCATTGGCATTAAAAAATTGTTCTTCTTTGGTAGAAAAGGAGTCGCTTCCTTTCCTGGTCGTATTCGTCGTTGTTGTAATCCTGCCAAAATGGTAATGCTGTCCGCTTGACGATTCCGGCTCATAGGTATATTCTTCTACAGAAGAACCTATACTGTTATAGCTGGTATTAATTTTTTTAAGCAGTAAATCACCTGCAGTATCATATTCATAACTTTTGAAAATGGTAATGTTTTTCAGGAAATCTTTATTGGTTTCAGAGGTAGTAAGAATCAAGTATCGGTTACCTCCTTTGTCAAATCGGCTGCTGTTTGCCGTGGAAAGGCTAAAGATTGAATTCATATTCAAGCTACCATAGGCTGTAGAGAGCAAAGCACCTTCCATCAGAGGATCATAAGTATTTGTTTTCCAGAAATGCCCTTTAAAAATATCTTTCATGCGATACTTTCCGTTTTCGAAAATGCTTTCATAAGGATCGCTCACGAAAGTTTTTTGGAATCCTAAAAATCCTTTTCCTCCTAAATGCTGTATCCCGTTACGGTAGCGGTATTCTTTAGTTATGATTTTGTCATCAAACAGTGTATGTACTTTGTAGGCCAGATAATTTGTCCCGATATTTTTATGTACATAATACGGATAGTTTAGCTGTGTACTCTCTGTGGAATAAGCAGCGTCTTCATAGGTGCTTTGTTTTTCAGCCATCGCCCTATATTCGATTCTTTGACGAACCGGACTGCCATTGTCAACTTCTCTGAGCTGTCCTTCAATAAAATTATCATTGTTAATGATAAATTTTTTATCATTTCTTAGTATAGGATCGTGAATCAGTATCCCTGTCTTATAAGTATTAAGGTAATTATAATCCGAATAGTTAAGAATTAGTGACAATGGAGATATGTTGACATTATCAAGCGCTATGGTCGTACTCAGGTTATGTAATGTCTGTGAACCGTCAGGCAGGTTTCTTGTTTCATGGAAAAATATTCTGTTGGCATTTACGGGACTAACATTCTCAAAAGAATTAAGGGGCTGTATGTTTGTCAAAGAGAGTCTTCCTGAAAGATCGTACTTTGCCTTTCCAAATTTCCTTACCGTGATAAGATCCGTCTTTCCGTCATTGTTGAAATCAGCGGCAAGAATAGTAGATGTAGCATATTCCGTATATTGATAGGTATCCGGTTTTCCAGACCATATTTTATCCCATGTTGACGATTTTTTCATCACATTTCGTTGCGAAGTGGCTATATAAGCCAATTTTTGCTGGGTGAAATCTTTTTGAGTTTTTACAAATGACTGACCTGTTGAAATATATTGCCACCACAATAATGTTTCCGTTTCCATCTCACTGAGCTCTCTTGCAGCTGTAGAACCTTCAAGGTTATAGATTTTCTGTGGAGTTATAAAATCCGTAAGTCCATCGCCATTAAAATCTCCAAAAATGATAGGGGTCTTCTCCGTAAAATTGGTAAGTGCTATATTGGTCTGTCCCGCAATAGCTGTGAGTGTGTTAGTTACTGAATTGAATTTAAGGATTGTGTATTTATTGGTCGTCCTGTTTACCACCATTATTTCCGGTACTCCGTCACCGTCAAACTCTATGATATAAAAATCAGTCTTGTCATCTATTCCTAAAGCAGGACATGCTACTGTAGCAGGAACCGCTGTTCCTCCTGGCAACAATCCTATTTCTGCAAAATATACCTTCTGTATACGATTTAGGTTCAGCCGCTCAAAAATCAGAAGATCAACCAAACCGTCATTATTAAAATCTCCTGAAACAAAATTCCTGGGCCTATCATCTCTGGTTCCATTAATCTCATTTAATCCTCCTTTTAAATCCATCAGGATTGTTTTTGCCTGCCCTGTGGAAAGACTTGTTGTCTTGAATGTAAGTTTGTCAACAAGTGTTGAAGGATTGGTAGTTCCTCCCGGATAGTCAGTCTGTAATGCTATCAGGTCATCTGCTTCTGATATTTTATTGTCACGAAGCACCTTTCCCGAAAAATAATCTTTTGACTTTGAATAACTTGAAATTGTACCGGTTTTAGGATTGTAAAGTTTGAAATTGGTTTCCGATTCTTTTGTTTCATAAATCGGACTGGGAACACCCGTTCCGTAAAAATCTCCAACGACAACACTCCCTAATCCTATGGTTTGAAAAGGCCAGTTATTAATATAAGAACTTGAACTCTCTATAACACCAGTAGTAGCACTATTATAATTAAACTTTAAAGGCTTTAAGGCAGCACCATTTTCATTTTCTACAGTTATTTTGATTAGGCGCTCTGTGGTGTAGCTTTGTATCCTGTCAAAAAACAGCTTGTATTTTCTATATAACCCGTTATTTGCAGTTAGATAGGTTGACTTGACTCGTATCTCAGACAGGATTTTAGACGAGAAATATCCTGTCCCATTTCTGTATGACTTTGTAATGGTCGTCCTGTCATTGTAAATAAATTCTACAAAGAATTTGTCGTTAGCTGCCGAATTACCTCCATAAGATATGGTTGTCAGTACCGGCACATTACTGGTTATATTGTAGGCATAATGCACCTCATTATCAAGAGCATCAATCAATGTTGCTATATAATATTGTCCGGGAACCAATTCTTTATATTTTGCTATTCTGCCATCCGTATACTGTATGATAAAACCAAATTCTGATCCTGTCGACTGTTTTGTAATTTTAATTTTAGAATATTTTTCTGTTACATACGTAGTAGCTGAAACTTTCAACAATCTTTCTCCATCCAGATAAAAAGGATCCTGTCCGTCATATTGCACCCCTATCGTTACACCGTCAATAAGCTTGCTTTTTCCTCCTTGGGTAATCATGGATAGTCCCATTATATTCCAGCCCCATCCGGCCGTTCCGTTACCTGACTGGCTATTATAAGCTAAGGCTAAATTGGGTTGAAAACTATTGACACCCTTAAGCACCTCAATAGGCAATAAATAAGTTAATGCTCCGGCTTCATTTACATTCATCTCAGCTTTTATAGAAGGAATTGTATCCATTGAAGAAGCATCAAATCTATGAGCTTCGTTTTGGTCCTGGCTATAGCCGGAAACATCGAATTGTAAGGGAATTGACTGTTGCTGCTGTGCTGAAACAGAATTGAAAACCAACAGAAAAAATGTGCATAGTGTAAGAAATCTGCGCATAGGATATCTTTTTTGGAATAGAAAATTTAAAGATTAGATTTTCATTACATTTTTGGAAATGAATTGTCCCGAATCGAGAAGAAATCTCACAATATAGATTCCTGTAGGCTGGTAAGAAAGATCAATAACTGTGGAGGATTGGGAGACCAATATTGTTGTATTTGATATATTGATTCCTCCTGTATTAAATACTTGCATTTGCGTAATCTTCCCATTAATTGATCCGTCCCATTGTACATTTACAGTAGTACTGGTAGGATTTGGATATAATATAATCTTTGAAGCTATTTCTTCAAGTTCTGAACTACCATATTCAAAAGCCTGCCCGCTATCATTTGTCCGTTCATTATTTTCATCGCACAGAAAAGTACTGACCAAATTGCCGGAGGCATCATGACTAAAGCATTTTTTTAGAACTGGATTTATATATGGAGCAGTTTGTTGCACAACATTTATTGTTAAAGGACATGTTATTGCCAAAATAGCATTACTGTAGGTTTCCCATGTCAGGCTTGCATAATTATCCTGAGAAGCTTGCTGAAAGCTTGCTATATCTTCCAGATTTTGTGTTGGAGGAACATAAGCTGCTGTTAGAGGGGTTGGAGTACCGGGATAGAAATATTCTTCGTTACTCAGATGAAGTGATTCCAGATAAAAATTTACGCCGGAAGGATTCATATATCCTGGATTAAAGTGACGGTCAAATTCATCATTATGCCAGCTAGCACTTTGGATAGCATATCCTCTTAAGTCTGTTCCCCTCACAAATCCTACATTGAGGCTTATATTCTCTGTCTTATTCCTAAACATTACATTTCCCTGGTAAAAGATTTGTGATTCTTTTCCGATAGTTGTAGGGAAAAAAGTGGTAAAGTAGTCACCTATGGGCTCAAAAGGATCTCTATAAGCTACAACAATAAAACTTTGAGAAGGGATTATCACATTGTCCGGAAAGACATATTTTGATGCATTGTCTGTTATTGACCATCCCTTAAGCGACAGGTCTTCAGTAGTATAATTATAAAGTTCAATATATTCACCCAAATGATGGTAAGCCCGGTCTGTTCGTTCAATATAGGGAGTATCATAATAAATTTCTGTGATAGCTATCTGCGAAAAAGCCGAAATACCGCAAAGAAGAGCAAATACTGCAAAGAAGAGTTTTTTTCCACCCATTTTAGTCAAACAGTTGAGTCCTTAAATAATTCAATCTTTCGTTGTGAATAGGTTTTTCTGCTATTCTGTGTCTATTTACCTCCTCAACTTTCTGCAACAGAAAATCATCCAACGAAAGTCCATTTTGGCGCAAGGCAATATTGATTACTTTTACGGCTTGGGGCCTCATATTCTTTTCTATATAATGTTTAACACAAAGCACATTAAACCGATCAATAGCATGTGCTGATTTTATTCCGCTGATACTATCGGCCAGCTTACCTAATTCTGCTTCAGGATCTATCTTCTGTATCATTGACACTTTTATCTTTCTGGTATTTACTTCAAAAAACTGCCCGAAAGATTTGGCTTTTGATGCTGCATTCGACAAAATATCTTCCAATTCAGAAATACTTCCTGTGTTTTCCTTTTGATATCTTTTCAATAAAATATCAAATAGGGCTGTTTTTGACCAGAAACTTTCTTTAACCTTATCATTTTCCCTTTCTATATTTTCAAGATTTTCATACCTATAATATTGTATACATATTTTTCTTGCCATTTTCAAAGCATGAACATCACTGTTATCAAATTTAATAAGTCCTTCAAGTTCTTTGACTGCATTATATATATCTCCGCCTTTTACCAGTTTATTGATATATACCTTATGAATTTCCCTGATGTGGTTATTTCTGTCCGTATTCGGCTTTTTGGCAAGAAGTTTATCCAATAAGATTTTTGTTTCTGCTGCTGTAAGATGGTCAAACCTTTTCTTATGATTCTGCCTGTTGATCTTTTTCAATGCTTTAAGTGCAGGATTGTCTCTTGCATCTAAAACAACTGTTTGTTGTGTAATTTTTGCAACCGTCTTCTGATATTGAGCTTCAAATTGTTCATTATCAGGTTCAGCAATTCTAGCCTGATTTAATAGTGTATTAGAGGCAAGCAATAGATCGTTAGGGCTGTTTAACTGATTGGCAAATTTTTTATTTCCTAATGCCAGACGCATGTATTCTTTTGCAACTCTTTCTTTGAAGATTGGACTAACAGTATTTACAACAAGGTAGTTGGAAAAGACTTGCAATACTTCAAGTTCTTTATATTTACTCTGCAACAATACCTTCCTTATGCCATCATAGGCTCTGACTTCTTTTGCGTCTAAAACAATCACTTCATTGTAAATATCCAAAGCCGCTTCCATATTCCGGTTACTACCAGACCTATTTCTAAATACAGGCGAGGACGTTACCTGATTATTTCGCAAATCTGCAGCACGTTTTAATTTTTGAGGAATAGTTTCTTCAACAATTTTAATAAGGGAGGAAACAGATTGACCTAAAAGGGTGTTTGTAAAGGCTATACCTACAAGAGTCATTGATGAAGTGCCTATAAATTTTCTTCTGTTTGTTTTCATTTCAGGCATTTAGTTAAAAAAGAGGAAGGCGAGATTCGAACTCGCAACTATAATTCCTGGAGACTATGCTACTAAACTGATTATTTTACTTCCTCTTGCGGGCAAAAGTAAAAAAGTTTTCTTACAAAAGAAATTATAAATGTTAAATTTTAAACATTTAATTATACATATCTTAAAATTGTTGATTTTTAAGTAAATTGAGAAATTTAGAGTCTGATATTTAAAATCTTGAAGAAGCCAATCATAATAAATTTATTATGAATAAAAAAGCACGAATTGCAATTCAATTCGTGCTTTGTATATACTGTAGTGAAAACCAAATTACTCCGCTTCCCTCTTTAAACCTTTAATATCTTTTAAAAATATCTTTTTGCCTTTAAGTTCGATGAGCCCGTTTTTATTAAAGTCTGATAGCAAACGGATGCAGCTTTCTGTTGCCGTTCCAATCATACTGCCAATTTCTTCACGCGTGAGTTGGGTTTTCAGACTTCCATCTTCGTGCGTACCAAAGGTTTCCTGTAGGTGCAAAAGCGTTTCGGCCAGGCGTTCACGAACGGTTTTCTGTGCCATGTCCACGACGTGGTCGTCGGCTTCTTTAAGGTCACCGCAAATGGCGCGCATTACGTTCATTGAAAATGCATTATTCTTGTTGAATAACGGCATGATTTCGCTTTTTGGGATAAAGCATACTTCCATGTCTTCAAGCGCAATGGCGCTCAGGTTAGCCGGCTCATCACTAATCATGGAGCGCTGTCCGAGCAATTCTCCTTTAGAGACTAACTTAATAATCTGGTCCTTGCCGTTAGCGCTTAGTTTGGACAACTTGCAAACTCCGTCCTTAACGCAAAAAATGCCATTCACATTCTCTCCTTCCTCAAAAACAGGTTCTCCTTTTTTGATGGTATAGGACGACTTGCAGTCCGCTATTTTCAGCAGTTCCTCTTTATTGAGGGCCTTAAGCGAACTAAACTCTCGAACGATACATTGCTCACACTTACTCATGGGCGGGATGGGAATTAGTTTTGCAAAGATACGGAAAAGCATGATAATTATCATAGTTTGTGCCTAAGGCATTTCCAAACTTTGCATCAGGTAAATGAGCAAATTATGGACACGCACAGTTGTTTTCACTGCGGTCTTGAAGTTATTAAAAAAGAAGAAATTGTTTTTGACGGAAAATCATTCTGCTGCAAAGGCTGTCAGACGGTTTATGAAATTTTCGCAGACAACGGACTTTCGTCTTACTATGACTTTGGAAAAATGCCGGGCGCTTCGCCTCAGGCCGTAAATGGAAGATATGATTTTTTAGACAGTGAAAAGATAACCTCCAAATTATTGGAATTTCAGGAAGAAGGCACCAGTATTGTCTCTCTGTATATTCCGCACATCCATTGCAGTTCCTGTATCTGGATTTTGGAAAACCTGCACCGGCTTCATCGTGGTATAGGCTCTTCTCAGGTCAACTTCTCAGAAAAAAAGGTGCGGATTATTTTCAATCCGCAGGAAACCAATCTCAAAGACATCGTTTTGATGCTCTGCACTATTGGTTATGAGCCTTATATTTCATTGGAGAATTATGAAAAAGGCAGGAATGCATCAGACCGCAGCCTTATTTATAAATTGGGAGTAGCTTTTTTCTGTTTCGGAAACATCATGCTGCTTTCCTTTCCGGAATATTTTGAAACCGAAGAATTCTGGCTCGACCAGTACCGCGGTTTTTTTCGCTGGCTCATTTTCGGACTGTCACTTCCTTCCTTCCTGTATTCCGCAAGCGGCTATTATGTCTCTGCCTACAAAAGCATCCGAAACGGTATGTTCAATATCGATATCCCGATTGCGTTGGGAATCATCGTCATGTTTGTCCGCAGTACCGTAGATATTGTTCTGGGTTACGGACAGGGATTTTTTGACAGTCTTACAGCTCTTGTCTTTTTTATGCTGGTTGGCCGACTGTTCCAACAAAAAACTTACAGTTTCCTTTCTTTTGAAAGAGATTTCAAGTCGTATTTTCCAATTGCCGTCACACAAATCAAGGCACAGGAAGAAGTTTCTGTTCCTGTCTACGATATCCAAAAAGGTGACCGACTGCTTATCCGCAATCAGGAACTGATTCCGGTAGATGGCATACTCATCAGCAACGATTGCCAGATTGATTACAGTTTTGTAACCGGAGAAGCTGACCCTATCCATAAAAAATCAGGCGATAAGGTTTTTGCCGGTGGGCGGTTATTGGGACAGGTAATTGAAATGGAAGTCTTAAACTCAGTTTCCCAAAGCTATCTTACCCAGTTGTGGAGCAATGATATTTTTCAAAAGAAAAATGCCGTGCAACGCAGAAGTATTACTGATGCCATTAGCCGTTACTTTACGCCTGCCCTGTTGCTGATTGCTTTTCTCGGTTTCAGCTATTGGATTTTTAAAGATGCTAATACTGCTTTTAATGTATTTACCGCCGTATTGATTGTGGCTTGCCCATGTGCATTGGCATTAACTGCTCCTTTCACGTTGGGCAACGTATTACGGATTATGGGCAGGCAGAAGCTCTATCTTAAAAATGCCGGCGTAATTGAACAATTGGCCAAAGCCGATATGATTGTTTTTGACAAAACCGGAACCATTACAACCAGCAAGGCATCTGATATTTCATTTATTGGAAATCCGCTGTCTGCTATAGAACTGTCATACATCAAAAATCTGCTTCGGGGTTCCAACCATCCGTTAAGCCGCAGGCTGTATGATTTCCTTCCGGTTGCCGAACTGCGTATCGTGCATGGTTTTGAAGAAATTACCGGAAAAGGTATTGAGGGTATTATTGACGGAAACTGTATTCGCCTTGGAGCGGCTTCCTATGTAGGGTGCGAAAACTCAAGCAATACACAAACGGCTGTGCATATTGCCATCAATAACGATTACAAGGGAAGTTATGTTTTCGACAACCAGTACCGCAAAGGTCTTCAGCAGCTATTTCAGAGTCTAAAAAAGAATTATGATATAAAAATCCTTTCGGGAGATAATGACGGCGAACGCAAACAGCTGGAACAGCTACTACCTGAAGGTACAGAATTGTTATTTAACCAAAAACCGGAACAAAAACTGGAAGCCATCAGAAAATGGCAGGAAAAAGGTCATAATGTAATGATGGTTGGCGATGGATTGAATGATGCCGGAGCCTTGGCACAAAGCAATGTGGGGATTTCTATTTCTGAGAATGTCAATGTATTCTCTCCGGCTTGCGACGGCATACTCGATGCAACGGAGTTTTCGAAGATTGCTTATTTCCTGAAATTTTCTAAAAAGGCCATTACTACTATCAAGATGAGTTTTACGCTTTCGCTGCTTTATAATGTAGTCGGATTAGGCTTTGCCGTTAGCGGAAAACTGTCGCCTCTGGTAGCGGCCATTATTATGCCGTTAAGCACCGTAACCATTATCAGCTTTGTTACGCTGGCCAGTAATTATTATGCCCGAAAATTAAAACCCAAAACCGGCCGGGTATGATAAATATCATGTTTTTCCCAAAGCTGCCAAAGTAATTTTGTTCTTATAAAATCATAAGGTATGAGCGTCATCTATTTATTAATCTCCATCAGCATTGTCGTGGCTGTTGGCTTCTTTATTGCCTTTGTGAGGGCGGTCAGGGGCGGACAATATGACGATGACTATACTCCATCGGTTCGGGTACTTTTTGACGATGAAGTTGTTTCTAAAAAACAGGAGCACCCATCCAAAACCCGGAAAAATTGCCCGGAAACCAATCCTTAATATCTGATAACCCAATAAATCCAAAATCAAGCATGGAAGTACAACAGTTTTACTATGACAACAAAATCGTAAAGAAGTTCCTTTACGCGACCATCATCTGGGGTGCGGTAGGGATGCTTGTAGGGCTTTTGATAGCCTCAATGTATCTCTTTCCAAACCTGACGGAAAACATTTCATGGCTCAGCTACGGAAGGCTGCGTCCGCTGCATACCAATGCGGTTATTTTTGCCTTTGTGGGTAATGCTACCTTTGCAGGTATTTATTATTCGATGCAGCGTTTGCTCAAAACCAGAATGTTCAGCGATGTGCTGAGCAAGATTAATTTCTGGGCGTGGCAGTTTATTATTGTAGCCGCCGCCATCACGCTGCCATTAGGCTATACTTCTTCCAAAGAATATGCTGAACTGGAATGGCCTATAGATATTGCCATTGCTGTGGTTTGGGTCGTATTTGGTATCAACATGATTGGAACGATTCTCAGAAGAAGAGAGCGCCATCTCTATGTGGCTATCTGGTTCTACATCGCTACTTTCGTAACCGTAGCCGTACTGCATATCTTTAACAGCCTTGCGCTTCCGGTTGGAGCGCTAAAAAGCTACTCAGTATATGCCGGAGTACAGGATGCTTTGGTGCAATGGTGGTATGGACATAATGCCGTAGCATTTTTCCTTACAACGCCTTTCCTGGGGCTCATGTACTATTTCGTGCCAAAAGCTGCCAATCGTCCGGTTTATTCCTATAGATTGTCTATCATTCACTTTTGGTCATTGATTTTTATCTATATCTGGGCCGGACCTCACCACCTGCTCTATTCCTCATTGCCGGACTGGGCACAGAACCTGGGTGTAGTATTCTCCATTATGCTGATTGCTCCATCCTGGGGTGGTATGATTAACGGATTGCTGACATTACGCGGTGTTTGGGATAAGGTACGAACAGAACCGGTTTTGAAATTCTTTGTCGTAGCCATCACGGGTTATGGTATGGCCACATTTGAAGGACCAATGCTATCACTTAAAAACGTAAACGCTATTGCCCACTTTACCGACTGGATTGTAGCCCACGTACACGTAGGTGCTCTGGCCTGGAACGGATTCCTGACCTTCGGTATGATATACTGGTTGTTGCCACGCATGGCAAAAACGTCATTGTATTCTAAAAAGCTGGCCAACTTCCATTTCTGGATTGGTACTTTAGGTATTATCCTGTATACGCTACCAATGTATGTGGCAGGCTTTACACAGGCTTCAATGTGGAAACAATTCAATCCTGACGGTTCTTTAGTATATGGAAACTTCCTTGAAACTGTAAAACAGATTATGCCAATGTACTGGATGAGAGCTATTGGAGGTACCCTGTTTATTATTGGACTGTTTGTAATGATTTACAACATCGTAAAAACTGTAAAACAAGGAAATGCAATCGAAGACGAATTGGCCGAAGCACCTGCTTTACAGAAAATTACAAACAAAAGGCTGAAAGGCGAAAAATTCCACCCCTGGCTGGAAAGAAGACCTATACAGTTAACCATTTTGGCAACTATTGCCATCCTGATTGGCGGTATCATACAGATTGTGCCAACCATTATGGTAAAATCAAACATTCCTACAATTGCAGCGGTTAAACCTTATACGCCACTGGAGCTGGAAGGACGCGACTTGTATATCCGTGAAGGTTGTGTTGGCTGCCATTCGCAAATGATTCGTCCGTTCCGTTCTGAAGTGGAGCGTTATGGTGAATATTCCAAATCAGGAGAATATGTCTATGACCACCCGTTCCTTTGGGGTTCTAAGAGAACCGGACCCGACCTGATGCGATTGGGAGGCAAGTACTCAGACAACTGGCACTTTAACCACATGTGGGACCCAAGAAGTACATCGGCTGGATCCATCATGCCATCCTACAAATGGCTTTTTGATAACAAACCGATGGATTATTCCGATATCCAGAAAAAAATGGAAGTTATGGTACAACTGGGTGTTCCTTACAGCAAGGAAGAAATTGCCAACGCACAGGCCGCCATTAAAAAACAGGCGCTGGCTATAGAGAAAAACCTGTATAGTGACCCTGACTTCAAGAAAAGCTATGAAGAAAGTCAAAAGGCCGCCGCTGCCAAAGGTGAAACCTTTGTACCAATGCATCAAAGAGAGATTGTTCCTATGATTGCCTATCTGCAACGACTGGGAACCGATATCAAAGTCAAAGAAGCAAAAACCAACAACTAATGCCATGCTGAAATTCATCAAACACAATATGGAAACCATCTCAGGAATTGAGATTTATCCTATCATTTCACTACTGATTTTCTTTTTATTTTTTGTAGCCCTTTATGCATGGACCTACACTTACAAAAAAGAAAAAATCACCGAAATGAGCCATATTCCTTTCGAAAGCGAAAACGAAATCGATAACCTCAAAAACGACAAGCCATGAAAAAAATCTTTCCGGTATACCTGAGGGTACCTATCATCTTCTTTGCCGTATTTCTGGCTATGGAGTATTTTATCGACTCCGGCGACAGGCCTGCTTTTCTGAAATATCCAATGATTTCAGTGTTTCTGGTCGTATTCCTGTTCCTGCTTATCGCGATTGAAGTGGTTGTGGCCGCAGTAGACAATGTGACCTATCATTTGTTGACCGATGAACAGCGAAAACAGTTGGAAGAAGCCAACGAAATTAAGATTACGGACAGCAAACTGTTCCAAAAAATCAAAAAATGGTTTGTCAAGGAAAGTCCTATCGAACAGGAAGCCGATATCATGCTGAATCATGATTATGACGGAATCAAGGAGTTGGACAACGACCTGCCGCCCTGGTGGACCAAGCTATTTTATGCCTGTATTGTTTTCGCCTTTATCTATCTGGCAAAATACCACATCTTTGGACATGACAACCAGGCTAAGGAATTTGAAACCGAAATGGCCGAAGCCAAACTAGCCGTTGAAGAATATAAAAAGACAGCCAAAGACCTGATTGACGCCGAAACGGTGACCCTGCTTACGGACACCGGCGATATTGCTGCCGGAAAAACAATATTTGAAACCAATTGCGTGGCCTGTCACAGGCCGGATGCCGGTGGAGCTATTGGCCCTAACCTGACAGACGACCATTGGATTTTGGGTGGTGGCATTAAAAATGTTTTCCATACCATCACAGAAGGTGGTCGCGACGGTAAAGGAATGGTGGCCTGGAAAGGTACTTTGAAACCTTCTGAAATCCAGCAGGTAGCAAGTTATGTACTATCGCTTCAGGGCTCTAACCCTAAAGACCCTAAGCCGGCCGAAGGTGAAATATGGGTAGAAGAAAATGCACCAAAGGCAGATACTAAAACAGAAGAAGCAAAAACGGTAGCCCAAAACTAAGGGCTGCCGTCTAAAAAATAAGAATTATGCCAAAAATGCGGGATGAATCCTTTCGCGATGCGATTGGAACGGTAGATGACAAAGGAAAAAGAGTATGGGTCTATCCTAAGATACCTACAGGTAAATTGTATGAAAAACGCAAGATTGTCAGCTATTTTTTACTGCTGTTCCTGTTTGCCGCACCATTCATCAAAATCAACGGAAACCAGTTCCTGCTCTTTAATGTGACCGAACGCAAGTTCAACATTTTTGGATTTCCTTTTTGGCCGCAGGATTTCTACCTGTTTGTTATCTCTATGTTGGTAGGAGTCGTGTTTGTGGCATTATTTACAGTAGCTTTCGGAAGGATTTTCTGTGGTTGGATATGTCCGCAGACTATCTTTATGGAAATGGTTTTCCGCAGGATTGAATTCTGGATTGACGGCGACCGAGGAGCCCAGATGCGACTTGACAAGCAAGATTGGGATGCCGAAAAAATTCGCAAAAGGCTGTTGAAATGGATTATCTTTTTTATTATTTCTTTCCTGATTGCCAACGTTTTCCTGGCCTATCTTATTGGTAGTGACGAACTGATTCGTTTGGTACAAGAACCCCTGGCTAACAACCTCAGTACTTTTATAGCCTTATTAATTTTTACCGGAGTTTTTTACTTCGTCTATGCCTGGTTTCGCGAACAGGTGTGCATTATTGCCTGTCCTTACGGAAGATTGCAGGGCGTACTGCTGGACAATAAATCAATCATTGTGGCTTATGACCATGTTCGTGGCGAAAAGGAAAAAGGCAGGGCAAAAATTGATAAAAGAGAAGACCGTACGCTTAGCGGCAAAGGCGACTGTATTGACTGCAGACAGTGTGTCAATGTATGTCCAACCGGTATCGACATCCGTAACGGAACACAACTGGAATGCATTAACTGTACGGCCTGTATTGATGAATGCGACGCCATTATGGAAAAGGTTAGTCTGCCAAAAGGATTGATCCGGTATGCTTCAGAAGATGAGATTACAAAACATAAAACGTTTGAATTTACGGCGCGTATGAAAGGCTATGCTTCTGTATTGCTGATTCTCACCGGTATTTTTATTGGACTATTGTTTTTAAGAAATGATGTAGAAGCGACCATATTGAGATTGCCGGGACAGTTGTTTGAACACAAGGGCGAAAACATCAGTAATGTATATACGTATAAAATTGTCAACAAGACAGTACACAATCTTGACGACATCCATTTTGAACTGCTCAGCCCTAAAGGAACTATAAAAACAGTTGGAAAAGCATGGTTCACTATTGATAAGGAAGGAATGGCACAGGGAACACTGTTTGTAGAAATCCATCCGGCTTTTCTGGAAGGCGACCGTACTTCTATTGAAATAGGTGTTTACCAGGGTGGCAAATTGATTGAAACGGAACGCACCAATTTCCTCGGCCCGAGGAGCTTTAATTAAAAAATAATCGTGCTGTCTGCTAAAGCATAACGGCACTAAAAATTAGAAATCATGAAAAAAATAAACTGGGGAACCGGAATCTTTATTGCTTTTGCACTGTTCATGTCATTTATCCTCTTTTTTGTCTTTCTGGTACAGTCTGACCACAAATATGATAATGAGCTGGTGATAGAGGATTATTACAAATATGAAACCGGACTGCAATCACAGCTCGACAAAGAAAACAATGCAGAACAGTTGCAGGAAAAGGTAACGGTTGAAGTAAACAAAACCGGTATTACGGTGCATTTCCCTCACGATTTCGATTATAAAAACATTACAGGAAAAGTGTCCCTTTACAGGCCGTCCAGTCAGAAATTAGACTTTGGGATTCCCATCGCATTGTCTTCTTCAAATTTGCTCATACCTAAAAGTGATTTGGCTGACGGCCGTTGGGACATTCTTGTTGAATGGAATTACAACGGCACGGGCTATCTCAATAAAGAACAGCTCACCCTTGAATAAACCAAAATGTTATATTCTGCTTTTTTCTTCGGTTTGATTTCCAGCTTCCACTGTGTAGGGATGTGCGGACCAATTGCCATGATGCTGCCGCTCGACCGTAGCAGCCAGGCTAAAAAGACAGCCCAACTCCTGCTCTATCATTTGGGAAGATTAACGGCTTATAGCACTTTGGGACTAATTTTTGGATTGCTTGGAAAAGGTTTTTATCTGGCCGGGATGCAACAGCAGCTTTCAATAATGGTTGGTGTTTTTATGATATTGATTGCTATTGTTCCTGAAAAGGTTTTTATGAAATATAACTTTTCACGGCCAGTTTATACTATTATTTCCAAAGTAAAATCAGGATTGGGGAAACAGTTCAGGAAAAAAAACAACAGCGCCTTGTTTCTTATTGGCCTGTTAAACGGGTTTCTGCCTTGCGGATTGGTTTATGCCGCTTTGTTTGGCGCACTGGCCATGCAAAACGCCCCTTTAGGAATCGCATATATGGCACTCTACGGACTGGGCACCATTCCTATGCTTAGCGCTGCGGCCTATGCAGGGAGTTTTTTAAGCAACGGTTTCAGAAGTAAATTGCAGAAAGTAATTCCTGTAGTTACCGTCATTATAGGAACACTTTTTATTCTGAGAGGAATGGGATTGGATATTATGTATGTTTCTCCCGGTGATATGAGTTTGTTTGTGAAGAGCGGGGCAGATTGTAAGTAAAGGTGCTAAGGTGATGAGGCTCTAAGGTGCTGAGGTTTTTAAAAAAGGTGCTAAGATACTGAGGTTCTAAGGCGCTGAGGTTTGGTTCTGTTTTCCGAAAAGAGATTTCTTTATAAATATTTTTGTTTATTCTTTACCTCACACAAAAGACTTAGAACCTTAGTACCTTTTTACCTTAGTGCCTTTCACCTCAATACTTTTCAACCTTAGAGCCTTAGTACCTCAAAACCTTAGTAACTTCTCTACACAATCAATGAAAACAACTGTGTTTCCGGTATTCTGCGTTTTAAACGAAGGTCAAACGCCATACAGGCATTGCGTAAAAAAGGTTTTCCTGCTTCGGTAATGACAAGTTTGTTGTTTTCAATATGCAGCAGACCGTCATTTTCCATTTCAGATAATTCGGAGAGTACGGCAGGAAGTTCAGGGAAACAGGCATCTGCATGGTTCCATTCGGTTTCAAAGCGGCACATGAGGTTGAGTATGTGCTGTCTGATAATCAAATCTTCCCTGGTAAGGATGTGGCCCCTGTTTACGGGTATCTGGTTCCATTCCAGCAATTGGTAATAGTCATCCAGATCTTTTACATTTTGTGCAAAACCATACCAGCTATCGCTTATAGACGAAACGCCCAATCCTATCATAAGTTGTGTTTTGGAGTGGCTGTAACCCATAAAATTACGATGCAGTTTTCCTTCTTCAGTAGCTTTATAAAGCGAATCGGTTTCCAGTGCAAAATGGTCCATGCCAATTTCATGGTAGCCGTTGGAATGCAGTAATGCCTTGCCTATTTCATATAGTTTGCGCTTCTCCTCATCTTTAGGAATATCTTCGTCCTTATAGCCACGCTGTCCGTTACCTTTAATCCACGGTGTATGGGCATAACTGTAAAATGCCAAACGGTCCGGCCTTAGAGAACGGGTCTTTTCGATAGTATCGACCACATCTTCAATCGTCTGAAACGGCAAACCGAAAACCAAATCATGTCCAACAGACGTATAGCCAATTTCTTTAGCCCATAATGTTGTTTTTGCCACATTGGAAAAAGGCTGGATGCGGTGAATGGCTTTCTGTACGGTTTCGGAATAATCCTGTACGCCAAAACTCACCCTGCGAAAGCCAAGGTCGTATAGTTTTTGCAGGTGTTCTTTTGTTGTATTGTTGGGATGCCCTTCAAAACTAAACTCAAAATCTTTAGCCTTAGTCCCGGTTTTCAATATGCCGTTAATCAGGTCTTCCAGATGTTTTACGGCAAAAAAAGTAGGTGTTCCGCCGCCCAAATGAATTTCCTTGATAACAGGCTTTTCATCCATTGCATGGCAATACAACTGCCATTCCTTTAAAACGGCTTCCAGATAAGGCTGTTCTACGTTATGGTTTTTGGTAATGCGTTTGGTACAGCCGCAAAATGTGCAAAGGCTTTCGCAAAACGGCAGGTGAATATAGATGCTGATTCCTTCGGCAGCATTGCTTTCGCGGAATGATTTTTTAAAAGATTGCATCCAGGCTTCATAACTGAAATCACCACTCTCCCAATACGGAACGGTTGGATAGCTCGTATATCTTGGACCGGGAACGTTATATTTTTGAATAAGAGAATTGCTTGGCATAATCGGTAATTTTATGCCAAAGCTACTCCTGTTGCTATTTTTAAAAAATGATAATTGTCATGTCTGTTTATTTTAACAACATGACTTTGAACAGGATATCTTAATTCACGAAATTCTTGCGGTATTCGTTGGGACTCATGCCTACTTCTTTTTTGAAAAGCCTTGAAAAATAAGGCGGATTGTCAAAACCTAAAGCATAGGCTGTTTCAGAAACCGAATTTTCAGAACCCTGCAATAAATTTTTAGCTTCAGAAATCAGGAAGATGTGAATCAATTCAATTGCCGTTTTTCCGGTTTCCTGTTTCAAAACATCACTCAGGTATCGCGGTGAAAGGTTGAATAAGTCAGCCAGTGACTTGACTGTTGGGAGTCCTTTTTCCTGCAACTTTCCTTTTTCAAGATACGATGCCAGCAGGTCGTTAAACTTAGAAACTGTTTTTCCTGACAATTCTGTCCTGTTAATAAACTGCCGCTTATAGAAACGCTGCGAATATTTCAGTATAGAATCGATATGGGCAATGATAATTTCCCGACTGTATTCGTCCTGATTATTATAATATTCTCCTTCAATTTTACTATGCAGGTCCCAGATAATCTGTTCTTCGCGTGCGGAAAGATGGAGCGCCTCATTGGCTTCGTAATCAAAATATCCGTATTTTTTTATCTCAGAATGCAGATGGTAGCCATTTAGGAAATCTTCATGAATCCAGATGATAAATCCTTTTTCTTCGAGTTCCACATTATTGATTTCTATGACCTGTCTTGGCTTCATGAACATCATCGAGCCGTTATCATGGTCATATTTTGTTCGCCCATAAAGCACATAACCCGATTTGATTTTTTTAAAAGCAATCATGTAAAAATCGGTAGTAAATTCGCTCTGCCCGATAGAACATTCGGATAGCTTTTCACACATTACCAGGCTAATCAAAGGATTTTCCGGTGGCGGATAGCCGATGGAACGGTGCAGTTCGCTAATGGTTTTGAAATGTCTCATAAAAAAGTAGAAGAACTACGCTTTTAAAGGCGCAGTTCTTTTTAAAATTAGGTACGTAAATATACTAAAAAAGCAAATTAATTTCCGTGGGCTTTTGCAGATACTTCTTTCCATTCTTCCCATTCTGAAAGACGTTGTGCATATACTTCTTTTACCCATGGCAGGGCCACTTTCCCCAGGAAAAGACGCAATGGCGGATTGGCGGCATCAACCAATTTCAAGATGGCTTCAGCTGTTGCTTCCGGTTTACCAAAAGAATCCGTATCAGCCATTCCGGCCTGGAAGGCAGCCCTTACATTGTCATAGGCTTTGATAGTTTCTGACTGTATAGCAGAAGACCCGGCCCAATCTGTAGCGAAACCGTTAGGTTCAACCAGAGTTACGTTAATACCAAATTCCTTGACTTCAGTAGCCAGTGTTTCGCTTATGGCTTCAACTGCAAATTTAGAGGCGTTATATATTCCTAAAGTTGGCAAAGTAGCCACACCTAATACACTCGACAATTGGATAATATGTCCGTGGCCCTGCGCTCTCAAAATTGGCAACGCTGCCTGGGTTATCCACAACAGTCCGAATACGTTGGTTTCAATCTGGTCTCTGGCTTCTTTTTCTGAAGTTTCTTCTATCGTTCCAAACAGTCCATAACCTGCATTGTTGATAATAACATCCAGTTTTCCGAAATGTTCTTTGGCCTGATTGACAGCGGCAAAACTTTGCTCACGGCTGGTCACATCCAGTTGTATTGGCAATATTGCATCGCCATATTGTGCTTTTAATTCTTTAAGCGAATCCAGATTTCTCGCTGTTGCAGCAACTTTATTGCCACGTTTAAGAAAGGCTTCTGCCCATATTTTTCCAAATCCTCTGGAAGCTCCTGTAATAAATATGATTTTTGACATCAGTAAATGTGTTTAGATTAATAACAGGACAAAGTTAGGCTGGTGACGCACCGGAGAACTTATACAAAAAGCGGTAAAACATATACATTTTGTTTTGAGCCATACAGCAAAGCAACTTTGAGCTTTACAGCAAAGTCAGCCCGCTGTTTGTATACGAATTTTGTCCTGTAACAATTAATCAAATTAGTATAGCATATGAAAACGATTGACAAAATCTACATCAACGGCGAATTTGTAAAGCCAAAAGGAAATCAGATATTTGACCTTATCAGTCCAACAACCAATCAGCTAATCGGACAGGTTGCTTTGGGAAATAAGCAGGATGCACAAGATGCCATTGCAGCAGCAAAAGAAGCATTCAGGACTTTTTCCCAAACAACCAAAGCAGAACGTATCGAATATCTGAAACGTTTGCATGAGGTAGTTTCCAGACGAAAAGACGAACTTATTGAGGTAATGGTTGAAGAATATGGAGGAACGCTCCAATTCTCAAGAATGAGCATGGAATTTGCACTGAGTTCTTTTACTTCTGCTATTGCAACTCTGGAAAAATTCGACTTCACTAAAAAAATGGGCTTTTCTGAAGTACAACTGGTTCCGCTTGGCGTAGTGGGCATTATCATTCCGTGGAACGCCAGCAACGGTTTTATTGCCGGAAAACTAGCCACAGCAGTAGCTGCCGGATGTACGGTGGTTATTAAGCCAAGTGAAATGAGTGCCTTACAGACACAGATTATGACAGAATGCCTGCATGAAGCAGGATTACCAGCCGGTGTATTCAATATCGTAAACGGATTGGGCGATGTGGTGGGAGCCGAAATCAGCAGCCATCCTGATGTAGCCAAAATTTCGTTTACCGGTTCCAGCAACGTAGGAAAAATTATTGCACGTGAAGCCTCGGCTACTCTTAAGCGTTACACTTTGGAGCTAGGAGGCAAATCGCCTAATATTCTTTTAGATGATGCCGACTTTACCAAAGCGATTCCAATGGCTATTGCTGCGGCCTTTATGAACAACGGACAAGCCTGTGTGGCAGGAACCCGACTTTTGGTGCCGGAAAACCGATTGGAAGAAGCGAAAGAATTAATACAAAGGCTGCTTCCCCAATTTCCTGTTGGTAATCCCAAAGAAGAAACAACAGCTGTTGGCCCTATGGTTAGCAAAAAACAATACGAACGGGTACAGAATTATATCCAATTGGGTCTTGATGAAGGCGCTACACTACTTGCAGGCGGACTTGGCCATCCGGAAGGATTGGAAAACGGAAATTTCGTAAAACCTACCGTTTTTTATAATGTAGATAACAAGATGCGCATTGCACAGGAAGAAATTTTTGGTCCGGTATTGTCCATTATTACCTATAAAGATGAAGCCGAAGCGGTTACTATTGCCAATGATACTATTTACGGATTACAGGCTTATGTAAGTTCTGCCGATACCGAAAGAGCCCGACGTGTTGCTTACCAGATTAATGCGGGGCGTGTATTGGTTAACGAATTAAATCATGACCCGGAAGCACCTTTTGGCGGATTTAAACAGTCCGGAATAGGAAGAGAATTTGGGGTTTATGGTTTGGAAGCCTATTTGGAACCAAAAGCATTAATTGGGTAATACTGCCAACCTTGTTTCAGGAATACGGCTAAAGTGGCTGTATTCCTGAAACTATTTTTTTAACTTTACGCTCATGACAGCAATTAGAGAAGACCTTCCGCAAGTATTATATTCCTGCTATCACCAACGCAGCAGAGAGGGCGAACATTTTATTCCGGAACATGTTTTTAGTTATCAGATATCGGGAACAATGTCGGCATGGGATGCAAACAATGCTTATGAAAGCAAAGAGGGCGATTTCCGTCTTAGCATCCGAAACCGCCTGGCCAAGTTTGCCAAACAGCCGCCCGAAAACGGAGAATTTAAACTTCTTTCCCTATTCTTAGACCAGGACACGCTACGGGAAGTGAGCCGGGAAATTAATTATACCGCCACAAAAACGGCTATGGAAAAAGCGGTTCTTCCTATTGCCTCCAATCCGCTTTATGTAAGTTTTATGGAATCCCTGCTCGCCTATCTTCAATTACCGCAGGAAAACAATACCGAACTCTTAAAGCTCAAAACCAAAGAAGCCATTTATCTGCTGATTAAAATCAATCCGGAACTCAAAGACATTTTATTTGATTTTAACGAACCCGGCAAGATAGACCTTGAGGCTTTTATGAACAGGAATTTTCATTTCAACGTACAACTCAAACGTTTTGCCTATCTCACAGGACGAAGCCTGGCTACGTTTAAACGCGATTTCCAGAAAATATTTCAGGACACTCCAAGTCATTGGCTGCAACAACGCCGGTTGCAGGAGGCTTATTACCTGATTACAAAAAAATCCAAAACACCATCTGAGGTCTATATTGATGTAGGCTTCGAGGACCTGTCACATTTTTCATTTGCATTTAAGAAAAAGTATGGAGTATCGCCTTCGAAAGCAGGATAATTCATATCGCAATAATTTGGGCTATTTTTGAACCTTTACCCAGTCCTTCTTACAGAAATCCGTAATTCCAAAGCAATTCTGTTTTGATACAGGCCTTTTCCGCCTATTTTTCCGTGAACCATTAGAAAACAAGGATTTATATCTTAAAAGATTAAAAAAAATTAAACATAAAATAAACTTCATAACCTTAAAGTCACGCTTTCTTAAAACAGCATCTCCATAAGTAAAAGTTCGTTAACGAAAAGGTAATCTAAAGCTCAAGAGCCTTGGGACTCAATCCTATAACTTTGGCTCTCAAACTTTTAACTTTTTTTGATGAAAACAATTCTACGAACAAATTACATCAAGTCACTGGGACTAGCAGTACTTGGGTTATTTTTCGGCACTGCATGGGGGCAGGCCACATTGCCAGTAAACAGAACTTCCTGGGGAACTGAACCACAAGGATGGACAAACAACGGATGCGCACACAGAACTACAAGTTCTGCCTGTTCTAACAACAGTGCAACGACTTTTGACGGAACAGGTGACAACAGGATACTTTTTATTAATGCTGCACCACAGACCTTATCGATGACCTTAAAAAATCAAGGAATGTCCGGACAATCCTATCTGCTCGTTGAACAATCTGCAGATGGTAGTGATTATACGGAATTAGGAAGGTATGGTACGGCTACCGGCGCAACATCAATTACCAATGCACAGTGTTCTGATATTGATTTGCCTTTGCTTTCTTCTACACGTTACATCCGATGGACTTATACCAAAGCCAGCGGTAACTGTGATATGGACGATGTTATTGTTACAGCCGCACCGGTTGTTCCTGCATTTACCGTTAGCTCAACATCTATTACTAGCTTTGGCAATGTCAATGTAGGTGCTTCATCCAACAGTTCTTCGGTTACAGTTTCAGGAACTAATCTTACCGGTAATATTACAGCCACTGCTCCTGTAAATTTCCAGGTAAGTACAAATAATTCAACATGGTCAGGTTCGGTAAGCTTTACTCCTACATCCGGCACCGTAAGCAGCAGACTGCTTTATGTGCGTTTCTCACCTCAGAGTACCGGACTTAAATCTGGTTCTGTTACAGTAAGTACTTCAGGAGCATCTAACCAAAATATCTCTGTTTCCGGTACAGGAGTTATTACTTCTACTACATGGAACGGTTCCGCATGGAGCAACGGAAATCCGACTGCTGCTCTTGATGCCGTTATCAGTGGAAATTATGATACGACCGCTGCTGCACCACAAGGCCCAATTACAGCGAAAAACCTTAACATTACTTCTGGTACAGTAATCGTTGGTGCTAACGGATTGGAAGTAAAAGAAACATTGTCTAAAACCGGCGGAACCATCGATGCTGCTGCAGGTGACATTACTTTCTCCGGTACTACAGCACAAACACTTCCTGCTAATTTTTTTACAAACAATACGGTACAGAAATTAATCCTTAATAATGCTGCCGGACTAACCTTAGCCGGTACGACTAACCTGACGGGAGTTCTTGACGTAGTGTCAGGTAATTTGGCCGCTAATGGCAACCTGATATTAAAATCAACCGCTTCAGGTTCTGCCAGAATCGCTGCCGTAACCGGATCTATCACCGGAGAAGTTACCGTTGAACGCTATATCCCACAAGGAAAACGTGCTTTCCGATTTTTAACTCCGGGAGTTACCACAACTAATTTTATCAGCAATAACTGGCAAACCGGAACCCATATTACCGGTTCTGATTCAGGCGCAAACGGATTTGACACTACATTGACAGGAAATCCATCGATGTATGTTTATAACAACAATACTGCTTCCGGCAGTGGATGGAGCGCAATCGCAAATACTGACGCTACCAATTTAGTGGCAGGAAACGGCTATAGAATCCTGATTCGTGGTGACAGGAATGTTGACTTAGGGCAATCTTCTGCCGCCAATATGAATGCGGCCGTAACCTTAACTGCAAAAGGAACCCTGAAAACAGGTCAGGTTGTTTTTGATGCTGCGACTACTCCGGCCATCAATGCAACTCAAAACGCTACAACTAACGGTTACAGCCTGATTGGAAACCCTTATGTGAGTCCTGTAGACTGGCATTCTGTAACCAAATCAGGTGTAGAAGATGTGTATTATGCATGGGACCCAAATATGGGTACTGCGGCACAAAGAGGGCGTTATGTAGCCTACAGCCAGACTGTTGGAAGCAATAACTTGCCAGAATCAGCCGTTAACCAATACATCCAGCCAGGACAGGCGTTTTTCGTAAAAAATACAATATTAGGTGTAGCCGGTGCAGTTACTTTTGAAGAAAGCAACAAAGCTTCGCAGTCTACAAATGTTTTCAGAACGAATACTACAGAAGAAAAATCATTATTAAGTATTTCGGTATATGATGCTAATGAAGCTGAAGCTACTTATCCTATTGACGGTACAATCGCAGTATTTGGAAGCAACTATGATAATGCCATCGGATTGGGTGATGTTGAAAAGCTTTACGGTTCGGGCGAGCATTTGGCATTTGGAAGAAACAGCAAAATATTAGCTATCGATGCACTGGCTCCTGTTATGGCTAATGACGAATTGCAGGTAAAGACACTTCAGTTTATAGCCGGTAAAACCTATACTTTCAAAATCAATGCGGCTAACTTCCCTGAAGACATGCAGGCATTTCTTATTGACCAATATGCCAATACAGAAACACAGTTGAATTTATCAGCAGTTAATTCTGTAAATTTTACAACAACATCTGAAGCTAACTCTTACGGAAGCGACCGCTTCCGTATAGTATTCCGTTCTGCTGCTTTAGGAAATGGAGAATGGAAAAGCAGTACAGTAAAAGTATATCCAAACCCTATACAAAACAACCAGTTCAACATTGCATTGCCAAACAACGTTAGCGGAAAAGTAGCTATCACGTTATACAACCTTGTTGGACAGGAAATCTACAAGGCTAATGTAGAGAGTTCAAGCATTATAACAGTAAACCCATCATTGCAATTAAGCAAAGGAATCTATATCCTACAGGTATCTAACGGTACAGCTTCAGTAAAACAAAAAATTGCAGTAAAATAAATCCCTATCAAAATGAAAAACTTCAAAATATTACTATTAGTTCTGATGCTGACTACGGGAGTTCAAAACATGAATGCCCAGGAAGATTTTGACGATGATACGCAAGATGTCCCTCAGGCACCAATCAATGATTATATTATTCCGATGCTTTTGGCCGGTGTTTATTTAGGCTACCGATTGCTAAAAAGCAGAACCAAGGAAGCATAATTTCTTTAAATAAAAAAACGGCTGTAGAGATTACAGCCGTTTTTTATTTAAAAGTGGCTAAGGTGCTAAGGTACTAAGGCTCTAAGGCACTGAGGTTCTGAGGTTCTGAGGTTCTGAGGTTCTGAGGTTAATAGGCTTCTAAAGTTCGTGTAATTCTTCTAATCTGTAGCC
>NZ_LMPW01000001.1:22112-22247 GCF_001423985.1 Flavobacterium sp. Leaf359 | reverse complement strand
CTTCTAAAGTTCGTGTAATTATTCTAATCTATAGCTAAAATCAAAAATCTCAAATCTCAAATCTCAAATCAAAGGTTCTGAGGTTCTGAGGTTAATAGGCTTCTAAAGTTCGTGTAATTATTCTAATCTGTAGCT
>NZ_LMPW01000001.1:16870-22053 GCF_001423985.1 Flavobacterium sp. Leaf359 | reverse complement strand
CTTCTAAAGTTCGTGTAATTATTCTAATCTATAGCTAAAATCAAAAATCTCAAATCTCAAATCAAAGGTTCTAAGGTACTGAGGCGCTGAGGTTAATAGGCTTCTAAAGTTCGTGTAATTATTCTAATCTATAGCTAAAATCAAAAATCTCAAATCCAAGATTCTAAGGTGCTAAGTTTAATAGACTTCTAAATTCGTGTAATTATTCTAATCTGTAGCCAAAATCAAAAATCTCAAATCTCAAATCCAAGATCTTCAGGCTGATAACCAATTAAATTTTAATTGATATAGATAACACAATCATAATTTTGATTTTACAGTAATAAAACACCTACGTAAAGTGCAACGGGAATATATTAACAATCTTTGTATGTATCTGTAAATGAACCAACAAAAACAGATCCCTCAAAATTACAGCCCTATGAATACAACTTTACACAAAAAATTCATTGTCCCATTTCTTTTTATTATTTCCCTACTCTATCCCACTACTGATTATGCTCAGATATTAGCATGGGATGCCAACAACAACGGTGGTGGATTTGGCGTCAGCCCCTGGACACCTTCTACACGAAATGCCAATTTGCAAACTTCGGGACTTGTCAGAGGTTCAGGTATTTCAACCAGTGGTAGTGCAGCAGGAGGATGCTGGGGAGGTTCCGGAGGATGGTCAACATCCCAATCCGATTCCAACAGCTTTTATTTTACTTTTCAGGCAACTGCCGGATATAAAGTCAGCCTGAGCTCTATTTCTACCGCAACCCGAAGGTCCAATTCGGGGCCGTCAGGATGTATAGTTTATTATTCTGTTGGCGGCGGTCCTTTTACCAGTGTAGCCACCTGGTCCACCTCATCTACAAGCGGTACGACAGGAACACCTAATTCGGTTTCCTTATCGGGAATCGGCGCTTTGCAAAATATTGCCGCAGGAGTTGTCGTTAAATTCCGGATAATCCCTCAAGGCTCAACAGGAAACTATTACCTGACAGGCGGAACCAACTCTTTAAAAATAGACGGCAGTGTTACAGCCGCTGTCAATCCTTTAATTACTCCTTCTACTACTTCACTGGCTTCTTTTGGCGATGTTATGGTAGGAAACAGCTCATCTGCAACCAGCTTTACATTTAACGGTGCCGGACTTACGGAAGATGTAAGTATTCTGGCTCCGACAGGATTTGAAATCAGCACAGATGGCATTAACTGGTATCCCGGTACAGACATCAGTCCGGTTGGCGGCACATTAAATAACGTACAGATTTGGGTACGCTTTAGTCCCGCAGTGGTAGGAACAGCTTCCGGAAATATCGTACTGTCTTCACCGGGTGCTACCGATAAATTGGTTACTGTTACCGGAACAGGTATTACTGCCGTAAGTTCTATTGTTGTTGATGATGAGCCTTACGGTCCTTACTGTAACGGAATCAGCAATACTTTTGATTTGGATTTTACGCCAGCCGGAAGTTTCAACAGTGCTAATTTTTATGCGCAGCTCTCTAATACTGACGGTACCTTTCCAACAACACCAACCAATATTGTTGGAGTATCTGCCACCAGTCCAATCACCGTGACAATTCCTGCCGATACGCCTCCAGGCTCAAATTATAGAGTAAGAGTTTATAATGACGACCCGCTGACTTTCAGCAATAATGATAACGGACATAATATTACAATTACAGCGGCAGCAACACTTTCTGCAGTTACACAAACCAACATCATGTGTGACGGAGGTGCGACTACCATAAATTTGGCTGGCCTGATTCCTGAATCAACCTCTTCTATCAGCTACACCATTAATAATGGGACTGTGCAAAACGTTGCAGGTATTATTGCAGACATTAGCGGTAATGCCAGCTTCACCATAAGCCTTCCTTACAGCAATAACGGACATTCTCTAGTTATAGGAACTATCGAAAGAACTGATATTTCGTCCTGTCCGAATGCGCTTACTGCAAACAATTCTGTTGTATTGGCTGTAAATCCTTCCCCAACAGTAACTGCTGTAAGCACTACTCCCTTATGTGCAACCCATGGCAATGCTGTTATCAGCCTGACCGGATTGATTGCCAACAGTACTTCAGAGATTACTTATACGATTGCGGGAGGTACTGCCGTAACAGTTTCGGGAATTACTGCTAATGCTTCCGGAGAAGCTGATTTTGAAGTAGCTGTTTCGACTGCAGAAAATGGCAGGACATTAGAAATAACTTCGATTAAACGAACAGATGTAACTCCAGATTGCGAAAGTGTGATTAGCGGCATAAACACCATTTTGGTTATCAACTCCAGACCAACAGCAACAATAAGTGGCGACCAGTCTGTTTGCCAGGGTTCGGTTTCGTCTGAACTTAGCATCGCTTTGACGGGAACAGCCCCATGGAATCTAACCTATACCGATGGAACTTCAACTTTTCCAATTACCAATATCCAAACATCGCCTTATACTTTTACGGTTACTGCTAATGAGACAAAAACGTATACGGTAACTGTCGTAGAAGACGCCAATTGTATTGCACAATCTGCTGACATAAGCGGAAGCGCCACCGTTACTGCTGTAGAAGCAGGCAATGGAGGAACTATAACCGGAAATTCAACCGTATGCTTCGGAACCAACAACGGAATACTTACTCTGGAAAATCATGTAGGAACTATTATAAAATGGCAATCTTCTACTACTGCAGACTTTAACGGTACTGTTACCGATATTGAAAATACGGCCGCAACTCTTAACTATACAAATCTTTCAGAAACTACATACTACCGCTCAGTTGTGCAAAACGCTCCGTGTATGGAAATTTATTCCACTATTGCAACAATTACGGTTAACCAATCCGAAGCTCCAATTACCGCTTCACAAACTTTCTGTAATGCCGCAACTGTTGCCGACTTACAGCCAAACACTACCGGAATCCAATGGTATGATGCTCCAAACGGAGGAACTGCTCTTTCGTTGACACAGCCACTGACCAATGGTGATTACTACGCTACCATGACAGTTGACGGATGCGAAAGTGCCCGTACGCTAACATCTGTTACAATAAATACGGTTACGCCACCGACCACAACAGCACAGACTTTCTGTAATGCCGCAACTGTTGCCGACTTACTGCCAAACACTTCCGGAATCCAATGGTATGACACTCCAAACGGAGGAACTGCTCTTTCGTTGACACAGCCACTGACCAATGGCGATTATTACGCTACTATGACAGTTGACGGCTGTGAAAGTGCCAGTACGCTAACATCTGTTACAATAAATACGGTTACGGCACCAAACGGTTCTGAAAACCAGAATTTCACAGAAGGTGAAACATTGGCCGACCTTGAAGTTACCGGAACAAATCTGAAATGGTATGCTACAGAAACTGCAGCCGAAGCCGGAACACCAACATTAGGCATGGATGAACTTCTTGTTGACGGTGCAACTTACTATGCCGTACAAACAATTGGTGAATGCAGCAGCAGTCCTTTGGCGGTAACGGTTTCAATAGTATTGGGCAATCCTGAATTTGACTTAACAACGCTTAAGGCCTATCCGAATCCTGTAACTGATTTATTAAACGTTTCCTATTCCGAAAACATTCTTGCCGTTGAAGTTTTTAACCTGATTGGACAAAAAATAATGGATAAGACTGTAAACAATACACAGGTAACCATCAACTTATCAGATATTCAAACCGGAACCTATCTCGTCAGAGTTAGCTCTGGAAAAGCACAGAAAACTTTCCGAATCTTAAAAAAATAAGAGAAAACAATTTCTTAAAAAAGCCTGCCGCAACAGCAGGCTTTTTTTGCGCCGGTAACATTAAAGAAACGAAAACATAACACCGACCGGTTCCAACATAACATTTTGATAAATCAAACAACGGCTTCAGTTAATCTGTCATTCCTAGATTGCGCCGGTTTTAAACTGACTCAAATGAAATTACAAAAGCTCAAACATTTCCTTATTATTGCTGTTCTGGCTCTTTTCTCTTACCAAGACACTTTCTCTCAATGTTTTCAAATCGAAAGTATACTAGTCGATGCCTGTGGCGTACAGGAAGGATTGAATGAAATGGTACGGTTTAAAGTAGGCAACACCGCTATAAATACAAGCAATATGAGCGTGTCATGGCCAAACAATCCGTGGCAGGGACTTATACGAAACTCTGTCACCGCAGCAAAAGTAGCAACTCTTAATGCTGATATTCTGGATGCCGGCGGATGCGGTCAGTTAATCGAACCTACTGGCGGTGTTCTTCCTGCCAATGCCAGTGTAATTTTAGTGACGAGCCACAATTTTGATACCGACCTGAATTCGTTTGGGGCTTTAACCGATAACGTTTATATTATTTTCCAAAATAACCCCACTACTGCATCCGGGCATTTTGCCAATTCCGGAACCGGAATCAGAACATTGACTATTTCTTTTGGTTCCTGCTCTGATACGGTTTCCTATGACCGTGCCCTGTTAATTGACACCAATGGCGCTACTGTTGCTGCTGATGGCGCAATAGTGCAATACACTCCGGCAGGAGCCACCACCTATATCAACAATGGCTGCTCTGCCCCTGTTCCTCCATTTACTGTTGATGCCGGACCTGCTACTATGTCGGCTTGTGCCGGAACTGTAATTTCTTTGAACGGAATTGCGCAGGGATATCAATCAGTAAGATGGTCGGCTGCAAGTGGTACATTTTCAACGGCAACCAATCTGTCAACCACCTACACTTCAAGCGCTTCACAGGCAGGAACCGTTGTTGTTATTACCCTAACCGCTACCAACAGTTGTGGTCTGGAGATAAGAGACACTATCAATCTTACTTTAACTAACAGTACTACGCCTAACTTCCCTACTACACTTTCCTTGTGCACAGGAAGTACGGCTCCGGTACTGAACACTACTTCCCCTAACGGAATTTCCGGAACCTGGAATCCGGCAGTCATTAGCAATACGGCAAGCGGAAATTATGTGTTTACACCAAATGCAGGACAATGTGCCTCAGGTGTGACTCTAAGCGTAACCGTAACCAACAGCATCACGCCAAACTTTCCTACCACTCTTTCAATCTGTACAGGAAGCACGGCTCCCGTATTGAACACTACTTCCCCTAACGGAATCACAGGAACATGGAATCCGGCTGTTGTTAGCAATACGGCAAGCGGAAACTATGTATTCACTCCAAATGCAGGACAATGTGCCA
>NZ_LMPW01000001.1:16654-16833 GCF_001423985.1 Flavobacterium sp. Leaf359 | reverse complement strand
CGTGTCTAACAGTATTGTGCCTAATTTCCCAACTGCAATTTCAATATGTACCGGAAGTACGGCGCCTGTATTGAATACTACTTCGCCAAACGGAATTACCGGAACCTGGAATCCGGCAGTCGTTAGCAATACGGCAAGCGGAAACTATGTATTTACTCCTAATACAGGACAATGTGCCT
>NZ_LMPW01000001.1:0-16609 GCF_001423985.1 Flavobacterium sp. Leaf359 | reverse complement strand
CGTGTCTAACAGTATTGTGCCTAATTTCCCAACTGCAATTTCAATATGTACCGGAAGTACGGCTCCTGTATTGAATACTACTTCGCCAAACGGAATTACCGGAACATGGAATCCGGCGGTTGTTAGCAATACGGCAAACGGAAGCTATGTATTTACGCCTAATGCCGGACAATGTGCTTCAAATACAACACTAAACGTAACCGTATCTAACAGTATCATACCAAACTTTCCTACATCACTTTCAATATGTTCGGGAACGACCGCTCCTGCCCTGAATGCCACTTCTCCTAATGGAATCACAGGAACGTGGAATCCTGCAGTTGTCAGCAATACAGCAAGTGGAAACTATGTATTTACGCCTAATGCCGGACAATGCGCCACAAACGTAACGTTGAGCGTATCGGTCACAAACAGCATCACGCCAAACTTTCCAACTGCACTTTCAATATGTACCGGAAGTACGGCTCCTGTATTGAATACTACTTCGCCAAACGGAGTTACAGGAACGTGGAATCCGGCAGTCGTTAGCAATACTGCTAGTGGAAGTTATGTTTTTACGCCTAATGCGGGCCAATGTGCTCCAAATGTGACTTTAAACGTGACCGTAGCAAACAGCATTACGCCAAGTTTCCCTACAGCGCTTTCAATATGTACAGGAAGTACGGCTCCGGTTTTAAATGCTACTTCACCAAACGGAATTACCGGAACCTGGAATCCGGCAGTTGTGAGCAATACTGCTAGTGGCAGCTATGTATTTACGCCAAATGC
This sequence comes from Flavobacterium sp. Leaf359, assembly GCF_001423985.1. NCBI lineage: Bacteria > Pseudomonadati > Bacteroidota > Flavobacteriia > Flavobacteriales > Flavobacteriaceae > Flavobacterium > Flavobacterium sp. Leaf359. Next base: position 15,841 of record NZ_LMPW01000001.1, on the reverse strand, counting down.
AGGACAATGCGCTACAAATATGACATTGAACGTAACCGTATCCAACAGCATTACGCCAAATTTCCCTACTTCGCTTACTCTATGTTCAGGAAGTACAGCGCCTGTATTGAATACTACTTCACCCAACGGAATTACCGGAACTTGGAATCCGGCGGTTGTTAGTAATGCCACAAGCGGAAACTATGTGTTCACTCCTAATGCAGGACAGTGTGGCACAAGTCATACTTTAAGCGTAACGGTTACCAATAGCATCATCCCGGATTTTGCAACCGAATTGTCATTATGCAACGGAGATGGCGCTCCGGCTTTGGCTACCACATCTCCAAACGGAATTACCGGAACATGGAACCCGGCAGTTGTGAGCAATACAACTAGCGGAAGTTATGTATTTACTCCAAATACAGGGCAATGTGCCTCTAACGTGACATTAAACGTAACCGTAGGACAAATTGATTTTAAAATTGAAAGCGGATGCGAAGGCGGAAACTATATGCTAACTGTTGCTCCAATTTCTGATTTTAATAGTAATGATGTTGATTACGAATGGAAAAACAATCAGGGCATCAGAGTAGGAACCGATTCCAGCCTGAACGTAACCGAACTGCTGAACTCTACTCCTGTTGAAGAAGAATTCCCTATAACTTATACGGTACAGGTGACCACGGCACAAGGATGTACCTTAACCAGAGAAGAAACCGTTTACGGTATTTTCTGCAGCATTCCAAAAGGAATATCTCCTAACAACGATGGTAAAAATGACGAATTTGACCTTAGTGGATTAGGTGTAAAAGAACTGACCATTTTCAACCGATATGGGGTTAAAGTATACGGATACAAGAATTATACAAACCAATGGAAAGGACAATCTGATGACGGAAAAGAACTTCCGGATGCGACCTACTATTATGCCATTTCCAAAAGCGACGGACAAACAGTAACCGGATGGGTTTATCTCAACAGACAACGATAAAAAACATTTAAGTAACTGTTTATTAAATATTTAATAAAGAAAAACCAATCCTTCCAAAGTAGAATAAACATTACTTTTCGTAGGTTTTGAAATAATGCTAATCTCCCATACTATGTCAAGAAACCTTAGCAATTCTATCAAAAAAAATACGCTTTTATTTGTGGTCTTATTTTTTTTGATAACCCTATCTGATGCTACGGCGCAGATTTATTATCATAATTTTGGCACAACGACTATTTCGGCACATCCTTATACGGTAGCACCAACGACTTTAAATACAAATCTGTCCGGTTCATCATGGAGCAACAGTCTTACTACATGGACGAGTACGGCAGGAGCTACAGGCGAAGCCATCCGTCTTACCACATCAACAAATGCTACTATAACCCTGACATTTAACGTAGCGACCAATTATCAGGTAAACGTTACTTCTTTCAATTTTTGGAGGCAAAGGAGCAATTTCGGACCTCAAAACTGGTCAATGACCATCAACGGTATCAATGTTGGAAATGGAACAATTGATGCTACCGGTGCTGCTATTGGAGCCACCAACGTTGCCAATACGGTTTCGGGATTAACAGGAACTGTTACCGTTGTGATTTCGCTTAGCGGTTCTACCGGAAACGGTACATTCCGTCTGGATGATTTTACATTAAACGGAAGCGTAACGTCCAATTGCGTTGCACCAGCAATTACTTCGTTTACGCCTGCTTCAGGGCCACAAAACACATTGGTTACTATAAATGGCAGTGGTTTTACGAATGGTAGCGGAACTTCTGCCGTAAAATTCAACGGTATTCCGGCAACCAGTTTCACAGTGGTTTCCAATACCGTTATCAAAGCCTATGTACCGGCCGGAAATACTTCAGGACCAATCAGTATTACTACCAACGGATGCGAGGGTTTTTCCACAACTAATTTTACCAAAATTTCAACAACAAGTGTCGGAAATTATTCGAGCGACATTTATATTTCTGAACTTTATGATGCTCAGGCCGGTGATGGCGGTGTTATAGAATTATATAACGGAACCAATGCTACTGTTGACCTGACAGGATATACGATACGAAGATATGGCGATATTGGCGGTTCTACTTTTTATACCATTGTACTTAGTGGTTCCATCCCCCCGGGAGGCATTTTTTTAATCGGGATTGGAACAGGCACTATTCCCTGCGGCATTACTTCAAGCCAGACCTACCCGACCGGATTTAATGCCAATGATGAGTTCCAACTGCTTAAAAACGGAACCATTATCGATAACGTACATGCACCAAACAACGTAGGATATTCCGTTATTCGAAATCCAAATGCTGTAGCTCCAAAGCCTGTTTTTAATGGAAGTGATTGGAATACCCAAACCTCTGAAAGTTGTGCCAACATCGGAATCCATAATGTAACCAATACTGTTCCGCCAACCTTATCCAATCCAACAAGCAGGGTTGTTTGTGAGAACAATACGGTTACATATACCGCATCTCTTGCCAACAGTACCGGTTTTACTTTTCAATGGAAAAGGCTTGATGCAAGCGGAAACTGGATTAACATCGCCAATACAGCACCATTTTCAGGAGCAAACACCAATACGCTTACCATCACTCCGGCACCTTTGACGCTTGATGACAGCCAATATTATTGCCAGGTCACTTCTACACAACACACTTTAGTGAGCAACGCTGCTCAATTGGAAGTAAACCCGGCAACAATTCCTGATTTTCCAACATCGCTTAACTACTGTGCAGGTGCCAGTATACCTGCATTGAATAATACTTCCCCTAACGGAGTTACCGGAACCTGGAATCCTCCAACCATCAGCAATACCGCAAACGGAAGTTATGTATTTACACCAACATCAGGACTGTGTTCTCCTGGCGTTACCTTAAATGTTGCTATTTCCAACAGCATTACGCCTGATTTTGCAACCACATTAAGCCTATGTTCAGGAGATACCGCTCCTATCCTGAATGCCACATCGCCTAACGGGATTACGGGTACGTGGAATCCGGCAACAATTAACAATACAACCAACGGAAGCTATGTGTTTACGCCAGATGCCGGACAATGTGCCACGCCAACTACATTAAACGTAACCATCAATAACAACATCACACCGGATTTCCCTACTTCATTAGCATTCTGCAATGGAACTACGGTTCCTGCATTAAATGCGACTTCTCCAAACGGAATTACCGGAACATGGAGTCCTGCAACCATAAGCAATACCGCAAGCGGAAGCTATCTCTTTACACCAAATGCCGGACAATGTGCCACGACAACTACATTGAACGTAACCATCAATAACAATATCACGCCGGATTTCCCTACAACCTTAAATTTCTGTAACGGTGCTACAGTTCCTGCCTTACAGGCAACATCGCCTAACGGAATCACGGGTACGTGGAGTCCTGCAACAATCAGCAATACCGCAAGCGGAAGCTATGTGTTTACACCGGATGCCGGACAATGTGCCACTACAGCTACCCTGAATGTAACTATTGATGCTAATATTACTCCGGATTTCCCTACCACACTGACTTTCTGCAACGGAGATACGGTTCCTGCCTTACAGCCAACTTCTCCAAATGGAATTACCGGAACATGGAATCCTGCAGCAATCAGCAATACCGCAAGCGGAAGCTATGTATTTACACCAAATGCCGGGCAATGTGCTACGACAACCACATTAAATGTCACTATCAATAACAACATTACACCGGATTTCCCTACTTCGTTAGCATTCTGTAACGGCGATACAGTTCCTGCACTTCAGGCTACTTCTCCCAACGGAATCACCGGAACATGGAATCCTGCAGCAATCAGCAATACCGCAAGCGGAAACTATGTGTTTACGCCAAATGCCGGACAATGTGCTACGACAACCACATTAAATGTAACCATCAACAATAACATCACACCGGATTTTGCTTCTTCTTTGATTATTTGTACAGGAAGCACTGCCCCTTTGCTGAATACAACTTCACCCAATGGGATTACAGGAACATGGAGCCCTGCCACAGTAAGCAATACAACAAACGGGAGTTATGTATTTACACCAGATGCCGGACAATGCGCCACGACAGCAATACTAAACGTAACAGTTACCAATAACATCACACCTGATTTTGCAACAGCCCTTTCATTTTGTTATGGTGACGGAATACCTTTATTAAATACGACTTCTCCAAACGGAATTACGGGATTCTGGAATCCTCCAACAATCAGCAATACCAGCAGCGGGACTTATATATTTACACCGGATGCCGGACAATGTGCTACTACGGCTACACTGAATGTGACCATAAATAACAATATTACTCCGGACTTCCCTACCACACTGACTTTCTGCAACGGAGATGCGGTTCCTGCCTTACAGCCAACTTCGCCAAATGGAATCACCGGAACATGGAATCCTGCAGCAATCAGCAATACCGCAAGCGGAAGCTATCTATTTACACCTAATGCCGGACAATGTGCTACTACGGCTACACTGAATGTAACTATCAATAACGCTATCACACCGGATTTCCCTACGACACTGACTTTCTGTAACGGAGATGCAGTTCCTGCCTTACAGGCAACATCACCCAACGGAATTAACGGAACATGGAGCCCTGCTTCAATAAGCAATACAACAAGCGGAAATTATGTCTTCACACCTAATGCCGGACAATGTGCTACAACAGCCACTCTGAATGTGACCATCAACAACAATATCGTACCCGATTTCCCTACTTCATTGGCATTCTGTAACGGGGATACGGTTCCTGCCTTGCTGGCAACTTCTCCTAACGGAATCACCGGAACATGGAGCCCGGCAACAATCAGCAATACCGCAAGCGGAAGCTATCTATTTACACCTAATGCCGGACAGTGTGCCGTGACAACTACATTGAATGTAACTATCAATAACAATATCACACCAGATTTTCCTACTTCATTGGTATTCTGTAACGGGGATACGGTTCCTGCTTTGCTGGCAATTTCGCCAAACGGAATCACAGGAACGTGGAGTCCTGCTTCAATAAACAATACTGCAAGCGGAAACTATGTCTTTACGCCAAATGCAGGGCAATGTGCCACTAATATGACTTTGAGAGTGACTATCACACCTCAAACAGTACCAAACTTCCAAACAATAATGACAATCTGTAACGGAAGTACGGCTCCTGTCCTGAATACGACTTCTCCAAACGGAATCACCGGAACCTGGAATCCACCAACCATCAGTAATACTGCAAGCGGAAGCTATATATTTACGCCAAATGCGGGACAATGTGCAACAACAGCTACTTTAGCCGTAACAGTAAGCAATAGTATTTTACCTGATTTTCCAACGGCATTGACATTCTGTAACGGCGATACGGTACCTGTGCTACAAACAACATCGCCTAACGGAATATCAGGTACATGGAATCCTCCGACAATCAGCAATACTACCAGTGGAAATTATGTGTTTACACCAAATGCCGGGCAATGTGCAACGGGCATGACGCTAGCGGTTACTATTAACAGCTTTGTGCTTCCTGCCATTAGCGGTCCTAATGCAGTTTGCCTGTCAAACACGATACAGCTAACCCATCCTACTCCTGGCGGAATCTGGACGAGTGGGAACACGAATATAGCAACGGTTGATGCAGCCGGAAATGTTACCGGAGTTAACGCAGGCGCAGTAATAATTACCTATACAGTAAACAATGGCAGCTGTACGGCATCGGTCAGAAAAACTATAACGGTAGCTGCACCACCAAAACCAATACTTAGGGAAGGCTATATCTGTCTTGACAATGAAACGGGCAATTATATTTCTACGGTTAATCTGAATTGCCAGATTCCCAATGCTAACCACAGTTTTGTCTGGACCCGAAACAACACCGTCCTTCCTACTACTACCAATATGCATATTGCCACCGAGCCCGGAACCTATGAAGTAACAGTAACTAATCTGACCACAGGTTGTACGGCAACGGCAACAACAACTGTAGGCACATCATCTATTGCCATTGCAGAAGCTACAGTAGGAAGAGATTTTAATAAAAGCCAGACCATTACGGTTAACGTTACGGGCGGTTCAGGACAATATGAGTTCCAGCTTAATGGTGGTGCACCGCAAACCAGCAACCAGTTTACGAATATTTATGAAGGTGAATATGAAATTACGGTAAGAGACACGCAGGGATGCGGTTTGATTACGCTTACCGTATACGCTTTGAATTATCCTTATTACTTTACGCCGAATGCGGATGGCTACAATGATACGTGGAACATTGACGGACTGGCCAACCAGCCGGAAGCTCAAATTTTTATTTTTGACCGTTACGGAAAACTAATCAAACAGATTTTTCCTTCGTCTGCCGGATGGGACGGTACCTATAACGGACATCCGCTGCCGGCAACAGATTACTGGTTTAAATTGCTTTATAAGAGCCGTGATGGAGTGAACAAAGAATTTAAGGCTCATTTTGCCCTGAAAAGATAATTTCCAATATTTCGTTACTTAAATACCACAGCATGAATTTCATCAAACCAAAAAGATACGAAGATGTCGTATACAATATGGACCAGGTGTACAAAATCGAGAAGCTAATTGACGAATATGAATTTCATTTTAACAATGGAAGAGTGATTAATGTAAAAGCGTCACTTGTAAGCAACAAGATTAAAAAGCTGTTCGACACCAAGTATAAAAAGAAAAATCTTACAGAATCTAAAAATACTTCCAAATAATTCATCAAAATTGATGAAATCAGTCTAAATAAGGCTTTTTTGTGACCGATTTTAAGTCCTTTAATTTGAAAAAGAGTAAATTTTAAAGTAAGTTTGTAGAACCCTAATCTATTACTTAAAATTACAAAAAATCCCTTATACCACGAGGGTGAACGTTATGGAATACAACAAGACTCATGCTCTGGACAATGGCGTTTCAGTAGTACAAAGCATTATGCGCAAATTTAAGGTATACGCCGACCGATATTATAAGTACTCTTTTCCGGAAGAACCTTTTTTTAAAGAGATTGCTGAGAAATGCATCAGCGATGCTTTCGGAGCCAATCATAAAGAATCTTTCACCAAAGCAAAAATCAGGGAACTTTGGGGCTATGTCAAAAAGCAGGCCCTTAACTATATCCTCAACGTTGAAGCTGAGCTCGATAAGGAGTTTCCTAATCACGGACAACTTAGTTTTTATGCATTTAAGCTGAATTGCAAGACAGAGAATCTCAAAGAGAAAGTAACGGCTTTTAAGTCACAGTTTACAGATGCTGAAGATTTTATTTCCAGATAATACACCTGGATTTATTGATACAAGGCTCCCATTGGGAGCTTTTTTATTTTATGTTATTCTCTTTTTACTTTAATAACTTTAGACTTTGCGACTCTGCGCCTTTGCGTGAAAATAATTGCTCGCAAAGACGCAAAGACGCGATTTACATAAATCCTTTGACCGCATTAATAAAATAAGGCGAATCATTCCATTGAATTTTACGGTAATTGAAATCCTTCCTAAGCGTCTCCGGCAGACAATCCCAGATGACACGGCTCATTTTTTCCAATAACAGTTTTTTGGAAAATGTATCTGAAACCACCAGACTGATTTCCCGAATGGGTTTGGGTTCCTTAAACGGCTTAAACAAATGCTTTTCATTTTCATTGAGTATGGAAAGTTCCGGAAGGATTGCAAAACCGAGTTGGGCCCGTACCAGATTTTTCAACGTTTCTATAGAGCTGATGTCATAAGAGAACTGCTCACTTATTTTGCGGTCTTCCTTAATGTCACATATATCAAGAAGCTGTGCATTGTAACAGTATTCATTTTGCAACAGCAAAAGTTCCGGCTTGTCACTGGCCTGGAGTTCATAAAAATCTTTAACGGCAAACGGATGGTTTTCGTTAAGATAGGCCACAAAAGGCTCATTAAATACATGGTGTTCTTTCAGGTTCGGGTTTCCGGTGGGAGTAGCCATAAGCGCCACATCTAAAGCTCCTGTTTCAATATCGTGCATTAGCTGACCCGTAGAAGCTTCACGAATAACAAAATGCATTTTGGGCGCCGCTTCTTTCATTGCCTTTATGAATAAGGGAATCAGATAAGGTGACAAGGTAGAAATAACACCCAGCTTTAGTTCTCCTTCCAGGTCATTTTTTTCATTAATAACAAAATCTCGAATTTCATTGACTTCGCGGAGTATCTTTTTTGCTCTTGCAATAATCTGTGTTCCGAGTTTTGTGGGTGTCAAGGGTACTTTTGTACGGTCGAATATTTTTATTCCTATTTCTTCTTCCAGATTTTTCAGCTGAATTGTAAGTCCGGGCTGGGTAACATTACAAACTTCTGCAGCCCTTGCAAAATGGCGTTCTTCGTCTAATGCTACGATGTATTTTAATTGCTGTATAGTCATACATTATAATTTTATTTTATAAAGGTAAAAAATTATCAATTTGATTTATGATTAAACCGGCTATAAATTTGTCCCATCAAATCAAAACAATTATAACTTAATAATTCACATCATGAAAAAATTAGCAATAGCAGCCGTTGCGGTATTAAATGCAACACTGGCAGTAAGTCAAATCGACCCATCGTTAGCAGGAAGCTACAGTATCGAAAAAAATACTCGTGAATTCCTAAAAGCCGTTCACGGAAATTCAGGCCCACAACTTTATGAACTTTCAATCGAAGATGCCCGAAAAGTATTAATCAATGCACAGACAGGAGATTACAAAAAATTACCTGCCGATATTGAAAACAAAACGATTACACAAGATGGAAAAACCGTTTCCATTCAAATTGTAAAACCAAAAGGTTCCAAAGAAAAACTTCCGGTACTGATGTATTTCCACGGTGGAGGATGGGTTTTAGGAAATGCTTTTACGCATGACCGACTGATAAGAGAATTAGCGGTTGGAGCCAACATAGCTGTTGTTTTTGTAAACTACACTCCTGCTCCTGAAGCCCGATTCCCGGTTGCAAATGAAGAAGCCTATGCAGCCACCAAATGGATTAAAGAAAATGGAGCTTCTATCGGACTAAATCCAACAAAACTGGCTGTGGGCGGTGATAGTGTTGGTGGTAATATGGCAATTGCCGTAACGTTGATGGCCAAAGAAAGAAAAGGCCCTAAAATTGATTTCCAATTGCTTTTTTATCCGGTAACCGATGCTGATTTCAACACGGCTTCCTACCAACAATTTGCCAACGGACACTTTTTAACACTTAATGCGATGGTGTGGTTCTGGAATATTTATGCACCGGAAAAAGCGACAAGAAACCAGATTACGGCTTCTCCTTTGCGAGCCGATATTGAAGAATTAAAAGATTTGCCTGAAGCTTTGATCATTACTGCTGAAAACGACGTACTGCGCGATGAAGGCGAAGCTTATGCCAAAAAACTAAATGCGGCAGGTGTGAAAGTTACAGCTACACGATACATCGGGACAATTCACGACTTCGTTATGCTCAATCCAATTACAGAAACTCCGGCTCCAAGAGCAGCCATCAAACAGGCTGTAGATGCCTTAAAAGAAAAACTAAGCAAATAATTACAAAAAACAAATAACAATTAAAATTTAGAAATCATGAAATTTACAAGAAAAGCAAACGCAAACTGGCAAGGTACTGGAATGGAAGGAAAAGGAACCATCAGTACTCAAAGCACTACTCTAAACAACACCCAATTATCTTTTAAGACACGCTTTGCAGAAGGCGTAGGAACAAACCCAGAAGAATTAATAGCTGCGGCTCATTCAGGATGTTTTACGATGCAGTTGAGCTTTTTGTTAAGCGAATTGAATTATGTACCTACCGACCTGAATACTGAAGCTGTATTAACTTTTGAAGACGGAACGATTACTAAAATCCATTTGGAATTGAATGGTGTTGTTCCCGGAATTTCGGAAGAAGAGTTTCAAAATATAGCTTTAAAAGCGAAACAGATTTGTCCGGTTTCTAAAGTTTTAAATGCTGAAATTACTTTGGGAGTTTCTTTAAGTCGCTAAGGTACTGAGGTACTAAGGCTCTGAGGTACTGAGGGGCTTGGGAATAATTCTGAATAAAAAAACCGTGCTTTTGTAAGCACGGTTTTTAACCTTAAAACTATCTAAACATTACATGGCTGTGATGATAAATTCGCTTCTTCTGTTCTGCTGGTGTTCCTGTTCTGTACATTCAACACCATCAGCACATTTATTAACTAACTGGGTTTCGCCATAGCCTCTACCCGTGATTCTTTCTTTGGCAACTCCATCCTGAACCATCCAGTCAACGGTAGATTTTGCCCTGCGGTCAGAAAGCTTCTGGTTGTATTTATGCGTCTGGCGGCTGTCCGTATGCGAACGGACATCAACTTTCATATTCGGATACTGTTTCATCACGTCAACAATTTTAGCCAAATCAATAGCTGCATCCGGACGGATATTCCACTTATCAAGGTCAAAGTAAATAATCTTGATGCCGAATGTTTTGGCCAAATCGGTTCCAACCGTAATCTGCTTCACCGGTTTATCCAATTCGATAGAAAGGTCTGTTTCTCCGGATTCTTTCGGGATAATGGCTTTTAGTTCGTTTGGCGTATAATCTTTGCTTTCTGCTTTTACATAATATACATTCCCGCATTCTACATCAAAGCTGTATTTTCCTTCGTGGTCGGCATAGATGGTTTTGATAACCTTAAATGAAGCATCAGACAACGTTACCCTTGCATTGGCAATAGGAAGTCCGGTTTCTTTATCCGTAATCGTTCCTGCCAGTAATTGCTCGCATTTCATTTGTCTTGTTTCCTGGAATTTGTAGATGTCATCATATCCTTTACCTCCATCCCTGTTCGAAGAGAAAAATCCGAATCGGGTTTTGGTATCAATCATGAAAGCAAAATCATCTTTTGGTCCGTTAACCGGAGCTCCAACGTTTTTGATTTCACCATAACTTCCGTCTTTGTTAATCTGGGTTACAAAAACATCCAAACCTCCTAATCCAAGTTGTCCGTCTGAAGCGAAATACAATTCGTTTTCGTCTGTAACATATGGAAAAGTTTCACGGCCTTCTGTATTGACTTGTTTCCCTAAGTTTTCCGGAGTTCCAAAACTACCATCAGCGTTAATTGCCACTTTAAACAAATCCGACTGACCTAAAGTTCCCGGCATGTCTGATGCAAAGTATAAGGTCTTTTCGTCCGGACTCAAAGCAGGGTGTGCCGTACTGTAATTGTCGCTTGTAAAAGGTAATTCCGTTATATTTACCCATTTGCCATTTTCAAGAGTACCTTTGTAGATTTTCAATAACGTCGCTTTGTCACTGTTCTTTCCTCTTTTCCCTTTGTTATAGTTATTTCTGGTGAAGTAGACTGTTTTTCCATCTTTGGTAAAAACAGGCGTGGCTTCATTGAATTTGCTGTTCAGGGAAGTGTTGAATTGTTCCGGCTCCAACATAGAACCATCCGAACTGATTTCAGAGGCATACAATTTCGTAAACGATTGGTTGGTCCACTGGTGCTTTCTGTTGAAAAGACCTCCGGTATCTCTGGCAGAAGTAAAAACAAGTTTATTGCCAAAAAAAGCGGTTCCGTAATCAGAATATTCCGAGTTGATATTGATATTTTCTACTTTATACCGACCGGAATTGGCTTTTATTTCTTCAAGATAGTCCTTGTGTTTGGTGTACAGCTGCGCTCTTAAATCGGCCGCATTCTTTTGGTTAAACTGCGCCAGCATTTGATTCGCCTTTTCATAATCGCCAACCGATTTCAGGGTTTGCGAATAACGGTAATAGTATTCCGCATCAACCGGCTGGTTCATTGCAAAAAGTTCCTCATACCATTTGTTGGCTTTGTCTAATTCTGCATTGAAATAGTAAGCATTTCCCAGCTTTTGGAAGAGATCAACAGATTTGTATCCTTTCTCTGCTACCCTTTCATACGTCTTGATTGCATCGACATAGGCATATTTCTCATACTGCTTGTCGGCAGCTGCAAGTTTGGCTTCCTGTGCCTGGGCAGTCAGTAAAGAAAAGACTGCCAGGGCTGTATATAATTGTTTTTTCATAGTTGCTGCTTTTAGAAGAATCTTGGAGAGGTTACTTTGTTGAATCTGTTGAATAATTCGAAACGAAGGAAAACCTCATGCGAACCTGAATTGTAGTTGGCAAGCTTTGTCGTTTCTAAATCATATCCGTAGCCTACAAATAGTCCTTCTGTGATTTGGAATCCTGCCATAGCACTCACGGCCGCATCCCATCTCCAGGCTACTCCAAGCGTCAGCTTATCATTGAAAAGAAAGTTTCCTGAGACGTCAGCCTGAAGCGGCGCTCCATTTACAGCTTTCATCAAAAAGGCCGGCTTGAATTTAATGCTTGGACTCAAATCGAAAACATAACCTCCAATCAGATAAAAATTCATCCTTTCCTGATTTACAGATACAGAATTGTCATCATATCTGTGGGTTTCAAAAAAGTTTGGTACCGAAAGTCCCAAATACATCTTATCGGAATGAAAATAAGCTCCTGCCCCAATGTTTGGCGTGAAGTTATTATTCAGGTTCATTAATCGCGGATCTCCCTGATCTGCCGGATTCAGCTTATTAACATCCAAATTGAACATATTTGCTGTAGCCTTAATTCCAAAAGACAGCTTAAATGTTTCTGAAGTCTTAACAGTATAGGAAATATCTGCAGAGATTGCATTTTCATCTGTAGGTCCTATCCTGTCGTTTACAAATGATAATCCCATTCCTATATTAGTGCCGTTAATTGGCGTATTGATAGAAACGGTATTGGTTACCGGAGCTCCGTCCAAACCAACCCATTGCGTTCTGTGAAGTCCGAAAACGCTTAGTACGCCTCGCGAACCTGCATAAGCAGGGTTGATATTGATGGTATTGTACATATACTGCGTGTATTGCGCATCTTGTTGTGCAAATGCGCTTGCACCTACAAGAATCCAGACGAAAAATATGATTATTTTTTTCATTGTTTAATTTGTTTATCCTGGGAACCCATTCCGATTCCCAGGAATTTAACTTTATCTGCTTAAGTATAAATAGCCGCTCTTTTCTCTTACAGTACCATCTTGTTTTTTGTATTTCAAGATGTAGAAATAAGTACCATCAGGTAATCCTTCTGATTTGTTTACTGTAACCCTTCCTTCAGAATATCCTCTAAAGGCTTTGTCATTGTTGTTATAGCCACTTGTTTCGTAAACCACAACACCCCAGCGGTTGAAAATTTCTACTTTGTTGTCTGGATAGCATCCTAATCCTCCTATGTATAAAAATTCGTTGCTGCCATCATTATTTGGAGTAACTACATTGAATACATTGATGGTACATCCGTCAATTTCAACAATCGTTGGATTGTTTCCTGCATTATCTGTATGGTCAGAAGCATCTGTAACTTCTACATCCAGCGGACTGTTTCCTGTAACGAATGCCTGGTTCGACACACTTCCTGCATTGATATCGGCTTGTGTAATGGTATAGATAGCCGTAAATGTAGTGCTGTCACTTTCTCCAACAGCAAGAGTTATAGGACCTCCACTTACAACAACTCCCGGTAGCGGATCTGTAACCGTTACATCGCTCAGGCTTACGTTTCCTGTATTGGTTACCGTAAAGTTATAAGTGATGGTTTCTCCTACTTCTGCGATTCCATTGTTATTGCTATCGTTGAAAGTTGCTGTCTTAATCAGCGCAATCGCCGGATTTTGCTCAATAATCGTAACTGTACAATCCGGACAGGTTGGTTCGTATAACGGATCGTTCGGGTCTAACGGAGATGGGTCCTGCGACTCCACATCAATTGGGTTTCCAGACGGATCTGTACCTTCTGCCAACGCCAGGTTATAAACTGCTCCTAATTCAATATCAGCTTGTGATATGGTGTAAGTTGCCGTGAACGTTGTTGAATCAGTAGCTTGTGGTGCTAAAGAAGCAATAGGTCCGCCTGAAACTGCAACTATAGGGTCGGTTACAGAAATATTCGTAATAGTTACGTTTCCTGTATTTCTAACCGTAAAGCTGTATTGGATAACATCTCCGGCATTTACGATTCCGTCATTGTTCGCATCCTGATAAACTCCTTCTTTGAATAATTCAAACTTAGGATTTTGAGGTAGCACAGTTACAGTTGGATCGTCATTTCCTGGCAATGTAGGGTCATTACTATCTGAGTCATCTGTAATTGGTGTTCCTACTACCGGAGTAGCAGTTACCAATGCCTGGTTGTTTACAACTCCTGCGTCAATATCAGCTTGTGTAAACGTATAGACTGCAGTAAATGTAGTCGAATCAGTAGCACCTGCAGCTAAAGTTGCAAGAGGTCCGCCATTTACAGTCACCAAAGGATCGGATACCGTAATGTTTGTCAATTCCATTGTTCCGGTATTGATTACCGTGAAATTATAAGTAATGGTTTCCCCTACCTGTGCAAATCCGTCACCGTTTGCATCATTGAAGGTTCCTTGCTTGATAATTTCAACACCTGGCACCTGAACCAAAATTGTTACTATAGCCGTATCACAGTTGGCTGGGTTCAATATTTCACAAATGCTGTATTCTAACGTATATGTTCCGGCTGGTGTTCCAGGCGCAACAGTTATTGTTCCGTCAGGATTTAATGTCAACGGAGCATCTGCATTTACAGTTGTTAGAGTTACTTCTGATGGAATAACCGCTACACCATTCAGCGTATCATTAGTAAATACGTTTCCGGCATTTATCATTCCTTCAGTTCCGTTTACAATCGTACCGGCCAAGTCATCATTTACCGCATCGATTGGAGCAGGATTAACAATTATTGTTACAGTAGCTGATTCACAATTTGTAGGATTTAATATCTCACATAATTGGTATATGATAGTATACGTTCCCGCAGGTGTCTGTGGGTCTACGCTTACCGTTCCCGTTGCAGGATCCAATTCCACGCCCGGGTTGGTTGATGGAGTCGTTACCGTGATGGTTACCTGTGACGGGATAACAGGAACACCGTTTAAAGTATCATTATCCAATACGTTCACTACATCAGGATTGCCTTCATATCCGTTAACCGGAGTTGGATTATCATTTACAGCATCGATTGGTGCCTCTTCCACTACTATCGTTACGGTTGCAGAATCGCAGTTGGTCGGGTTCAAAATCTCGCATAATTGGTATACGATGGTGTAGCTTCCCGCAGGTGTCTGTGGGTCTACGCTTACCGTTCCCGTTGCAGGATCCAATTCCACACCTGGGTTGGTTGATGGGGTTGTTACCGTGATGGTTACCTGTGACGGAATAACCGGAACACCGTTTAGGGTATCGTTATCCAGTACGTTCACCACGTCCGTATTTCCTTCGTATCCGTTAACCGGAGCCGGGTTGTCGTTCACCGCATCGATTGGTGCTTCTTCCACTACTATTGTTACGGTTGCAGAATCGCAGTTGGTCGGGTTTAGTATCTCGCACAATTGGTATACGATGGTGTAGGTTCCAGCAGGTGTCTGTGGGTCTACGCTTACCGTTCCTGTTGCAGGATCCAGTTCCACGCCTGGGTTGGTTGATGGGGTTGTTACCGTGATGGTTACCTGTGATGGGATAACAGGAACACCGTTTAGGGTATCGTTATCCAATACGTTCACTACGTCAGTATTGCCCTCATATCCGTTAACCGGAGCCGGGTTGTCGTTCACCGCATCGATTGGTGCCTCTTCCACTACTACGGTTACGGTTGCAGAATCGCAGTTGGTCGGGTTTAAAATCTCGCACAGTTGGTATACGATGGTGTAGGTTCCCGCAGGTGTCTGTGGGTCTACGCTCACCGTTCCTGTTGCAGGATCCAGTTCCACGCCCGGGTTGGTTGATGGAGTCGTTACCGTGATGGTTACCTGTGACGGGATAACCGGAACACCGTTT